>CAZNJE010000007.1:20294-140925 GCA_964573295.1 uncultured bacterium | reverse complement strand
TCAGGAGGGTACCCGCGGGACGGGCGGGGTTCACGCAGGCTTGCCGAAAGGACACCCCGCGGCGGACGGTCGCCGGGTTCGGACCAGGTGAACTCGGTGTCGAAGAGATGGATTTTGCGGTAGCAGGCCAGAGGGCGGCCGTGATCGAAGAGGGCCGCGGAGTTGTAGACCTTGTCGTCGCGGCCGAGCTCGGCGAAGCCGGCCACCAGAACCGAGCCGGTCTCTCTCGAGAGCTCGGCCAGCCGGTACAGGGAGGGACCGGTGGGATAGGGCTCGGCCAAGGAGCGGGCAGCGGTCTTGTCGGGGAAGGCGTAGCCGGTCGTGCAAAGCTCGGGCAAGACGTATAGATCGGCCTTCGTGCTGCGAACCAGCTGGCTGAGCCCGCCGACGTTCTGCTCGACCTCGCCCAAGCGGGGATGCGACTGTACTGCTGCGACCCGAATCATCCGAACCTCCCTGGCATGCGTGTGACCCACCGATCCTACAGGATAGGGACGGCCGGGCTCAATGTGTGCCGAGTGCTCGAAGCGGTCTGTCGGATCCGATCCACGCGAGACGACATGCACGACGCTTGATTGGGCGGACCATCTGAAGCATGCTGCCCGCATCAACCCAGGAGGTGAGCATGCGTCCCTCGACCGACTATCTGCGCCGCACCCTCATGGAGCAGGTGCTTTCCTATGCGGATGCGCAGGCGATTCTCACGGCCAACGAAATCGGACTTCTCGAGACCCTGGCGGCCGAGCCCCGAACGTTGGCTGGACTGGTGCGGCGGCTGCGGTGCTCACGTCGCGGGCTGCGGGCCCTCCTCGACGCCCTCCTCACGATGGGTCTCTTGCGCCTGCGCGCCGGCCGCTATCATCTGGCGCCGGGCGGCCGGCCGCTCTTCGATCCCGAGAATCCGCAGTGCTTGATTCCGGTGCTGCAGCACCAGCAGCGGCTCTACGCCCGCTGGACCCGGTTGGCCGATGCCGTGCGCAGCGGCACCCCGGTAACACCCCGCCGGCGATCCAGCGGGGATCGCCGCCAGTTCTTGCAGGCCATGGTGGGGGCTTCCCAGCCTTCGGTGGAGGAGTTCTTTCGCCTCGTCGACTTGACCCCGCACCGCCGGCTCCTGGACCTCGGCGGCGGGCTCGGAGCCTACGCGGCCGAGGCCGCTGCCCGGTACCCGCACTTGGAGTGCACGCTTTTCGACCTCCCTGGCGCCATCCGCCAGGCGGGCGAGTTTTTGCGCTCGGTAGGCGCCGAGGAGCGGGTGAGCCGCCTGTCGGGCGACGCGCGTCAGGATGCTCTGGGCGGCCCCTATGATGCGATTCTGATTTCCAATGTGCTGCACATGTTCTCGCTCGCCGATTCGATCCGGGTGCTGCGCCGGGCCCGGCGGGCGTTGCATCCCAGGGGCCGGATTTACCTGAAGGACTTCTACCTGCGTGAAGACCGGCGCGGACCGCGCCGGTCGGGTCTCTTTGGTCTGAACATGCTCATCGGCACCGAGGGAGGCGGAGTGTTCACCAACCGGGAGTACCAGGCGATGTTCGCGCGGTCACGCCTGCGGCGCCTGCGCACCTACCCGATCGGTGAAGCCTCCTGGCTGCAGATCTTGAAGCGGCAGGATCGTTCCGGGGCCACCTAGCTGCTGGGTTGTGCTAACGGAAGGAGTGCTTGCGTGGTTGACCAAGGCATTGCAGCGGTAGTTCGTCGCTACCTCGAGCAAGTCAATGCGGAAGGGATTCCGGTGAGCTTCGGTGTCCTGTTTGGATCCCAAACGACGCCGGATCACGCGCAGGCATGGAGTGATGTAGATCTGATCGTGGTCTCTCCGCGCTTCGATCCGCCCATGAATCGCGCCGATGTGAATCGGTTGTGGCACATTGCCGCCCGCATCGACAGCCGCATTGAACCCATTCCCTGCGGCGAACAACAGTGGGACCAGGATGGCGTGAGCACGATCATCGAAGTTGGTCGCCGGCAGGGCACGCGCATCGAGATTCGCCGCGGTGCCTGATGGCATGAACGCGGCGAGATGTGTGGTTGGGGCAACCGGGACCTGAAGCGGGGAGCCCTAGCTCTGGGCTCCCACGCCGGCCTTGCGAAGAATAGTGTCCATCAGACACCACTTGGTGAACGAGGACTGAAGCAGGTTCAGCCCGACGAAGGCGGTGAAGAGGAACCAGTAGGGGCTGACGAACCAGCCCAGGGTCAAGCTGCCCAGCACGAAGGTTCCCGCCACTGCGCGAATGATATGTTCCACCGTCATGTCCTTATCCTCCTGTTGTGGTTGCACCGTAGGTGCCAGCTCTTTCCTAGCTCTTTCCCAGCCTTGGCTGTGCTCAGCCGCCGTGCCGGGCTAGAGGCTATGCTCCAGCTAGAAGCTGTACCGCAGCCGCATGTAGATGTTCGAGTTGTCCCGGAACTGGCCGAACATCGTGTGCGGCTCCTCGCCGTCAATCAGGTTGGCGCCCGTGGTCCAGGTAATGGCTTCGTCGATCTTGTAGCTCACCGACGGCCGCAGGTGCCAATCTTCATCGGTCAACCCCGCGTACCCGAAGAGCGAGAACCTCAGCGTCTGGTTGCGCATCGACTTCGAGATGCGCGCGGTAACCGTTGACCGAAGCTCCTCGAAGGGCGCTTCCTCGCCGCCGAAGGTGGCCAGATGGGCCTCCTCGTACTTCTCGTAGTCGAGCATGTACTCACCGTAGTACTGCGTGCTCACGGTCCACTCGTTGCCGAGGCTCTTCTCGACACCCACGAAGCCGCGGAGCTGCGAGTTCGGCAAGAGCGGGTCGTCTCCATCTTCATCATCGGGCGTGATGTAGGCTGCGCCTTCCACGTTGACGAGATAGGAGCCCACGGGCCCGCGCAGGCTGGCGCCACCCGAGTACATCTTGGGGTAGTAGAGCCCGCCGCCGGTCGGGGTCATGTAGATGCCCTGGGGCGTCGGCCAGAAGCCCTTGTATCCGTAGATCGCCCACTCGAAACTGCCGGCATAGTCGTAGACCCGGGCGAAGACCTCGCCGTTGGTGAGGTTCTTCTGAGGCTGGACGATCGCCGGGGCGCCGAGTTCACCCACCGCGCTCTGCGAGAATGGATTGTAGACCGATAGCCGGCGCCCGTCGGGAAGCTCATCCGCCGTGAAGTAGGGGGCCAGCGCCAGCTCGGCCGTGAAGGGGCCCGGGTAGAAGCTCATGCGCAGCAGGTCCTGCGGGGGCTTCAGGTAGCTGTCGTCCAGTCCGGTGAAGAAGGCCTCCCAGTCCTTGGCGAACAGGTCGTTGGCGAAGATCAAGTCCCCGGTGCCCCAGGTGGCCACCTGGCGGCCGAACTTGAGATCCATCCACTGAAACGGATACAGCTTGATATAGGCCTCCCGCACGTCGAGGACGTTGCGGTCCGGGTCGGTGGCGTCGCTGACCAGATCGATCCGGGTGAAGAACGATCCCAGGTCGTTCGAGTCCTGGGCGGTGAGCTGTACGCGCAGCTCGCTGCGGGGATACTCGCGATCGGCCAGGTCGTCGTCGCCCGTGGATGGATCCACCAGGGCCTCGTTCTCGTCGATCCGAATCGCCTGCGCGCCCTCGACGAATCCGCCGATGTAGGGCGCCGCCGCGGCCGGGGTGACGCCCGTCAGGCCCACGACCGCGATCAGGCTCGAGATCGCGATCAAACTCACGAGCGTGGCGAGTGCCGCGCTGGCGGCCGGGGTTTCCGGCGCGGCGGCGTGATGCGCTGCGACCCGGGTTGCTTGCTGGCTCGCCTTGATGGAAGGCTTCAGGAATTCCATGATGACACCCCCTGTTTCGTGAACGTGCACGCGTGATAGCTCCGAGTGGCCTTGCTCAGCTACCTCTGAGCCTTTCCGCAGCTCTGCTTCTGTCGTCGCGCTACCGCGTGAACCGGCGCGGCGGGTTTTTGAGCATGCGCTCGCTGAAGTCGTCGGCCTCGAGCGTGGTCTCGTAGGAAACCTCGGTGAAGTTCAGCTCGGTGAAGCTGCCCTTCTTCGAGTCGGTCATCTTACGCATCGTGGCCGTTGGCACGCCTTCGACCTCTTTGACCTCCAGGATCTCGAAGACCCGCTGCAGGCGGTCCTTGTCATCGTAGTACTCCTCCTTCAGGGGCAGGAGGTTCTCCTTGTCGACGTAACTGACCCGGTAGGCAAAATCGGCCGTGCCCTTGTCCTTCGGGGTGTTCTTGATCTTGTAGACCGCCCGGCCGGCGACCGTGTCCTCGCCCAGAGGCTCGTGGTTGTCCAGCAGGGGCAGGCGGCCCGAGACGTCTTCGTAGGTGAAGTCCGAGCCCACGAAGGAGGAGCCGCGGTCGTCGGCTGCGATGCGCTTCACCAGGTCGAGCGCCGGAATGTAGAGCCAGCGGTCGTCATTGCCTTCGGCGTTCTTGTGGACCAGGAAGCCGGTGCGGCGCACGTCGGCCGGCTCCAAGAAGTAGGTGTAATAGCGCTGGTCGCCCATGTCCTCGATGTCCCGGCGCACCATCCAGAACATGCGTTCCCGGGTGCGGCCCTTCTTGTCGGTCAGGATCATCTCCACCTTGGCGTAGCCACCATCCTTGGCGTAGTAATAGGCGGCGTGCGAGTCGTTCATGATCTCGGCGGGATCCTGCGCCTGGGCACTGCCGGCGGCGAACAGGGTGAACAGGGCGAACAGGGCGAAGATGCCGAGAGCGAGAGTCTTCATGGCGAACCTCCTTTGGCCGGCCGCGAGGGCCGTCATCATCCTCTGGGCTTTCGATACGTGCGAGCCGCTAAGGCCGCTATGCTTGAAATGGGTGTTGATCGTATTCATGACTATGCCTCCTTGGCGACGGGGACCGCTTGGACGGGACGCTCTTGCCACGTGGTCTCACGCGCTCCCCAGGGCCAGAATGCCTTTCGTCCTCGCGCCAGCAGCAGGGCCGGCAAGATCAGGAACGTGGCCGTTCCCGACAGGGCCATGATGGCGAGGAAGAATAGTCCCACCGTGACGTACGGAACCAACGCTGCGAACAGCAAGGGGACGAACCCGAGGGCGACCACGACAATATTGCGCGCGATCGCCCGGGCGGGCTCCTCGAAGAGTTCGTCAAGCGTGGCGCGCAGGTTCTTGACGCGCTTGTAGATCTCCTGGCCGCGCTTGAGGAAGTGAATGGCGAAGTCGACCGAGAGCCCCAGCGTGAGCGAGGACAGCACCGCGATGGGCATGTCATACGCCTTGCCGGTCAGGCCCACGAGGCCGTAGACGAGGGCGATCGTGACCGTCAGCGGCATCATCGAGATGATGCCCAGCGATACCGACCGCAGCAGCAGCATCATCATGATGAGCACCACGCCGAAAGAGCCCAGCAGCGCGTTGCGCATGCCGACCACCATCTTGTCCTGCCAGACGACGTTGATGTAGGTCAGGCCGCCCCAGTCGAACCGCATCTGCGGGGGCGGGGTCACGCTGGCCATGTAGGCCTCGGCGGTGGTGACCATCTCCTCGACCGCTTGATTGTCGCCATCCTTGAGCTGGATCCACAGAACCGCCTTCTCGCCATCCGGGGTGATGAACTTGTAGAGATCGTCCGGATCCCCGCCGGCGATCTCGTAAAGGAAGAGCTCCTGGGCGATCTCCTGCGCGTCGTTGGGGACGGCGTACTTCGTCGAGTCGCCGTCGCCTAGCTCGAAGCGCACCTTCTTGACGATGTCGGTGATGCCGGTCGTGGCGCCTACCTGGGGCAGGGCCGTGAGGCGGTTCTGCAGGCCATCCATGTAGGCAAGTACCTCGGGCGTCTTGACGGTGCCCTCGTCGGTTTCGCTGGCATCGAACTCCAGGTAGGCCATGTAGGTGCCGGCCAGGTGGCGGCCCAACTCCTGCTCGGCGATCCGGATCGGGTGGTCGGTTTTGAACCACTTGGTCGGGTTGTCGTTGACCACGATCTGCGTGATGCCGTAGCCGGCGAGAAAGAGCGCGGCGGCGGTGGCGGTGATCGTCACCCAGCGGCCCCGGACCGAGGCGCGGCCCACCGCGTTCATGAACGCGGCCAGGGGAGAGTGGCTGTCACCCTTGCGGCCGAAATTCGAGAGCGTCCGCTTTGAGAGCAGCACGGCGTAGGCCGGGTTGAAGGTGACCGACAACGTCCAGGCCACCGCGACGCCGATCGCCACGAAAGCGCCGAAGACCCGCACGGGGGGAATATTGGCCGACATGAGCGAGGCGAAGCCCACGACCGTTGTCATGGAGGTGAAGATCATCGGCTTGTAGAGCTCGTGCATGGTCGAGACGATCGCCTTGCGCTGCGACTTCGACTTCTGATAGCGCTCGTGGAACTCCGAGAGAATGTGGATCGAGTTCAGGACCGCAATCGGCATCAAGAAGATCGGGATCATCGAACTCATGATGTGGACCGTAAAGCCAAAGAAGATCAACAGCCCCATCGTCCAGATGACGGTCATGACGGCGATGATCATCGGCGCCAGCACGACCTGGAGCTTACGGAAGAAGAAGAGCATGAGCAGGAAGATCAAAAGACCGGCCATCGGGGCCGAGATCCCCATCTGCTTGAACATCTCCTGGCCGAAGACGTCCTGCGCCATCGGGAGCCCGGTGATGTGGTAGTTCTTGAAGCCGCCGATACGTTCCATGGCGGCCTCGATCTCCCGCGCCACCGTGGCGGCGTACTTTTTCGCCTCGAGCGGAATGTAGATCGCGACCACCCGACCGTCGGGGGAGGCGAGCTTGCCCTTCAGGAGCGGGTTGCTCTCGATCTTGCTCGCGATCGAGGGCTGCGTATCCCATCCCGTGCGGGGCTCGGTGAGTCCGCCGACCACCAGCGACCCGTCCGGTGTCCGGTAGATGTCATCCACCGTGGACGGGGCGAGCACATCTTCGGAAACCACACCCTCGGTCTCCTCGATCTGCTCCACGAGCAATCCCAGCCGGCGCGTGAAGTCCTCGGTGAGCAGGTCGGACTCACCGGTGAACCCCAGCACGAGGTAATCCGAGAGACTGAACTCTTCCTTGATGCGCGAGTGAATGACGCGAACCGGCTCATCTTCCTGGAGCATGTTTTCCGGGTCGGTGTCGATCACCGCCGAGGGGATCGGGATCGCCAGGAGGACGGTCACCAAGACCGCCAGCGAGACAACGATCTTGGGGTGGTTGGTCGCAAGCCGTACGAGAAAGTGTTTCGAGTCGTTCATGGCAGCACCTCTATCGTTCTTCGGGTCCACTGGTCGTTTCCAGGTTGTTCTATGTTCAGGCGTCCTTGGCCGGGCGCATGCCGCGGCCGTAGACCGTGGGTTGCTTCAAACTAAGAGTCCTGGGAAGAGTCCTGGGTTGCCAGCCGCTTGCCGTTGCTTTCGACCGGCTCGCCGTGCGCGCGCCATTCAGGGATGCCCTCCTCGGCGCGGCGAGCACGGTAGCCCTTCGCGCGCAGGAGCCGCACGGCCTCGTGGGCCATCACGCAGAAGGGGCCGCGGCAGTAGGCGATCACTTCCTGATCCTTGGGGATCTCGGAGAGGCGGCTCTCGAGATCCTCGAGCGGGATCGAGAGCGCGCCGGGCAGATGGGCGGCGTCGTATTCGTTGGCCGGGCGGACATCGAGAAGCACCACGTCGCCCTGCTGGATGCGCGCCCGCAGATCGTCGGCGCCGATCGGCGCCTGGTCCTCGGGATCGTCGTTGTAGGAGTTCACCAGCTCGCGCGCCTCGGCCATACAGTGAATGGCCACATTGCGGAACGCGCGCCAGAAGTCGCCCACGACCGGATCGGCGAGACGGTAATAGACGAAGAGGCCTTCCTTGCGCGAGGCCACCAGGCGCGCGTCGCGCAGCACGCTCAGGTGCTGGGAGACATTCGAGGCCGACAGCCCGGTGTGGCGCATCAGGTCTTCGACGGTCCGTTCGGTCTGGCACAGCAGATCCAGCAGCTCCAGCCGGCGCGGACTGTAGAGCGCCTTGCCCAGGCGCCCGAACTCGCCGAAGAGCCGCTGTTTGTAGCTCTGGAGATGTTCGAGGTTTTCGTTCATGGCCCTACTCCTCTATCGATCACCCGCAGGTAAGCATTCAAGTACTTTAGCAACTTCGCAAATAGTAACATTGAATTGAGTCTGGGTTCCAGCTTTTTTTCTGGATGTCGGAGTTTTTCTTCAAGCGCTTTTCTTATAGGTCCTTAGAGGTTCCATGCTTCTGCGAGCGGTACCTAGTCGGGCCCCTTGCGGCGGCATGGAGGCTACCTGGCAGAGTCTCTGCCGCTGCCTCAGCTGCGGGAGGTTCTCCCATTGGGGACTCTCGCTTGCTCCACCCCGCTCATGCCGCTAGTATCAATATCGCAGGATCCATTGCGGTCGTGGCGGGCCAGCCGTCGGCTCTGCGGGACTACGAGTACTGGCAGAATGCCGACGATTCCTACGAGACCGCCTACGCATGGCGCTACCAGCGGATCCAGGCCCCCTACTACGGGGCGTTCGCGGAGGGGTACACCGGACCCGCCGTCATCGCGGGGGTGCGCGTCTACCTCACCACCACCGACAACACCATCCCGGTCGAGCGAAGCTCGGACTTCTTCGTGTGGGGCGACGACGGGGGGCAGCCGGGCCTCGTGCGTCAGGTTCGGCCTGCGGTGTACTTCGACACCGTTCCCGAGTGGCCAGAGTTCGGTTTCTACGATGTCGAGATCCACACGTTCGTCGACGGGCCGTTCTATGTAGGCGCACAGCCGAACTTCCAGGAACAGACGCCCTACGACTACCACTTCGGTGCAGACCTCAACGGTCCGGGCGGCGATCCCTGGATCTGCGTTGCCCCCAACACGGGCTATCCCGAGGGATGGCAGCGGCCGGATGTCGTGTGGAGCGAGACGGCGGCCATGGGATTCGGGGTCTATGTAGGCGATTTCCCATCGGACGTGGGCGATCTGCCCGACGAGCTTCCCGGAGGCGGGTCGCAGGATCAGTCGACGACGTGGGGAGCCGTGAAGAGCCTCTTTCGTAGGTAGAAGAGTTCGGGGCGGCCTGTCGCGGCTACGTCACGGTGTCGCCACTCCCGAGCTCGTACCGATCGGGTCGCCCCGGCGGCCAGCATGGCGAGGACGTCCTCGCGAGTGCGGATGCCCCCTGATCTTCGAACTCTGAAGCATTGACCCGGCACCAGCGCCGACTGGTACCGACGAGTGGTTCGACGACCGTGTAGAGGTGGAGAGTCCCGGCCTACTCCCCTTCGGACTCACGGTGGACGACATCCTGACAGGTGTCTCCCGGTTGCGTAATCGGGTCATCGGACGGGTATATAGAGAGTTGGGCCTGATGGAGCAGTGGGGCAGCGGGATCGGTAGAATGATCGAGGCCTGTGAAGAGGATGGAATCATGCATGCCATCGGTGAGGCCAACGGCATTGGCACGAGTCAGGTCGCGAAACTTGTGGGGATTCCTCCCCGATCGGCCCGTGCGCCTCTGAAGCGCCTGGTTAAGCTAGGGCCGGCCCAACACCTCGATCCGTTGTTCAGCGAGCCGGCGGCGCCGCGCATGGTCCGGAAGCAGCTCCACCAGGGTAGCTCACCCCGATCCCGTTGCCAGCCGGAACGAGTCTGTGGGGACGAGGGCGAAGCCATGGCTTCCGGGACCGTGCTATACTGGCCCATGTGACTGAAGAAGAGCGACCGGGGCCGGATTCCGGGGCCAGGGCGCTCGAGTGACCGGGTGGGCTGAGCGACGCAAGCGGAGATGTGCCCGGTGGCAGGGCCATTTGAGGCGATTTGCTGCCCGCCTGCTGGGGGAGGGTGGATACAATCCACTATGCACTCCACTATGCACTCCACTATGCACATGGTGCGTGACATGGGCGTCCGAACATGGTTCTACCTCAGACCTCGCCATGGCGAGTTGCGACCGCTGCCGTTCGGCAGGGTCGATGACTTCTTCTCTCGTGGCGGGCGGCTCCCCGTAGATGAAGAAGGCTGGGTGCAGTACGCCGAGGTCATGGTGCTCCTGGAGGATCGGCGTCCCGTCGAGGTGGTCCGTCTGGCCTACTTCCAGTGCCGGGCCCACGCCGATGGCACGCTCGACCGTCGGCACTACATGGAGCTCATGGCGACCGCTAGTGAAGCGGCGTCCGGTGCTATTGCTTTCTCGAAGCCGCCGCCCGGCGTGGTCAGCGCAGAACATAGGTTCGCGAAGCGCCGTCTGGAGCACCTGAGTCGATGGAAGCCAACGAAGGCCGAGGTCGCGCTCCTCCGTGAGCTCGTCAACCGTAGGGCTCGACGTGAGCTCCTGTAGGCAAGGACCATGTGGTCTGCGCACGCCCATTCTGGTGCGCATCAATGACGAACTCGTGCTCGACGCTGGCTCCTGCATCGAGGACGCCGGGCCACATGGGCCCGTGCAGGTCGTTCTTCCGCCGGAGACAACGCTGTTCGACCAAGTGCTCGCCTACCTCGAGGCGAAGCCGGATCCACCGAAGCCCCCCTCCGGATCCATGGTGGGCCGGGAGGGCGTGGCTGCCGCAGCGGTCGCACTGCGATGGGGCTCGTACCTGGCTGTGTTGCTCGATCGCTTCAAGCCGCTCGTGCCCGGCGTCGATTCACCGCGCGTCAGCCGGATCAGCGACGGCGAGATGGCCCGCATCAACATCGAAGCATCGGCCGCGCTCGCAAGGTGGATTGACATCTACCGAGCCGACCCGGGTGGCCGTCACTACGAGCAGCTCGTAAACCGGGCGGTGCGGTACCTTCCGATGCCGAAGAAGACAGGGAAGCTCGAGGTCACCGAGTTCGGAGCCCTGTCACAGCCGGAGATGGCGACCCGCGTGGTCGAGGTGGCCAGTCACGAGCGGCTCGAGCGCGTGCGCGGCGAGGTCGAAGCTCACGCAAGCCGTGTATTCGCCAACGCCCTGCTCAACACGTCATGGCGAAACGGGCCGGTGGAGAACATCCATGCCGGCACCTTTCCGGCCTACCCACTGGACCGGCGGCGCGTGATGCCCATCGAGGAATGCGAGTTGATGGCGTTCGCCAGCGGGCGTCTGGCTCAGGGCATGACGGTCTGCCTGCACTTCAGCACCGAGCATCCCGCGCGGCCGTGGTCCGAGCAGGTGCTGCCCTACGGGCTCGCCGAGATGCTCCTCATCACGCCGTCCAGGTGGACGCTCACGGAGACGTCGAAGGAGGTTCGGCTGCCGGCAACGGCAGCCCGCGACGACGGTGACGGCGCCAGATCGACCAGGTGACCAGGAGGAGTTACACCGTTGTTCGCGCTTGCCTTCAGGACCCTCGAGTTCCTCGTGTTCCACCTGCTGATCCACAACTAGGGACACCATGACCCGCGTGCCCCGAAAGCACGGAGTTCCATGACGGACGCTCCGATCGACCGATATGTGGTCCCGCCAATCCATCTACCGAATCTTCCTGAGGTCGTGCAACGATCCTAGTCCAAGCTGCTTGGCAAGGCAAGAAGGAGCCTGTGGGTCCTGTGAATGTCATTTCAGAAGAGATCGCTGCCATGGCACCGGGTTCTCCGTTTCAATGTGACCACAATACTACGAGCGCGTCGCGGCCTGAAGCGATCACACCTTTGCTCACCTGGATCAACGGGATAGGCATACCCGGCGAGTCCACGCTGAACGACCAGGCGGTTCACTCCCCCGATCTGCCCGGACGAGCGGGCCAATTCCCAGCCGAGGCTCAAGGGAACCTGCGCCGGTGCCGGTGTTCGCTCCGGAGTGACCCTTCGATATCATCCTCCCACGATCGCCACCCCCGAGCTCGTACCGATCCGGGTCGCCCCGGCGGCCAGCATGGCGAGGGCATCCTCGCGCGTGCGGATGCCGCCCGAGGCCTTGACGCCCAGGCCGGCCTCGCGCACCTCGGCGGCCAGCAGGCGCACATCCTCGAGCGTGGCGCCACCCGATCCGAAGCCGGTCGAGGTCTTGACGAAGCTCGCTTCGGCCTCGATCGCCAGGCGGCAGGCGCGGGCCTTCTCCTCGTCGGTCAGGTAGCAGGTCTCCAGGATGACCTTGCACTGGGCCTCTCCGGCCTGGCAGGCGCGAACCACGGCCGCGATATCTTTGCGCACGTCGTCGTCCCGCCGTTCCTTGAGGGCGCCGACGGCGATCACCATGTCGATCTCCCGGGCGCCGTCATCGAGGGCGCGGATCGCCTCGACGGTCTTGACCTCGGTCAGGTTGGCGCCCAGCGGAAAGCCGGCCACGCTGCACGGGGCCACCTCGCTGCCTTCGAGCAGCATGGCCACCAGCGGGATCCAGATCGGGTTGACGCATACCGCGGCGAAGCCGTGCGTGAGCGCCTCCTCGCAGAGCGCGCGGATGTCGGCCGCGGTGGCCGCGGGCTTCAGCAGCGTGTGGTCGATCGTACGGGCCAGCTCGGCGCCGCTTGGGGGCGGCGCGGGCGAATCGTGTATTTCGGACATGGCAACCTCCCTCAAAGCGTTTGCGTGAGGCTGAGGCAGGTGAACGGTCCTGTCAAATGAAGGATTCTCCAGGGCTTGTCGCCCTGGGGGACCGGGAGGCAGGGTAGACTGGGTGCCTGACGATCCCCGCACTGGCGGAGGTGCTGGACGCCCGCTCAGTTTGACAGTGGAAGCAGCGAGACGGCATAGAGAGGATAGTTGCAGATTTTCCCATCGCGTTTGAGATTGAGGAGCGTGCTCCGGGAGAGTGCCGGCGGTGTGTACTTCTCGTCGTAGACCCGCAGACTCTTGCTCTTCGGATTGACGCCGGCCTTGACTTCCAGTGGATGGGTCTGGCCGTCGCGCTCCACCACGAAGTCAACCTCTGCAATGCCTTCACTCCTCCAGTAGTACAGATCTCTGGAGAGGCTCTGGGCCAGCTGCTGGGCCACATAGTTCTCAGCCAATGCACCACGGAATTCGGTGAACAGCGCGTCGCCTTGGAGGAGGACCCTCTCGGGCAGCTTGACCATCGCGCCCAGAAGGCCGACATCGGCCGCGTACACCTTGAAGGCGCTCCGATCCGAATGCCGCCCCAGAGGGAGATCCGGCTTACTGATGCAATGCGCACGGAGGATCACCGCGGCATCGCAAAGCCATTGAACTGCGCTGGCATACTCCCGGGATCTGGCGCGGGCCGAGACGTCTGCGTACTTGAACTTCTTGTTCTCGCGGGCCAGTTGGTAGGGGATGGATTCCCACACCCGAGCAATTCGCGGAACGTCTTTTGGGTCGGCGTGCTTGGAGAAGTCCAAGGCATACGTGTCCAGGATCTCGCGTTGGACGGCTCGGACAGCTGCCAGATCCTCTGTCCGAAGGTAGCAGTCCACTGCCTCCGGCATTCCACCGACGATGTAGTAAACCTTCAGACTGGCAAGCAGTGCTTCGTGCAACGGGTCCGGGAGTGGAGTGAAGGTCGTGGTCGATTCGATCGCTTCGCGCCATGTGGGCTTCCCAATCGCCTCCAGGAACTCCAGAAACGAAAGGGGATGCAGATCGAGGAGATTGACGTTGCCGACCGGGAACGAACTGTTCCCCGACATCCTACTTCCGAGTAGCGAGCCGGCCGCCACGATATGGTGCTCGGACGCGCGTTCGCAGAAATACTTCAGCGACGTGAGTGCTCGGGGGCAGGCCTGAATCTCGTCGAATAGGATGAGCGTCTCGCCGGGTATGATGGGCTGGCCGGTAAGGAGCCCGATGTCACGGATGATTCGTTTTGGATCGAGATCCCGTTCGAACAGATCACAGAGTGCCGGGTGCTCCTCGAAGTCCAGATCAATGGTGTTTCCGTATCTCTCATCTCCGAACTTCTTGAGACTGTAGGATTTGCCTGATTGACGCACTCCCCGAAGAATCAGGGGCTTTCTGCGTGGCGTGAGCTTCCAGGATGCCAGTTCTTGGCGGATGTCGCGATTCATGAGGACATCGTAGAAAATATGTGCCACTGCGTCAATAATTCATTACAAAAATGTGTTGAATTTCTCTATTTTGCTTGAAATAATGTGACTCTGATTGCTGGGTCGGATTGCAGGTCAGGTTGATGAGAACATGGTCCCGAGGCCGCGGCGGCAGGAGAGATCGGCGGCAGGAGAGATCGGCGGACTCAGAGAAGCGCGCCGAAGAAGCGATGCGCGGGTAGACAGCGGACACCGTCCTGGACGAAGTCCCGGGTGCCGCTCAGCACGACCTGGTAAGCGTAGGGGATGCGAAGACGTTCCCGGAAGTAGGTCAACGATGAATCGATGTGGGTGTTGCTCAGCTTAGCCTCCACCGCGAACCACGGTCTCTGATCGACCGTCATGAGGAAGTCGACTTCCCGCCCGGCTCGGTCCCGAAGGTAGAATAGCTTCGTCCGATACCCCTCTCGGTCTTCCAGAAAGTGACATAGTTTCAGAAGGTGGAGGGCCACCAGGTTCTCGAACCGCGGGCCGGCTTCCTGGACCAGGCTGCTGTCCCACAAGTAGGCCTTCGGCATCTTGCGCAGGGTTCGGGCCTGCTTGGTGTCGAACGGCCGTATGCGGAAGACGTGGTACAGCCGCTCGAGGATGTTCATCCAATGGGTGACCGCCCGGTGGCTCACTTCTAGATCTTCTCGGAGCGCGTTGAGGGAAAGCGGTGATCCCACTCTCTCTGGGATGAGATCCGCCAGAATCTGCAGCGACGACAGATCTCGAATGGCTTCGAGATCCCGCACATCCTCGCGGAAGAAGCGCTCGATGCGCTCCTTCTGCCAACGCCGCAACGTGCGTGCCGACGCTTTCAAGAGAGGCTCGGGAAAGCCGCCATACCGCATCAAGGTGTTCACGATATCGCGGCTACCGCGAGTCGGGATCTCCAGACCTTCTCCAGGAAGACAGGCCTTGCGGTCCTCCCCGCCGGCGAGTTCAGCATAGGAGAAGGGATGGAGGCGGTAGTGGTGATAGCGCCCTTGAAGTGAGTCACCTCCCCGGCGGTAGAGATCCAGTCGGGCACTGCCCGTGATCAGGAAATGTAGGTGTTCGCAGTGCTTGTCATACTCGCCCTTGATCCAACTCTTCCAGGTGCGCCACTTGTGGAGTTCGTCCAGGACCACGATGGTTCGCGCGCCCGGCCACCGGGCCGCTCGAATCTCCCGCCGATCGTCGCGATTGTCCCAGTTCAGGTAGATCGTCTCCTCGTCGCTTTCGGAGAGGATATCCTTGGCGAGCGTGGTCTTGCCCACCTGGCGAGGACCGGCAACGAAGACCATCTTCTCTGCAAGATCAGAGACGATGGGTTCGTACAAATAGCGCTTCCTTTGCATTGGGCGAATTTCGCACATAAGCAAAGAATGTCACAACCATTTTTGCTTTGATGCAGAAATTGTCATCTGGGAGGGGGGTGGTCGTATAGGATTTGAGTCCATAATGCACACGGTGGATTGCAGTTAAGGGTATAGTCCCGAGACCGCGGCGGCCGGCCGCGGAAGAACCGGCCCGCCGCCTTTGCTCAGCCGCCGCAGCGCTCGATCTCCTGACAGCCCTCGTAATCCTCGCCGTAGCGGGTGCCCGAGCCCCGGCCCTTCAGGGGCTCTAAGGGGCAGCCGTCGTCGCCGCAGAAGCGCCCCACGTAGCTCGAGCGCGGGCGGTAGAGCGTGGGCTTCGGCGCGGCTTCGGCGTGCTGCTCCTCGATGATGTGGGCGCACCAGCCGGCGATCCGCGAGACGGCGAAGAAGGCCGGAAACATGTCGGTCGGCAGGCCCAGGGCGTAGAGGATGGGCCCGGAGAAGAAGTCCACGTTGGGAAACAGGTCCAGGCCGCGCTTCTCACGCAGGGTCTGCCTCGCGATGCGCTCGACCTCGCAGGCCAGCTCGAGCCACTTCTCCTCCTCCTTGCCGGCCAGGGTTTTCTCGGCCGTCGCCCGCAGGATGGCCGCCCGCGGGTCCTCGGTCCGGTAGACGGCGTGGCCGAGGCCCATGATCCGCCGGCGGGCGGCGATGCGGGCCTCGATCCAGGCCGGGACCTGGTCGGCGTCGCCGATCTCGAGCAGCATCTCCATCACGCGGGCGTTGGCGCCGCCGTGCAGGCGGCCGCTCAGGGAACCGATCGCCGCGGTGACCGAGGCGTAGAGGTGGGCGAGGGTGGAGGCCACCTGGCGCGCCGAAAAGGTGGAGGCGTTGAAGGTGTGCTCGGCGTGCAGGATCAGGAGGATGTCCATCAGCCGCTCTTCGTCTTCGTTGGCCTCCCGGCCCAGCAGCATCTGCATGAGCGCGCGGGCGTGAGAAACCGAGGGATCGTCGTAGGCCTCAGGGACGGGTCGCCCGCGGCGCAGGTGGCGCCAGCAGGCCATGACCGAGGCCAGGCGGGCGATGATCCGCAGGCTCGAGCGCACCATCGCCGGACGGGTATCGGCTTCCAGGTCCGGGTCGAAGTCGGCCAGCAGGGGCACGGTGCCCTGGATGACGTCCATGGGACGTGCTTCGCGGCTGCGCAGCTTCAGGTAGTCCAGCACCGCATCGGGCAAACGGCGCGCCTCGGCCAGGCGTCGGCGCAGGAGCAGGAGCTCGTCGCGGTTGGGCAGGCGGTCGAGCAGCAGGAGGTGGACCACCTCCTCGTAGCAGGCCTTCGCGGCCAGATCACGGATGTGATAGCCCCGGTAGAGGAGTTGCCCGCGAATGCCGTCGACCAGGCTGATCCGGGTGTCGGCGACGGTGACCCCGCGCAGTCCGATGTTCTTGATATCCAATTCCGTCATGGTAGCCCTTCGCTCTCGTGGTTATCGGGCGCCTACTGGGCCCGGTTACGGATCTCCTCGGGAATCTCGGCCATGCCGCGATAGATGAAGCAGTTCAAAACGCGCACCTCCGGGACGCCGAAGATGCAGTTGAGCAGGTCGCCGAAGTCGGCGGTGGAACTGACGCTCACCAGCGCCGAGGTCTGCAGGCGGCGCTCGGCGACCTCCTCCTGCCACAAGGATAGTAGGGTGTGTTGCTGGCCCTTGCAGGCATCCATGACGACCGAGAAGACGTCCTCGGGCTCGAGCAGGTCGATGAAGATGATGCGCTCGTCCTCACCGACCTTTGCGGTCGTGTCCGACTTGCTGGAGCGATAGAAGGCGTCGATCTTGCCTTCCAGCCGCATGCGTAGCGTACGCAAGAGCTGCTCGACCTCGAAGGGCTTGACGATGAATCCGTCGGCCCCCTCGTCGACCGCCTGGGCGATGTGTACGACATCGTTCTTGGCCGTCAGCATGACGACCGGCACATCCTCGAACCTCTTGTGCTCGCGGATGGCGCGACAGACCTGATGGCCGTCGACGCCGGGCATCATGATGTCGAGCAGGATCAGATCGGGCTTCTCGCTCTCGAGCAGACTCAGCGCCTCGGCGCCGCCGGAGGCCGTGAGTACCCGGTAGCCCTCGCTCTCGAGCAAGAGCGTGAGCATCTCGGTGATGTCGCGTTCGTCGTCCACGGCCAGAATGGTCTTCTGCGGGCCGCTCATCGGTTTCCTCCTGTGGATCGTTGCACTCGGTCTACCATAATCTATCCGCTTTCTTGCGCCCGGGCGGCGGCCGCCCGCGACAGGGGCAGCTCGAAGAAGAAGCGCGTGCCCTTGCCTTCCTTGCTCTGGACGCGGATCTCGCACCCGTGTGCTTCGAGGTTCTGCCGCACGATCGACAGACCCAGCCCCGAACCCCCGTAGGCCCGCCGGATCGAGCCGTCGGCCTGGCGGAACCGGTCGAAGATATGCTCTTGCGCCGCTTCGGGGATACCGACCCCGGTATCGCCCACCTCCACCGGCACCCTATCGCCGGAGGGGGCGCCGAAGCTGATCCAGACCCGCCCCCCCGCTTCCGTGAACTTGATCGCGTTCGAGACCAGGTTGTTGAACACCTCCAGGATCCGTACGCGGTCGGCATGGAGCGTGACCGGCTCGGGAGGCGGCTGGAGGTGGACATCCACGCCGCGCTGCTCAGCCGTGGGCGTCTGCGTGTGCATCACCTCCAGAACCAGCTCGGTCAGCGAAAGGTCCTCAGGTTCAATGTCTTTCAGGCTGTGTAGGTTCCGGCTGCCGGCCAGGATTCGGTCGATCTGCTCCTGGAGGCGATTGGCACTGCGGAGCATGACGTCGATCGCCCGGCGCTGTTTGTCATCCAGCTCGCCTAGCCGGCCACTCTCGAGCATCTGGGTATACCCGCGCATCGTCACGAGCGGGGTCTTGAGTTCGTGGGTGACATTGCTCAAAAACTCGTCCTTCAGCCGGTCGAGTTCCTGGAGTTCGGCGTTGGCGCGCGAAAGGAGCTTGACCTCCTGCGCGAGCTGCTCGACCAGTTCCTCGATCTGAGCCATCTTGCGCAGCCGGATCGTGCCCAGGGTCCCGAAGACGACCGCGAAGAAGACCGGGTGCAGAAGCAGGAAAATGTGGAACGGGTCGGCCAGCATACCCGCGATCACCGACCCGGCAGAGGAAGCATCGAATACCCCGGCGCGTGCTTCGATCAAAATGCCCAGCACCGGGACCGGCAAGCCCCACAGGAGCCCGAAGATGATGTAGTGGTTGCGCCGAAAATCGTAGGTCTTGGGACTGGCCAGCGCGGAGAGGAACTCGCGGACGACCTCCGTTCGCATGGGCTCCTGTCCTCCTCCTGCTCGGACCTCTTTGGACCGCGGGCGCGGTCTCCTTGTGCTGGTCGACTGCAATCGCGCAGTCTACCGGTTTGCCTCGGCGTGCGCCACCATGCAGGGGCGCGCTCGGGAGACTGATCCGGGCGGGGCAGCCAGCGGCAAACTCTACCCCGGGGTTCCCTGAGAGCGGGTCTTCTATCTCGTTTTCTGTGAGGAAGATAGGGGCGCGTGTGCTTCCGGTCGTTCCGGGCGGCCCAGGGAGATGGACCCTGCCGGCGACCGCAGGGGCGCACTTGTGACATACTAGGCGAGGAGCCTCGCGGGCCCGGGCGTAGAGCACCCAGCTGAAACGCGAGCCCAACACCCATGCCAGGGAGAAGAAACACATGCATTTGCAGATTCGACCCGCGGCCGCGGTGGCGGTCGCTGTTGCGTTCATCCTCTCGGCGCCGGCCGTCGCGGGTGGCAGCCAGCTCCTCTCCGTTCGGCTGGACTCGAAAGCCGAGTACCAGCGCTTGCTCATCCAGGTGCCCGAGGCGAGAACCTGCGGGAGCACCGTTGCGGGAGACGTCTTGGAGTTCGCGGCTGCGGCGGGACGCCTGGCCGAGTTGCGGGCGCTCGGGTTCGAGGCCGATGTCGCGATCGATGACCTCGAAGGCTTCTTCGCTTCCCGTCTCTCGCGGGAAGGACCCTTTGGGGCCTACCACACCTACGAGGAGGCCATCGAGGCCATGGACGCGCTGGCCGGCGCCTATCCCGAGATCATGACGCCCAAGATCAGCATCGGCCAATCGATCGAGGGGCGCGAGCTGTGGGTCTACAAGATCTCGGACAACCCGGCCGTCGAGGAGGACGAACCCGAGGTCTACTTCAATGCCTACATCCATGCGCGCGAGGTGATCACCTTCGAGGTGCTCCATGATCTCGCCCGGCACTTGCTGGAAAGCTACGGCACCGATCCGCGGGCCACGGCCATCGTCAATGGGCGCGAGATCTGGCTCCAGCCGGTCGTCAATCCCGACGGCGTGCAATACAACTATCAGACGAACCCGCAAGGCGGGGGCATGTGGCGCAAGAACCGCCGCAACAACGGCGGCGGCACCTACGGTGTGGACCTCAATCGGAACTTCGGCTACCAGTGGGGCTACGACGACGAGGGATCGAGCCCCTACCCGTCATCGGAGACCTACCGCGGCGCCAGCCCCTTCAGCGAACCCGAGACCGTGGCCATCCGGGACTTATGCAATGCCCGCGAGTTCACCGTCGCCCTCAACTACCATTCCTACGGCAACTACAACTTGCACTCCTGGGGCTACGACCAGCTGCACTGCGAGGATCACGAAGGGCTTTTCAGGCTCGGGCGCATTCGTAGCGAGGAGAACGGCTATGCACCGGGAGCGGCGTGGGAGATGCTCTACCGCGTGAACGGGGATGCCAACGACTGGATGTACGGAGAGCAGCAGAGCAAGCCGAAGATCTTCTCCTACGTCACCGAGGTGGGGACCTCGAACGACAACTTCTGGCCGCCCGAGGCCCGTATTCCCGAACTGGTGGCCGAGAACCGCGAAGGCAACCTGCGGGCGATCGAGCTGGCCGACAATCCGCAGCGCGTGCTCCCACCGGGCCTCGCGCGCGTCGTGACGGAGGGGACCGTACCGGTCACCTTCACGCTCACCTGGAGTGTTCCCGAGCCGGACCCGGACAATCCGGCGATCGCCTGGAACGTGATCGAGGCCACCGGACCCGCCCTGGGAGCGGACGATCTGGAGGCCGATCCGGCGACCCGGTGGACCAGCGTGGGGTGGAGCCGGGTGACGAACCGCTCCCATTCGCCAACCCACAGCTTCTTCGGCGGCAACGACAACCATCTCAACAACACCCTCGAGTCGCGGCGCGGTCACCTCGTGGAGCCGGGCGAGAGCCTGCGCTTCTGGACCTACTACCGCATTGAGAGCAACTGGGACTACGGCTACGTCGAGATCGCGACCGATGGCCGCACCTTCACGACGCTCCCGGGTTCGATCACGACCAACAGCGATCCGAACCTTCGCAACTTCGGCAACGGCATTACGGGCAACTCCGGTGGATGGGTGGAGGCCGAGTTCGACCTCTCCGCCTATGAAGGCGACATCGTCTGGTTCCGGTTTCGGTACAACACCGATGGCTACGTGACCGACGAGGGGTGGTATGTCGATGACATCGAGCCCGCCGATCTTTTTGAGACCGAGACCCTGGTCGCCGAGGGGCACCCGGCCGCCGAGTACACCTTCTCCAATCACGCGCCGGGCGAATTTGCCTACCTGGTGCAGTCGGTCGATGTCGAGGACGACCGCGCAGCCTATGGTCCGCCCCGCTTGATCGAGGTGGGCGGTTATGCGGACGTGGGCGACCCGCCGTCGCCTCCGGAGGCCTGGTCGGGGATCGAACTCGTGGGCGCGCAGCCGGTCGCAGGCCAGGCCGCGTTTCGTTTCACGGTTCCCGTGGGCGCGAACCCAAGCGATGCGCTCCGCCTCACGATCCACGACGTCAACGGGCGGCAGGTCGCCGACCTGCGGCCACAGCGCCTGCGCGGGGGCGATGCGTCGGGCGGGGCGCTCGAAGCTACCTGGAACGGCGCCGGGGCCACGGCGGGAATCTACTTCGCGCGACTGACCGTGGGGGATCGAAGCGCCTTCCGCCGCTTCGTGCTCATGCCGTAGACGGCCGTGATCAGCGTCGAACTCCCCGGCGGCCGCGTCGCTACCGTCCGGCGTTGGGTCCGAAGCTCGGTTCGATGCCCATCTCCTCGAGCAACCGGTGTGCGCCGTCCACGCGATCCATGACCCACAGCATGTAGCGAACATCCGTATGGATTGACCGCACCGTCTCGGCCTCGTAGTGCCAATCGGCCAGGAGGCTCTCCCACACGCCGTCGAACAGCAAGCCGACGAGCTCGCCGCGGCCGTTGAGCGTTGGAGAACCAGAGTTGCCGCCGGTCGTATCCAGCGTGGAGAGGAAATTGACCGGGACCGATCCGAGGGCTAACGACGCGTAGGGTCCGTGGTCCTCTGCGCCGATGGCGGCCAGGAGCGCGGCGGGGGAGTCGAAGGGCTCGGCGCCGGTCTCTTTCTGCAGCAGTCCCCGTAGTGTGGTGAAGGGGGTGTAGTAGATCCCGTCATGGGGGACATAGCCCATCACGTGGCCGGTCGTCACCCGGAGGGTCGAGTTCGCGTCGGGATAGACTTCGATGCCGAGGCTTTTCTCGTAGGCGATCAAGGCCTCCATGAACCGAGGCCGCGTTTCCTTGAATGCGCCTTGTAGCGCCTCTTCTTCAGCCTCCATCGCCAACGTGGCGGGATAGAGCGCGACGGCCAGCTGCATGAAGGGGTCCTGGCTGGACTCGAGGTCCTCGGCCCTTGCAGCCATCAACTCCAGACGCACGTCGAGGTCTTCGAGCGTGGTGTTGGCATACATCGCATCCAGCACGCGGCCGAGCCGCCCATGGTCGATTTCGTCGTCGCCGATGCCCAAGAATGCGTCAAAGGCACGGACCCGCTTCTCGGGATCCAGGGTCGCGTAGATCCGGATGGCGTCCTCGATCACCATCCGGTCGACCCGTGCGTCATACCGCCGCTCCATCCGTTCCAGGCTTCTGCGGATCCAGCGCAGGTCGCGTTGCTGATAGCCTGGCTCGCGCTCGAGGTCGGGCTTCTGACGCTCCTGCGCCAGGCGATAGAGCCTGCGCGCGGCTTGCAGCAGCGGCCAGCGGCTCACGGTGCCCCAATAGAGATCGCGCTCACGATCTTCCTGCTCCTGGGCAACGAGTGCGCGCAGTTCGTCCAGGGCGGAGCCATACCGGCCCTGGCGTTGAGGGTCCTCTGCGATCCAGGCCTGTAGTGCCTCTTCTAGGTTTCGCTTGGCCGATACGACGTCGGTGTTTGCGAAGCCCTCGATCATGCCGGCGTAGTTCTTCGTGGTGTTGTTGAGGCCGGCGATGGCCGGTTCCATCTTGAGGCGTGCGTCAGGGTAGCGTTCTACGGCGCGCTCGATCGACTGCAGGCGGGCTCCGTAGACGGCAGCCGCCTGGGGATAGTACCACTGGACGCGATTGTGCACTTCGTCGGAGAGGCGGTAGCGGCTTGTCCGGCCGGGGTAGCCCGCGACCATCACGAAATCGCCGTCGGCGACACCGTCGATCGAGACCTTCAGCCAGGTTTCAGGATGGTAGGGGAAGTTGTCGGGGGACGGGTCGGCCGGCATTCCGTCGGGGCCGACATAGGCTCGCAAGAAGGCGAAGTCCCCCGTGTGACGGGGCCACATCCAGTTGTCGATGTCGCCGCCATACTTGCCCACCGAACGCGGGGGCGCGTACACCAGGCGCACATCGCGGATCTCAAGCTGCGTGAAGAGCTGATAGAGTACGCCACCGTAGAAGGAGCGAATGCGGCAACGCACTCCCACCTGGGCGGCTTCGCACTCCGCGATCAGGCGTTTCTCGGCGGCCTCGATCGCTTCATAGCGCTCTCTGCCGGAAGCCCCCGCGGGCACGCTGGCGAGAATGCGCTCGGTGACATCTTCCACGGCGACGGTCACCAGCACACGGCTTCCGGGAGCGGCGGGCAACTCGTCCTCAAAGGAGCGCGCGAGGAAGCCGTGCTCGAGGATGTTGTTCTCTTCGGTGGAGTTGTGCTGTATCGAGCCATAGGCACAGTGATGGTTGGTGACGACGAGGCCCTGAGCGGAAACGAAGGATGCGGTGCATCCCCCGAGCCAGATCACCGCACCCATGGGGTAGGCGGTGAGGT
Source organism: uncultured bacterium (assembly GCA_964573295.1). Lineage (GTDB taxonomy): Bacteria > Eisenbacteria > RBG-16-71-46 > CAIMUX01 > WJJG01 > CAYQJL01. The sequence continues at coordinate 117,630 of CAZNJE010000007.1, read as the reverse complement.
TGCCCAGGGAGGACGCATCAACCTCCAGTCCCGCGGCTTCGAGGTCGGCGGCCAGGTCGGGTAGTTGACTGGGCATCCACATGCCTTCGTCGGCGCGCGGAGCTGGCGCCAGCACCAATCCGCCCACCAGACCCGCAAGGCCCAGGAACGAGAAGAAACGCATGATACCCCCCCAGGGGACGCGGTCCCCACCCATCAGCGATCCATCCAGCAGGCTGTTCTTGTTCGCGTGGATGAGGGTAACTGTAGACGGCAAGAGGACCGGGATCACGCCCTTTTGCAGGTGCGTGGCAAGTGCGTGTGAAGGAAACCATTCGGATGGGTTGCCAGAGACAATGGGTGCCGCGGGCTTCGCCACGCGACTCAGAGTGTGCGACGCGCAGTAGGTACAACCGTAGTTCGAAGGGCTCACAAGAACGAGCGGGAAGCCGCCTACGCGACTTCCCGCTCCGATCATCGTTCTTTCGGCTCTTGCCGGGACCGCACGCGCTACTGCAACACGTGGATGTTCTTCTTCTTGCAGATCTCCTTCAGCTCGTCGGGCCAAATCGTGCAGGTCACCTCACCCAGGTGCGCCTTGCGGAGCAAGAGCATGTAGGTGCGGGCCTGGCCGATGCCGCCGCCGATCGAGAGCGGGATCTCGTCGTTCAGGATCATCTTGTGGTAGGGCATCTCCAGGAAATGCTCCTGACCGGTGAGCTTCAGCTGCTCCTTGAGCGTGTCTTTCGTGACCCGGACGCCCATCGAGGTCAGCTCGTGACGGCGCTTGGTCAGGGGGTTCCAGACCAGGATGTCGCCGTTGAGGCCGTGCATCGGACGGCCGTCGGCCGACGTGGTCTCGGTGACCCAGTCATCGTAGTCCGCCGCGCGCATCTCGTGCGGATAGCCGTCCTTCAGCGTCCAGCCGATGCCGTAGATGAAGACGGCCGGATACTCTTGCAGGATCGCGGTCTCACGCTGCTTGCGCGGCAGGTCGGGGAACTTCTCGAGGATGTCTTCGGCGTGGATGAAGACCAGCTCCTCGGGCAGGGCGGGGTACTTGTCGGTCTTCAGCTGCGGGTACATGTCGAGGGCCAGATTCTCGGCGCCCTTCAAAACCTTCCAGATGCGCTTCACCGTCTCGGTGAGATACTCGAGCGTGCGGTCCTCGGCCGTGATCACCTTCTCCCAGTCCCACTGGTCGACATAGGAGCTGTGGTCGTGGTCCAGGAAGTAGTCCTTGCGTACCGCGCGCATATCGGTGTTGATGCCCTCGCCCACGTTGCAGCCGTACTGCTCCAAGGCCCAGCGCTTCCACTTCGTCACCGCCTGCACGACCTGGGCATCGATCTTCTTCTCGAGCCCCAAGCCGGCCTGGAAGTCGATCGGGGTACGCGAACCGTCGCGGTCGAGGTAGTCGTTCATGCCGCAGTGCTTGTCCATGATCAAGGGACACTGAACCATCATCAGGTTCAGTTCCTTCTCGAGGTTCTCCTCGATGTAGCGCTTGACCGCGAAGAGCGCCTTCATGGTCTCCTTCGGCGAGAGAATCGAGCTGTAGTCGGCCGGAAGCACCTTCTCGACTTCGGGATACGTGCTAACGCCCGGGCCCGCCAAATCTGCTTTCTTGTCTGCCATACCCTTGATCCCCATTGGTTAGTGGTAAACACCCGCGTCGTTCTTCGACGAATCTGCTATCGAAACCACAGCAGTTAAACCTAACAATCGACGCATCCGGGGGGCAAGCCACGATTGCTACTCCCGGAGGTAATTCGCTTTGCGATGACCGGCTCCGTTCGGCCACCCAGGCGGATCTGACGTGAGGCTACTGGAGGAGCAGGAGCTGTTCGGTGCGGCGCCGGCCGCCAAGATCAAGCTGGTAGAAGTAGATCCCGGTGGGCTCGCGCTGCTCCTGGTCGTTGCGCCCGTCCCAGTGGATCTCGTAGTGGCCAGCCGGCAGAACGTGTTGCAGAAGGTGACGGACCGGCTGGTGCCGGATGTTGAAGATGACCAGATCGACGGCCGTCTTCTCGCCGAGATCGAAGACGACCCTGGCCTGCATACTGCCGGGCAGGGGGCGCTGCTCGGCGTCCGCGTTCACAAAGGGGTCGATTGAGGAACCGCCGATCAACGCGCCGTCGGGGCCGTTGGGGCCGAAGAGATCGGTGGGCATCGTGCCCGGCAGCCGGGGGCCGTTCGGGTTGCGCAGGAGCTGAATGACGCCGGTGCGTGCCGGACCGCCCGCCTCGCTGGACCAGGGACAGAGATAGAGATCGCAGAACGCGTTGAGGTCCCAGGCGTAGAGGCTGTTCAGCCGTTCGGTGGCCGCGACCAGCTCGAGATCGCCGTCCCCGTCCAGGTCACCACAGCTTGGCGAAGCCGCCAGGACCTCATCCTGCGGCAGCATGATGGGAAAGCCGTTGAGCTGATTGCCCTCGGCGTCCAGACCCCAGATCCAGGCATCGCTCTCGGAGCCGGTCGAGAGCGCCGCGATCACGATATCGTTGCGACCGTCGCCGTCGATGTCGGAGATGACCGGCGAGGCATTGACCGTCTCGCGCTTGATCCGCAGGGGCCATCCCGGCAGAGGGGCGGCCGTGCTGCCGTCGAGGGCGATCAGCCGGGCGTTGCCCCCGATCGTGGCGACCACGATCTCCGGCACGCCGTCCCCGGTGAGGTCACCCAGCGCTGCTTGTGCGTTGGCGATCTCACCCAGGTCGAACGGCCAACCTTCCTCGATGCGGCCGTCGGCGCTGAAGACCGAGACGCCCGCCGGCCCGAGCTCTCCATGTTCGGAGGTCACCACGATCTCGATCGCTTCATCCCCGTCCACATCGGCCACCGAGACGCCCGAGAACCCGGCGCGGGCGCGGTGGGGTATCTGGGCCGGCCAGCCGGTCACCGCTGTGCCGTCGGCGTGCCAGGCGTGGATCTGGTAGGCGTTGTTCGCGACGACGACCTCACGCCGGCCGTCGCCGTCGAGATCGGCGAGGGCGGGGGAGGCGAAGACGCCGGCGGGATTGGGAGGCCGGTTGCCGGCAAGCATCGTCTGCGGCCATCCGGGCAAGACCTGGCCGTCGCCCCGGATGGCCCACACGCTGCCCAGCGAGGTGGCCACGCACACGTCAGCGATCCCGTCGCCGCTCAAGTCCGCCAGCGAGGCGCCGCCGAAGAAGGAGACCTCCGGCTCACCTGCCTCGGGTACGACGGGCCGAACCGGCCAGCCGGGCAGCAGGCTACCGTCGGCCTGCCAGGCGTAGACCCGGCCCGAGACGCCGGGCAGAACGATCTCGGCACTGCCCTCACCGTTGATGTCGGCCGCCGAAGGCGGGGCATAGAAGCCGTCATTGATGCGCAGCGGCCATCCGGGGCGCAAATTACCATGATAGTCCAAAACATAGACCACGCCTTCGGTGGTGGCCACGATCACCTCGCTCTTCCCGTCGAAGTCCAGGTCACAGACGCACGGGGTGCCGGCGATCGAGCCGGCGGAGAGAAAGGGGTAACCGGGTTGGAGGGGAATTGGTGACACCGGCGCGGGTGGCAGGGGCGGGCCCTCGAGAGACTCGGGTTCGAGCCCCACGCCACCGGGGAAGGCGTCGGATTCGGGCGCCAGGCCCAGCGGCGGCTGGAAACGCCCGATCAAGAAACCGCGGAGCTGATCGATCACGAGGAGCTGGTCGTCCTTGTCCAGGAGGAAGGCCGGCGCGCGGGCCTGTTCGGGCCGGATGCCCTCCCCCGGTTCGACCAGGATCGTGGTGGGCACTTCCGAGCGGGGCAAAGAGGCGGCCGGACCGGCCAGCGTGCAGAGAAGCACGCCCACGAAGAAGGCGGCGGCGATGACGGCGGCCGCCAAGTAAGGGCCTCTACAGACATTCGTGGTTTGCGTTGCCGGAGACTGCATGACGAGCCTACCTACCTACCTACCTACCTACCTGCCTGCCTGCCTACCTGCCTGCCTACTTCCTTCGTATGCTCCAGCGCCTAGGACTGACCGCCGCGGAGCTCCTCCAGAAAGGCCCGGGCCTGTTGAGCTGCCTGGGCCGCCGGGACCTGACGCTGATTCTTGGGTCCCGCCCGCAGGGTCACCGTCTCGGCCGCGATCTCATCGGGACCCAGGACGGCGATCAGCGGAATACTCTTGTTGGCCGCATAGGTGATTTGCTGCTTGAGCCCCTTGGTTTCCTTCAGGGCCACCTCGCAAGCCAGACCTGCCTCGCGCAGCCGGCCGGCCAGCACGAGCGAGGCCGCCCGTGTCTCGGGATTGAAGATCGTGACCAACACTTCGGTGCCGCCGATCAGGGGCGGGAACATGTCGAACTCGCGCATGACCTCGATGATGCGCTCGACGCCCACCGACGACCCCACCGCCGGCACGCCTTGCCCGGTGAACTTGCCGATCAGCTCGTCGTAGCGTCCGCCGCCGCTCAAGCTGCCGATGGCCGGCGTGGTGACGATCGACTCGAAGACCGGGCCAGTGTAGTAGTCCAGGCCCCGCACCAATCGTAGGTCCAGTCGCAGGTTTTCCGCCGGCACGCCCATCGCGCGCAGGATCTCCAGGAGCTCGCGCGTCTCGGCCGCGCCGCGCGGGCCGTTCGTGGTGTCGCCCAGGCTTCGCTCGGCGTAGTCCAGAGTCTCCTCGTTCGTGCCCTCGACCGTGATGCGTTCGAGGATGGCCTCGGCGATGGGGGTGGGGATCCCGCGCCGGCCCATCTCTTCGCGCACACCTTCTGCGCCGATCTTGTCGAACTTATCGATCGAGGTGCAGATGTCGCCGGCCCAGGCGCCTCCCTCGACCGACTCGATGAGCCCATCGAGCAGTTTGCGGTGACCGATCACCGTACGGAAGTCGGTGAAGCCCAGCTCTCGCAGGCAGGCCACGACGATGGCGATGATCTCGGCGTCGGCCAGCATCGACTCGGTGCCGGCCACGTCGACGTCGCACTGGTAGAACTCGCGGTAGCGGCCGCGCTGCTGGCGCTCGGCCCGCCAGACCGGCTGGATCTGGTAGCGCTTGAAGGGCCGCGGCAGGTCCCCGTGCGTGGCCAGGAAGCGAGCGAAGGGCACCGTGAGGTCGAAGCGCAGCGCCGAGTCGACGACGTCTTCGAATCGCTCGATGGTGACCGAGCCGGCCTGGCCCAGGCGCAACTTCTCGAGCTCGGTGCCGCGGCGCAGGATCTTGAAGAGCAGCTGCTCGCCCTCTTCGCCCAGTTTGCCCCGCAGGACCTCGAACAGCTCCACCGAGGGCGTCTCGATGGGATCGTAGCCGAAGCTCTCGAAAACGCCGCGGATGCGTCCGATGACCCAATCCCGGCGCCGCTTCTCCTGCGGCGGAAAGTCACGCATCCCGCGCGGAGTCCTCATTGGAGCCCGTGCCATATCTTCCCCTTCTCAATGCAGTTGACTCGATTCCGATCAACCGACGGCCCCGGGAACCGGCAGGCCCGTGGAGCTGCCGGCGTATGCTGATACGACGGCACGCTCCTGCCGTCGCGTCCCCCGAAGACCCGGATTTCGACGGTCGGCCAGGTGCCGGCAGTGTACCCGCGCCGCAAGGGGGAGGCCAGCCCTGGGTTTGAGCCACCGGCCCGGGTCTGTGGCGGAGTCGCCGGCGTCGTTCTACTCGCCTGCCGGCCCGTCGCGTGCCGGCCCTGGAATCTTGCCGTGAATCGAGCGGTATTCTCGGGCGAAACCCGCCTTCGGGGGATAGGGTAGGAGGCTTGTCGTCAGAGACGCTTGGGAATCACCCGGCAGAAGCGTATGCTGGGCGCTGGTCGCGGAAGGCCGAACGCCGAGGCGGCCGGCGGGGCGCAGCGCATGCCCCACGGGCAGACGGTAGCGGGACGGCCGGCATCGGGACGGATCGGCGAAGACCGGCAAAGACCGGCGAGGATCGAGGAGACACGAAGCCATCATGGAAAGCTGTACCGTGGCGCGGGTGGTCCGCACGTTCGGGAGTAAGGCCGAGGTCGTGATCGATCGGCAAGAGGCCTGTGGAAGCTGCAAGTCCGCCGACCTGTGCAATGCCTTCGGCAAGCGCGGCGAGCTGAAGATCGAGGTCGACAACCTGGTCGGCGCCCGGCCGGGCCAGGTGGTGGAGATTTCCTCCCAGCGCAGCATGGGGCTCAAGGCGGCCGCCCTGGTCTACTTCGTGCCGGCGCTCTTCTTCGTGACCGGAATCGTGGTCGGCGCCGAGGTGCTGCGCTGGACGCCGGTGGCCAGCGCCCTGCTGGGTGGGCTGGCCCTCGTGGGTGCCTATTCGATCGCGTGGGTCTTCGATCGGCGGGCCCGAAAGGATGAGACCCTGCGCCTCTCGATCGGCCGAGTGGTGGGGTAGATCGCAGAGCCCGGTCGGTTTCGCATTCGCGGGACCTCCGAAGCAGCCTGGCTTGCGACCTGGTGGGACACCCGGTGGGACACCCGGTGGGACGAGTAGTCCCGGCGCGACCGCCTACCCCTACCCCTCCGCATCCAGATCGATCCGGGCGCGATCCTCGTTGGGCAGGCCGTGCCAGCGGCAACCCACTCGCGTGCAGAACAGCAGATTGAATCCCACCCGCACCGCCTCAACGCGCACCCGGGCGACCGGTGCGTCGCAGATCTCGCAGCGGTCCGGATCGGCCAGCAGGGAGGCCCCGCAGTGCGGGCATTGCAGGTCCTGAACCTCCTCCCCGGGGGGCAGGTCGATCGTGCTCTCCTTTTCGAAGACGTTGAATCTTGGGGAAAGCTTGAGCTCGCCTACCTCGTTTCCCGGGGCGATGATACGCAGGTAGATCCAACGCTGATCGACCAGATCGGCTCCGCAGTGCGGGCAGCTGGTCTGCAGGAACGTGCCGGTGCGCAGGATCTGGCGCTCCGGGTCTTCCGGCGGATGTGGGACGTGCTGCATCACACTGCCTCCCTTGATGTGTCGTCTATCGTGTCGTCTATTGTGTCGTCTGCCGTGCCGTCTATCGTGTCGTCTCTCGTGTCGTCTCTCGCATCGTCAGCGTCTGCGGTGCGTCCCCGCACCCGGCGCTCACGACCGCGCGCTACTCGATCGCGTCGAACGGGCAGGCCCGGTAGCAGGACATGCAGCGCGTGCACTTCTCGGGGATGATCTCGGCCAGCTGCTTCTTCTCCCACTTGATCGCATCGAAGGGGCAGGCCTTGTAACACAGGCCGCACTTCTTGCACTTCTCCGGATCGATCCAGAACTTGAGCAGCGGCTTGCAGGCTTTGGCCGCGCAGCGCCGGTCGTAGATGTGCTCTTCGTACTCGTGGCGGAAGTAGCGCAGCGTGGTGAGCACGGGGTTGGGCGCCGTCTGCCCCAGACCACAGAGCGAGGAGGCGCCGATCATCTCCGCCAAACGTTCCAGGGTGGGGATGTCCTCGGGCTTGCCCTTGCCCTCGCAGATACGTTCCAAGATCTCGAGCATCTGGAAGGTGCCTTCGCGACAGGGCGTGCACTTGCCACAGGACTCCTCGGCCGTGAACTCCAGGAAGAACTTGGCCACATCGACCATGCAGGTGCTGGTGTCCATGACGACCATGCCGCCCGAGCCCATGATGGCGCCGGTGGCCGGGATCGACTCGAAGTCGACCGGCGTGTCGATCAGATGCTCAGGGATACAACCGCCCGAGGGGCCGCCGACCTGAACGGCCTTGAGCTTCTTCTTGCCCGGGATGCCGCCGCCGATATCGTAGACGATCCTGCGCAGCGGCGTGCCCATCGGCACTTCGATCAAGCCGATGTTCTTGACCGTGCCGGTCAGCGCGAACACCTTCGTGCCGGTGCTCTTCTCGGTGCCGATGCTCTTGTACCAGTCGGCGCCGCGGTGGATGATCTGGGCGATGTTCGCGTAGGTCTCGACGTTGTTCAGCACCGAGGGCTTGCCCCACAGGCCCTTGTGGGCCGGGAACGGCGGGCGGGGTCGGGGCATGCCGCGACGGCCCTCGATCGACTGCATCAGGGCGGTTTCCTCGCCGCAGACGAAGGCGCCGGCGCCGTGATAGAGTTCGATGTCGACGTCGTAGCCCGAGCCCAAGATGTCCTTGCCCAGCAGGCCGTAGTCCTTGGCCTGCGCGATGGCGGTGTTGAGACGCTCGATGGCGAGCGGGTACTCGGCGCGGACGTAGATGTAGCCCTTGTGGGCACCGATGGCCTTGGCGCCGATGACCATGCCCTCCAGAACGGCGTGCGGGTCGCTCTCTAAGATCGAGCGGTCCATGAAGGCCCCGGGGTCGCCCTCGTCGGCATTGCACAGGATGTACTTGGGGCTCCCCTTGGCGTCATGCGCGAACTGCCATTTGAGGCCGGTGGGGAACCCGGCACCGCCGCGGCCGCGCAGGCCCGAGGACTTGATCTCGTCGATGATCTGCTCGGGATCCATCTCCGTCAGAGCCCGGGCGGTGCCCAGGTAGCCGTCGCGCGCGATGTACTCGTCGATCTTCTCCGGATCGATCAGGCCGCGGTTCTTCAGCGCCACCAGGAGCTGATGGCTGAAGAAGCCGATGTCGTGCATCTTCGGGATCGCCTCGGCCCCCTTCTTGGGTTCGAAGAGATGCTTCTTCACCGTGCGGCCCTTCAGAAGATACTCCTCCACGAAGAACGGTACGTCCTCGGGTCTGAGCTTCTGGTAGAAAATCCCGTCCGGATAGGCCACCAGGAGCGGCCCGGCGGCGCAGAAACCGTTGCAGCCGGTGGTGGTGACATAGACCTCGTCCTGGAGATCGCGCTTCTTGATCTCCTCGATGAGCGCGTCGCGGACCTTCAGCGAACCGCTGGCCACGCAGCTCGTGCCCGCACACAGCAGCAGATGAGCCCGGTAAGTCTTTTCCATCGATTGAACCCTATCCTGGCAGAAGTGCCTTACGTCCCGGCGGCCCGCACGAGGGCCGTCATTCCCCTGTATCCCTGTTCGCGCCTTATCGCGCGAGCACGCCCCTAGTGGGTGGTCTCGCTGCCGAGCGAGTAGGCGTACTCTTCAACCGGCTTGCCGCCCATGATGTGCTCCTCGAAGATCCGTGCGGTCTTCTCGGAATCCAAGCGCACGTACTTGATCGGGGCGGCGTCCTTGTACTCCACGGTGATCATGGGCTCGTGGCTGCAGAGTCCCGCGCAGCCCGAGGAGGTCAGGATCACGTCCTTGACGTCGCCTTCCTCGATCTTCTTGAGCAGCGTGCTCATCACCGGCCGCGCACCGGCGGCGATGCCGCAGGTGCCCATGTGCACGGTGACCTTGACCCGGTACTCTCCTTCGCGGAGATTGACCGTGCCCTTGACCTCTTCCTTGATCCGTTTCAGATCCTCAATCTTCAGTCTCGGCATCGTGATGCCCTCCGCTTTTCTCGTCCGTGTCCGCCTCCGCCTCCGCCTTCGCCTTCGCCTCCGTCTCGTGCCCGGTGACCGCCTCCCGGATTTGCCGGCGGATCCAGTTCAGCACCGAGGGGTGCGACAGCGGCACGTCCTCGAGCTCTTGCTTCAGCTCGCGGGTGTCGAGTTCGACCTCGCGGTCGTCCCAGGCGCCCGTAAAGACGAAATCGACCTCCGGGTGCCCCAGAATCAGGGCCACCATCGTTTCGGCGAGATCGCCCAGCGGCCTCCGATCGATGTGGCTCAACCGAAAGCCGGCGACGACCTCCGTGCCGCACCCTTTTCGGGAGCGGATCTCGAACGAGCCCTCTGCCTCGCGCGTGGCCTGGTCGAGCAGGGGAATGCCCATTCCGACCCGGCGGGTGGTACGCGTCGTCACGAACGGGTCGCGTACCCCCGCGAGCATCGTCTCGTCCATGCCGCATCCATTGTCCTGGATACGCAGCTCCAGCCAGTCCTTACGGCTGTCCTCGCGTAGGCGGATCTCCACCAATGTGGCGCCGGCGGCCGTGCCGTTCTCCACCACATCCAGGATGTGCAGCGACAGGTCTTCCATGCTCTCCGCCGCGGCGTCAGGCCGAGGCTGCCTCTTCCACGATCCCTCGCCCGCCCTTTCCCAACAAGGCCAGACGCAGTTCGTCGAAGCTGGCGGCCGCCAGGCGCATGACGGTCGGGTTCGTGCCGACGTCGATGATCTCGTGCGCGTCCGAGGCCGAGAGAAACGGGCGGTCCCGGTACTCGGCGAACCGCTTCCGGGCCTCGGGCAGTGTCATACGCCTCGAGATCTCTACTCCATCCAGCGGTAGATCGGGGGGAATGAACCCCAGCTGACCCACCAGACTGTAACTCTCGCGATCGATGTGGCAGGCGATCGCCAGCCCATCGCGCGCGTGCACCTCCCGCACCAGCTCGTCCACCGCCAGGGTGGTCGCGCCGATCAAGAGGCGCGGATTCATGCCTTCGACCTCGTCGAGCTCGTTGGATACCACCTGAAGCCCGAAGAGATCTTCGTCGTTCTCACCCGGCTGCAGGCGCTCGTAGACCAAAGCCTGCATCGATTCGGCCGCCGCCAGGTCGGCGAAGAGCGCCAGCACGTGCGCTTCCTCGGCGGTGGTGACCTCCATCCCCGGAAGGACCGAGATCCCGCTCCCGCCCGCCGCCCGGATCACCGCCGGCGCGTTCTCCGCGCTGTTGTGGTCGGTGATCGCGATCATCGCCAGCCCCCGCGTGCGCGCGTGCTGGACGATCTTGATCGGTGTCATGTCCAGCGAGCCGCAGGGGGAGAGGCAGCTATGGAGGTGTAGGTCCACCTTGCACGTCTGCAGTCTCGGTCCCTGATCGGCTTCACCCGCCACGTCCTATTCGCCCTGCACGCCTAGCGCGTGGAGTTTTCCGGCCAGCTCGAAGGCGCTCATCTCCGTGCTTAGGATGACCACCCCCTCGCGCTCGGCCTTGGCGGCCGCGTCCTCGTCGGGTTTGCGTCCCTTGACGAGCACGATCGCGGCCAGCGACTTCATCACCGCCACGGCCACGATGTTCTGATGCTTCTGAATCGTGATCCACAGGCCGCCCTCTTCGGCGTTGCCCATGACATCGCTCAGCATGTCGCTCACATAGCCTTTGGTCACCTCGGCGTCCAGTTCATCGGCGCCGGTGACGACCTCAAGGCCTAGCTCCTCGACGAGTTCACGCAGCTTCATCGTCTTTCCCCGTGAAGATCCAGATCTTCAGTGTGGTGCCCACCCCCGGCGTCGATTGCAGGTCGAACTTGTCCGCGCACTTCTTGATGTTGGGGATCCCCATGCCGGCGCCGAAGCCCAGCTCCCGAACCCAATCGGGGGCGGTCGAGAACCCGGGCCTGAGGGCAGCCTCGATGTCCGGAATGCCCGGGCCCTGGTCGTGAATCCGGAAGGAGATCTCCTCGGGGGCGATGCGGTACTCCATCACGCCGCGGTCGGCGTAGATGACGCAGTTCATCTCCGCTTCGTAGGAGGCGATCGCCAGGCGATGGATGATATCCGGGCGAATGCCCAGGCGCTTCAGGTTGCGTTTCATGCGTGTCGAGGCCGTGCCGGCCAGCTCGAAGTCTTTGCCCACGACGTCGTAGGTCAGGTAGATCTCTTTGTACTCGGCGTTGATGTCTTCGAAGATGTGGCTCGCTCGATACTGGCGGATCTCCTCTTCCTTGAGCTCGGCCTCCATGCGGCTGAGCACTCCCTCGATGATGATGCCCTTCGTCAGGATGCCGACGAATCTCCCCGTCGCGCGGTCGATCACGGGGAAGCGGCCGAAACGGTACTGGTCGAACTCCTTGAGCGCGTGCACCAGGAGCTGGTCGGAGTAGAGCCAGACCAGATTGGTCGTCATCTTCTCGGCAATGGGGCAGTCCTCTTCATGGGCGGCGAGGAAGGTGAGCAGATCGGCGATCGTGATCATGCCGACCACCTTCTCGTTCTCCAGCACGGGCGTGCCCGAGATGCGGTGCTCCCTAAGGATCGTTCGAAACCCCTGCATCGTCTGATCGGGCGTCATCGTGATGACATCACTGCGCATGATGTCGCCCACCTTCAGCTCGAAGAGCAGTTCCTTTGTCTTCGCGTACTTGGGATCCATCTCGATCCTCGCTCCACTCCGCCCGCGGCGGGGCCTGTGCCTACCGCGCCAACACGCCTCGCAGGCCCTTCTCGTAGAGCAGCCCGCAGGACTCGAAGAGGGTCAGGTGGGTAACCATGAGGAGGACGCCCTCTTCCTTGGCCAGCTCGATCACCGAATCGGGTACCGGCTTGCCCCGACAGATCACGACCGTACGAATGCCCGCGACCGAGGAGGTGCGGATGGTCTGGGTCGTCGTCAAGCCGGTCAGCATGAGGTCGGCCGAGACCATGCGGGCCAGGATGTCGCTCATCAGATCGCTGGCGGCCGCCGTGGTGACCGTGACGGCGAATTCCTCGTCCGTGCCGTTCAGAATCTTCGCCGACAGCACGTCGGCGACTTCTTTGAGTGTCATGTAGACATCTCCATGGGTTGCGCGCACCGGAATCCGGCCCCCCGATGCGCCATCCGCCGACTAGTCGCGGAATGCTTCGACTCGTTTGACTGCCTGGGCCGGGTCGACCATGCCGAGCGTTTCCTCGCCCACGACGACCACCGGCGCGAGACCGCAGGCGCCCACACAGCGAACACCCTCGATCGTGAACTGGCGATCCTCGGTGGTCTGGCCCACCTTGATCCCGAAGTGCTCCTCGATGTTGGCCAGGATCTTGCCGGCCTCCTTGACATAACATGCCGTCCCCAGGCAGACACGCACCACATGCTTGCCGCGCGGCGTCATCGTGAAGAAGGCGTAGAAGGACACCACGCCGTAGACATCCGATGCCGGCACGTCCAGCCCCAGGGCGATGTAATTCTGGGCCTCGATGGGCAGGAAGCCCAAGATGCCCTGCACTCTTTGCAGCACCGGGATCAACCCGCCGCGGTGAGAACGGTACTCGGCGAGGACGGCATCGATGGGCGGTTTCTTCTCGGTCACCTCCTCGGCTTTGAGGAAGGCATCGAAGTCGGCCCGGATCTTCTCCGGATCCATTGCGCTGGTCTGTGCCACCGATTCCTGCGGGCGGGCCAGCGCCTCGAGCAGGCCCTCGCACTGCTCCATGAGCTGCCGGTGCTGGTAATTGAAGCTCTGCCACTGCGGCTTGAACACCGGTGCTTCGGCGGTGGCGATGCGGTTGCCATTTGCGGTGGGCCACTGCAGTCCATTGTGCTCGATGCCGGCGTAACTGATCCCGCGCAGTTGCGGAATCGTCTGGGCGATCTCACTGTCCCACAGCTCCTGGGCCGATTGCTCCGGGTTGGCCCAGCTTGCTCCCAGACGAGCGGCGAGCTGGCCATAGATCCAGCGCTCGCTGCGGGCTTCCCCAGGAGCGTCGACCGCCCGGCGCGTGCGACTGACACGCCGCTCCGCGCTCGTGAAGGTGCCTTCATCCTCGGCCCAGGCCGCGGCCGGCAGCACCACATCGGCGAGCGCCGTCGTCTCGTTCTCGAAGCTGTCCTGGACCACCAGGAACGTATCGCCCTTCAAGGCTTGCCGCACGCCTTCCAGGCCAGGCTCGGTAATGGCCAGGTTCTCGCCGGCCACATACAGCATCTCGATCTTGGAGGCGGCACCCTGCGGCGCGCCGTTGCCGCCGCTTGTGCCGGCACCCGCGCCGCCGCCTGTGCCGCCCGCCGCGGCGACGATCTCCGGCAGGCTGAGCCCGGCGTCCGCGCCGGCCGGCTCGTACCCGGGACGGTAGTGGGGGTGGACGCCCATCAGAAGCGCGCCGACCGAGTTGCACATGTCGCCGAGGGCGTTGACGCCGCCGCCGTCACGATCCAGGCTCCCCAGGATCTCGATGAGCAGGCGGAAGACCGGCACCCAGGCGGCCACCTTGGGGCCATAGAGCAGCATGACCGGTCCCTCGGCCGCTGCGGTGGCCAGCGTCTCGATGGTGGCCGCCGCAGTCTCGGCGCTGATGCCGCTGCCCTCAGCCGCCTTGGCGGGTGTCAGCTCGGCCAGTGTCTTCTTCGCGTCGGCCAGCTGGTCTGCCGGCAGACTTTCCTGACCCAATCCTTTCTCGATCAGTCCGTGAATGACGCCGTTGAGCAACACCGACTCGGAGCCTTCCGCGACCTTGAGGAACTGGTCAGCGTGGCCGGCAATGACCGTATCGCGCGAGTCGATCACGATGAGTTTGGCGGGGTTCTCCCGGATCGTGGCGCGCTTGATCGCCGCACCGGCCACCGGGTTCTCGTGGGTGACGTCCGAGCCCACCAATACGATGCAGGCAGCCTTCTCGATGTGATCGATTCCATGGGTCATCGGCGCCGACTCGAACGGTGCGGCGAGGTTGCCCGAGCCCACGGCGTCGCGGAACAGCTTCTGGAACAGGTAGAGCGATTCATTGGTGGAACGCGCCGAGGCGATACCCGCCACCGCGGCGCCGCCGTTCTTCTCCTTGATTGCCTTGAGCTTGCCGGCCACCAGGTCCAGCGCCTCGTCCCACGAGGTTTCCTTCAGCTTCGCTCCCGTGCGCACCAGTGGTTTGGTGAGCCGGTGGGGGGAGCCCAGGTAGTCGAAGCCGAAGCGGCCCTTGGCGCACAGCCGGCCCTCGTTGGGGGCGCCGTCCTCGATGCCTTCGACCTTCATGATCGCGCCGTCCTTGACCTGCAGCTCCATCTGGCAGCCCACGCCGCAGTAGCCGCAGGTGGTACGCACGCGGGTCGCTTCCCACGGACGAATCTTGTAGCGACTGCGCTTCTCGACCAGGGCGCCCACGGGGCAGACCTGGAGGCACTCGCCGCAGTAGACGCAGGCCGACTCGGCCAGGGTCTTGTCGCCCATGGCCACGATCTTGGCCTTCGCGCCGCGGAAGCCAAGCGAGATCGCATTGTTGACCTGCGACAGGTGGCAGGCCTGCACGCAGCGGCCACACAGGATGCAGCGGGAGAAGTCGCGCAGGATCAGCGGGCTGGCATCCTCGAGCGGGTAATCGGTGCCACGTCCGGCGAGGGGACCGGTGTAGACCTGGTAGCGGTAGCAGAGCGCCTGGAGCTTGCACGCACCGTAGACCTCGCACAGCTCCTCGCTCTGGTCGTATTCGGCGGCCTCTTCCTGCAATCGGGTCCAGCGGCCGCCGTCCTCCTTGCGAATGGCGCAATTGTGATTGCCGGCGGCCAGGAGCAACTCGAGCACCGTTCGACGGGCGGTCAAGACCTTCTGGCTGGCCGTGTGCACCACCATATTCGGCGCGGCCGGGACCGTGCACGCGGCCATCAGGGCCCGCGCGCCCTCGACCTCGCAGACGCACACGCGGCAGGCGCCGGTGGGGGTGGTGCCCTTGAGGTGGCATAGCGTGGGGATGAAGATGCCGTTGCGTGTGGCCACCTCGAGAATGGTCTCACCGGGCGTGAAGGTGAGCTGACGACCATTGATCGTGATCTTGTTCTTGTCGTTCATCGGTTCCCGTCCTCTACATGGCCCGCTTGTAGCAGATCAAGCCGCACTGCAGGCAGCGCTCGGCTTCCTTCCGCGCGGCCTCATCATCCAAGCCGCTGAGTTCTTCACTCGCCATCCAGTCGGCCCCGGTGCCGGGTTCGCGCATCTCGCCGCCTGGCTCGATCCGCGGCAGGTTGGGCACGCCGTCGATCTCCGAGACGTTCAGGATCTCGTCGGCTTCGGCCGCCAGGTTGGCGATGCCGGTGATCTCCTCGCCCGAGAGGTGCTGGTTGAGGCCGCGCACCACCCGCCGGCCCGAAAGAATGGCCCGTACCACTGCGCTCGAATCGCTGACCCGGCCAAACTCGGGGGAGCTGAAGATCCCCAGCGTCCCCCCGCCGGGATAGGTTTTGAAGGTCTCGACCGTTCGCCAGGACGGCTGGCTCGATAGAGAGGCGAAGGTCTCGATGTGCTCTTCACCATCCTCGTCGATCGTGCGGGTCGGCACGATCACCAGCTCCGGAATGCGCCCCGCCGCGGCGATCAAGAGATCGATGTCGAGGGTGGCGGTGGAGATCCGGCCATGATCGTCTTCGGTCTGCAACTGGGTGAAGGAGGCACCGGTCAGGCGTTCGCCGTCGCCCATCAGCATGCTGACCACACTGGCCGGATGCACCTCGATGCCTTCGCGATCGAGAGCCTCCGGATCGGCCAGCTCATCGGGCAGCAAGGCCGGGTTGTCCGGGAGAATGAGAATCACCCGCTCGGCGCCGAGCTCGACAACGCGCTTGGCCATGTCGTAAGCCTTGACGGCACCTCCAGCGATCACGACTCGTTTGCCCACCGGCGGCTTCTCGCTGCGCTTGAGTTGCTCGAGGAAGTCGATCATCAGGGTGACTCCGGGCACCAGCGGCCGGCGGGCATCTTGCGGAATCAGGATCTTGCGTCCGTCGTAGCCCCCGGTGGTCAGAAGGACGCTGTCGAATCCTTCCTCGAGGAGTTGAGGCACTGTGAAGTCCTTGCCCAGCACCTGGCCGGTGCGGGCCGCGACCCCCATCTCGAGGATGCTCTGGATCTCGTGGTCCAGGACGCCGTCGGGCAGCCGGCCGGGGGAGATCACCTGGCGCAGGATGCCGCCCAGCTCGGGCTTCGCGTCGATCAGGGTGGTCTCATGGCCCAGTCGCGCCAAATAGTAGGAGGCGGTCAGACCCTCGGCGCCGGCACCCACCACGGCGACCTTCTTGCCGGTGGGGGCGTTTTTGTAGGGATTGATGTGCTTGCCCGTGCGCATCTCGTAGTCGGCCACGTAGCGCTTCAGGGGGTTGATGGCCACCGCCTCGTCGCTGCCCAGGTTGCGCCGGCAGTCGAACTCGCAGGGCGCTGGGCAAATGCGGCCGCAGACCAGCGGCAGCGGGCACTTCTCCTTGATGATCTTGAGCGCCTCCTCGGGGAACCCGTGGCGGATGGCGCGGATGTAGGCCGGGATGTCGATGCCCGTCGGGCAGGCGCGCTGGCAGGGCGCCGTGCATTCGTCGGTGGTGTACTCGGTCTGCAGGCGCCTGGTCGAGGAAGTGAGCTGGATGATGTCTTTCGGGCAGGCCTTCACGCAGGCGCCGCAGGCCACGCATTTCTTGGGATTGAACTTGGGCAGGTGGTCGGGACCGATCACCAGCGCATCGAACTGGCAGGCCTTCACGCAGCTCCCCAGACCGATGCAGCCGATGGGGCAGACCTTGCTGCCGCCGAAGAGCTGGACGGCCGCTTGGCAATCCTGCGCTCCGCTGTAGCGGTAGAGCAGGTCCGCTTCATCGGTGCCGAAGGTGCAGGTCGTCGAGGCGATTTCGGGCTCTCGGGCGACCACTTTGACGCCCATCACCCGGCCGACCGCCACCGCGGTCTCGAATCCCCCGGCGACGCAGATGCCCGCGTCGGCCTTGCCCGCGGCGATGGCCTCGGCGGCGGCCCGGCATCCCGGATAGCCGCATCCGCCGCAGTTGGCGCCCGGCAAAGCGTTCTCGACCTCGCCGATCAGTGGGTCTTCCTTCACGTAGAAGACGCGCGAAGCCACCCCCAGAAGCAGCGCGGCGGCTGCTCCCAGTCCACCCATGAAGATCAAAGCTGTGACCATAGCCTCACCTTATCGCTAGTAGGCCCCGTAGCCGACCGGGTTGCCCATTTAGGCCATTCCCATGAATCCCATGAATGCCAGGGACATCAGTCCCGCGGTGATCAGGGCGATGGCGGTGTCTTGCAGCGGTTGCGGGATGTGCGCGATACGGAATCGCTCGCGCAACCCCGCGAAGAGCACCAGGGCGAGCGCGAAGCCCAGCGCACTCGCCACCGCGAAGAGCACCATCTCGACGAAATCGTAGTTGTTCTTCACGCAGATCAGGGCCACGCCCATGATGGCGCAGTTGGTGGTGATCAGCGGAAGGAAGATTCCCAAGGACTGATAGAGGGCCGGCACCGATTTCTTCAAGAAGATCTCGATGAACTGAACCAGGGAGGCGATCACCAGGATGAAGGCGATCGTCTGCAAGTGTTCCATGCCGTAGGGGACGAGCACGAACCGGCTGACGATCCAGGTGATGACCGATGCCACCGTCATCACGAAGATGACCGCCATGCCCATGCCCACCGCCGTGTCCATCCGCTTCGACACGCCCATGAAGGGGCAGTTCCCCAGATACTGCGCCAAGAGGATGTTCTTGACGAGGATCGCGCCGATGACCAGGAGAATCAGATCCACAACAGCCTCCTATCCGGATGCGTAGGCCCCGCGCCCTACGCCTCGACGTTCATGCGCGTCCGGAACCGGTCGTAGGCGTTCATCAGGAACAGGAGCAGGCCCAGCCCGATGAAGGCGCCCGGTGCGTTGGCGAAGAGGGTGAACGGCTCGAAGGAGGGGCCGAACACGCTCTGGCCGAAGAAGGTGCCCGCGCCCAGGATCTCGCGCACGGCGCCCAGCACACCCAGGGACAAGGTGAAGCCCAGCCCGATGCCCAGTCCGTCGGCGGCCGACAGGTGGACCGGGTTCTTGGCGGCGAAGGCTTCCGCGCGTCCCAGGATGATGCAGTTGACCACGATGAGCGGGATGAAGATGCCCAGGCTCTGTGAGAGCCCGAAGAAGAAGGCCTTCATCACGAGCTCGACGGTGACCACGAAGGTGGCGATCACGACGATGAAGCAGGCGATGCGCACCTTGGCCGGGATCACCTTGCGCAGGAGCGACACGAGGACGTTCGAGCACAGCAACACGAAGGTGGTGGCCATACCCATGCCGATGCCGTTCTCGACCGTGTTGGTCACCGCCAGCACCGGGCACAGACCCAGCACCAGCCGGAACGGCGGCAGTTGCGTGGTGAACCCCTTGGTGAACTCCTTGACGATTCGCATGTCTCGTCTCCCGTCTTTTCCGCGGCTAGTTCGATCCCGAGCGGGCCTCGGCGGCCCAGCCGGCGATCTCCTCCTGATGTTCCCTGACGAACTCGGCGGCCTGCCGCACTCCCCGCACGACCGCCGTGCTGGTGCGCGTGGCCCCCGAGACAGACTCCACGTCCCCGCCGGCCGGCTGCAGCGCGAAGTCGGTGCCCGCGATGTCGCGTCCCGCGTAGGTGCGCAGGTAACTGGGATCGGCCACCCGCGTGCCGATGCCCGGGGTCTCGGAGTGCTTCGTCACGCGCACACCGGCAATCTCGCCTTCGTCGACAGCAATGCCGGTCATCACCGATACGTTGCCCCCGTAGCCGCCCGTGCCAACCGTCTCCATTGCCACCGCCGTGATCTGTCCGTTCTCGATCACCGGGTAGATCCGCCAGTCCTGACCGCCGATGGACTTGGTGAACGCGTCGGCCATCGGATCGTTGGGCGCGCCGGGGAAGATATCCTGCACTGCCGGTCCGCGAAGGTTGACCTCTTCCTGCAGGAAGATCTGCTCGGCCAGCCCCTGGTTCAGCGCCGTCAAGGCTACGGCCGAAGCGATGCAAATCAGGGTCAGCACCAGGAACATTTTGACGAGTTCATTCATCGCGCCGGCACCTCCACGCCGATCACCTTCGGCTGAATCTTGTCAATGAGCGGCTGGGCCAGGCTCATGAGCATGAGTGCGAAGACCGCGCCGTCCGGCCAGACGCCGAAGGTCCGAATGAGGACGGTGAGCAATCCGCAGCCCGCGCCGTAGACGACCTGCGCCCAGGGATTGACCGGTGAGGTCGCCAGGTCGGTGGCCAGGAACAGGGCCGCGAAGAAGGTGATGCCCGAGAAAAGATGGAAGAAGGGGCCCGGGTAGCTGCCGGAATCCCCCAGGTGGAACAGCCAGGCCGTCACAAAGACGGTGGCCAGGTACGAGAGGGGAATCCGCCAGTCGATGTGGCCGCGCAGGATGAGGTAGATCCCTCCGATGGCCAGCCAGAGGACCATCGATGAACCCACGCCGCCGAGTTGCTGGCCCCAGAGGAGTTGCCCCAGTGAGAAGCTGTCGACCGCCTCGACGCCGTAGGTGCGCCAGGCCACCAGCGGTTCGAGGACCGGTACCGACAGGTCCCAGGAGGTGAACTGCGCGGCCGTGTTCATGCGTGTGGGCCAGGAGAAGAGGATGATCGCATAGCTCAAGAGGGGGGGGCTGAACGGATAGCCGCCGATGCCTCCGAAGAAGTGCTTGGCGAAGACGACCATGAGCAGCGAGGCGATCAGGACCAGCCACCATGGGGCGGCCGCGTGCAGCATGAGTCCCAGGAGCACGCCCTGCACGAGCACCGAGCCATCGCCCAAGTAGCCGGGTTGCTTGCGCAGGCGGCCGGTGATCCACTCGAATACGACGGCGCTGCCTACCGCGAGCAACAGGGTCTGGACACCCGCCAGACCCCACATCAAGCAGCCGGCCACCGCCGCCGGCAGGAGGGCCACCAGCTGGTCGAAGTAGATGCCCGGGATGGAGCTCCCATCGTGAATGTGGGGAGGTGTGGCCACACTCAGAAGCGGGGGACGTTTCATCACTTGGTTCCTCCCTTGCCCGCGGACTGCCCGTCCTTGAGGGGCGCCTCCTGCGGGGCGGCCACCGCTTCGGTCTTTGTGCCCCACTCCTGCGCGGCCGTGGAGGCCGCCGGCTCCGCGCCGGCTTCCTCGGCCGCCGCCTGAGCGGCCTCATACTGCTCGATGGCGTACCGCATGTACTGCAGCAGGGGGCGCTGCGCCGGGCAGACGTACGCGCAGCAACCGCACTCGATGCAAGCGTGCGCGCCGAGGGTGTAGGCCTCGTCCACCAGCGCGAATTCGGCGTACCGAGCGACCAGGCCTACCTGGATGTTCACCGGGCAGATGGACACGCACCGCCCGCAGTGGATGCAGGGATTGTCCTTAAGGTGGGTCAACTCGTCGGCCGCGATCACCGTGACCCCATCGGTGCCGAGGGTCACGGGCGAGTTGCGGTCGAACTGCGGCTCGCCTTGCCAGACGCCGCCCAGGATGACTCGGTCGCCCTCCGCGACCACGATGCCGAGTTCCTCGAGCAGATGGCCGACGGGTGTGCCCAGCGGGGTTTCGACCAGCGCGGGCTGATCGAGGCCCTTGCCCGCGACGGTCACGAGCTTCGTCGTGCGCGGCAGACCTGCCTTGACCGCTCGCAGCGCCAGGCACAGGTGTTCGGCGGTCAGGAAGTAGTGGCCTG
Organism: uncultured bacterium; assembly: GCA_964573295.1. GTDB lineage: Bacteria > Eisenbacteria > RBG-16-71-46 > CAIMUX01 > WJJG01 > CAYQJL01. The sequence goes on along the minus strand of CAZNJE010000007.1, from coordinate 96,657 downwards.
CCTGGCGGGCGCCTTCGTAGCTGATGTTGCCGGTTCCGCAGGCCTTGGCGAGGATCAGGCGCCAGTGACTGTCGGGGTAGCGCTCGGGCACGGGCAGAACGCCCAGATCCGCGATGCCGCTCAGCTGTCCCTGGAACGAAGTGGGTACCGCCAGTTTGATCGGGACCGAGCCGGTGAGTTTCTGCAGCAGTCCCAGGGCAGTCTTGAGCTCGTCGAGCCCGGCGGTCAGGAAATAGCGTTGCACGCCCAAGCCCGGTTCGCGGTCGACGGCCATGACCAGGATCGACGTCGGGGGACCCTCGATCTCCTCCCAGGGGAGCGCGACGCCGACCTTGTCCATGGCTTCGGTCAAAGCGTCGGCGTCGGCGGCGGAAAGGTCCTCGAGCGGGTTGGCCTTGATCCAGGCCGGTTCGGGGCCGGTTTCCAGCTCCAGGGTGGCGATCTTGGCGCCGCCGGCGGCCAGACCCTCGGAGATGGCCACCACCTGGCCGCCGTAGGGCGCGTAGACTGGGTCCAGACCGGCCGCGACGGCCAGCAGCTGGCCACCCTGGACCGAGTCGCCCACGCCGACCTTCAGGCCCGAGGCGCCACCGGCCAGCGGGATGCAGACCCGCTTCGGCGGCGCCATCTCCCGGGGCGTGCCCTCGGGAGCGGCCAGGCCGATCCGTGGCCCCAACAGGCCAAAGAACCGCTTGGTGCTCACTGTGCCTCCTTGTTCAAGAAGGTTTCTCTGTTCACGGCGCGATATAGGTTCCGGAAAGCCGCACCTCTCCGGATCGGGGCGCCTCCAGCCAACGACCGGCGGCGTCCATTATGGTTGCATATGGCAGGTCTTGCAGACCGAGTCGGTGTCTTCCTTCGAACGCGTGAAGAAGGTCAACTCCTCCTGGTCGTAGTGACACCGCAGGCAACGATCGTGGATCGCGTCGGATCCGCGGGTGGCCACGTGGCAATCCATGCAGGAGTGCCCCCCCATGCTGGTGAGATCGGCATGCTCGAACATGTCGTATTCGTAGCCGTCGCTCTCGTGGCAGGCCGCGCAATCCCGGGCCTCGCCCTCGCCCGACTGGTGGCACTCGTTGCAGGCCAGGAGCTCGACCTCTTCCTCGGCCAGCTCGTGACAGGTCATACAATTGTGGCCGGGAAGGACGAACATCTCATCGATACCGTCATCCTCGTGGCACATGGCGCAGGTGGATTCGAAAGCGGGGGTGGCGGAGACCTTGAACTCGTCGTGGGCGTGGCAGCCGATGCAGGCGGAGTAGTCCTCGTCGGTGAACTCCATGTGGAACTCGGCCATGGATTCGTCTTCCCACTCCGCGACTTCGAACGGGCCCCCGGCGTGATGGCAGAAGGTGCAGTCGGTGGTGACCTCCTCGATCAGCTTCTCATGATGACAGCGCTCGCAGGCGAAGCCTTCGTGCTGGTGATGGGGGAAGAGCACACCGCCGCCGGCGTTCTCGTAATAAACGCGCTGGGGCGTCTCGGCTTCCTTGGCGGGAATCGCATAGCCAACGATACCGAAAACGAGAACGATGACGCCCGCGGCCAGAACGAAGGAGGTTCGCTTCGACTGATTCATGACTTCGTTTCCGTTTCCCAGGACTGTGTAGGGCGGTTTCTCTATGATCCCACATGCCCGGAGACAAGGCGGGCATGCGCGACCGCACGCGCCTGTGGGCAGATGGGGACACAAGCCCATACAACCCCCAGGAGTTGGCCCAAATCAGAAAATGGAGGCTAAATGACAGCCGCGCGGGCTGTCAATGATTCGATCGGAAGAGACCATAAGATCGACTAATCCGGAAGATTGCCAGAGTGCGAGTTCCTCGGTTGCAAGGGGAGACCGGGTCCGAACTGGGTGGGTGACGGGATTTGAACCCGCGACCTCGTGATCCACAGTCACGCGCTCTGACCAGCTGAGCTACACCCACCAGGGCCAGTTCTGCGGGCAGAGACAACCCTGCCCGTGCCCACGAAAGCAGTCCGCGGGCAAGTGAAGATGCTAGCCGCGCGGTGGGGTGGCTTGCAAGCGAATTAACGGACGCGGTAATCACATGCATCGAATGTTCTGGGGTTGGCACGGCCAGAGCCTGAGGGGTAGAATCGCCCTTTTGCGAAACCCACGGTTTCGTATGGCTTCGCGGCTACGGAGAAGACAGCTGACCGCAAACCTCGGGATTCGAGGAGGGTGTTTCGTGAAAGGGCGTGTTCTTATCATTGACGATGAGCCCGAAATCCGGCGCAACGTCACGATCGGTCTCACCCAAGAGGACTATGAGGTTGTCGCCTGTCCCGATGGGATCTCAGCCATCCACGAGCTGGACCGGTCACGCTCGAAGGGCGTTGGCTTCGACTACCTGGTGACCGATGTCTTCATGCCCGATATCGACGGCCTGAAGATCCTCAAGGTCATCAAGAGCCAGTATCCCGAGCTTCCGGTGCTCGTCATCACCGGCTTTGGCGACGACCGCCTCAAGATGACGGTCCTTGCGGAGAAGAACACCGGGTACCTGGACAAGCCCTTCGAGATTCCCGAGTTGGTCGAGGCGCTCGAGAAACTCGCTCCGGGGACGACCACGCTCAAGGCCCCCGCGGTGACCGAAGAGACCGGTGGCACGCGCGAATCGGTGAGCGCGTATCTGACGATCCGCATCAACGACCCCACGCGCAGCATGGCGGTCTTCAACGAACTTCGCCAGCTCGACGGGGTGGAGTCTTGTGACGCCGTTCGCGGCGAGGTGGATGTGATTCTGCTGGTTCGGGCCGGCAGCACCGAGGGCATCGAGCGTCTGTTCGATCAGGTGCGGGCGATCAAAGGCGTGGACGTCGTCTCGCAGTCGCTGGTCGAACGGCCCAAGCTCGACCGCGATGTCGACGAGTTCGTCAATATTTACCGGAAGGCGGTCAAGACGGTGCCGGGCGATGCCGCCCAGCTGCAGCCGGGGACGACCAGCTACGTCATCGTCGACATCGAGAAGGACGCGATTCAGCAGATCTTCACCACGATCTTCTTCATCGACGAGGTTCTCTTCTGCGATGTGATCGAGGACGGTACGAAGCTGGTCGGCATGATCAGCGGCCAGGACGCCGTGGGCCGCACGCCCCGGATCATAGAGAAGATCAATGAGATCGAGGGCGTTCTGCGGGTGCGCGAGGCCAAGGTCATCAAGATGCTCGACGACTAGTCGGCTTCTGGCCGGCTTTCCGTTGGTCTCCCATGCAAGGATCCGATTTCCTGGTGCGGCCCTGGGGGCCGCCTGCGGGATGAACGTAAGTGGTCCGGCTTCGGCCGGATGTCGAAAACCCTTTCAGTCAGCAGGAACCCAATCATGGCAAATCAGCAAGAGAGCTTTGGCTACCGGTTGTGGCGCTACGACGGCCAACCGGGCGAGTTGATCCCCCTGCTGCAGTCGGCGCAGGAGCACTTCGGTTACATTCCCCGCCGGGCGATCAAGTACATCTCCGAGGTGACCACGGTGCCCGAGTCGACGATCTACGGGGTGATCACCTTCTACAGTCAGTTTCGCCTTCAGCCCATGGGCAAGAATGTCATCCGGGTGTGCGCCGGGACGGCGTGCCATGTCTCGGGCGCGAAGACGATCATCGAGGCGGTTCAGGACGAGCTGGGCGTCGAGGTGGGGGAGACCACCGAGGACGGGCTCTTCACGCTTTTCACCGTCGCCTGTCTGGGATGCTGCTCACTGGCGCCGGTCGTCATGATCAACGATGAAACCCACGGCAAGCTTACGCCGGCGGCGGTCCGGAAGCTGGTTCGCAGCTACCGGCGCAAGGCGCCCAAGCCGGCGGCCGCGGCCGAAGTCTGAGTTGAGAAACCGGAGCGAGATGCGATGAAACAAGTCTTCGTTGGGATGGGAACCTGTGGTCTCTCGGCTGGGGCTCAGGCGGTCTACAATCGCTTGAAGGACCTGTCGGCGCAGAATCCCGAAGCGTGCAAGCTCGAAATCACCGGCTGCATCGGCATGTGTTTCCGCGAGCCGCTGGTCGAGGTGCGCGAGAACGGTACCCGGGTGATCTATGGGGACGTGGATCCGGACCGCGCGGGTGAGATCTTCGAGCGCCATGTGCGCGGCGGCGAGATGCTCACCGACGGCGTCATCTACCGGATCAAGGCCGACGGCGCCCCCGACGGCGACGAGATCGCGTTCATGGATCCCCAGGAGCGGATCGTGCTTCGCAACTGCGGCACCATCAATCCGGAATCGCTGGCCGAGTACGAGGAACGCGGCGGCTATACGGCGCTGGCCAAGGCTCTCGAGGAGATGACGCCCGAGGAGATCATCGAGGAAGTGAAGGCCTCGGGCCTGCGCGGCCGTGGTGGGGCCGGATTCCCGACCGGCCTCAAGTGGTCGTTCGCCGCGAAGAATGAGGGCGAGATCAAGTACGTCGTGTGCAACGCCGACGAGGGCGACCCTGGGGCGTTCATGGACCGCTCCGTGCTGGAGGGCGATCCCCACGCGGTGCTCGAGGGCATGATCATCTGCGCTCGGGCCATCGGGGCCAGCTTCGGCTACATCTACTGCCGCGCCGAGTACCCACTGGCAATCAAGCGGCTCGAGATCGCCATCGCCGCCGCCCGCGAGAAGGGCTATCTGGGCAAGAACATCCTGGGCACCGGCTTCGACTTCGACCTGAAGATCAAGCAGGGGGCCGGCGCCTTTGTCTGTGGCGAGGAAACCGCACTCTTCGCCTCGATCGAGGGCGAGCGCGGCATGCCGCGCATCCGCCCGCCCTTCCCGGCCGAGAAGGGGCTGTGGCAGAAGCCCACGAACAACAACAATGTCGAGACCTACGCCAATGTGCCGTGGATCATCACCAACGGTTCGGCCGCCTACGCGAAGTTCGGCACCGAGAAGAGCCGGGGCACGAAGGTTTTCGCGCTGGCCGGCAAGGTCAAGCACGGCGGGTTGGCCGAAGTGCCCATGGGCACGACGATCCGGGACCTGGTGTTCAAGATCGGCGGGGGCATCAAGGATGGCGGCGAGTTCAAGGCCGTCCAGATGGGCGGCCCCTCCGGCGGCTGCATCCCGGCCGAGCTGGCCGACACGCCGGTCGACTTCGAATCGATCCCGGCCACCGGTGCCATCATGGGCTCGGGCGGCATGGTGGTCGTCGATACCAAGACCTGTATGGTCGAGATCGCGCGCTTCTTCCTGGACTTCACGCAGAAGGAGTCCTGCGGCAAGTGCACCTTCTGCCGGATCGGCACGCTGCGCATGCTCGAGACCTTGGAGCGCATCACCCGCGGCGAGGGCCAGGAAGAGGACCTCGAGAAGCTCGACCAGCTGGCCCGCCAGATTCGCGAGGCCAGTCTCTGCGGACTTGGCCAGACCGCGCCCAACCCCGTGCTCACCACGATGAAGTACTACCTCAACGAGTACAAAGAGCACATTCTGGACCGGCGGTGCACGGCCAAGTACTGTGAAGCGTTGGTCGACTTCTTCATCGACCCGCAGAAGTGCACGGGCTGTACGCTGTGCGCCAAGAAGTGCCCGGTGGACGCCATCACCGGAGAACCGAAGAAGCCCCACGTCATCAACAATGAAATTTGCGTCAAGTGCGGCCAGTGCATCACGAGCTGCAACTTCGACGCGGTGTATAAGAATTGAGGCGTGTCATGGATACGATCCAGCTGAAGATCAACGGTCAGGACGTCACCGCGCGGCCGGGGCAGACGATCCTCGAGGTCGTGCGCGAGCAGAAGCTCGACGAGATCCCCACGCTCTGTCACTCGGAGGAGCTGGCGCCGTACGGCTCCTGCTTTGTCTGTGTCGTGGAGGTCAAGGGGCGGCCGAACTTGGTGCCGGCCTGTGCGACGCGGATCGCGCCCGACATGGAGGTCGAGACCCGCAACGAGCGTGTGGTGGCCTCCCGCAAGACCGCACTCGAGCTCTTGATCTCGAATCACTACGCCGACTGCGTGTCGCCCTGTCTGCAGGGGTGCCCGGCGGGAGTGGATGCCCAGGGCTATCTGGCATTGGCCGGCATGGGGCAGATCCAGCGCGCGGTCGATCTCATTCGCGAGGCCAACCCGTTGCCGGCGGTGTGCGGACGTGTGTGCGTCCGCAAGTGCGAGGTGGTCTGCCGGCGGGGTGACATCGATGCGCCGGTAGGCATCAACTGGGTGAAACGTTACGTCACCGACCGACCGGGTGTCTACGATCGGGATCCTGAGCGCGAGCCCGATCGCGGCAAGTCGATCGGTATTGTGGGAGCCGGCCCGGCCGGCCTGACCGCGGCCTACTTCCTCGGACGGCGTGGCTACCAGCCGGTGCTCTACGAGGCGATGCCCAAGGGTGGGGGGATGCTGCGCTACGGTATCCCGACCTACCGGCTTCCCGATGATGTCCTGGACCAAGAGATCGACTACATCGAGCGGGCGGGAGCCGAGATCCATTACAACGTGCGCGTAGGTCGGGACGTCACGATCGACGAACTCCGCGAGAAGCACGACGCCCTCTTTCTGGGCGCGGGTGCCTGGACAGGCAAACCCATGCGTGTCGAGGGTGAGTTCGACACCGAAGGCGTGGTGACCGGCGCGGACTTCCTGCGCGAGAAGGCGATCCGCCGCGAACCGGTCTCCGGAACGGTGGTCGTGGTGGGCGGCGGCAACACCGCCATGGACGTGGCGCGCACGAGCTGGCGGCTCGGGGCCGAGAAGGTCATCATTCTCTACCGGCGCACCAAGGCCGAGATGCCCGCCGATGAGATGGAGATCCACGACTGCATCGACGAAGGGATCGAGCTCATGGAGTTGGCCGCACCGGTGGGCATCCTCGCCGACGGCGGCCGCCTCAAGGGGCTGCGCTGTATCCGCATGGTTCTGGGCGAGCCGGATGCCTCCGGCCGTCGCCGTCCGGTGCCGCTCGAGGGAAGCGAGTTCGATCTGCCGTGTCATCTGGCGGTTTCGGCGATCGGACAAGGGCCGGTGCTCGATGGGTTGAAGCAGGTGTCGGGGAAGGACCTGGGCGTCAGCCGCTGGGAGACCATCGATATCGACACGAAGACGATGGCCACCAACATCCCCGGCGTGTACGCCGGCGGGGACGCGGCCGACGACGGCCCCACGGTGGTGATCGATGCCATCCGCGACGGCCAGCGCGCGGCCAAGGCGATCGATGCCTACTTGCGCGGTGCGCAGATCGAGCCCGAGCCTTTCGTCGTCACCAAGGAGTTTTGGTCGAAGCCGGGCAAGGCCGAACTGGGCGACGTGCCCGAGAGTCCGCGGCATGAGGTGCACCTGATCGATGTGGAGGAGCGCAAGGGCAACTTCCGCGAGGTCGCGACCGGGTTCGAGCCCGAAGACGTCTCGCACGAGGTGGACCGCTGTCTATCCTGCGGTTGCGTGCGCTATGACGATTGCGCCCTGCGGCTCTATGCCGAGGACTACGGCGTGGACATGGCGCGCTTCGCCGGCTATGTCCGCAAGCACAAGATCGACGACCGCCACCCCTATATCATCTACGATCCCAACAAATGTGTTCTCTGCTCGCGCTGCGTCCGCACCTGCGCCCGGGTGCTGACGATTTCCGCGCTGGGACTCGTCGGCCGGGGCTTCCGCACCGAGATGCGGCCGGCGATGAACGATCCGCTGGTCCAGACCAACTGCGTCAGTTGCGGCAACTGCGTCGATAGCTGTCCGACCGGGGCGCTGACCGTGAAGTACCCATTCCCGGGACGCGCTTACCTGGCGACCGACGAGGTAAGCACGCACTGCGCCTTCTGCTCGCTGGGCTGTGAGATCCGCGTGAAGCGTTTCGGCGATGACCGCTACTACATCACCTCTTCGGGCACACCGGGGCAGTACCTGTGCCGCTACGGGCGCTTCGGCTACGAGCGATTCATCAAGCAGCGCCGCATCGACGCGCCCAGCGTGCGCAGCGGCGTCGGTTCGCAGGACACCACCTTCGACGATGCCTACGCGCTGACGATCGCCGGGCTGCGCCAGGCGGCCCAAGAGCATGGGCCCGAGGCGGTGGCCGTATTCGCCTCGCCCGAGCTCACCAACGAAGAACTCTATCTGGCGGGCCGGATCGCCCGGGAGGGCCTGGGGACCGCCAACGTCGCGTCCCTGACGATGGTGCTGGGCGGCAACGAGTCGGGCAGTGTGGACCAGGCCCTGGGCTTCACGGCCTCGACCTGTGATCGCACCGCCCTGCGCGAGGCGGACCTGATCGTGTGCAACAACACGAGCATGGAGCGAGATCACCTGATCTTGTCGATCGAGGTGATCGAGGCCGCGCGCAAGGGCGCCAAGCTCATCGTGGCCAACTCCACGCTGGATACCGCCGACCGTCACTACGCCGGCGTAACCCTGGATCCGATGCGTGGGCGCGCTTCGGTGATGTGGGCCGGCGTGATCATGGTGCTGCTCGAAGAAGGCGTCCTGGACCGCGCGCAGGTTGCCAGCCTGCCGGGGGGCGACGCCTTCTTGAAGACGCTCAACTACGATCTTGCGACGGTTACCGAACTGACCGGTGTCGACGAGGAGCGCATCCGCGCCGCGGCGGCCATGATCGGTGAGGGCAAGCGGATCGTCTTCGTGCACAGTCCTGATCGTACCCTCGACCAATCCCCGGGGGACCTCGAGACGATGGCCAACCTGACGGTGCTGCTGCGGCAGACCGGCGCCGACGCGGACCTGTTGCTGCCGCAGATGACCGCCAACGGCGCGGGGCTCGAGGTCTGCGGTGCCGATGTGGGCTTCACGGCCGGGCGCCGGGCCGCGGCCGATCTTCCGGGCGCGAAGAGCCACGCCGAGCTGCGCGGGTTGCTGGAGGCGGGCAAGATTCGGGCGGCGCTGATCATCGGCGAGGACCCGATGCGGCACAACCGCACCGGCGCCTTCTTCCAGAACACCGAGTTCATCGCCGCGATGGATTGGGCGGTGACCGAGACCATCCAGTGGGCCAATGTCACCCTGCCGGGCAGCACCTACCTGGAGTCACCCGGGACCAGGTGCAACTTCGAAGGCCGGCGCATCGACTTCGCCGGCGCCGTGCCGCCGCCGGCGGGCAAGGCGGGCTGGGAGATCCTGGCCGGCCTGGCCACCCGGCTGGGGGTTACGGGTTTGCCCGAGACGATCGAACAGCTTACGCTGCTGCTCGAGGGGGAGATCGGAAGCAGCCTCAATGGCCAGGTGCCCTTCTACTGGAACACCGGGCAAGCGCGTAAGTGGGAGCCGCGGGGCCTGATTCCCGCCGAGGTCAAGGTCCAGCCCGTCAGCATCACGCCGCCGCTCACCCATGGTGAGCGGTACAAGAAGGAGATTCGCGAGGTCGGGACCGACCGCTATCGCGTCCATTAGATGGCAGGTCCACCGCGCCCGGCGTCCCCCGGTCAGGCGGGACGCCGGCGCCGGCGGAAACACGGCGGCCTGCCCCGGTCCCTCCGAGGAGCAGGCATGATCAAGTTCGACGACCTGTACGCCTTCGTCGAAAGCAACTTCGACTTCCTGTTCGTCGTGGATCAGGACGAGCGGATCCAGCATGCCAGTCGCCTGCTCTGCCGCAGGGCGGGGCTCGGCGAGGTGGTGCCCGGTGAGCGCTGCCTCGAAGAGGTACTCACGCACGATTCGCTCGAGACCTTCCGCGCCGCGATGATCCGCGCCAAGCGCGGCAGTGGGGGGATCGCCGTCTTCACGCCGCGGGGTGGCGGCGGCGCCTCGATCCCACTGAAGATCAAGCGTTTCTCTTCCAATAATGATGGAATTTGCATCTTCTTCGGCGCACGCATCGACGGCGTGGCCCAGATCGATGCCGACGGCCGCGAGGAGCGCATCAAGGAGCTCTTCTGTCTCTACTCGGTGGCTGAGTGGATCGAGGCGGCCCGCTCGGTCGAGGAGTTCTTCCATCGTCTCCCCAGCTTCCTGAGCCGCGGGATGCAGTATCCCGACCAGACGATTGTCTTCGCTACCTTCGAAGGCCAGGCCTACGGACAGCCCATCGCGAGCCCGACCGTCCTCCGCTCCGAGATGGTGATCGGTGGCGCGACGGTGGGCGAGATCCGGGTGGGCTATCTGGATTCCCACCTGGAACTGCTGCCCGAGGAACAGCGCATGCTCGATGAGATCGTGCGCATGCTCAACCTGGCCTTGGAACGTAAGCGGCTCAGTGAGCACCTGGTGCTCAAGCAGGAGGAGGAAGCCGCCCAGCGCGAGCGGATGAAAAGACTCGAGCGCGACATCGCCGCGCGCACCGCCGAGCTGGAGGAGCAGCGCAAGAAGCTCGCCACGATCGACACCTACATGGAGCGCGTCAATCGCAACTGGGAGGAGTCGAAGGCCCGGCTCGAGAGCATGTTCGAGATGATCCCGGGTGACATGGCGCTCATCGACCGCAACCGCAATGTGGTCATGACCAACCATCAGGAGGTCGAACCGGGGGCGAAATGCCACTTCGCGCTCTTCGGGCGCAACCGGCCGTGTCCGGATTGCCGATTGGCCAAGATCCTGAAGGAGAAGACCCCGATCACACTCACCATCATCCACGACGGCCGCCATCTCGATGTCCACGCCGTTCCGGTCTTCAACCGCGACCACGAGGTCGAGGGCATCATGGAGTTCTACCGCGACGTGACGCTGGAGAAGACCTACGAGGAACAGCTCCAGCGCGCCGACCAGATGTCCGCGCTCGGTCAGCTGGTGAGCGGCGTCGGCCACGAGATCAACAACCCCAACCAGTTCATCCGCGGCAACGTCAAGATCCTGAAACAGGCGCTCGAGGACATCTTGCCAATCGTGGATCAGTACCAGGCCGATCACCCCGACCTCAAGGTCGCCCGCCTGCCCTACAGCTTCTTCCGCGAGCACATCATGGTCCTGGTCGACGACATGGCCCACGGCTCCGAGCGCATCAAGGTCATCGTCGATGGGCTCAAGCGGTTCGCTCGCCGCGACGAAGGTCAGCCGATCGAGCAGGTAGACCTCAACACGTTGATCGAGGCTTGTTCGCGGCTGGTGCACAACGAGGTTCACCAGCGCGCCGAACTCGAACTCGAACTCGAGCCCGACCTGCCCACCTTCATGGGCAACTCGCAGAAGATCGAACAGGTGCTGGTGAATCTGCTCGTCAACGCCGCGCAGGCGATTCCCGATGATCGCAAGGGCCGGATCGTGGTGCGCTCGCGCACACAGAGCGGACACGTGGTTCTCGAGGTCGAGGACAACGGCAGGGGCATGAACGAGAAGACTCAGAAACAGATCTTCGATCCCTTCTTCACGACCAAGCGCGCCCGCGGCGGCACGGGGCTGGGCCTGGCGATCGCTCACCGGATCCTGGAAGAACACAAGGGCTCGATCGCGGTTGCCAGCGAGGTGGGGCAGGGTACCCGATTCACCGTCGGCCTGCCGGTCGCGCGCGACCCGATGAGCTGATTGCACCGCTGGGCAGACAGGGACCGGTCTGGGCGGTTCTGGGCTTGGGCCGGGCAGGGCTCGACCGATCCTCCTTCCGCCTGATACAATTCGCATCACAATGGCATCTGGCAGCGCGTTGGCGGCGTGCGGGCTCGCGCGCACCGGCCGATCATCCGGCCGATCATCCGGCCCATGGTTCGGCTCTGGCCGCCCAAGCGCATGTGTCCAACCACATCACAGAAGTTGCTCCGACAGGTTAAGGAGGGCAGCATGAAGTCCCAAGCTCGCTCGTCGTGGTTCCAGTCACGCATCGTGGAGTTTCCCGCCATCCGAGGAGGCCAGATCCCTGCGACGGGCCTCTGCGCGGTGCTCATGCTGGCCCTGGTGGCGTTCATGGGGATACCGGCCGGGGCCGGCACGATCGATGCCCGGGTGGCCGCGCAGGCCGCGCAGGCCGCCGAGGCCGGGCCGGAGGGCACCGTCTCGGTCCTGGTTCACCTGACCGAGCAGGCGCAGCTGGCCTCCCTCCATCAACAGCTCAAGGAAGCTCGGGCCAGCCGGGCCGAGCGCCACGAGACCGTGGTCCGCGCGCTGCAGGAGACGGCCGCACGCACGCAGGCGCCCTTGATCGACCTGCTGACGGCCGGCCAGGAGACCGGGCAGGTGATCGGGTTCACGCCGCACTGGATCACGAACGTCATCGTGGCCCAGGTGCGCAACGGTTTCCTCGCCGAGTTGGCCGCGCGCGCCGATGTCGATGTCATCGAGCCGAACTTTCAGATCGAACTCGTCGAGCCGGTGGCGCGCGCAAACTGGCTGGGGGATCGCGGCGAGCGCGGAGCCGCCGGAGACGGTGTCAACGAGGTTGGCTTCGGCGACGCTGCTTACCCGGGAACCGGGGACGAGGTGTTCCTCCGCGGCCGCGAGGTGGGTGTGCCGTCGGGCCTGCGCGCGATCAATGCCGACCTGTGTTGGTACGAGCTGGGGCTCAGCGGGGCGGGCACGCTGATCTGCGGGCTCGATACCGGCGTGGACAGCCAACACCCGGCACTCGCCACGAGCTGGCGGGGCCACGGCGGCGCCCATCCGGCCGAGGAATGCTGGCTGGATGTGCTGGCCGACTCGGTGGGGGTGCCCTATGACGGCAACGGCCATGGCACCCACACCATGGGCACGATGTGCGGGTTCGATCCGGCCCAGGGCGACACCGTCGGCGTAGCCTGGGGCGCGCAGTGGATCGCGGCGAATGCCATCGATCAGCCGGGTTGGAACGAGGAGTTCGACAACGACGTGCTGGTCTGCTTCGAGTGGATCACGGATCCCGATGGCGATCCGCAGACGGTCGACGATGTGCCCGACGTCTGCCAGAACTCCTGGGGCGGGCATGAATTCCCCAACGACGAGAACTGGTACTATCGTTGCGACGACCGCTGGTGGAGCGCGATCGACAACTGCGAGACCGCGGGCGTGATCGTCGTCTTCAGCGCCGGCAACGAAGGGCCCGACACGATGAGCTGCGGCATTCCGGCGGATCGCAACTCGACCCCGTGGAATACCTACGCCGCGGGCGCCTTGGACGCGACGAACTACATCTTCCCCTATCCCATCGCCGGCTTCTCCAGCCGGGGACCTTCTGGATGCGACGAGCTGACGATCAAGCCCGAGGTGGCCGCACCGGGTGTGGACGTGGTCAGCTGCTTCCTCGATGAAGGCTACGCGCCGCTGAGCGGGACGTCCATGGCGGGCCCGCATGTATCGGGTGTCTTCGCCCTGATGCGCGAGATCAACCCCGATCTGGAAGTGGATCGCGCCAAGCAGATCCTGATGGACACCGCTGTGGATCTGGGTGACGCCGGGGAAGACAATACCTTTGGTTGGGGGGTGATCGACGCCTACGCGGCTTGCTTGGCGGTGATGCACGGCTACGGCAATCTGGCCGGTGAGGTGGAGGAGGCCGGAACGGGTTTGCCGCTCGAGGGGGCCGAGGTGTCCGTGGCTGCCCTCCACCGCGCCGCACTGTCGGAGGCCGACGGAGCCTTCGACCTGAAGCACCTGCCGGCCGGCGACTATGAGGTCACAACCCGGCTCTTCGGCTACGAGTCCGACATCAGCGTCGTGACGATCACCGACGAGGGCAGCACGAACCTGGCGGTGAGCCTCGTCTCCGAGCCGCGCGGTACCCTGAGCGGTCAGGTCTCGAGCCGGCTTGCAGGCGGCGAAGGTCACCCGGGCTTCGGCGACGCCGAGGACCACGAAGAGCGCGCGGCGCTGGGTGCCGATCCCGGCCGCGAAGGTCTCGAGGGGTTCGTCGTGAGCGTACTGAATGCCCCGGTCGAACCCCAGATCACGGATGCGTCGGGGAGTTTTTTCTTCGATGCGCTGCCCGTGGGCAGCTACGACCTGAGCCTGGGACGTTTCGGATGGACGCTCGGACTCACCACGGTGACGATTACCGAGGGCGATACGACCACCTATGCCTTCACGCCGCTGCCGGGGGCCTCGGACGATTTCGAGTACGATCAAGGCTGGACGGTCGGTGTCCCGACCGATGAAGCCTTCTTCGGTATCTGGGAGAGGGGTGACCCCAACGCCACCTACTACATCGACGCCATGGTCGCGCCCGAGGATGACCACACCCCGAACGGTGTGCAGGCCTTCGTGACGCAGAACCAGCCCGCGGGCGCGAATCGGTTCATCGGTGACGTCGACGGTGGGCGCACCACGCTCGTTTCGCCGGTCTTCGATGCCACGCCGGCCGGCAACCCGTCGCTGGTCTACCACCGCTGGTTCCACAACTCATCGGGGTATCCGCACGATCAACAGTTCCGGGTCGACGTCTCCAGCGACGGCGGCGAGACCTGGACGAATGTGGAGACGCTGGAGGAGACGCACAATAGCTGGGAGCGAGTGGAGATTCCGTTCTCGTTCCACGGCATTCCGGTGACCGATCAGATGCGGGTACGTTTCGTGGCCGAGGACATCGCCTGGCAAGCCGCGGTCGTGGAGGCGGCGGTCGACGACGTGGAGGTTCGCGGCTTCACCTCTGATGCATCCGCCGCTCAGCGGGCCCCCGCGCTCAGTCTCTCGGCGCCCCGGCCCAATCCGCTCGGCGCCGGCACGTTGCTCAAGCTCACGCTGCCGCGGGCTCAGGATGCCGATGTGGCGATCTACGATTCGGCCGGCAGGCTCGTGCGGCATCTCTTGTCCGGACCGCAGGAGGCCGGGGTGCACCGCCTGTTCTGGGACGGCAAGACCGAAACCGGCCGGCCGGCCTATTCGGGCGTCTACTTCGTGCGCCTGGGTACCGGGCAGGACGAGATCACGCGCAGGATCGTGGTGAGCCGGTGATCAGGCATCGTGCAGCGCTGTCTGCAGTGCCCGGGCTCCTTCCGGGCCAACGGGCGTCTCTTGACCCCGCGCAGGATTCACACCGGCCGACGCAAGGAACACGCACACCGCGGCGAGGCAGATCGCCACGGGCGCATTCCGGAGCAAGTCCATCCCCGTTCACCTTCCTACTTGTCCTCGTTCTCGTTCTCGGTCTCGTTCTCGTTCTCGTTCTCGGTCTCGGTCTCGTTCTCGTTCTCGGTCTTCCGGTCGTTGGTGGTCTCGTCCTCCACCTCCGGATCTTCCATTGCTGTTTCTTCCTCCGCTTGCTCTGACTCTTGCGCAGCCGTCTTCATGGCTTGCCGGATCTCCTGGCGGAGCTGTTCGAGCGCAGGCAGAAGGACCGGTGGGGGGCCTTTGCGCAGCAGTCGTTCCACCCCATCGAGCGCCGGCTTGTACTCGCCCCGCGCATACTGGATGCGGCTGAGGAGGATACCGTAGTAGTCGAGCTCCTCCGGGCTCACCCGCCCGGCCTGGCAACCGATGCAGGTCTCGAAGATGATCTTCTCGGCGTCCTCGAGCGAGCGCCGGTGCCGGAGCGCGAACTCGGCGTACTCGGCCCGGAAGAACATGGCCTGCCCGCCCAGGCGGGTGGCCTTGTCGAAGGCGTCTTCGGCCCGGTCCAGGTCGCCGGCCACTTCGGCGGCTATGCCGAGCAGGTGCCACAGGCTCGGGGCCGCGCCCCCCGCGCTTTGGGCGCTCTCGTGCGCACGTTCGGCGAAGCCGAGCGCCTCCTGCGCGCGTCGGTGGATCAGGCTGATTTCCACGGCGGCGATCAAGTAGTTCACGCCGAATGCCGGGTCGCGTTCGATGCCCTGGTTGAGCAGATCGATGGCCCCTTCGTAGTCGCCCTGCCCGCCGCGCTGGGCGAACGCCTCGATGGCCTGGCGCAACCTCGCAAAGGCCTGGAGGCCCTCGGTGGCCTGCACCCCGGAGCGAATGGCCGCCAACGCGATGCGCGCATTGCGCCGCATCGGGTCGGCCGCCAGGGCCTGATGGTACAGGTCCTGCGCCTCCTGATCCTGGCCCACCTGGTCGTAGGCGACCGCGAGGCTCTCGAGGACCAGGCCGTCCTCGGGATGCTCTTCAGTGGCGGCGCGGAAGGCCTCGATGGCCTCCTGGGGCCGGCCGGTCTGCAGCGCCACGAACCCTCCCCGGAAGGCGGTCCCCAGGCTCTTGGCATAGGGTTGGTCGTCTTCGGGCAGGGCCCCCAGCATCTGCTCGAAGGCAGTGTCGATCTCGGCGGCGACCGGATCGAGCGGCTCCTCGTAGCTGCGCACACCCATCCGTCCGGGATCAGCGTCGGCGGCATCGGGGGTGGCGATGGTGTTGGTGGCGCCGAGTTCGTCGCGGCGGCGTTCGAGCTGCTGCTCGAGCGCCGCGACCTGCCCCGCCTCCGCCGGCGGGAGTTCATCGGCGTGGTCGCGCAAGACGCCCAAGACGTCGGCGGCTTCCTCGAACAGATCGTCCTCGAGGTAACGCGCCGCTTCCTCGAGCTTCATCGTCCGGAAGGAGGCCTGCGCCCGCTGGATCTTTCCACCCAGCCGCTCGGCGGCGTCGGGGTCGTTGGACCCCACCTTGCGCAGGGCCTGCTGGAAGCGTTGGAGCGCTTCGTAGGGCTGGCCCGACTCGAGGCGCTGATCGCCCTGGTGCTCGATCTTCTGCGGGTTGCCGAAGAGGTTGCCCAAGAATCCCATGGATGGCTCGCTCTCTGTGTGTGTGACCGCGGTGGTCTACGATTTGCCGAATGTTTTGGCGAACGAATAGGAATTACCGCCGAAGAGGATGCCCGCGGCGCCCAGCATGACCAGCAGGCCCAGGATGGGAATCCCCGCGAACTCCACCGACACGGTGAGGCTGGCCAGCTCCGCCTCGGCCTCGCGCACGGTCAGCGTCGTGATACCCGGATGATCCGGCGTCCAGTCGAAGCGGCCGGTCGCGTCGGTTGTACCGAGGAGAACGGTTGTTTCCACGGCGCTGTTCGGGCGGAACGTGGCGAAGATGGTGGCGTCCCGCAAGGGCGCGCCGCCGCGCAGAACCTGGATCTGGCAGCTCTGTCCTTCCCTGGGATAGTCCACATTCACGCTGAAGTCGCAGTCACCCACCGTGATGCTGCGCTGGCCCCAGGCGCCCGGCGCCAGGGCCAGCAGCACCAGGCCGAGCAGTAGTCCACGTCCGAGCAACAGGGCCGGCCGCCGCCTACGCGGCCGCAACCCGTCGAGCGGCCGCCCACGCCGCTGCGATCGGCGGGACGAGTCCATCCGCCACCGGCCGGTCTCACGGGCAGACGGCCGGCACCGGCCGCTTGTCATGCCTTTGGAAGGGACAATGTCCATGGTGATCGACTCCTGTCTCGAATCTCGCCTCTCAAGCGTTCTCCATCAGGTCCGAGCGCCCGCGCCGGAAGGTCAGGACGGCCGCGCCGCCGGTCGCCGCGCCGATCCACAGCAAGAAGGCCAGGTAGGGCAGGTGCTTCAGCCAGCCCCAGCCGGCAGTGTAGTTGGCGGTGTAGCTGGCACCGTACATCCCCTCGAGACTGGTGGCCTGCAGATAGATCGAGAAACCCAGCACGCCTGCGATCAGAAGGGGGATGACGAGCTTGATCATCCAGTCGAACGCCCGCGGTAGGGTGTACTTCGAATGCTCGTTGATCGTGTGGCGGATCTTGTGCGCGCCGTAGACCCAGCCGAGCAGGATGCACTCGATCAGGCCCACCACCAGGAGGCCGTGACTGAAGGCCCAGTGATCGACCAGGTCCAGGATCGTCAGTCCCAAGGTACCGTTGTCGGCCAACGACTTGTCGACCACCTGGGGCAGCGCGAAGAGCAGGCTTCCGGCCACCCCGACGAAGAACGAGTAGAAGAGCACCTTCTTGCGGTTGGCGTTGAACTTGTCGATCAGCGCCGAGCTGAAGGCCTCGACCAGCGAGATGCTCGAGGACAGCCCGGCCGCGAGCAGCAGAATGAAGAAGAGCAGGCCGAAGCCGGTGACCATCGGGTCCCCGCCCGGCATCTGACTGATGCCGGAGGGGATGATGAAGAACATCATGCTGAGTGTGCTGGCCTTGGGAATCAGAATCGACGAGAAGAGGATCGTGAAGATCGCCACACCCGCGATGTACTCGAAGCCGCAGTTCAGGAAGCTCGTCATGAACGCGTTGTTCGTCTGGTCGGACTTGCGCGGCAAGTAGCTCGAGTAGGCGGTCATGATGCCGAAGCCCAGCGAGAGGGTGAAGAAGATCTGGCTGAAGGCGCCTTGCCAGACATCCAGGTTCTTCATCACCTCGAAGTTGGGGGTGAAGAGCAGGAACAGTCCCTGGACACCTCCTTCCAGTGTGATTCCCCGGAAGAGCAGTACGAGCATGAAGAACCACATCATCGGCACGAAGACCTTCACGGTCGATTCGATCGTGCCGGCTCCGCGCCGCACGATGAAGATGTTGGCCAGCCAGACGAGCACCACCAGGGCCAGCACCCACCACGAGGAAAGCATGTTGAAGAAGAAGGCGTAGGGGTTGCCGAGGTCGCCCTCGGCCAGGCCGAAGGCGGGGACGGCGATCGACTCCCTCCATAGGTCTCCGAGCGACCCGAGCAGCATGCCGAAGACCCAGGAGAGGATCGTGATGTAGTACATCGAGATGAAGGTGGCGTTGATGATCGCGAACCAGCCCAGGTACTCGCCGCCGCGGCCGATCGTCTTGCGCAGCGCCAGGGGGAACGACATGCCGGTGTGGTGGCCCAGGCCGAACTCCAGGATCATGACCGGAATCCCGATCGCGAAGAGCGCAATGAAGTAGGGCAGGTAGAAGGCGCCGCCGCCGAACTTGTACGCGTTGGCGCTGAAGAAGACGATGTTCCCCAGCCCGATTGCGGAACCTGATGCGGCCAAGATAAACCCTAGATTGGATTTCCACTGTCCGCGTGCTTCGCCGACTTCGGCCATGGGTGGATTCCTCCCGTTGGATCCCTCCGGTCCGACCCTCACGGTTCGGTGTCGAACCTATGGGCGAGCGATGCTATTGGCGCCGATTATGGGTGGCGCCCCGGGTCCGATCAAGGGCTTTGCCCCCGGGGCTTTGCCCCCCGAGGCTTTGCCCCCGTGGCCGCGGCACCCGGACCCTCAAGGTGCGCGATCCAGTCGCACGCTGGCCCAACCCTCGATCGAGCGCGCGGGGCCAGGCGTGAGGCCCTCTGCGGCGTAGGCTTTGGTGATGGGCGGCACGTCCTCGTCATGGAAGCCCGACAAGATGAGCGTGCCGCCGGGCGCGGTGTGCGTCGCCAGGGGGGCGGCGATTTCCAGCAGGGGATCGCGGAGGATGTTGGCGGCCACCAGGTCGAAGCCGCGCCGCGGTTTCAGCGCCGCGAGGGTTCCGGCAAAGCAGTCGATCGCGCTGAGGCCGTTGTGGGCGAGATTGCGCACGGCGGTCTCGATGGCGTCGCAATCGATGTCGAACGCCACGGCGCGGGTCGCGCCGAGCTGGCGGGCGCGCATCGCCAGGATGCCGGTGCCGGTGCCCACGTCCAGCATCGTCCACGTGCGCGTGACGCCGCCGGCCGCACTCGACCCCTCCTCGGCCGCCCAGGCCTCGATGAGCTCCACACAGCCCCGCGTGGTGCCGTGGGTTCCCATGCCGAAGGCTGACCCGGGTTCGACGATGAGCAGGGTCGTCTCCGGATCTTCGGGAATGTCCCAGGGAGGGGCGAGGATGAGCGTCGCCGTCAGACGCACGGGCCGGAAATGGCGGCGCGATTCGGCGGCCCAGTCGCGCCAGCGCCGCATGCGGACCAGCATGCGTTCGCGCGCTCGCGTGAGACCGTGCGCCTCGAGTTGGGCGGCGAGCCCGGCGAGGGTGGGCACCCGGTCGGGCAGGAAGTAGCCGGTGACGAGATCGGTCGCGGTGGGCTGGTCCTCCAGCGCGACCGAGGAGGTGCCCAGGGCGCCCGCTTCGAGCAAGAGCCACTCGGCCGTCTCGGCGATCTCGCGCGGAGCCTGGACGCGCACCTCGACGTAGGCACCGGTTTCTCGGTCGGCCATGACGAGCGACTGTAGCCGGGTCCCATGCCGCTCGCAAGCGAATCGAATCCGTGACCTTGTCCAATCGTGTGGCGCCCCGGGGCCCACGTTGACAATTCGGACAAGTCGTAGCTTAATTGTCCGAGTTGAAGGAGGCGCGCGGGATGCTCAACAAAACTACCGAGACCGCCACGATGGCGCTGCTCTACATCGTGCTCAAGGGCGAGCAGAAGCCGGTCTCACCGCGCCGGATCGCCGATGAGCTGTCCGTTTCGCCCTCTTACCTCGCCAAGACCTTCAACAGCCTACGCCGCCACGGCATTCTCAAGGCCCGCCGCGGCGCGCAGGGCGGGGTCACCCTCAACCGGCCGGCCGAGGAGATCACGATCCTCGACATCATCGAGTCCTGCCAGGAGCTGACCGTTCTCGATCCCAATCCCCCACCTCCGTACATGGCGTCCCACTGCAACTTCCATCAAATCCTGACCGACGTGGGGCAGACCATGGAGTCGGTGCTCGCCAAGTGGACACTGGCCGATCTGGCCGCCGACCCCTGCCCCGCGCTCAATCCCTCCGACAGCCGTTCCTGCCGCGTCTCGGACATGTGTCCCAAGCATCGTCTTCCCTCTGCCGAGGAGGACGCGGGCTGATCCGGGGGCCGGTCGGCCGCTCTCTTGCGGCCGGATATCGCCCTGATTGGTTCTAAACCGCCTATTATTCATTAGTTACCCATTAGGGGCCCCGGCAAGTCCTTGCCGACGGCGGAACCAGGATGATACAATGATGTCAGTATGCGAAGCCCCCGGCGACGGAAGATCAGACGGAAGATCAACAGAGGGATCTGAAGAGGAAGAACGAGGATTTCCCATGTATCGCGCAATCATCATGATGAGTCTGCTGGCCGCAGTGATGGCCGCTCCTGCGGGCGCACGGGAGTGGGTGGAAGACCCCCGAACGGTGCCGGATTGGGTGGTCGGTGAGGCCGAGATGCCTCTGGGCCTGTCCTCGGGCGAGATTCTCGGTTACGGGGACGGCGTAGCATGGGCCGATGAGGTCCAGGTCTCCTTCTTGTTGCCCGAGGCGTCCTATGGCGGGCCCTGGAGGATCGAGTTCGTCGCCTTCTACATCAGTGGAAGCGAGTTCCGACGGGTGAATATCCGCGAGGGCCTGGATCTGGAGATCGCACCGGGCCTGCTGCTGGCCGATGATCGTGAGATCGCGCCGCTCGACCCGTCCTGGCCGCCATCGGACTGGACCTACGTGCAGCTGGCCAGCGGTTCGGTGTGTCCCGACTACCTCTACGGAGCCGAGGGCGAGGTTTTCACGATCGGGATCGAGATCATGCCCGGTGACCAGATCGGTTTGGCCGAGCCCCAAGGCGCCGGTGCGACGGCCCCCACGTCGGGCTGGGGCTACTTCGAAGGCGTCTGGTCGAACGACAGCGTCGATTGGGGCCTGACGCCGGCGATCCGTATCGGCGTCTCGGACCTGGGTCTGAGCCCGGCCGAAGGCACGACCTGGGGCCAGGTCAAGCGTCTCTTCGCCACGCGGGTGAGCGAAGCGCCGTAGTCGAGGACGGGTTTCTCGCCCCCCCTTCCAGGGTGGACAAGCGCCCCGCCGAGCAGGCAGGATACCGGTCTCTTGACCGCCACGCGGGCGGTGGAGGGGCGCCGAATCCGGCCACGTTTCGTGCGCCCGCCGATCGCGGCTCTGCTACGGGCGAAGGAGCACCACGAGTTTGACCTCACGCGGGCGATCTGTAGCCTCCCACCACGAGCCTGTGCTCGACCCACGCGCACAGCTGCCTTCCGGACACGACATCGCCTTTCCCGTTCGCGAACACGCGTGCGGCAACGGGCTCCGGGCGCTCCTGTTAGAGACCCGCACCGCTCCGGTGCTCTGCGTCTCGATCTGGTACCGGGTCGGCTCCAGTGATGACCCCGCCGGCGGCACGGGAATGGCGCACCTGCTCGAGCACATGATGTTCAAGGGATCGCGCAACTTCCCCAAGGGAGCCTATGACCAGCAACTGCATGTCCTGGGGGCGATGAACAACGCCTCGACCTGGCTGGACCGCACCAACTACTACGTCTTGATCGGCAGCGACCGGTATGAAACGGCTCTGGCCCTGGAGGCCGATCGCTTGCGGGGAGCCGTTCTCTCGGCCGAGGACCTGGCCGACGAGCGCACGGTCGTGCTCAACGAGCTCGACCAGAGCCGGGACGATCCGGTCACCCTGCTCTACGAGGAACTGCTGGCGAACGCCTTCGAGCGCCATCCCTACCGGCGCCCGGTCATTGGCTGGCGTCCGGATGTCGAGCGGATCTCGATCGAGGATCTCCGCGCCTTCTACGATCGTTTCTATCAGCCGGCCAACGCATTCCTCGTGATCGCCGGTGACTTCGACAGCGAACGCATGATCGGCGACATCGAACGTCACTTCGGCCGGATCGAAGGAAGCGCGATCGAGCGCGACGCGCGTCCGCTCGAACCGGCGCCCGCGGGGCCGCGGCACTTCCGCGTGAGCCGCACCGGAGGACAGGAGATGCTTGCCCTGGGCTACCCGGCCGCCCAGCGGACTGCCCCGGAAGCGCTTCACCTGGATGTGCTGGCCCAGGTTCTCGGGCACGGCCGAACCAGCCGCCTCTATCGTGCGCTGATCGATTCCCACCGGGCCGTGCACGTGGCGGCCGAGAACCAGTCGATGCCCACCGACCCCTTCCTTTTCATGGTCGATCTCGAGCCGGCCCCGGGCGTGCCGGTCGAAGAGATCCTGCGCGTCTACGATGAGGAGGTCGAGCGTCTGGCCCGCGAGCCGCTGACCGAGCAGGAGTTCGACCGGGCGCGCAAGCGCGCTCGGGTGGAGTTCGTCATGCGCCGCGACCGTGTCAGTGCGCTGGCGTTCCTCCTGGGCGAGTTCGAGATCGCCGGTGGCTGGCAACAGCTCCCCACCTACCTCGAGCGCCTCGACGCGGTGACCTCCGAGGATGTCATGCGCGCGGCCGGCCGCTATCTGCGCGCGGATATGCGCACGCTGGGCCACTACGTCCCCGGGGAAGGGGAGGTCTCATGAGTGTGGCCGATCGCATCACCACCTCCCGCCTGGCCAATGACGCGAAAGCCTACGTGCTCGAGAGTCGCAGCAACATCACGGTGGACCTGATCGGCTACCTCGAAGGAGGCCTCGGGCTCGAGGCGTCTCGGCAAGCGGGCGTGGCCAACCTGTGCGTCGGTACCCTGGACCGGGGGACACGCACCCGCGCGCACGATGAGATCGCCGAGGCGCTCGAGTCCTGCGGCGCGCGGGTCAGTTTCGACCTCACACCAGAGACGACGACTTTTCGCGCGCGGTGCCTGTCGGAGGATCTTGCGCTGGTGCTCTCGATCCTCGCCGAGTGCCTGGCGGCGCCCAGTTTCCCCGAGGCGCAGCTCAAGATCGGTCGGGAGGAAGCCTTGGCCGGTCTGCGCGAGGCCGCCATCGACACCTACGCCCGGGCCTACGAGTGCGGTGCGGGACTCGTCTTGGGCGCGGATCATCCGTACGCTCGGGACCCGCTGGGGCGCGATGCGGTGGTGCCCCGGGTCACGGCCGAGCAAGTGCATGCCTTCCACCGGCGCTTGCTGAGCTCGTCGCGCCTGCGACTGGCCGTGATCGGCGACGTCGCGGCTGCTGAGGTCACGACGTTGCTCGAGGAAACCCTCGGCAGCTTGCCGCCGGCCGACGAAGGATCGCGCGGCGGTGCGCCGGCGGGCGAGTGGCGGGAGGCGGCCTCGACGGTAGGGCCGACGGCAGGGTTGGCGGCGGCGCCGGCCGATGCCTCGGCCGATGCCTCGGCCGGCGGGCCGCACATCGGGCAGCGCGAGCACCTGGCCTTGCCAGATAAGGAGCAGGTCGATCTTTTCTTCATGCGCAGGGGGGTGCCCCGGACCGCGCCGGACTTCGAGGCCTACGCGCTGGCCAACTTCCTGGTGGGGGGCTCGTTCGTGAGCCGCCTCAACCAACGCCTCAGGGATCAGGAAGGCCTTACCTACGGCGCGCAGAGCACGATCGTCTCGGGATTGGAAGCGGGACTGTGGTACGCCTATGTGAGCGTGCACCCTCGCGATGCGGAGCGATGCGTGGAGATGACCTTCGAGGAGCTGGCCCGTTTCGCCGCGGAAGGACCGGCCGACGAGGAGCTCGAGATGGCGCGGTTGCACCTGACCGGTTCGTTTCCCATCAAGCTCGAGGCAAAGCGCATGGTGGCCAGCGTGCTGCTCGATAGCGTGCGCACCGGCCGCGGCCTCGACTACATCGACCGCTACTGCGAGCGGGTGATGGCGATCGGGTGCGGGCAGGTCATCGAAGCCGCCCGGAACCTTTGGCTGGGGGCGCCGATGACCGTCGCCAGCGCGGGAGCTTCACTTCCGGCCGGCGCCGTGCGCTAAGCACCCGGCGAGATCGTTGCCACCACGACGGCCGCAGCGCGCGTGCCGGACCGATGCTGCGGTTGGCGGTCTTCAAACTACGACCCGGTCTAAACCTCACCCTGGCGAAGGGTTGGTTTGACTTCCGGTACAATTGCGACTTTTAATGTCCGAGTTGCGAGCGGTTCCCGGACGAGGGACGCAAAGCGCTTTCTTCGTCCTCCGAACCCGAGTATCGTCCCTCCGGCGAGCCGGTCGCTAGGAGAGGAGGAGCAATCCCATGTTTGCGGAACGCCTGAGCCTGAACGGGAGGCCGCGTGCCGCTGCCGGCGCGCGTATGGCCCTGACGATCGTGATCGTCACGACGGTCCTCGTTGGGATGGCAGGGGTGGCGGGTTCGATCTCGCCGGCCACGGCCCAGGCGCCGGGGGTGGCGGGCGATACCCGCGGCCAGACCACGGATACGCCCGCCGACGTCGGGGTCGACGAGCACCTGGGCGACTTCATCCCGCCGGACCTCACCTTCGTCAACGAGCAAGGGGATAGCCTGAAGCTCGGTGAGATCATCGATAAGCCCACCATCTTGACCCTGGTCTACTACCGCTGCCCCGGTATCTGCAGTCCACTGCTCTCGGGCGTGGTGGACGTCCTCGAGAAGGTCGAACTCGAGCCAGGTGTGGACTACGAGGTCCTGACCATCTCGTTCGATCCCACCGAGGACGCGCCGCTGGCGGTGCGCAAGAAGGAGAACTTCCTGCGCGGCTTCAACGAGCCCTTTCCCGAAGACGCCTGGCGCTGGATGGTGGGGGATTCGGCCGCGATCGCCACGCTCACCGACGCGGTCGGTTTTCGCTACAAAGCTCGCGGGGTCGACTTCGATCATCCCGGGGTGCTGACGATCCTCTCACCCGAAGGCAAGATCGTCCGCTATCTGAATGGGATCACCTTCTTGCCCTTCGATGTCAAGATGGCGCTGATGGAGGCCGCCGAGGGCAAGGTGGGGCCCACGATCAACCGCGTCTTGCTCTACTGCTTCAGCTACGACCGCGAGGGCGGCAAGTACGTCTTCAATCTCCTGAAGGTCACGGGGACCCTGTTCACGATCTTCGCGGTGGCCTTCGCCGCATTCCTGGTGATCTCCAGCCGATCGTCGCGAAAGGAGAAGTAAGCCCATGCCAGGGGGAGACGCCCACGCGCCATCAGCCGGCCTCACCTTCTATGACAACACAGGCCGGCGCTCGGGGCTCTTGAGCTGGATCTTCTCGACCGATCACAAGCGCATCGGCCTGCTCTACCTCTACACGATGCTGGCCTTCTTCGCGGTTGCGGTCTGCCTGGGTCTCTTGATGCGCCTCGAGCTGATTGCCCCCGGTCGCACGATCGTCTCGGCCACGGCCTACAACTCGATCTTCACCCTGCACGGGGTGATCATGATCTTCCTCTTTGTGATCCCGGGTGTGCCGGCCATTCTGGGGAACTTCTTCCTGCCGATCCAGATCGGCGCCAAGGATGTTTCCTTCCCGAAGCTCAACCTGCTTTCTTGGTGGTGCTTCATCGCAGGGGCGCTTCTGGCGGTCGTCTCCCTCTTCACCGCCGGCGGGGCGCCCGACACGGGCTGGACCTTCTACGTTCCCTACAGTGTGCGAACGAGCACCAATGTCACCCTGGCCGTCTTTGCCGCCTTCGTCCTCGGCTTCTCCTCGATCTTGACCGGCCTCAATTTCGTGACCACCGTCCACCGCCTGCGGACGAAGGGCATGACCTGGTTCCGGCTCCCGCTGTTCGTCTGGTCCCTCTACGCCACCGCCTGGATCCAGGTGCTGGCCACACCGGTGCTCAGCATCACCCTCGGACTCGTGATCCTCGAGCGTATGTTCAATCTGGGGCTCTTCGATCCCGGGCGTGGCGGCGACCCACTGCTCTATCAGCACCTGTTCTGGATCTACTCCCATCCGGCGGTCTACATCATGATCCTGCCGGCGATGGGGGTGATTTCCGAGATCATCCCGACCTTCTCGCGCAAGACGATCTTCGGCTACAAGGCCATCGCCTACTCCAGCTTGACGATCGCGTTCGTGGGGTACCTGGTGTGGGGCCACCACATGTTCACCAGCGGCATCAGCGACACCTCCCGCTGGATCTTCTCGCTCCTGACCTTCCTGGTGGCGATTCCCAGCGGCGTGAAAGTGTTCAACTGGGTGTCGACGATGTACAAGGGGTCGATCGATGTCAAAACGCCCCTGCTGTTCGTCTTCGGCTTCATGTTCCTCTTTGCGATCGGGGGGCTGACCGGACTCTTCCAGGGGGCCCTGGCGATCAATGTGCACATCCACGACACCTATTTCGTGGTGGGACATTTCCACTACGTCATGTTCGGCGGGACCGGCTTCGGGCTCTTCGCCGGCCTGCTCTACTGGTTCCCAAAGATGTTTGGCCGGATGTACAGCGAGAAGGTGATGCGGATCGCCTTTGTCATCATGTTCACCGGGTTCAATCTGCTCTACTTCCCGATGCTGATCTTGGGCTACATGGGCAATCCGCGCCGTTACTACGACTACGTGCCCGAGTTCCACACGGGACACATCCTCTCCACGGTCGGGTCCTGGATCCTGGTGACCGGACTGGTGATCTACGTGGCGCACCTCATCCGCTGTGCGCGCCACGGCGAGCCCGCCGGTCCCAATCCATGGGGCGGGACGACGCTGGAGTGGCAGATCTCCTCGCCACCCCCGCCGGAGAACTTCGATGAGTTGCCCGAGGTGACCACCGGTCCTTACGATCACGGAGGAAGCCACACGTCATGAGCGCGACCCTCAGCCCCGGCGCCGCCCAGATCCATGCCCGCGAACACGAGCACCCCCGCGACGCCTTCGGGGCACGGCTGGGCATGTGGCTGTTCCTGTTCAGCGAACTGCTGCTCTTCAGCGGCTTCTTCCTGCTCTATGCAGTCTACCGTCAGCGGTTCCCCGTGGACTTTCACTACGCGGCTACCCACCTCAACGCTCTGGTGGGTGGCATCAACACGCTCATTCTCCTCACGAGCAGTCTGACGATGGTGCTTTCGATCGCGGCCCTCGAGCGCGCGCAACGCAAGGCATCGCTCATCTTCCTGGGCGCCACGATCGCCTGCGGTCTGGCCTTCATGGTGATCAAGGGCTTCGAATGGGCCGACAAGATCAGCCACGGCTATTACCCCGGCTCGGAGATGATCGTCGAGCACACGCCGGGGGAGAATATCTTCTACGGGCTCTATTTCGGCATGACCGGCCTGCACGCGCTCCACGTGCTCGTGGGACTGGGCGTGCTGGCCTACATGGTGGGCCTGGTCTGGCAGCCGCCGCGCCGCATTCTCCGGCTGCGGCTGGGCGGGCCGGAGCGTCTGGAACTCAGGGACAGCAGTGGCCGCGTGCTCTGGCAGCGGTCCGAGGAGGACCGGGCCGAGAAGCTGGAGGTGGGCCTGGTCTACGACAGCGAGCCCGAGGTCCTGCGCGAGCGGGTGCCCAAGATGGAGAACGCGGGGCTCTACTGGCACCTGGTGGACGTGATCTGGATCTTCCTGTTTCCGTTGCTCTATCTGATCACGTAGGGGGAGGACTGGTGGAAGAGAAGCATCTGGTTTCCTACGGCAAGTACGTTCTGGTCTGGTTCGCGCTGCTGGTGCTCACCGGCGCCACCGTGACGGCCGCCGGACTGGCGTTTGGGGGGTGGGGGGCCCTCGCCGCGATCATCATTGCCACGATCAAGGGCGCCCTCGTTCTGTTCTACTTCATGCACTTGCGCTACGAGAGCTGGCTGTTTCGGATCATGGTGGTCCTCTCGCTGGGCACCGTGGCGGTCACCATGATCCTGACCTTCGCTGATACCCTATTCCGTTGAGGTAGCCGATGTACGGTCCAGTCTCGAGTATGTCCGGAACGGTCGACAACATCTTCCTCTTCTTCGTCGTGGTATCGGCGGTCCTCACGCTTCTGGTCATGGGGCTCATGATCGGGTTTGCGATCAAGTACCACCGCAAGCGCCATCCGAAGGCCGTCCAGATCGAGGGCAGTCTGCCGCTCGAGATTCTGTGGACGGTGGTGCCGATCGTCCTGGTGCTCATCATGTTCTACGTGGGCGCCGAAGGGTTCCGGCAATTGCGGGATGTGCCCGAGGACGCGATGATCGTGCAGGTGACCGGCCGGATGTGGGACTGGTCCTTCCGGTACGAGAACGGCAAGGAGGCCAAGAAGCTCTTCGTGCCGGTGGACCAGGCGGTCAAGCTCGTCATGACCTCGGTCGATGTCAACCACAGCTTCTACGTGCCCGCCTTCCGCATCAAGGAGGATCTGATTCCCGGGCAGGAGACCTATCTCTGGTTCAAGCCGCAGACGACCGGGCCGGCCGACATCTTCTGTGCCGAGTACTGCGGCCAGCGCCACGCCTACATGATGTCGGAGGTCGTCGTGCTCGAGTACGCCGACTGGCTGGCCTGGTACGAGGGGAGCGACGCCTCTTCGGGCGAGCCGCGCGGTGTGGCGGGCCTGCTGGCCGAGGAAGGGTGCCTGGACTGCCACAGCCTGAGTGGGCGCGAGGATGTGGGGCCCACCTTCCTGGGGCTCTACGGCAGCACCCGAACGGTGATGTGGGGCAACACCGAGCGGGAGATGGTCGCCGACGAGACCTACCTGCAGCGGGCGATCCTGGATCCCGACGCCGAGTACGTGAAGGGCTACGAGACGAACATGCCCGTGCCCGAGCTGACCGACGAGGAGGTGCAGGCGATCATCGACTTCATCAAGGAGCTCGAGAAGTGAGGCGGCCGTGGGTCGGATGAGACGCGCTCGAACGAGATCCGCATGGTTCGCCCTGCGTCAGCTACTGCGGTTGCGGCTGGCCGTCTTCGTAGCGCTTTCGGCGCTGACCGGTTACGTGCTGGCGGCTGGATTCAGGCCCCAGGCGGCGGTGCCGGCGCTGGCCTGTCTGCTGCTCGCCGCCGGCGCCTCGGCGCTCAACCAGTATCAAGAACGCGATCTCGACGGACGCCTGGCGCGAACGGCTGCGCGGCCCCTGCCCTCCGGGCAGATGCGTCCGGCGACTGCACTGGTTCTGGCCTGGGTCCTGATCGCGACCGGCGCATTCCTCCTGGTGGCTACCGGCCGCCCGGTCGCGATCCTCTTGGGGGCGGCGGCCATCGGGCTCTACAACGGTTGCTACACGCCGCTGAAGCGCGTCACCGCCTTCGCGGCGGTACCGGGGGCGTTGATCGGGTGCCTGGGACCGGCCATCGGGTGGGCGGTGGCCGGCGGCCCCGTGAGTGAGGGGGCAAGCCACGCGGGTATGGCGAGTGTCGCGAGTGTCGCGGGCGTCGCGGGTGTGGCGGGCGTGTCGGGTGCGGTGAGTGTGGCGGGTGGGGTCCCATCCCCGAATCCCGCGGCGCTGTTCGCCCTCATGCTCATTCTTTATCTCTGGCAGGTGCCGCACTTCTGGGTGCTGCAGATGAGGCATCAGGAGGGCTACGAGCGCGCGGGCTTGCCGACCGTGCTCGGCCGGTTGGGTCCGCTGGCGGGGCCGCGAGTGGTGTTCACCTGGGCGGTAGCCGCACTCACCGCGCCCTTGCTGCTGCCTCTGTTCGGATCGCTGCTCTCGCCCTGGACCTACGGTGTTCTGCTCGTAGCGGCCCTCGTGGCGGGGGCCGCCTGCGCGGGGATCGTGCTGTGCCGGCCGGCGGATGCGCGTGTGCTCCGGCGGAGTTTCGCCGGCATCAATCTGTTCGTTCTGGCCACGTTGATTCTGATCATGGTCGATCGCGGACTGCGCCCTTAGCGGGGCCTCAGCGCGGACGGGAGAAGGTCGATGGGTATTCTCGAGAAGCTGGTGCTGTTTCCGACTGCCGAGCATTGGCCTCTGCTGGACCACTTGATCCTCTTGATGCTGGTCTTCTTCCTGCCCTTTGCCGGGATCGTGCTCTTCTCGACCCTGGGGTCCCTGCTCTTCCGCGGCCGGTACCCCGGGCTGGGGATCGACCTGGCGCGTCTGGCGGTACGCAACACGGCCACCTGGGTGGTCTTCGGTCTCGTGCCGCTGCTGTGCCTCGTCTTCCTGTACACGCAGTATGTGCGTGACGGCGCGCTGCCGATGGGACTCTACGTGCTGCGCATCCTGGGATTGTTCGTCGTGGCGATGGTGGCGCTGCTGTTCTACGAGCGGCGGGGATGGCCGCTCTTCGGCGCCGTGGGCGCCTTCTTCCTGACCGGCTCGGTGTTCCATCTGATCAGCAGCATCAATCTACTGGCCTATCCTGAGAAGTGGCCCTTGACCGAAGTCTTCCTGCCGATGTTCTTCTCGGTGCAGGTCTTCGTCGACTTCAGCATGTTCCTGTCCCTTTCGATCAGCCTGACCGGGGCCGCGATTCTGTTGCTGCTCTTCCAGTGGCCGGAGGCGAAACCGCAGACCCCCGAGCAGGACCGTCCCCTGCTTCGCCGGCTTGGCCTGGCGACGACGATTCTGGGGGCCGTCGGCATCGGTCCCCTCGTGATGTGGGACTTCTACAGCGCGCCCATCCAGGCCTTGTCGCCGGGTGTCTACGCGATGGGCTTCTTGATTCTGCTGGCGCTGCTGATCGTTGCCGCGGCCGGCATCGTGATGGCGCAGGCCGGGCACAGCCGCTTCGGCTGGTTGGCGTTCTTGCTGGTCGTTCTCTCGTTCGGATTCTTCTCGCACAAGGAGCAGGTGAGCTACGCCAATGCGGGCATCGAGCATGAACGCGTCATGACGGCCGTGGCCGACAGCATGCGCGCAGCCCTGATGGAGTCGCGCGAGGAGCTTTACGGCGCCGGCCAGGAGGTGAGCCTGG
This sequence comes from uncultured bacterium, assembly GCA_964573295.1. Lineage (GTDB taxonomy): Bacteria > Eisenbacteria > RBG-16-71-46 > CAIMUX01 > WJJG01 > CAYQJL01. The sequence continues at coordinate 65,641 of CAZNJE010000007.1, read as the reverse complement.
CGCTCGGCGGGGAGGTCTTCACCAGTCGTTGCACGGCCTGTCATTCGTGGGATCAGAAGATCGTGGGGCCGCCCTACAACAGCGTGATGCCGAAATACGAAGGCGACTTGGACGGCCTGCAAGCCTTCATACGCAATCCGGTCAAGGTGGACCCGGATTACCCGGCGATGCCGAGTCAGGGGCTGAAGCGTTCCGAGGCCAGATCGGTGGCTGCCTACCTGCTCAACGAGTTCACGGGTGAGAATCCGCTCGGTGACGCGGCCGAGGCCGGGACGGGGGCGGAGCTCGAGCTGGGATCCAGGGCCGGGACGGGGCTCGACGAGGAGACCGGGGCCGAGCACTGATCCGGGGCAACAACCGGATGAACGGAGGCGGCGCAACCGCACGGTCCATCGAGGCGGCGCAACCGCCGGATGAGTCGATGAGCTTTGCGCGGAGGGAGTGAGGAGTGGCGAAAAAACTGCTAGTCGCCGCGGCGATCGTCTACTTCGTGGCCGTTGCCGCCGTCGTCCTGGTCATCGCCGAGGTGCGCGGCCGGGGCGATGTGGGACCCCGGCAGCCGATCGACTTCAGCCACGAGATCCACATCAAGCAGGTGGCTCTGGATTGCACCCACTGCCACCAGTACGCCGATCAGGCGCGCCAGCCAGGCATTCCGGCGCTGGAAGTCTGTATGGAGTGCCACCAGAACGTCGCCACCGATCGGCCCGAGGTCCAGAAGCTCACCCAGTACTGGGAGAGCGGGGAGCCCGTCGAGTGGGTGCGCGTCTACGACGTGCCCTGGCATGTTCACTTCACGCACAAGCGCCACGTCAAAGCCGGCGTGGCCTGCGAAACCTGCCATGGGGAGGTCTCGGTGCAGCCCCGGGTGCGTCAGGTCACCTCGCTCAAGATGGGCTGGTGCGTTTCGTGCCATCGAGCCAACGGTGCCGACACCGACTGCTTGGTGTGCCACCGGTAGGAACCCGATCAGGAGCTTGCCAGCATGGAGCGTAGAGAGTTCGTCAAGATGATGGGGATCGCGCCGGGCGCACTCGCGGCCTCGTGGAACCTCGGCTTCGCCCAGGACGAGCTGGTCTCGAAGGTGCGTACCCGTGATGAGCACCCGTTGCCGGATCAGTCGGTGTTCTTCCCGGCCGGGTGCACCGAGTGTCCGGCCGCCTGCGGCCTGCGGGTACAGGTGCGCCGCGGCCACCCCATTCAGCTCGAGGGTAATCCCGAGGGGCATCCCGGCAGCGGGGGGCTGTGTGTGCGTGGTCAGGCCTCGCTGGCGCGGCTCTACCACCCCGAGCGTGTGCGGCAACCGATGAAGCGGGGCGATGGCAAAGCATTCCAAGAGGCAAGCTGGGAAGAAGCCTTCTCTGCGATCGATGCGGCCTGGGCGACGGCCAACCGCCGCGACGCGCGCGGCGTCTACTTCAGCGCTCGAACCGGCGATGCCGGGGCGGCCTTGATCGAGGAACTGGCCGCGCGGCGCGGTCTCGATGTTCTACCCGAGCACGAACTGTGGGGGCAGGGCGCCCTCAAGCGGGCCTACGCGGATCTCTTCGGGCGCGAGGTCCTGCCCTACTTCACCCTGGAGGGGGCCGGCCTGGAGGGGGCCGGCCTCGTGATCAGTCTGGGAGCGGACCTGTTCGAGGGGTTCGTGGATCCGGTCCGCTTCGCGGCCGAGTTCGCCGATTTCCACCATCGCGGCGGCCACTGGATCCACCTCGAAGCGAACCAGTCCCTGACCGGCTGCAGCGCGAACGAACGCATTGGCCTGCCCCCCGGCAGCGAGGCCCTACTCCTGGCCTACCTGCTGCGCGCCACCGGCGGGCGCCAGCTCTCGAGCGACTACTTGGCAGCGCTGCCGGCGGTCGACCGTGGCGCGGCGGCCGAAGCCTGTGGGCTCACCCCCGAGTGGCTCGATGGCCTGGTGAGTCGGATCAGGGATCACGCCGGCCGATTGCTCGTCCTGGCCGGCGGAACGGCCACGGCCCAGATCGGCGGGTTGGCGGTGGCCAAGACGGCTGCCCTGCTTCAGCAGGCCACCGGACAGATAGGCCGGACGGTTCGTTTCGACCTGGCGCGGCGTGACCGCACCGCCGCCCCGGGCGTGTGCGATCGAGCGATCGCCGAGCGTCTCGATCGCCCTGGCCGCCCTGTGGGGCCACTCTTCGTGTCCCGCATTCACAGCCGTCTGGGGTTGCCCTCGTTGCCCCGCTTGGTCGAGGCCGCCAATCTCTCGGTCGCCTTCACCGACGTGATCTACGAACCTCTGGAGGGGTTCGACTGGATCCTCCCGCTTTCACACGCCCTCGAGAGCCACCACGAGTCGATCGCGCCCGGCGGCGAACGGCGCGTGTTTGAGCCCGTATTCGATCCCCTTTTCGATACCCGTTCCGAAGTCGAGATCCTGCTTGCCCTGATGGGGCGCGAGGAAACGGCCGGCGCGTACTTGACGGCTTTCGATTACCGCCGGCCTGGCGAGGCCCGGGCGCCGGCGCTTCGCCGCGGCGCGCACGACGGGCTGAGCGATCATCCGCCCACCCCAGGCGACGGCGAGCGAACCCTCGTGGTGGGTAGCTCCGTGCGCGGCTACGATGGACGTAGCCGGGCGATCGGCCTTTTGCACGAGATCCCGGACCCGCTGACGGCGGTTTCCTACGGGGACTATCTGGTCATCTCCGTCGAGGACGCCACGGCCGAAGGGTTGACCGACGGAGACGTGGCCGAGATCGAGGCCGAGGCCGGGGTGCTCCGCCTGCCCGTGCGTGTAATGCCGGGCCAGCCAAAGGGTATCATCGGGGTGGGACTGGATATCGTGGCGGCCAACCACGCCGGCTCCCTGCGGCTACCGACCGATTCTGCGACGGGCGACCTCGTCTGCGTCCTCCCCGGCGTAACGTTGCGGACCACAGGGACGCGTATCGATCTGCCGATCTTGTCGGGCTCGATGGATGCCTCCGGCCGCGGCATTCTGCCGGGCGATACGCCGCACCACGGTCCCGGCCACGGAACGGATCAGGGTACCGATGCGTCCGACAGCCAGACGCACGCCGCGGCGGCGGCGCTGCCGGGGAAGGAGAAGTACGCCGACCCGCCGGCCAGCATGTACAAGCCGCATCCGCACAAGGACTATCGCTGGGCGATGGCGATCGACCTCGAGAAGTGCATTGGGTGCTCAGCCTGTGTGGCCGCCTGCTACATCGAGAACAACATCGCCATCACCGGTCCCGACGAGCACCTGCTGGGCCGGGAGATGTCCTGGATCCGAGTGCAGCCGTATGAGCACCACGGCCGGATCGAGTTCATCCCGATGCTCTGCCAGCACTGCGACTACGCGCCCTGTGAGGCGGTCTGTCCAATCTTCGCAACCTACCACAATCCGGAAGGCCTCAACGCGCAGGTCTACAACCGGTGCGTGGGCACGCGCTACTGCGCCAACAACTGCCCCTACAAGGTGCGCCGGTTCAACTGGTTCTCGCACCCGCGGCAGGAGCCGCTCGACCTCTTGCTCAATCCGGATGTCTCGGTGCGACCCAAGGGGGTCATGGAGAAGTGCACCTTCTGCATACAGCGAATTCGAGAAGCGAAGGACGTGGCCAAAGACGAGGGCCGCAAGGTTCGGGACGGCGATGTCGTCCCGGCCTGCGCGCAGTCCTGTCCGACGCGGGCCATCGTGTTCGGGAATCTGTTGGATCCCTCCTCGGAGGTCTACGCCCTGATCCACTCGAAGCGTGCCTACCGGATACTGGAGGAGTTGGGAACGGGGCCGGCGGTCTACTACCTGCACGAGGATGTTCGGCATGAGCTTTAGGGCGTACTCGGAGAAGCTGGAGTTGGATGTCCTGGCCGCGATGAAGCGGCCCAGCCGGGCCTACTGGGTGGCGCTGGCGGTCTCTGCGCTGGCCTTCGCCGGTGGACTGGCGCTGTGGCTCTACCAGATGATCCATGGCATGGGCGTGGCCGGCATCCGTCACCCGGTGGGGTGGGGGGTCTACATCACCGACTTCGTCTTCTGGGTGGGTATCGCTCACTCGGGAACGCTGATCTCGGCCGTGCTCTTTCTGTTTCGCGCGAATTTCCGGAGCAGCTTCAACCGTTTCGCCGAGGCCATGACCGTCTTCGCGGTCATGACCGCGGGGCTCTACCCGCTGATCCACCTCGGCCGCTCCTGGCTCTTCTACTGGTTGTTCCCCTATCCGAACCAGCGTCACCTGTGGGTGAACTTCCGTTCGCCCCTCGAATGGGACGTCTTTGCCGTCAGCGCCTACTTCACGGTGAGCGCGGTCTTCTTCTACGTCGGCCTGGTGCCCGACCTGGCGGTGGTGCGGCGTCACGCCGATGGCAACCGCAAGCGGCTCTACTCGGTGCTGTCGCTGGGCTGGATGGGCACGGCCCGCCAGTGGCTGCACTACAACCAGCTCTACCTGTTCCTGGCCGCGCTGGCGACGCCGCTCGTGATCTCGGTGCACTCGGTCGTCTCCTGGGACTTCGCGATGAGCATCGTGCCGGGATGGCACACCACGATCTTCGCGCCCTACTTCGTGGCCGGCGCGATCTTCTCGGGAACGGCCATGGTCCTGACGCTCGGGATCCCGATGCGCAAGATCCTGCGCCTCGAGGCCTACATCACGGTCGATCACTTCGAGAAGCTGACGAAGCTGTTGCTTTTCACCTCGCTCATCGTCACCTATGCCTACATCGTCGAGATCGCGCTGGCCTGGTACGGTAGCCATCAGTTCGAGACGGCCCACTTCTCCTACCGCCTTTTCGGTGACTACTGGCCGCTCTACGCGATCATGGTCCTCTGCAATTGCCTGGCACCGCTGCTGGTGTTCGTCAAGAAGCTGCGCCGCAACCTCACGTTCCTGTTCGTCTTGTCGATCCTGGTCAACATCGGCATGTGGCTGGAGCGGTTCGTCATCATCGTGACGGCGCTGGCCAAGGAATACGATCCGTACTCGTGGGGCATCTACAAGCCGAGCCTGGTCGAGATCGGCATCTCGATCGGCAGCTTCGGGATGTTCTTCACGTTCTTCCTGCTGTTCACGAAGCTCCTGCCGGTGATCTCGATCACCGAAATCAAGGAGAGAGAGCATGCCTGATACCGGCAACGACTACCGGGACAAGACCATGCGCGCGCCGGCCGATCGAGCCGAGAACGACGGCGGCAAGACCTATCGGTTCGAGGACGAGAACGCGTTCCTCGAGAAGATCCGCGAGCTGCGCGCGCGCGGCGTGCCGCCGGAGCAGCTCGAAGTCTACATGCCGATTCCGGCGCACGGCTTCGAGGACGCCCTGGGATGCAAGCCCAGTCGCCTGCGCCTGTTCACGCTTGCGGGCAGCCTGGCCGGCGGGGCCTTTGGTTTCTGGTTGACGATCTGGACGGTCCAAGAGTGGCCGCTGGTGGTAGCGGGCAAACCGCTGGTCTCGATCCCGCCCTTCGTGGTGATCGCCTTCGCGTGTACGATTCTGCTGGGCGCACTGGTGTCCTTTGCCGGTTTCCTGTTGCTGAGCCGGATGCCGTCACCACGGGGCCTCACGAATCCCGAGGAACATGAGAACTACTTCGTCGTGCGCGAAGTCGAGCCCGAGCCGCGGGGCTAGGGCGGGCTGCTTGCGAGGGGAGTGTGACCGATGATACGGAGGGGCTACATCTACGCCGCGGCGGCTGTGGTGGGTACGGGATTGCTGACTTTCCTGGCGCCCAAAGGATCGCTGCTGCCAGGGCTGCTCTTCTGGGTGGCGCTCGTGCAGGGCGGCGTGCTGCTCATGGCGGCCGCGGAGATCGCGCACTCGAACTGGCACCGTAGGATCCGTGGCATCGTGCTGGGCATTCATCCGCTGCTCTGGGTGTTCCCCTTCGCATTCCTCTTCTTCTCGCTGGGCAAGGAGATCTATCCCTGGGCCGAACACCCCACCGGCTGGCTCGACCAACCGTTCTTCGCGATCCGCAACGTCGCGTTCCTGCTCGTGACGGCCTGGGTCGGAACCGCCTTCTCGCGCGCGGCGGTGAGGGATGCGCCCGCCACCCGCACGCTGGCGGTCCTCTACACATTCCTGTTCGTCACCAACCAGACGGTGATTGCTTTCGATTGGGTGATGTCGTTCGAGTTTCCCTGGATCTCGACCCTCTTCGGCGCCTACTTCTTCGTCGAGGCGATCTACCTGGGCGTGGCGATGTCGGCCGTGATGGCGGCCATCCTGTGCCGGCGGCACCGCGCGGCGATGGGCAAGACCTTGCTCGACATGGCGACCCTGATGTTCGGGTTCTCCCTGCTGTGGGTGGGGCAGTTCTTCGCGCAATACCTGGTGATCTGGTACGGCAACATCCCGTGGGAGGTGGCTTACCTTTCCAAGCGTGTGCTGATCTCCCCACTACAGCAGATGTCGGTCTTCGTGCTGCTGGGTCTCTTTGCCATTCCCTTCGTAAGTCTGTGGGCCCGCGAGATGAAGGAGACACCCTGGTGGGTGATGCTGATGGCCGGGATCGTCTCGGCGGCGGTGTTCGTCGAGCGCCTGGTCTTTCTCGTGCCGGTGGCGGAGCTCAACGCCCTGGTCGTAGCCCTCGAGATGGTCGTGCTGGGCGGTGCCTTCGTGTTGACCGCCGCGGGTTCGATCCGAGAAGGGGCTGCGCAACTGGCGGAACGTTAGCGGCTTTGATGGATCTTTGCTGGTTCGAGATCGCGCCGAAGTCTCTCACCATAGGCTAGTTGTCTCGTTCTGCGTACGCCAATAGCGTACATTGTAAACCCCTGTAGTACAATGAGTTGCATGCCCCGAGCATGTTGACGCGATCTTGACGCGGTGCCCCTCCTTGTGGTGTCATTGAGACGGCATTGAGTCGGCATTGGATGTGTACAGGCCGCACCTCTAGCTGGTGCGGAGCCCGGTTACGTCCTGCATTTGGTTGTACAAGGCATCTTCGGCGAATGTAACTCTAGCAACGGGAGGTTCAGATGCTTCGAAGTGTGCTTCTCTTGAGTGTGGTGCTGCTTGTGGCAGCCCCGATGGTGTGGGCCGAGAGGATAGCGACGTCCGGATCCTTCGTGGTGGACCTGGATGATCCTCCCGGGGACGTCATCACCAGCAGCCAGCCCGGCGCGACGCGGGCGAACGCACTGGTCAATCCCGGCTTCGAGACCGGGGATCTCAGTCCCTGGACGACGAGCAACTGGACGATTTCCACCGACAATCCCCACGAGGGCAGCTACTGCGCCTACGATATCGGCAATTACTGGATCCGGCAGGATTTCGATCCGATCGACGTGACGACGATTACCGAGATCGGTACCTGGCATCGGCAGCCCGAGGTATCGATCAGCGCGATTGACCTCTTCTACAGCCCGACCGACTACGACGAGTTCCTGATCTTCCTCAGCGGCAGCGGATGGGAATACTTCGATGTCACGAGCGAGCTTCGCCCAAGCGGCCAGCTGCAGGCTATTCGCATCTACGGATACTCGGGTGGCGGGCCGGATCCGGATGAGACCTTCATCGATGACCTCCTGATCGATGTCGAGGGCGGGACCCCCGCCGAAGAGGGCACCTGGGGCCAGGTCAAGGCGTTGTTCCGTTAGTCGAGGTTAGTCGAGCGTAGGGCTCTTATCCTGTCCAGCGGCTTCGCGCCGGATCCAACGCCCTCGCGTCCTATCCAGCGCTTGCGCGTCGTAGCCGGCGGCTTCGTGCGGGCCGACCGCCTCTTCTCGGGGAGGTGGCCGGCCCGCATTCTTTCCCGCTCCGCATTGTCTTGCTCCGCACCGTGCCCAGCCGTAGTCCGGCCCGCGCCACTTGGTTGCGCGCAGACTCCACGCGCAGACTCCACGCACAGACTCCACGCGCAGACTCCACCGCCTAGGCCACACGGTAGCGTGCAACCCCGATCGTGTTCTGGGGTAGGCCCAATCGTGGATCAGCCGGATCCCGTGGCTGGGGAAGGATCAGCCAGACCACCAAGCTATGGTATAATGGCTCAGGAACATGTCCGGGGGGAGGTTGCGCTCTCCTTAGGGCCGGTGATGAAGATCGGTGAGGTCCTGACGCCAGGCCCTCTTACAAGGAGATCCCCCGTATGCAGAAGTTTTCGATGGCACGTGTTGCCGCCGCGGCTGCGGCGGCCTTGTTTGTTTCTCTGTCCATCCTCGTACCTCTGGCTTCGGCCCAGGCCGAAGAGGCGATGACCACCCGCGAGTGGTTCGAGCAGATGGATGCCCGTTACGCCAAGTACGATGCCTGGCCGGCCGCCCCCCGGGAGAAGGGCGACGGCTACCCGGCCTACATGCGCTACAAGTGGTTTGCCGAGCCGCGGCTCTCGGCCGAGACGGGCAATCAGATTCCCGGCGCCCGCTGGGAAGCCTGGCAGGAACTGAAGCGGCTCGAGGCCGAGTACGGCACCCGCAGTGAAACCTGGTTCACCAATGGCCCGATCAACGTGGCCGGCCGGGTCCTGGCGATCGGCATCCATCCGACCAACCCCGATATCGTCTACGCCGGCTTCGCCAGCGGCGGCATCTGGAAGACCACCAATGGCGGTGACACCTGGACCCCGATGGGCGACGATCTACCGACCCTTTCGGTGAGCTCGATCAAGCTCGATGTCAACAACCCCAACCGTATCTGGATGGGAACCGGCGAGGGCTGGGGCAACATCGACGCGATTCACGGCGTGGGCGTGCTCTTCTCCGAAGACGCTGGAGAGAGCTGGAGCCTGACCGGCTTCAACTATGAGATGAGTTCGGGCCTCGATGTCTTCGCCGTCGAGCACAACCCGGCTACCGGCACGCTCTTGGTCGGGGCCGACAACGGGCTGTGGCGGTCGGTCGATGACGGCGCCACCTTCACGCAGGTGATGTCGATCGGCTCCTACCGCGACATCCAGATGAAGAAGGGATCGAGCAACATCATCTACGCGGTGGCGCACCAGGGCGCGTTGGGCTACTTCTACCGCTCGCTCGACGATGGGCAGACCTGGACGCAGATGACCAATGGCACTCCCGCGAGCGGGATCACGAACAGCAAGTTCGCTCTTTGCGACGCCGATCCCGAGTTGATCCTCTGGGCCCTCTCGGGCGTGGGCGGTCAGCAGTACGGCATCTGGCGCTCGAGCGACGGCGGCGACAGCTTCGCCCAGATCCTCGGCAACGGCGGCCATTACGGCAGTCAGGGCTGGTACAACATCAGCATCGCGATCGATCCGACCGATCCCAGCCGGGTCTTCTCGGGCGGGGTCAACTACTACCGTTCGACCAACGGTGGCAGCAGCTTCTCCCAGTACGCGAACAACGTCCACGTGGACCACCACGCCGCGGCCTTCGCGCCCAGTGATCCGACACAGTTCTGGGTGGGCTCGGACGGCGGGATGTATCGCAGCACCAACTCGGGGCTGAGCTTCGTCGATCGCAACGCGGGGCTCGTTACGATGCAGTTCTACGCGATCAACCAGTCCCAGTCGCAGCCCACGCTGGCGCTGGGGGGTACGCAGGACAACGGCACCTACATCTACAACAACAGCCTCAACTGGAGCTATGGACTCGGTGGCGACGGCTTCTTCTGCGAGATTCACCGCTCGAACACCGACATCATGTACGCCGAGGTCTACAACGGCACCCACTACCGCAGCGTCAACGGCGGCGGGGTCTTCTATCCAAAGAACAACGGCATCACCGAGCAGGGGCCCTGGTCGACGCCGACCCACATGGACTACAGCAACTCCTCGATCCTCTGGACGGCTCACACCAGCAAGGTTTTCAAGACCGTCAACGACGCCAACTCCTGGAGCTGGGTGGGCAATCCCACCGGTCTGGGCGGCGGCCGCTCGATCGCCCAGAGCATGTCGGATCACGACATCGTGGTGGTGATCGGTCCCTCGCGCATCTTCCTCACCCCCGACGCGGGCACGAGCTGGGTGGAGCGCACCAGTGGGATCGTCAGCGGGGGATCCTTGAGCGACATCGCCATCGATCCGGTGAACCCGGACATCATGGTGGTGACCTGCAAGACCTACTCGGACAACTTCCCGCGCGTCTACAAGACTCTCGACCAGGGACAGAGCTGGTTCGGGATCGATGAAGGCCTACCGGTCGAACCGGTCAACACGGTCGAGATCGACCCGTCGAACCCCGACTGGTACTTCATCGGCACCGATACGGCCGTCCACGTCTCCTTCGATGCCGGCGCCTCCTGGCAGCCGTTCAACACGGGACTGCCGCATGTGGTGATGGCCGACCTGCGCCTGCACAGCGATGCGCGCATCCTGCGCGTCGGTACGCATGGCCGCGGCATGTGGGAGGTCGACATCAGCGAGCTGACCGGCTTCAGCGAGGCCGAGGAGGTCCGTCCCACGGTCGAGCCGGTGACGATCCGCCTGCTGGGGAATCCGGCCGCCAGTAGCACCATCGTTCGCTACGGGATCCGCGAGCCCGGTCACGTGAAGGTGGGGCTCTACGACCTGCAGGGCCGGCTGGTGCGCACGATGGTCGACCGCTTCGAGTACGCGATCATGAGCTCGGTCGAGGTGGATGTCTCCGATCTGGACAACGGCATCTACTTCGCGCGTATCGACGCCAACGGCAAGCAGATGAGCCGCAAGCTGACGATTCAGCGGTAGCACGCACTCATCCGTAGAACGGACTCGTCCGTTGGGACAGTGCGGTAGAATGCATTCGTCCATTGGGGCACGGAGGCCACCAGGGCACGGGGCCACTCTCCTCATCGCGAGGGAGTGGCCTCTTGCCGTGTCGTCCACAGAAGGCCCTATCCCGGTTGGCGCTCAGGTGCCCTCAGCCAATCCGGCACGCAGCCGGGACACGCCACATGCTATCCTCAATGCAGTTGCCAGATCCATTCCAGCACGAGCCTACAGCCGGAGGGAACGTGATGATGAGAACGGCCTTCACCCAGCTTCGCGCGCAACTGAGATCGGGGAGGCAATCGATTCGCCGAAGCGTAACGCCGTTCCTCTCGCCGAAGATGCCGCCTTTGGGTTCTCGGGCGACCCTGCTGCTCGCCCTACGATTGAGTTTCCTGATCTTGGTACCGGTGGTTCTGACGGCGTGCATGGCCGGCGCTGCGGCACAGGAGTATGTGATCATCACGCCCGGTGAACCCTGGTTCGAGGCGTGGGCGGACAGCCTGCGCGCGCAGCGGACGCTCGACGGTGTGCCCACCGTGGTCTACACGACCGATGAGGTCGGCGTGACCTGGACCGCCCTGCGCGATTTTCTGGCCGATGCCTACCTCTCGTGGCCGTCGCCTCCCCAGGCGGTGCTGCTGCTTGGGGACGTGCCGCTGATACCGGCGGCGCCTTGGGAGAACATGTATGCGTCGGACAACATCTATGCCGATGTCGACGGGGACGATCTGCCCGACTTCGCGGTGGCACGACTACCGGCCGGCACTGCGACGGAACTGGAGCAGATGGTCTCGAAGGTGCTCGAGCAGGCTCGCCGGCCTTGCCAGAATCCGTCCTTCTATGCTCATCCGGTCTTCGCCTCCGGCTGGGAGCCCGAGGGATACTCGGTGATGCAGACCGAGACCTATCTGGGCTTTCTCGAGCAGGAGCTCGGTCAGTTGCCGGAGCGCGAGTACACGGCCGTCCACCCCGGCGAGGATTGGCCAGATTCGGATTGGTTAGCGGTCTTCGGTCCGGGCGGGCTGGGGTATTTGCCCGGTGCGCCGGATTACCTGACCGATTGGGGCGGTAGCGCGCAGCGCATCAATGGCGACATCAACGCGGGCGCCTGCCTCGTCGTGCATCGCGGCATCGGTTATGAGGCCGGGTGGGGCGATCCAGCCTACGAGGTGGCGGATGTGGCCGGCCTCACCAACCTCGATCATCCGATCGTTCTCAGTCTGGAGGCGCTTTCCGGGCGCTATGACGGGCCCCAGACCTGTCTCACCGAGGCGCTTCTGCGCACACCCCACGGCGCGTTGGGGGTAGTGTCGGCCAGTGGTATCACCTACACGCAGCCCATGCGGCGGATCAGCCTGTACCTGATCGACGCGCTCTGGCCGGTGTTCTTGCCGGACTCGGGGGCCGACGTTGCACAGAGCCGGCCGGCGTTTGCCCTCGCGGCGGCCAAGCACGCGCTGGCCGAGGACACCTATCCTCTGCCACCGATGCAGAAGGCGGCGGCCTGCCATGTGCTCCACTACCATGGGGAGCCCTATACGCTGCTCCATGACAGCCTGCCCAGCCCGCTCGCGGTCGAACACGATCCGGTGTGTCCAGTCGGCGGTGCCGAGCTGTGGGTCGGGGCCGAAGAAGGGGCCCGGATCGGAATCACGCAGGCGGGTGTGTTGCTCGGATACGGCCATGGAACAGGAGGCCCCCAGGCGTTCCCGCTGGATCCACCGCCGCAGGAAGGCGTCTTGGTATTGCGGGTCACGCGCGGTAACCGGCTCCCGTATCAGGTCGAGATTCCCGTGCTGCCGGTGAGTGGTATCGACGAGCGCATCGGCGGGCGCAGCGATGACCCCAGTGATGACCGCAGTGATGACCCCAGTGATGACCGCAGCGATGACCGTGTCGATGACCGTATCGGCGATTGGATGGGGGATCACCGCATGGCGGCCTCCTCGTGCACGCTAGTCTCCACGGGACCGAATCCCACTACGGCCACAAGCCGGATCATCTTCGAGCTGCGCACACCTGCGCAGGTGTGCTGCCGGTTCTTCTCTACCGGCGGAAGTCTGGTGCGAGCAATTGGCCCTCGTGAATTCTCCGCCGGCCGGGGCGAGCTCAGCTGGGACGGTCTCGACCAGCAGGGGCGCCCCGCGGCGCCGGGAGTTTATCTCTTTCGTCTCGAGGCCGGAGGGCAGATGCTCACCGGACGCGTGACGCGCCTGCCCTGAGTGGGGGAAGGGGTCGGGGAAGTGGCAAACGGCCCATATCGCACCTAGTACAGCAGATGAACCTGCAACTCGGTGCCGTAATACTCCTCATCAGGCCCCGGCGCCGGACGCTCTTCCTCCGTGTAGTGCAATGCCGCCCGCAGGTGCAGGAATGGGTAGAGCAGCAGCTCGCTGCCCACGCCGTAGCGTGTGGTCGCGCCGTCCTTGACGTCGAGGTCCGGGTCGGTGAAGTCGTAGGTGAGCAACATCGCCCAGCCCCGCTGCACGCGCCAGCCGAGCTGATGAGAGGTCGTGAAGCGCGTCACGTCCCGCTCGGCCTCTGCGCCGGCCTCTGCTCCAGTACTTGCGCCGGCACTTGCGCCGGCGCCTGTTCCCGTCACCGACTCGCGGACCAGCCATCCGGCCTCGGCGACCCAGGTCAGCGGTCCGAGCTGAACCGAGCCGAACGGCCCGGCCAGCGCAAAGACGTCTCCGGCCTGGGGGTTGTAGAGTCCGGATCCGCCCAGGGCCAGTGCCAGCCCGGCCGCCGACCGGCGAAACTCGATCCGCAGCGTACCCGCTAGATCACGGTCGCGGTCGCGCGGGCTGCCGAGGGCGCCGTTGAGCACCGCGGCCTGAAGCGAGAAACTGCCGGGAAAGACCCCGGCTTCGACCCCCACATCGGTGTGACCCGGTGGCGCCAGACCCTGGCGATCGCGCACGAAGAGGGTGTGGTCGGCATACCGCCACCCGTAGGTGGGTTGGAACCGGCCTACCTTCACGTAGCCACTGGCGGGCAGGATGTAGCCGAGTCCGTAGAGCTCGGTGCTGCCCGAGCTGCCTCGGTCGAGGTAGGCCGAGAAACGCTCCCCGAGCCCGAAGGCCAGGTACAGATCTCCCTGCATCTGGAAGAAGTTGGTGTTTGCCGCATCGAGCTCCGAGTAGGTGTGCAGCGTGCGCAGGTCGAAGCCGACGGCGAGGGCCTCGGTCACCTGAGGATCCGTCTCGGTCAGCTCATCGAGCGAGCCGGCCCGCGCGGCCATCTCGGTGGGCACCAAAAACTGCGCGGCGTAGAGTGTGCGCATGCCCCCGCCGCTCGGATCGCGGTGGCACAGAGAACAGCGCTGCTCGTACCGGGCGGCGTAGCGCGGCGTGGCGCCGGCGCCGGCGGCCAGGATCATGCCCAGCGCGGCGATGAGGAGGCTGCCAACGGCGCCCAAGCAGCGGGATCCCGCGGAACGACCGGATGACGGCATGGTGGTGCACGGTAGGGCCATCGTGTTCTCCTGAGATGGATGGTGCTATCTGACCAATGTGCAGCCCGGCTGTTCTCCCGACAGCCCGGCTGGACTACCATGTAACTGTCCGGTCGGCTACCGCGTCGGGTTCCCTGCTCCTAGGTCTCCGCGGCACCTTCTTCGATCCACGTGCGAATCGTCTCGATCTGCTCTTCGGGCAGACTTCCGCCGGGGGGCATGATCGAGGTTCCCTGCCCGAGCAGCTTCAAGTAGAGCAACGAATCCTCGGCGCTGCCGGCGGCGACACGCATCAGGCTGGGGTTGCCCGCGGCGGTAACGCCGACCAGATCGCCATGGGCCTCTCCGGCGGAGAGATCGAGACCGGCCGACGGATTGGGGGCCAGGTGGCAGCCGCTGGTGGCACAGCTTTGGGTCAGGATCGGCTGCACATCGGCGCTGAAGGAGACCGGCTCGATGTCGCCGTCGCCGCCCGATCCGGTAGGGGGCTCACCGCTGTCCGAACAGCCGGCCAGGATGACCGGGAACACAATGGCCAAGAGTCCAGCCGCGGCCACACCTGTGCTCAAGGGGCCAATCCAAGGAAACCCAATCGCTGCTCTCACGCGATTCCTCCTCTCTCGAGCCGCGCCCGCAGTCCGCGCCCGCAGTCCGCGCCGGCAGTCCGTGCCGGCAGTCCGTGCCCGCCACCCGGGATGGCGCCGCGAGGGGCTCTATCCGTCCGAGCCAGGCGTCTCCTGGTCGCTCGGGGCCTCGGGCGCGTTTGGGGTGGCCGGGGTCTTGGTGGCCATGAGGCGCAACGTGACTCGCTGCGTGTCGCTGACCTTCATCATCAAGAACTTGGGGCGGTCGATCTGATGATCGGCGAGCTTGACCTCGAAGGCGCACTCCACGGCCAGCGCCGGCGGATCATCCGCGAGACGGGTCACCCGTGCGGTGACCTCGAGCGGACGGCGCACGCCGTGAAGGGCGAACTCCCCGGCAATCCGCACGTCCACCGGCTCGCCCGCCGTCAGCGCACGCGCGGAACCGGGCAGAATCCGTGCTCCCCGGAAGATGGCGTGGGGGTACTGATCGGTCTCGAGGTGATTCTCCCGCATGTGCTTGTCGCGCAATCCCATGCCGGTCTCGAGCGTGGCAAGGTCCACTTCCACGTAGACCGCGATGCTATCGGCGAGCCCATCCGGATCACAAACGACTCGGCCGCGGATCTGATGGGTGTGTCCCGTGAACGACTCCAGAGTGGCCTTCGAGAGGAACTCGACCTCGGTGCTTTCACTGCCGGGCACGATCGCATAGGTTGCGACCTCGGCCCGTGCGAGTGGGCCACAGAGCCCAATCGCCGCGAGAACGCCGAGTGTTGCGAGAGAGATCTTCAGAGAGGTCTCCGAAGAGGTCTTCCAAGAGGATGGTTTCACAATCCGCCTTCCTTGGCTGGGTTACTCTATCTTCAGGATTCGCTGTTGTGCGGTCTTCCCGGCGGAGGTGAGTCGGGCCAGATACACGCCCGTGGTCAGCGAGGCCCCATCGTCACCGCGACCATCCCAACCGATCCGATGCAGTCCCTCGTCGCGGTGCAGAGCGGGCCACTGACGCACGAGCCGGCCCAAGGCGTCGAAGATCTCGAGTTGGGCCATCCCGCCCCGCGGCAGGGCGAGCTCGATGTGGGCATGACCCGCCACCGGGTTCGGCGCACAGTGCAGCGACAGGCGCAGATGGGCCACCGGCCACACGTTGCCGTCGGCGGGTGCCAGGGTGGTCGTGCTGGCCGCTGTGTAGATGTAGTCCCCTGAGGTGGCCCCATTGTTGTTCGCCGCGTTCCCGGCGGCGTAGAACGTGACCGCATCGGGGGGATCCACCGGTGAGGTCCACTCGAAGATCCAGGTCACCGAGCCCGTCGTGCCCGCGTAGGTACCGGCGCTGGTTTGCTTGATGTAACTGTTGCCGCCCGAGAGACTGAGCTGCGTGTGCACGGGGTCGGTCACGAGGATCGTGCCGATGTCCAGAGGTGTCAATTCGAAGCCCCAGCGGGTCGCGTTGGGGTCTTCGAGGGTGACGGTGATCACGTAGGTCTGCTCGGGCGCGAAGAATGGTGGCGCCATGATGGTCAGCGACCCCTCACCGCTGTCTAGCGGGAAGCTCCCGTGGCAGTCGTGACAGGTGCCTTCCCCCGGCGCTCCGGTTTTCTGATCCGGCGGCGCGGCCGAGAAGGCCGCCGCGACAGCGGGCAAGAGACAGAGAAGGGAGAGAAAGGCCATCCACTTGATGAGGCCGGGGGGCCGGCTCGTTCGGAAAGGACTCGAGAGGGATGTCATGGCCGCCTCCTTTGCGAGGGGTGTTGGACGGGGCTCGGGACACGTGCAGAACCACCCATTGATAGTGGATGACGCTTGTCCGAATTGGCAAGACCGAAATCCCTAATGCGGCAACCTGATTGCAGTTACGGAAAAATGGACCTTGTTCCTGATTCTTCTCCAGAGCCGGCGATCGGAGGATGATAGCGGCAAGAGGGTCGGGAAGACCGTGTCGGTCAGGTGCTTGGTCGCCGCCTGCGGCCGAGAGATGCCGGGGCATCAACCCTGCGGCATCCGCGCCTTTGAGCGCGGTTCATGGCCCGGATGGCCCGATGGCCCGGATGGCCCACATGGCCCGGATGGCTCGGAGTGCCACGCTTTCGCGGCGAATCGAGAGGCCTGGGCTCGATCAAGCTTGCAAGAACACGTAGCGCGCGATGAAGAGCGCAGCCAGCACGTAGAGAAGCACCGGCACCTCGCGGCCCTTGCCGGCCAACAGCTTGATGAGCGGGTAGGTGACAAACCCCAGCGCGAGCCCGTCGGCGACGCTGTAGGTGAGCGGCATGCCCAGGATCATGAGGAGGGCGGGCAGCCCCTCGCTCATATCGTTCCAGGGAATCTCTTTCACATTCGTCATCATGAGGCATCCCACCACGAGCAGGGCCGGTGCGGTAATGGGCGAGTAGAAGGCGCCCTCGAAGGCAAAGGGCTGGCCGATCATCTTCGCGAGGGGGGAGAAGAAGATCGCCCCCACGAAGAGAAGTCCGGTGGCGATGCTGGCCAGACCGGTCCGGCCGCCCGCGGCCACGCCGGCGGCGCTTTCAATGTAGGAGGTCACTGCGGAGGTGCCGAGCGCCGCGCCGGTCAGGGTGCCGGTGGCGTCGGCGTAGAGCGCGCGGCTGGCGCGGGGCATCTTGCCGTCGCGCAGGAATCCGCCGGCCTGCCCGATGCCGATGAAGGTTCCGATCGAGTCGAAGAAGTCCATGAACAGGAACACGAAGATAATCACCGCACCGTTCGAGGTCAGCAATCCCTCGAATGAGAATTGCATGAAGGTCGGCGCGAGCGACGGCGGTGCATCCACCACGCCCTGGAAATGGGTGACGCCTACCAGAAGGGCGAAGGTGGTGGTGCCGGCCAGCCCGATCAGGATTGCCCCGGGGATGCGGCGCGTCATCAAGACGCCCATCAGAATGATGCCGACCAGGGTGGTCCAAACCGCCGGATTCGCCGGGTCGCCCAGATCCACCGCCAGCGGGCCCTCGGGCTTGACGATGATGCCGCCCCCGGTGAGTCCCAGGAACGCGATGAAGGCGCCAATCGCCACGGCGATCGCGTACTTGAGCGAGGAAGGGATGCTGTCGATCACCATCTGCCGAACACGTAAGGCCGTGAGGAGGAAGAACGCCAGGCCGGAGATGACGGTGGCGGCCAGACCTTGTTGCCAGGTCATGAGTCCGGCGGCCACGAAACTGGCGAACACGGCGTTCTCGCCCATTCCCGGCGCCAGCGCGATGGGGTAGTTGGCGACCAGGCCCATGAAGAGGGTGGCGATCGCGGCGCCCAGGCAGGTGGCCACCATGACCGCGCCGAAGTCCATGAACTCCTGCCCGGTCCCCTCCAGGCCCACCCCGCTCAAGATGACGGGGTTGACGAAGATGATGTAGGCCATGGTGATGAAGGTGACGACGCCGGCCAGCAACTCGGTGCGAACGGTCGTGTTGTTCTCGCGCAGGCGGAACAAGCTCATGCGCATCCTCCGTGCAGCGCACCCCGAGGCAATCGGGCGATGACTCGCGGCCATTCGAGTGCTCGGAGGCCACCGCCCATCCTGCCTATCCTAATCGAGCAAGCGGAGCTGGTTGCCCTCCCCGGGATCCACGACGATCTTGCGGGTTCGCGGAAGAATCCTCTCCATTGCTTCCAGATAGAGACGGGTCTCGGTGATCGAGCGCGCCTTGCGCGCTTCGACGAGCAACTTGCGGAACTGGGCGGCTTCGCCGCGGGCACGTTCGACCGTTTCGGCGCGGTAGCTCTCGGCGATCTGAATCGTGCGGTCGGCCATGGCGCGCGCGCGCGGAATCAGATCCTTGCGGTACCCGTCGGCCTGGTTGATCATGCGGGCCTTCTCGAGCTTGGCGGTCGAGACGTCGTTGAAGGCCTCGATCACACTCGCGGGCGGCTCGACCGAGCCGATGTTGATCGTCACCACTCGCAGACCGGCATCCAGGGCTTCTAGGGAGGCCTGGGATTGAATGCGGGTTTGCTCCTCGAGTGCCACCTTGCCACTGGTCAAGAGTTCATCGACCGGCATCTGCGCGATCAGCGTCGTGAGCGTGCACTCGGTGCAGCGGCGCACGACGAAGTCTGCGTCGACCGGACCCAGCCGGAAGAGGTACTTGACCGGATCGTTGATCGAGTACTTCACCGTGAGGGTCAAGTCGATGATGTTCGTGTCGCCGGTGACCCATTCGACTTCCATCGGCTCGGGCGCGATGCCGCGCACCGCGTCGACGAGCTTGTACCCTACCGGCATCGTCCGCACCTCGGTCGTCTTGACCGGGATCGATCGCTCGAAGGGCCAGGGCAAGTGGAAGAGGATACCGGCCGGCACTACGGTACGAACGGCGCCGAAACGCAGCACAACCGCCTGCTCATCCTCCCGGACCACCCGCATGCCGGTGAATCCCCAGTCGGCGAGGATCAGCGCGAGCAGCACATACATGAGGTGACGCCATGTACACCACTGGCCGGCGCGGGTGAGCCATTGCCGCACGCGCTGGCCCCAACCGCCCGGTTCGTGTCCGTTCGAAGCGGACGAGGTGTCGTGTGAACGTGGTGTCACTAGCGTGAGTCCTCTGGGCCTGAGTCTTTCAGCAGGCGAAGCAGCTCCGAGTCCGAGGGCATTACGATGGTGGCGTCCTCGTCCAGGATCTTCTCGTAGGTTTCCAGCGTCTTCAAGAACGCATAGAAGCGCGGATCCTGATTGTAGGCCTCCGCGTAGATGCGAGCGGCTTCGGCGTCGGCTTCGCCACGAACCTCTGCCGACCGGCGCTCGGCCTTCGCCAGGATCTGGGCGCGCTCGAGGTCGGCCTGCGCGCGCACCATCTCGGCTTGCTCTTCGCCCTCGGAGCGGTACTGGCGCGCAATCCGCTCACGCTCGGCTTCCATACGGCGGAACACGGCCTGGCGGTTTTCCTCGGGGAAGTTGAGGCGCTTGAGCCGGATGGCGCGCACCCGGATGCCATAGCCCTCGCTGGCTTTCGTCGCCGCGCGCTGGGTGATCGTGCCGACAATGCGGTCGACCTGGATCTGATCCTCCTGCGTCGAGAGCAGCGCCGAGAGGTCATGGGAACCCATCGCCGCCCCGACCTCGGCACGCATGATGTCCTCGAGCTGCGCCTCGGCCGTGTCTCGATCCAGGACCGTGACCAGGTAACGCAGGGGGTCCTCGACCTCCCAGGCGGCGAAGGTGTCGACCAGGACGTTCTTCTTATCGAGCGTCAAGTACTCGGCCTCGGGCGGATCCAGAATGCGCAGCTGCTTATCGATTCGCACCACGGTCTCGAACGGAGGCGGAAGCTTCCAGGCGAGCCCCGGCTCCAGGATGATCCGGACCGGATCGCCGAAGAAGAGCACGATGGCGTATTCGGTCTCCTGTACCTCGAAGGCACAGGAGAGCAACAGCGGGACGCCCACCGCGATCAGGACAATGATGGTCAGGATCCTCTTCATCGCTGACTCTCCTCCAGTCGCCGGAGCTTCTCTCTCCAGGTTTCTTGCGAGCCGGATGCCGGTTCGTCCGCGCTGCGCGTGGACTGGGATGGTTGATTGTTCCACGTCCCACCCGGATACGTGCCGTCACCCATGCCGCTGCCCAGTCGGTCACTGGTCGTGCCGCTGCCGGAGCGGCCCCACAGATCGGTCCAGCGGGTGGCGCCACTGCCGCGGGCGATCCACAGGTCGAGCGGCAGATCGGTGATCGGGCAGATCAAGCGCGGCTTTCGCAGGTTCTCGCCGACGGCGTCGAGCTGCATCCGCAGCCGTGTGATCTCCCGCGCGGGACGGCTGGCGTCGGCCAGCACCTTGAATCCGTAAGCTTCCCCCGTAGCGGCCGCGACGCGCTGCGTCTTCTCCGCCTCCGCCGAGGCCTCCTCCGAATAGGCCTGAGCGCGACCGGAGGCGATGACGCGGTTGCGGTAGCTTTCAGCCTGTCGGACGAAGCGGTGCATGTCTTCCATGGCGCTGGCGACGTCGCGGAAGGCGAAGTGCACCTCCGGCGGGGCGTGCATGTCGAGCAGGTCCACGCGCAGGATCTCGATGCTCGGCGTGAGGGTGGCCATCTCAGTGCGCAGCCGCTCGGTCACCTGATCCATGAGCTGGAGATGATGATTGACGAGAATGCTGTCGGTGGGCTGCTCGCACATCACCCGTCGCAGCGAGTATTCCACCATGCAGGCGACCAGCGTTTCCGGATCGTCCAAGCCGAAACGGTATTGGTAGGCGTCGGCCACCGTGTACTGCGCGCTGTAACGTATGGCCAGGAGGTTCTCGTCCCCATCCGCGATCTCGGCTTCCTTGATGAGCTCGAGGCGCTCCCCCGATGATGCGGCCTGAGCAAACGTCGCTCCGGCCGGGATCTCGGTGTGTTGCCGAAAGCCACGATCGACCGAGCGGACTTGCTCGGCGGCAACCCGCTCCAACCGGCTGATGGGGTAGGGCCAATGAGCCACGAGACCGGGCTCGGGAATCTCATGGGAAACCTTGCCGAAGGTGAGCACCCAGCCGACCTCGCCCGGATTGACGACCGAGAGGCCGGTTACCAGATAGAGCAGGATGAGCACGACGGCATAGATCCCGATCGCGGAGCGTCCGCCCAGGTTGACCCGCCAGGATCGGCTCACCCGGGTCAGGCCTTCCCGCCAGCCGCGGAACAGGTGGATGCGCCGCGCGCTGGCCACGAACAGGGCGAGCGTCAGGATCGCGGCCGGCCACTCGATCCACGCCGGAACGATTTCGCTGGCGCCGCCCACGGAGGCCTGGGGTGAAATGCCGGTGGACTGGTAGAAGGAATTGACCACCCAGCCGGCGACGAGGCTCATGACGGCCACCGACGCGATGTAGGTGACAGCGGCCCGCTTGCCCAGAAGCTTGGTGACGACGGCCAGCGAGACGGTGTTGGTGGCCGGTCCGGCGAGCAGGAAGACTAGAGCAGCGCCGGGGCTGAGTCCCTTCGTGATGAGCATCGCGGCCATCGGCGTCGAGGAGATATCGCACACGTAGATTGGAATGCCTATCACCAGCATGAGAAGCATCGCGGGCCAGCCGCTCAAGGCCGGGTTCTCGAGGGCGCCCTCGGGAATCAGGGCGCCGATCAAGGCGCTGATGAAGAGGCCGATCAGGAAGTAGGACAGAATGTGGTCCAGCAGCTCGCGGTAGGCGTAGTCGAATACCGTCCGCAACTGCATGCGCAGGCGGCGCGCGCGCGAAAGCCCGGCAAGCTGAAAGCGGGTCCACTCCTCTGCGGCCGGGTCGAAGAAGGTATCGGAAATGGAACACGTTGCCCCGACAGCTTCTTGGGTTTGCTCGTAGGCTTGCTGGGGCGGCTGTGCGCCCAAACCGTGCTCGCCGGTCAGGCCGGATCCGCCGGTCTTGCTCGATCCGCCGGTCAGGCCGGATCCCCCGGTCACGCCAGATCCGCCGGCTTCACCTGGTTTGCCAGTCTCATCCTCATCACGGGTCTTGCCGATGGCACTGGTCGTCGCCGCGGCGGCGTCCGTGGGAAGCGTCTCGCGCCTGGCCACTGCATTGGTGGCCAGGCCGGCGACCATCGCCGTGCCGAATGCCGAGAGGGGCCGCGCGACGGTCATCACCGGATCGAGCAGCGAGTAGGAGACGCTGATCGAATCGACACCGGTCTCGGGCGTGGAAATCAAGAAAGAGACGGTGGCGCCCTTGCTGGCGCCTCCTTGCCGCATGGCGGCGGCGGCGGGCAGGACCGAGCAGGAGCACAAGGGCAGCGGAATTCCGGCCAGCGAGGAGATCAAGACAGAGCGAAAGTCGTTCTTGCCGATCGCCGATCGCACCCAACTCGAGGGGATCAGGACGCGCAGCAGGCCGGCCAGGAAGAATCCGGCGAGCAAGAAAGGCGCCGCCGAGACGAAGATCTCAGCGGTGAGCCGAATGACGTCCACCAGGAAGAGCATGTGCCGATCCTTTGCGACCGCGCCGCGCCGGCTGGCCTGACCATACAGGGACCGTGCCGGGGCCACTAAAGCAAGATATTTACATCCTATGCCATACAGCCGGGCCGCGATAGAGTTCCCAACAGCCGCGTGGAGCGCCGCTGCCGAGCTCCGCAGTCGGCCGAGCTCCGCAGTCGGCCGGGATCTGCTGCCCGGCGGCGTCTCCGGCCGGACAGCGCCGGTTGCCGACCACGGCCTGCCGCAAGAGCGAAAAGGTACTCCTCTTCCTAGGATGGAGCAACCAAAGCCGTCGGCCCGTGCCGTCGGCCCGCCTGAAAGGAGCGCGGCGCCGGCGCGCGGTCACGACGGTTAGGAATCCGTACGGCTCGCGACGGCCCTGGCATCGCCCGCGGGCTGTGTTATACTGACATGGACTGAATCAGCCTGAAGGGGGTGATTCTCTTGCTAGACGAAGCTGCCCTGGTCTTGAATCGTAGCTGGTACCCGATCGGGACGACCACGGTACGTGCCGCTATCTGTATGATCTACAGGTCGGCCGCCCGGGCGTTCGATCCAGCCGATTCCCAGACGCACGATTTCGATTCGTGGAGTTCGCTCCGCGTATCCGAGGGGGAGCCCTGTATCCGCACGGTTCGCCTCCGAATCAAGGTGCCCGAGATCATCATCCTCAACAACTATGAGGCGGTGCCCACTCGCCGAGTGTCCTTCTCGCGCCGGAACATCTACCGCCGGGACCGCAACCGTTGCCAGTACTGCGGCGCGCGACCCCCCATGTGCGATCTGACGATCGATCACGTGGTTCCACGTTCGAAGGGGGGGACCTCTACCTGGGAGAACTGCGTTCTTGCCTGCCTGCGGTGCAATAGCCGCAAGTCGAACCGAACGCTGCGCGAGGCTCAGATGCACCTGGTCAAGGCGCCCCGGGAGCCCCACTGGACACCGATTCTCACGATCCCGCTGGCGCAGCGCAAGGCCTCTTGGGAGCAGTTCGTCTCCGATCGCTACTGGAATGCCGAACTCGAGGCGTAGTCGCGCGTTTCGCTCCGGGGCGAGTGAGGCCGCCATCACGCCTTGGCCGACAGGACCCGTTCCATGTGATCCGCCAGGCACGCCGCGGTCATGCTCGCCGGCTCGCGGAGCATGCCCTCCACGGGGCCTTGGTAGACGACCCGACCGCCGGCATCGCCCGCCCCCGGACCCAGGTCGATTACCCAGTCAGACGCGCGCAGCAGGTCAAGGTGATGCTCCACCACCAGCACGGAATGCCCCGCCGCGATCAGCGACCGCAGCGCGCGCAAGAGCCGTTCGACGTCGCGGGCATGGAGGCCGGTCGTGGGCTCGTCGAAAAGAAAGAGGTGCCGCTCGTCGCGGTGATGCTTCGACAGGAAGGCGGCCATTCGCAGCCGCTGCGCTTCGCCGCCGCTGAGCGTATTGGTCGATTGCCCGAGGGTGATGTAGCCCAGGCCCACCTCGCGCAGCGGCGCCAATCGGTCGACGATCGCGCGCTCCTTGCGGAAGAAGCGCGTGGCCACATCGACCGTCATCGACAGGACATCGTAGACCGACTTGCCCTGCCAGGTCACCTCGAGCACTTGGGGACGAAAGCGTCGCCCTTCGCAGGCTTCGCATGTGACCTCGACATCGGGCATGAAGTACATCTCGAGCGTTTGGCTTCCCGTGCCCCGGCAGCTCTCGCAGCGGCCGCCGGGCGTGTTGAACGAGAACGCGCCGGGGGTGAGGCCGAGCTGGCGCGCGCGAAGCGTTCCGGCAAAGAGCTTGCGAATCTCCGGATACGCTTGCACGAAAGAGAGCGGGTTCGACCGGCTGGAACGGCCCAGAAAGCCCTGTCCCACCATGTGCACGTCGGTGAACTCATCCAGCCCCGCAATCGAACTGACCTCGCCGACCCCCTCCACCGGCTCCCCGCGATGGCGCAGCCAGTTGCGGTAGAGCACCGTCTCGAGCAGGGTGGACTTGCCCGATCCCGAGATGCCCGAGATCGTCACCATCCGCCCCAAAGGAATGGCCAGGAGCGGAATGCGAAGGTTCTGCGCGCGCACGCCGCGAAGTGTCAGCCGTGGTCCGGGCGGGAAGCTCGGCCGCGGAACGGTCGTGCCCGGGGGCGTGGATGCGCTCGTGGTCGCGCCACCCTTGCCCGCGCCGGAGGCGGTCCGGGACGCGCCCGCGCGGGCGGGACCGCTGGGTTTGCGGGCAGCGTGTTGCGCGAGCCAGGCCGATACGGCGGCCGCATTCCAAGGGTTGTCGAGCTTGCCGGCGCGGGCCGTCTTGGGCAGGCCGGGCATGCGACGCCGGCGGCGCCGTTGCTCGCGCAGCTTCTCGTAGGTTACCGCCGTGCTGGCCGGAGACGCCACCTCGGCGATGAAGAACCCCGGGTTCTCCTCGAGGAAGGGGCCCGGCTTGCCCTCGTAGACCTTCTCGCCTCCCTCGGATCCGCCACCGGGGCCGAGGACGATCAGGTGATCGGCACCGGCGATGATGCCCGGGTCGTGCTCGACCACCACGACCGTGTTGCCCATGGCGGTCAACTGCTTGACGACCGAGAGCATCCGGGCCGAGTCGCTCGCATGAAGTCCCACCGTGGGTTCGTCGAGAATGTAGAGCGTCTCGGTGAGCGAGTTGCCCAGTGCCGCCGCCAGGCGAATGCGCTGTGTTTCGCCGCCACTCAAGGTGCGGGCGGCGCGCCCAAGTGTCAGATACTCGACGCCCACGTCACTGAGGTAGGCCAACCGACGGCGGACGCTTTCGAGCAAGCGGCGGGTCGCCTTGGCTCGGGTGAGCGTGGCCGGCAGCGACGCGAAGAAGGCTTGCACTTCAGAGACGGGCAGGTCGTGGAGCTGACCGATATCGAGCCCCTCGACCTTGACCGCGAGGGCTTCGGGTTTCAGGCGCCGGCCGCCGCACTGGGGGCAACTCACGTAGCCGCGAAATCGGGCAATGAAGATTCGTACGTGCATCTTGTAGCGCTTCTGCTCGAGACGCTCGAAGAATCCCTCCACGCCCGGAAAGCTCTCGTCACCGCGCAAGACCCAGTCTTGCTGAGCAGGCGTCAGATCCTCGAACGGCAGGTCGGTGGGGACGTCCCGCTCGGCGGCCGCCTTCAGCAGCCGGCGATACCACGCTCGCGCGGTGGGGACGCTGAAGGGGGCGACGGCATCGTTGCGCAGATTCCTGCGCGGATTGGGGACGACCTTGTGGCGGTCGAGGGTGATGATGCGGCCGAACCCCTGGCAGGCCGGACAGGCGCCCAGCGGACTGTTCCACGAGAACAGACCCA
Organism: uncultured bacterium; assembly: GCA_964573295.1. Taxonomy (GTDB): domain Bacteria; phylum Eisenbacteria; class RBG-16-71-46; order CAIMUX01; family WJJG01; genus CAYQJL01. The sequence goes on along the minus strand of CAZNJE010000007.1, from coordinate 39,771 downwards.
CCGAGGGGCGGGCGAGCCGCCTGCCGCACGCGAGGCAAGCCAGTCCCTTCCGCAGCACCCCTTCGGGCAACGGCGACCGGGTTGCCCGGCCCCCTTCTGCAGAGCCCTCCTCCGACCCCGCCGTCGTCGTCGCCGATCCAGGTAGTGGGTGAAGGATCGCGGTGCCCGCGCCGATCCGCCAGGCGGAGGTAAGGGCCTCGCGCATTCGCTGGCGGCGGGTGCGGCCGGCGATCACACGGTCGACGACCAGTCCGCGCACCGACCGGACCGAGCGCAGGCCTTCGATGTCGCGGACCCCTTGCTTGGTCAGCACGCGAACGTACCCCTGCCGTTGCAGCAACACGAGGTCCTGGCGGACAACGCGGTGGGAAAACGGGGCCACGACGGCCAGGCGCGTGCCTTCCGGGTAGTCGTTCACCGCGCGCAGGGCTTCCGCTATCTCGGTCCGCTCGGCCCGGCCACCGCACTCGGGACAGTGAACCTCGCCAGCGTGGACGTAGAGGAGCCGGATGAGATCGCTGAGCTCAGTGATGCTACCGACCGTTGAGCGCGCGTTGCGCACCGCACCTTGCTGCTTCAGCGCGATGGGGGGTTGCACGTAGCCGATCTCGTCGGCGTCGGGACGTTCGAGCCGCTCCAGGAATTGACGCGCGTAGGCACTCAAGCACTCGGCGAAGCGACGCTGGCCTTCGGCGTAGAGCACGTCGAAGGCCAGTGTCGACTTGCCGGATCCGGACACACCGGTCACGACCGATAGCTTGCCGAGGGGAATGCGGCAGTCGATGCCCTTGAGGTTGTGCATGCGGGCGCCCCGGATGTGGGTGGCGCGGGGGGTGGTTGTCGGGGGTGGCTGGGTGGTCATGAAATGTCTCGGTTATGGCGCCGGGGAGCCTGCTGGCTGTGGTGCCCAAAAACCCGTTCTGGGCATTCAAGCCCTTGCTTGATAGTCGATTGGGGCGCAAGTGACAAAATCGACGTCGCTGGGCACCCATTTCGCCTTTGCATATGATGTTAGAGCCGCGGCGCCAGGATTCCGCATCCCACAATGTACCACACACCGGCGCGTTCAGGCTCGCCAAAGACCACCATTGCACCCACCACCCCGCACGATTCTCACAATTTCGACATTGCGCTTGAGTACGTTCAACAGATGGACGAAACTTCCAACAAGCCAGAAGAATCTGACGTCCTCCCGCATCCTACCCATGCGGTTTGCCTGGTTTTGGAAAGGACCTTTTCAGAAGCATGAATGCTGAGCTCGCTTCGGCCAATGGCCATGTGTTGCAGAAACTTTTCGCCAATTCCCACCGCCTCTTCGCGCGCATCGATGATCTGCCGGGACTGACCGACCAACTCGCGCAGAACCTCGTGGACCTGCTCGATGAGTTCGACCCCAAGCATGCCAAGGTCGAGCACGTCCTCGGCGCAGCAGGATTGATCTCACGACGGTACGCTGGGGTCTTCAGGCCGCTGTCGCTGCGAGGCCGCCCTGACCCCGCCGAGTTGCGCAGTTTCGTCGAGCATGTCGGCCCCGGCGATAGCGAGCGTCCGTCGGGCATGATGGGGTGGGCCGTTGCTCGCCGCTGCGCCGCATTGCGCCAGGGTGACCACTGGTTTGTCGCCGAGAGGGATGATCGACGCGACCGTTGGGAGCCCATGCGCCCGGCCACCGAACACGAGGTGGGCCAGATGCAGCAGGCCGACATCAAGGCCTTTCCCAGCCTCCAATCACAGCTGGCGGTGCCGATCCTCGAACCCGAAATCCGGGGCCAGGCCCGCCCACGCGAGGCCATCGGGATCCTCAATATCGAGAGCGACGAGATGCTCTCGACCGAGTTCTGCAGCTTCCTGATCGGCTACAGCATATCGATCGGGCATCCCTTGCGGGTTGCCGTTCGGCAGCGCGATCTGCGGCTGCTGACCCAGCGTCTGGCCGGACCGATGTCGCGCGCCGCACTGGCCCGGACACTGCTCGAGACGAACCTGACCTACCTGCCGCGCGGCCAGCGGCACGGCCTGGTGGCGCTGCGCGACCCGCGCGATGATGCGCGCTACGTCGTCGAGCGCATGACCACCGAAGGGCTTCCCGATGAGCATCTGCAGGCCTACCGAGCCGGCTCGCTGGCGATCACCCTGAGTGATGGTATCTGGGGTGAGTGCATCCGCACCGGCCGCGCGCAGTACCTGCCCGACCTGCCGCGCACCGCCCCCGCGCGACACATGCACCTGTGGCCCAACACGCACAGCGCGATCGCGATTCCGCTGGTGACCACCGAAGGCGGACCGGTGATGGGGTTCCTGGGTCTCGAAAGCGGTGAGACGTCCTACGCCTTCTCCACGCAAGACCAGAGCTTCTTCAAGACCACCTGCTCGATGGCCACGATCGTCGCCGCCGGCATCGAGGAGACGCGCCTCGAATTCCCCGAGGCGGTTCGTGTCCCGGCCTTGCTCAGGAAGTACAAGAAAGACCGACTGTCCGACATCCCCGAGGACCAGTTCGTTCGGATCAACTCGATCTGCCGCGCGTTGGTAGCGACCGGATTCGTGTTCCAGAAGGCGGCCGAGGAATGCCGTCTCACCGTGCACATCCTGCGCGAGTACACCTCGCGCTCGCCCCGCATCATCGACGTCGATGTGCTACGAACGCTGGCTGCCCGTCGGGAAGGACGGCACGCCACGATCGAGGCGGGCAGCTGGATCGAGTGACGGGATGGGCGGTGCGCCGAAGGTACCGAGAGGATCGCGAGAAGGGGAAGCCCATGGCGGCGCCGCAGGGAACCGATGATCCGGACCGCTTGGATCCAGCCGATCCGAACAACGAGACCCTAGAGGTTTGTGAGATCTTCGCCAGCATCCAGGGCGAGGCTGGGTCGAGTGGCTGGCCCTGCAGCTTCATTCGCCTGGCGGGTTGCCCGCTGGATTGTTGGTACTGCGACAGCGCCTACGCCAAAGCACCCGGCGCGCTGATGAAGCGGGCGGCGATTCGGGACGCGGTTCGTGGCCACGGTCTTCCGCTGGTGGAGCTGACCGGTGGTGAGCCGCTGGCCCAGCCAGGGGCCTTTGCGCTGACGACCGAGTTGGCCGACGACGGCTATGATGTCATGGTCGAGACCGGTGGCGGCGTCTCGATCGAAGGGCGCGACCGGCGCGCGCGCATCATTCTGGATGTCAAGACCCCGGGATCAGGGATGGCTGAGCACCAGCGACTCGAGAATCTCGAGCTGCTTCTCCCGCACGACGAGATCAAGTTCGTCATCTGCTCTCGCGCCGACTATGAGTGGGCGGGCGACCTCATCGCCGCGCGCGACTTGGCCCGGCGCTTCCGGGTGCACCTCTCGCCCGTGGCGACCGGTCCGTCCGCTCCCGCCGGGCTGGGCATCGAGCCGCAGGATCTGGCGAAATGGATCTTGGACGACCGGCTGCGGGTACGGTTGAATCTACAGCTGCACACCTGGATATGGGGTCCGGGCGTTCGCGGCGTCTAGGACCGGGTCATTCGGTTCCGGGCGAGCGAAGATGGGCGAGCGATAAGGAGCGAGCGACGAAGGACGAGCAACGAGGGGAGAGCAACGAGGGGCGAGAAACGAGGGGAGAGCAACGAGGGGAGAGAGAAGTGGTGGATGATACCACACCGTTCCGGCCCGCCGGCGCGAGAGAACGAGGCCCGGCGGTCGTATTGCTGAGCGGCGGGCTCGATTCGGCCACCTGTCTGGCCCTGGCGCATGCCGAGGGATACCGGTGCTATGGTCTCACGCTGCGGTACGGCCAGCGGCACGCGATCGAGGTCGAGCGGGCAAGGCAGCTGGCCGAAACCTATCGCCTGGCCGAGCACCGCGTTCTCGCAGTCGACCTGGCCGGCTGGGGCGGATCCTCGCTGACCGGTGCCGGCCCGATTCCTCATCATGAGAACATCGGCGGCGCATGCACAGCCGGGGTGAACGAGCCTGGGAAGAGGGAGGACCCTTCGACCGGGGGCACTCCTTCCCAGGAGACCCGCTCCGAGGAGATCCCCTCAACCTATGTGCCCGCCCGAAACACCATCTTGCTCTCTTTCGCCCTGGCCTGGGCGGAGGTTCTGGGCGCAGAGGCCATCTTCGCCGGAATGAGCGCGGTCGACTACTCTGGGTATCCGGACTGCCGGCCGGAGTTCGTGGGTGCTTTTCAGGCACTGGCAAACGTGGCCACGAAGGCCGGGGTCGAGGGCCACGGGCCGATCATCCGCGCGCCGCTCATCCACAAGAGCAAGGCCGAGACGATTCGCTGGGGCCTGGCCCTGGGCCTGGACTACGGGTTCACCTGGAGCTGTTATGATCCTCAGCCGGGGCCCCGGCCATGCGGCGCCTGCGACAGCTGCCGGCTGCGGGCGCGTGGGTTCGCCGAGGCGGACCATCCCGATCCGCTCCTGACGGCGGACGGGGAAGGGCGAGGGCGGATGGAGGAGACAGTCCGATGAAAGTCGAATTGACGCGGACGTTCGAGTTCAATGCGGCCCACGCGTTGCCGCATGTGGACGACGGCCACAAGTGCCGCCAGGTGCACGGCCACAACTTCACCCTCGAGGTCTCGGTGCGGGGCGTTGTGGATCCCGAGCGCGGCTGGCTCATGGACTACGGCGACATTCGCGCGGTGGTCGCGCCGCTCGTGAAGGAACTCGACCACTCCATGCTCAACGAGGTAGCCGAACTCGCCAATCCCACCTCGGAGAACATCGCGCGCTGGTTCTGGAATCGTCTGGAAGGTCTGCTGCCCGGACTCCATCGCATCACCCTCTACGAGACGCCGGGCAGCCGCTGCACATACTGGGGGGAGGCTTAGATGGCGGACAGGGATGCTACCTCGGCACGCACCGGCAGCGCGGGTGCGCTACTCGAATTCTCGATGACCCCGCTGGACAAGGGCGCATCGGTGAGCAAGTACGTGGCGCGCAGTCTGGACATCATCGACCGCTCCGGGGTGGCCTACCAGCTCGGCCCGATGGGCACCTGCCTGGAGGGCACCTGGGAGGAGGTCATGGGAGTGGTTGACCAGTGCTTCGACCGGATGAGCGAAGACTGCGAGCGGATTTCGGTATCGGTCAAGATCGATTACCGGCGCGGCCGGTCCGGGCGGCTGGTGAGCAAGATCGAAGCGGTCGAACGTGAGGTGGGACGCGCACTCCATTCGGCCAAGCGCTCGCCGCAACCGCCGGATGCAGGATCACGGATCGATCCATCTGATTCCATCTGAATGAGGAAGGTGTGCCGCATGAAGGCGTGCCGAAGGAAGGTGTGCCGCATGAAGGCGTGCCGCATGAAGGCGTGCCGCATGAAGGCGTGCCGAACGAAGTGGCGACGCCTTTGACGGCACGAGAGGAAACCGCAACACGCTCTGCCGGGTAAACAGAGATAGATTGGGTAGTGGATCGGGCAGCAGATACGAGTAGGGCGGCCAAATCGTGTTGACCGCCCCCCAGCCTGCAGGGATGCCCAGGGAGTCTCTCGCGCCAATTGCGTGTCCTGGGCGGAGACCTAACCCTGGTGAAACTCCCGTGGGCCAGCTCAATCGTTGGCCACGGAACCTTCCCGGTTCCAGCCGCTGTCGTTTGGACGGAGGCGCCTGGTTGCTCTGATTGGGCCCCTCGTCCGACCGCGCCTTCGCGCGGCCCTCAGATGCGATCGCCCGACGAGAAGTTCTCGAGCGTCTCTTGATGCGACATCCACTGAAGCATTGCTCACCCATTATAATATCACCCAGGCGGTGAAGTGTCCAGGCCAAACCTCCAAAGTGTGGTTCTTATAGTTTTCCCCGGTTACTCTTTGCAAATCAATAAATTGGGGAGACGCAAATATATGAAACTTGAGAATCTTCGCACGAGGTCGATTTGTCCATATTCTTCGGGTTCATCCAACAACCTGGGGGGGGGTATGTTCGAGATAGTCTGGGGGCGGGGCCGACTCCCTACCAACCTCGCTCATGGCGGAATTCTAGATCCAAAGGGTTGGTTTCGCGATATCATTGAGGGAGTCTGGACGTTGTACGCCGACACAGAGGAGCCTCTATGCATCGCCTGAGCCACCCACCGACCCGCCATACACCTTCCGATCGATTCTCTCGCCGCCGCTGGCACATGGCCCGGCCTCCGGGGCCTCTGTGGGCCGGTCTCCTGCTGCTCTCAACCTTGCTGCTCGTGGCGGCGTTGTGGATCGGCGAGTGGGAAGGGCCGGTTGGAGAAGCCGACGGTCCGTCCGCCGGTCAGCCCGCCGGGGCTCCGGGAAGCGCGGGGGATGAGCAGCCCGCGCGAGCCGATAGCAGCATTCACTGGATCGATCTGAACGGCCTTGTTCCGGACGCTGACGACCCCGAAGCCATTACGCAGGCGACCCCGCCGGTCGGCACCCGGCCCGAGCACAGTGGCGTGCAGCCTGCCATGCGCGACGCCGTGCAGCCTGCCATGCGCGACGCCGTGCAGCCTGCCATTCGCAACGAGGAGCCGCTCGTGGCCTCCGAGGTAAAGCCTCACAAGCTTCGTTCGACCACGCGCGGAGACGGCCTGCCTCCCAAGGCGCCCAGTTCCTGGTTCTTCCATGAGCGGGCCTATCCCTACGGGGAGATTCCCCGGGCGCAGTGGCATGCGGCCGTTGCCACGGCCCGGGCCATGCGCGTGGCCGCCGGCACCCGGGAGGGGGTGTGGACTGCGGCCGGACCTACCAACATCGGTGGGCGGATCACCGACCTCGTGGTCCACCCCGCCGACGAGAACACCCTCTATGTCGGGGCGGCCGAAGGAGGCGTGCTCAAGAGCACCGATGGTGGACAGACCTGGGCGGTTTTGACCGATGACCTGCCGAGTCTGTCGGTGGGCGCCCTGGCCATCGATCCCTTGGAGCCCGAGACGGTGTATCTGGGCACCGGTGAAGTGAACCCCGGCGGCGGAAGCGTCGCCTACGGGGGCGTCGGTGTCTTCCGCACGGCCGACGGCGGCGCGACCTGGGAACCGCTCGGTCTCGAGAACACCGGCTCGATCGGTCGCATCCTGGTCGATCCCACCGATACGAATCGGATCTTCGTAGCCGCCATGGGCCATCTGTGGGCGGCCGACTCCGACCGCGGTGTCTATCGCACCGTCGATGGCGGCGAAAGCTGGGAGCAGGTGCTCTTCGTCAACGACTCGACCGGTTGCGTGGACCTGATCCAGCGTCCCGACGATCCCTCGGTGCTCTACGCCGCCACCTGGGAGCGAATCCGCCGGCCCGAGTACTACCGCTACGGCGGCTCCGGCTGTGCGGTCTATCGCACCACCGACGGTGGCGACACCTGGAACCTGGTCGGGGGCGGCTTGCCCTCGCCGGGTGCCAACGGCGGACGCATCGGTCTCAGTCTGTGTCAGGGTCAACCCGATGTGATGCACGCGATCTACGCTGACCGGATCGGCTACTTCGACGGGCTCTACCGGTCGACCGACGGTGGCTACAACTGGTCACGCACGAGCGACGGAGCCCTCAGCAGTGTCTTCTCTTCCTACGGCTGGTGGTTCGGCAACGTGCGCACCCACCCGGTTCATCCCGACTGGATCTACGTCCTGGGCTTGCCGTTCTATCGCAGCACCAACGGTGGCGCGTCCTATTCGGATGCCTCCGGGAACATGCACGTCGACCATCACGCGCTCGGCTTCGGACCCGGCGCGGACCCGGTCATCTACAACGGGAACGATGGGGGCATCTACCGCTCCACCAACGGCGGCACGTACTGGACGAAATCGCCCAACCTGCCGATCACGCAGATCTACCGGGTTGCGCTCGATGCGGGCAATCCGAATGCGCTCTACTGCGGTTCGCAGGACAACGGCACCTGCCGCACCCTCACCGGCGCGCTGGACGATTGGAACATGATCTTCGGCGGCGACGGGTTCCAGCCGTTGGTGCACCCCACCAACTCCAACCGGATCTGGGCCCAGTACCAGTACGGCAACCTCTACTACTCGAGTGACGGCGGCGGCTACTGGAGCTGGGCCGGCGGCGGGATCAGCTCGAACGACCGTTTCAACTGGAACTCCCCGCTGGTGCAGGATCCCGCCGATCCCGACCGGCGCTACTTCGGCACACAGCGTCTCTACCGCAGCACGGGCAACACGTCCTGGACGGCGATCAGCCCCGACCTCACGGGCGGTGAGCATCTGGGCAACTCGGGACAGGTCGACGGGATCCTCACCACGATCGGTGTCTCACCGGTGGACGCCGGTGTCATCTGGACCGGTAGCGACGATGGCTATGTGCAGGTGACCGAGAACGCGGGTGTTATCTGGACGCTCGTTTCCACCTCATTGCCCGACCGATGGATCACCTCCGTACGGCCGGATCCTCAGGACCGCGAGACCGCCTACGTGACGATCTCCGGATTCCGCTGGGGCGAGCCGATGCCGCGGATCTATCGCACGCAGGACCTGGGCGTCTCCTGGTCCGCTATCTCGGGGAATCTGCCGGATGCGCCCGTCAATGACCTGGTCATCGACCCGGAGGATGCGAACCATCTGGTGGCGGCCACCGACGTGGGCGTCTTTCGCAGCTTTGATGGAGGTGGGCAGTGGCATGCCCTCGGAGGCGACTTCCCGAACGTGGTCGTCACCAGTCTCGCCTTCGAACCGAGCGCCCGCCGGCTCGTGGCGGGCACCTACGGTCGCAGCTTCTTCGTGTGCACGCTCGAGTCCTCCGCGGCCGTGGAACAGCCAGGGGGCGACTGGGCCGAGGCGCGTGGCGGCCGGCTGGCGCCGGTGCAACCCAATCCGCTCACCGGCGGATCGGCCGCCGTGCTGCGGTGGAGCCTGCCCACGGCGGGTGCGATCGAACTCGAGATCTTCACGGCCGCCGGACGGCGCGTGTGGAGCAGTGGGCTGCGCACCGCCCGGGCCGCAGAGGGCGAGTTGAACTGGCAGGGACGGGATCGAGGAGGCCACCCGGTAGCGAGTGGCGCCTACTTCGTCCGTCTCAGCGTCGATGGCCGGCCGGTCGATCAGAAGACCATCCTGGTACAACGGTAGGTTGCGGCACAGCGGTAGGTCACGGCACAGCGGTAGGTCACGGCATAGCCGTAGGTCGCGGCACAGGGGTAGGTCGCGGCATAGCCGTAGGTCGCGACCACCAGCCGTTGGGCCGGAGAATCAGATCTCCTTGGTCAGGTCGACGTAGCGCTTGTAAGGAATGGCTTGCCAGCTCTCGGCCTGCACCGCGCCGTGCAGGCGGCTGATCAGTGAGACCTTGGCGGCCGACTCCTCGTTCGGCGCCTCGTAGATGTCCACGAAGTCGTATTGGCCCAGCAGGGCGTAGTGTGCCTGGAAGGTGACCTCCGGACACTTCTCCTTCACCCGCTCGAGCCAGGCGCGGCCCATCTCGGCACGATGCTCGATGTCCTTCGTCAACTCGGGGGATAGCCGGGTCATGAGAATGAAGGTTGGCATGGGTACTCTCCTTTAAGGTGGAATCCCCTATGGCCCTGACGGTGGGCAGCCTTCCCACCATTTCCAGGATACGCAGCACAGGGGCATGAAGCAAGCCGCAGGCCACCCATGTCACCGTTGGGGATGTCACGGTTGCGGGATGTCACGGTCCGCTGCGTGCCGCGGTCGCTGGATGCCACGGTTCGCTACCGTCGCGCGACAGGCTTCCTCGCCACCGGCGGGTGCCTCATGTACTACCACCATCAAGTGTTGACACACCCACCGAAAGCGCCCAGCCTCGACACGTGACACTTGCCTCGTGACACTCGGCACGTGACACTCGACACGTGACACTCGGCACGTGACACTCGGCACTCGGCACTCGACACTCGGCACTCGGCACTCGGCACGAGAGGTCGAGGCTGATTACTTCAGCTCGGGCGCCCTGGTGCAAGTGCGCCGGGACGGAACGTATCAGGCCGGCGGGCCAAGTGAAATGGGGCCGGATGCCGGTGAGTCTGCTCGGCGACGTGCGGCTTTCATGATGCGATGCGCCGGCAACGCAGTGAGCCGGCATGCCATCCGTGTGATCCGCGCGCCGGTGACCTTCGAGGAACGAAGATGGGTCAGAGAACTCCGGTCGAGTACATCACACGCGATCTGCTCCAGCAGCTGTGCGCACGGGCGGCAGACGCCGCGCGCGCCCGCACGAACCACAACTTCCACGAGCTCGACGACACCTACCAGCGGATGCTCAACGTCGTTCAGCCTGGATCCTATGTCCGCCCTCACCGTCATCACGATCCGCCCAAGAGCGAGAGCTTCATCGTGCTCCAGGGCGAGATCGGGTTTCTGCGCTTCACCGCGGACGGCACGGTGACCGAAGCCAGACGCTTGGGGCCCGCGCGCGAGGCGGCCGGGGTCGATTTGCAGCCCGACGTGTGGCACGCCTTCCTGGCGCTCGCTCCCGACACGGTCGTCTTCGAGGGCAAGAACGGCCCCTACGATCCGGCGACCGACAAGGAGTTTGCCCCCTGGGCGCCGGAGGAAGGGGCGGCCGAGGCGGCGGCGTATCTCGGCACGCTGGAGAGTCACTTTCGCCAGCCGTGACCGCCGACGGAAGACCGCCCGATGGAAGACCGCCGTCCGTGGCTGTCAACTGCGACCGCCAGCGAAATCAGCTCGTCTCGCGCACCAGCGCTTCGACGTCCGAGCGACGGCCGAATACGATGATCCGGTCTGCCGTCTTTAGCACGGTGTCACGACTCGGGAACGCGAACCGGCTGTCGCTACGATCGCCCACTCGGTCGACCAGGATGAGCTGGACGCCCCTGCGTTCGCGCAGGTGCAGATCCTTGAGCGGGCGCCCGCACAGGTGCGGCGGCGCCTCGGTCTGCGCCAGCACATAATCGCCGACGGTCTCCCAGGTGCGCAGCCGCGCGGCCGTCTCGATCCGGGCTGACAGGGATCCGGGCAGGTCGACCTTGAGGATCTCCTTGTTGTAGGCCTTGATCACATCCTGACGCTGAATGAATCCCACCGGCTCCATGCCATGGCCGGCCGGTAGCACCGGCAGTTCCTCGAAGGTTCGGCGGGCGAGCTGACGCATGGCGAAGTCGAGCGTGTCGTTCTCGCGCAGGTAGACGACTGGATGGGTCATCAGATCTCCGGCGATGGCCACGTGACGCAGCTTCTCGAGGTGGGGCAAGTTGCGGCGCAGGTCATCGACACTGATGACCCCTTCCAGGTGGTTCTTCTCGTCGACGACGAAGAACTCGTAGTGGGGCGAGTTGATCATGCGATGATAGATGTCGTCGATCGAGGCCGAGAGCGGCACCGTCTCGATATCCGGTCGCGTGATATCGCGGACCAGGACCTTGCGCAGAACATTGACTTCCTGACCGGCATGCAGGTCGATGCCCCGCCGGATGAGCTTGATCGTGTAGATCGACTCGCGGCGCAGACGCTGGGCCAGGATCGTGCCCAGAATGCAGGAGACCATCAGGCCCGGGATGACACCGTAGTCGCCGGTGAGCTCGAAGATGATCAGGATGGCGGTGATCGGGGCGTGGGTCGAGGCCGCTACCAGAGCGCCCATGCCCACCACCGCGTAGGCGCCCGGGTTGGCCATGGGAAACGGGGCGATCAACCGGGCGAGGTTGCCGACCAGGCCACCGAGGGCGGCACCCATGAAGAGTGAAGGGGCGAAAACACCGCCAGAGCCGCCCGAACCCAGCGTGAAGCTGGTGGCGGCGACCTTGACGAGCAGGATGGCTGCCAGCGTCCCTATGGCGAGCTGCCCGTAGAGGGCGGCGGTGATCGTGTCATAGCCGACGCCCATGACCTCGGGCACCGCGAGGCCGATCAGACCGATACCGATGCCGCCCACGACCGGCTTGAGGAAGTCGGGGATTCGTCGGATGCGGTCGAAGAAATCCTCCGACCAGTGCAGCACCTGCACGAACAGGATGGCTACCAGACCGGCCAGCAGCCCCAACACTGCATAGGTGGTCAGCTCGGCCGGATGGATGATCTCGTAGGCCGGGATCTCGAAGGCGGGCACATCCCCCAGGAGGGTGCGGGCGATCACCGTGGCGCTCACCGAACTGATGACGACCGAGCCGAACGCGCCCAGGCCGAATTCGCCAAGGATGACTTCGGAGGCGAAGAAGGCGGCTGCGATGGGCGCATTGAATGTGGCGGCGATGCCAGCCGCGGCGCCGCAGCCCACGCAAGTCCGAATGCGGTAGGTGGACAGGTGAAGCGCCTGTCCCAGCGAGGAGCCGATGGCCGAGCCGATCTGCACGATAGGTCCTTCGCGGCCCACCGAGCCGCCGGTGGCGATGCAGATGGCGGAGGCGAACGACTTGGCTACGGCCACGATCGGGCGGATCACGCCGCCCAACCGCGCTACGGCGTTCATGACCTCCGGCACGCCGTGGCCTTTGGCCTCGGGTGCCAGGAACTTGACGATCAGGCCCACCAAGAGTCCGCCGGCTGCTGGGATCAGGATGCGCAGGTACCAGGCCGAGCGTTCGAACCTATCGAGCGACGTGCCGCCGGCGCCCCAGGACAGATCCTGCAACGTTTCGATGAGCCAGCGGAAGAAGACGGCCCCGAACCCGCCCGCGATCCCGATCAGGATGGCGAGCAGGATCATGCTCGTCCGGTTGCCCAGGCCGATTCTCCAGCGCAGGAACGACGGTATCCGAGCAGCGAAAGGTTGCGACGGCTGCGTCAGGCCGTCACCGTCCGGCGGAAACTCATGCTGTGGACCACTCATCTCGCTCCCTGGGCGATATCCGCAACCAGCGCCCGCGTGAAACGCCAGCACTTCTGCACCGAGGCGACGCTCACCCATTCATCGGGCGAGTGCGCGTTGGTGATCTTGGCACCGTAACTGACAATCTGCAGGCTGGGATACTTGCCCATGATGAGCCCGCATTCAAGACCTCCGTGCAACGCGATGAACGTGGGGGGCTCGCCGAACAGATCCGTGTAGACGGTCTCTACCCGTTTGAGCAAGGGGGTGTCCAGACGAGGCGTCCATCCCGGATAACCGTCATCGTGCTCTGCGACCGCGCCGGCGAGCCGGGCGGCGGCCCGCATCCGAGCGGCAACTTCGGCGATCGCCTCCTCCATGAAGGAGCGGGACGAGCAGTGCAGGTGGAAGCCGTCTTCATCGGTGAATAGGACGCCGACGTTCGAGGAGGTCTCGACCAGATTCTCCATCTGGCGGCTCATGGCCAGGACGCCGTAGGGCAGTACCTCCAAGAGGTCCACCACGTGCCGGCTCTCCTCTGCCACGGCGAACTCCCGGGCTCGGGCGGCCGCCGATGCCGCCCGCAGCTTGATCGTGATGCCGGGATCGTCGTCGGCGAACTGGCGGCGGATCTCCAGAGCGGTCGCGGCGACGACCTCGTGCAACCGCTTCTCCTGTGCGGGTAACACGGCTACCAGGGCTTCGGCCTCGCGCGGGATGGCGTTGCGCTTGCTGCCGCCCACCAGAGTGCCCAGGCGGAGACCATGGCACCCCTGCTCGAGTGCAGCGGCCAGGATGCGGCCGAGCAACTTGATGCTGCTGGCCCGCCCCCGGTGAATGTCACCGCCCGAATGGCCGCCTCGCAGGCCGCTGACCGAGAGAACGAACACCTCCTCCCCCTGCAGGGGAGTCCAGGTGGCCGGCACCCTGATCAAGGTGTCCAATCCGCCGGCGCTGCCCACGGTGAACTGGCCGACGACCTCGGCGTCCAGGTTGATCATGAGGGAGCCGGTGAGTAGATCGGCTCTGAGCCCCGCGGCGCCGGTGAGGCCGGTTTCCTCATCGACGGTGAAGAGCAGCTCGAGCGGGCCGTGAACCGTCTTCTGGTCTTCCAGCAGCGCGAGAGCGGTCGCCATACCAATGCCGTCGTCGGCGCCCAGTGTCGTGCCGTCGGCGGTCACGCGATCGCCCTCGACCATGATCCGGATCGGGTCGCTCGTGAAGTCATGCTGGGAGGAGCCGTGCTTCTCGCACACCATGTCGACGTGGCTCTGCAGGATCAGGGAGGGGGCTTCTTCGTAGCCTGGTGTGGCGGGGACGGCGATGACCAGGTTGCCGACCTCGTCGCTTCGGGTGGGAAGGCCTTTCTCCGCGGCCACCGCTCGCAACCAGGCCAAGATGCGCTCCTCCTGTTTCGAGCAGCGGGGGATTTCCGATAGCCGGGCGAAGTAGCGCCAGAGGATCGCAGGTTCTAGTTTCAGAAGCGCATCGTTCATCCTCACCTCCCATGGATGCCCGCGGGCAAGCATGGGCAGGCCCATGCACTCGCATGCGCCCCCATGCACCCTACGAGCACCCCACGAGTACCCTACGAGCACTCCACGAGCACCCCACGATCACCCACGAGCACTCGCCGGCACTTGCATGAGCCCCCATCCGGAGCGGCGGGAGAGCCCCGCCCTCCGGGGCTAGGCGACTGTGGGGGCCAGGCGATCGTGGGGGCTAGGCGATCGTGATTTCCTCGTTCAGATACACATCCTGGATGGCATGGAGCAGCTCCACCCCGTCCTTCATGGGTCGCTGGAAAGCCTTGCGGCCGCTGATCAGGCCCATGCCGCCGGCCCGCTTGTTGATGACCGACGTGCGAACGGCCTGCTGCAAGTCATTCTTACCGGCTGCGCCGCCGGAGTTGATCAATCCGACCCGTCCCAGGTAGCTGCCGATGATCTGCACCCGGGTCAGGTCGATGATGTGCGGTGAACTGAGCTTGTTGTACATCTTGTCGTGGTACTTGCCGTAGCTCCCTCCTCCCTCGTTCAGCGCCCGGTAGCCTCCGTCGAGGGTAGGTTGTTTCTGCTTCACGATGTCGGCTTGGATCGTGGCGCCCAGATGGTTGGCCTGGCCGGTGAGGTCGGCCGCGGTGTGGTAATCCTTGCCCCCGGTCTTGAAGGCGGGGTTGCGCAGGTAGCACCACAGAATCGTGGCCATGCCCATCTCGTGTGCGGCCTGGAAGGCTTCACTGATCTCTTCGATCTGCCGGTTCGATTCCTCCGACCCGAAGTAGATGGTCGCTCCCACGGCCGCGGCGCCCATGTCGAACGCCTGCTCGACTTGCGCGAAGAGGATCTGATCGTAGCTGTTCGGATGGGTGAGGAGTTCGTTGTGGTTGATCTTGACGATGAAGGGAATGCGGTGAGCGTATTTGCGGGCCACACTCCCGAGCACGCCAAGGGTGGAGGCCACGGCATTGCAGCCGCCTTCGATCGCCAGCTCGACAATGCGGGCCGGATCGAAGTAGATCGGGTTGGGTGCGAAACTTGCTCCGGCGGAATGCTCGATGCCCTGGTCGACCGGAAGCACCGACAGGTACCCGGTTCCTCCCAGGCGGCCATGATCGAACAACGCCTGCAGATTGCGCAACACGCTCACCGGCCGATCGCTGTCGGTCCAGACGCGCTCGATGAAGTCGGGACCCGGAAGATAGAGGTTCTCCTTGCCGAAGGTGGCCTTGTGGGTGAGCAGGTCTTCAGCCTCATCGCCCAGCAGGGCCACGATCTCATCACGTGATCTCATCACTCTCTCCTTGTGTTGGGCGCCCGCCCATGCCGCGGGCGCCGTTCCTGACATCGGATGCAACCGATCGTACCAGTCTGCACTGGCCGTCACACATCGGCCGCGCATCGGCCGTGCTTCGGCCGTGCTTCGGCCCTGCTTCGGCCGCGACGGCCTACACTGGCAGTCGCGCGTCCGCCGCGACTCGTGCTCGGGCCGGCGCCTGGAGCCGCACGCTGCCGGCACCCGGCAGAATCGAGCGGAAGATGCACCACTGTCCAGGGCAGTCTAGCAGTTGATGTCCGAGCAGACGGGCAAGTTCCTCCAAGAGAGCCTGAACGGCTGCCCGGTTCATCGGCCGTGACCTGCCGGTCGGACCGGCCGGTTGGGCAAAGGCGCAGGGATCGAGAGGCTCGTGAATCGTCACCGCCTGGCGCATCAGACCGGTTCGCCGCGAGAAGACCGGCAGGATCGGGCATCCGCTGGCCAGACTCAGCCGTGCGGCGCCTTCGGCCAGCCGCATGCGCCGGCCCAGCAGGTGAACGGCCGTCCCTCGCTGAAAGGACCCTCCATCGATCGGCAGGGCCACCAGGTGTCCGTGGTCGAGTGCTCGCAGCAGCCCGCGAAGGCCGCCGCGCGTCGGCACGGAGCGAACCGCCCGGCGGACCTTGACCTGCTTGACGGCGTTCGACAGCCCGGGCAAGAACTGCCGGCCGGTGGGGGCCACGATGCGCCGTCCGAGCAGTGGCGCCAGAGCACCCAGGTGTTCCCAGTTGCCCGTGTGGGCGCCGGCCAGGATCCATCCGCGGGAGCGTCGGTTGAGTGTCTCGATTCGTTCCCATCCGGTGACGTCCCAGCCTGCGGCGATCTGGCGTGGGGGGAGTGAGAGTCCGCGAAAGAACTCCACCAAGAAGAAGCCGAAAGACTGGAAGGTCTCGCGCACCAGCGGTTCATCGTCGGGCTTGCCCGCGCCGGGAGCCAGGCCCAAGTACCGCAAGTTCGCGGCCACGATGGCCGCCTCGCGAGGGGAGGCCAGCCGGCGCGCATTGCCCAGGGTAGTTCCCATGGCCCGGCCCATTGTCGCTCGCGTCATGGCATCGGATCCCGGTCAGGATCCCGGTCATCGGGTCCGGCGCGGGCCTCCTCGGCACGTTCGGCAGCCTCCAAGGTGGCGAAGTCGATCCAGTCCAAGTAGGGCGGATGGCCGGCCACGATGGGCCACGCCACGAGAGCGGGCACCTCGTAGGGGTGCGCGGCACATAGCTTGGCCTCGACATCGCCGATGAGCTCGACCCTGGTCTTGAGAAGAGCGGCTACCTCGCCCTCTTCCTCGATCTTCTCCTCCCACTGGTAGATCGATTGGATAGGGACCAGGTTGGCGCATGCGACCAAGCCCTCCTCGACCAGCATCCGGCACAGTCGGCGCGCGGTGTCCGCGTCGGGGAAGGTGGTGTAGAGGGTTACATGCTCGATCTCCATGTCGAACTCCTGTGCCGGGCTCCCCACCGTGCTGCGACCATATCCATCCTGCGACCATATCCATCCTGCGACCATATCCATCCTGAGACTACCACCACCCGGAGGCATCTCAACCACGATCATTGGATCGCCTCATTAGGTCGCTTCACTGGGTTGCCTCACTGGGTCGCCTCATTGGGTCGCCTCAGCGATCGCCGCTAGCGGCGTTTCTCCACTCCCTCGATCCTGGCGAGGAGCCAGTGCTCGATCTGGTGGCGGTGCCGCCAGTAGACCATCGTGCCCGTCACCGCGAACAGGGTGATCAGGATCCCCCCGATCAGCGGTAGGCCGGCGGCGTTGGCGCCGATCCAGGCGGCGACGAAGTGCCCGGGTAACCGGGCAATCAGAATCACCAGGAACATCGGTGCCAGAGGCAATCCGCTCAAGCCCAGCGCCAGGCAGGCCAGGTCGTCGGGGAGAAACGGGAGCATGAAGACCAGGAAGAAAAAGAGCGGACCTCGGTGCGCGGCCCAGCGGTCCACGCGGGCCAGTCCCGAGGCCGGTGAAAGTCGCTCGACGAGAGGACGTCCCACCAAGCGCGCCAGGATGAGCACGATGGCGGAGCCGGCCCCGACACCCAGGCTGGTGTAGAGCGTTCCCCACCAGAGACCGAAGAGCATCCCGCTCACCACGCCGAGCAAGTGCCCGGGGATCGGTGCCAACACGACCTGGATGACTTGAAGCAGCAGGAAGACCAGTGGGGCCCGCGCGCTCTGGCCTTCCAAGAACGCTTCCAAGGAACCGCGGTCAAGGAAGACCTCGATCGGTGGAGAACCGACCCAGTGGTAGGCGAGCAGGAGGAGTCCGGCGGCCACCGTCACCGCTGCGATCGCGAGCAGCCAGTACGGACCGCCTTGATCTGGAGCCGACCTTCCCGCCGGGCCTGGAGGCGGCGGTCTCTGTGACCGAGATGGACCGGTTGTCGAATCGGCCGGCTTCATGCTTCTACCTGCACTGCGATCGAGCCTCCGATGGCAGAGCGTAGTTCAGAGCAGCGTGCGTCGCAATCTTATATCGGGGAAAAGCTTAGCTGATTCGGTCGTTGTCGACCGGGCGAGAAAAGCCTTGCCAACGACCTGAAGCGGGACCGATACTGCGCCGATAGTGTTAGACATGTCTATCAGGAGTCGAGAGGTCGTAGAGGTGGAGATGGCCAAGAAAGAGCCGCAAGGGTCTAGCGCTCGTGGGCGCAAGCCGCCCTGGGGCACGGGGGCGCGTGTAGCCGGCGGCACGGCGGCGCGTGTGGCCGGCGGCCTACGGGCAGGTTCGAGCGGCGTTCTCTCCAAGGCCGGTGCTCACGCCAGTGCCGGCGCCGGCGGGGATCTCAGTGAATCCCTGGAAGACTACCTGGAGATCATTCTTGCCCTCTCGCTCGAGCAGGCCTCGGTGCGCGTGCGCGACATCGCCCGCGCGAAGCAGGTGCGGATGCCCTCGGTGACGGCCGCCTTGCACCGGCTATCGGAAAGAGGCCTGGTCGAGTATCAGGCGCGCGAGTACGTCGGGCTGACCCCGGAGGGGGAGACCATCGCGAACCGGTTGGCCGGCCGTCACCGCTTTCTGACCCGATTCCTATGCCGGTTGCTCCACGTTCCCGAACACATCGCCGAGCGCGACGCGTGCGGCTTGGAACACCACCTCTCCGGCGAAAGCCTCGATCGTTTGGTGGCCTTCGTCGAGTACATCGAGACCTGCCCGCTGGTGGGACCGGAGTTTCTTCGCCGGTTCCAGAGCTGCTTCACGCAGCCCGAGGTGGAAGGACGTTGCGGGGGCGGGTGCGTGGGCCTGGCGCAGTGCGACAAGCACGCTGCGGCTCAGCGATTCATCCATCCTTTGCACATGCTGCCCGCGGGCACGAGAGGACAGCTGGTACGGATCAAGGCATCCGGAGCGTTGAGGGACCGGCTCATGCATCGGGGTCTCTTGCCCGGATCGCGCGTCGATAAGCTCGAGGGCAACGCCGGGCGGGGGGGCACGGTAGTTCAGGTGCAGGGGCAAGATCTCAGGCTGACCGCCCGGGAAGCGGCTGTTGTCCTGGTTGAGCTGGATTCGGAGGACGATCGTGGCGCCAGCTGACGCGAATGGACCACGAGGGGCCAGGTTCGGGAGCATTCCCCTAAGCGCCCTGCGGTGCGGCGACGAGGCGGTGATCGCCGATCTCGGCGGTTCGCCCGAGCTGCAGACACGGCTGCGGAGCATGGGCGTGCGGGAAGGTGAGCCGATCCTCGCCATCAAGTGTGCCCCGCTGGCAGATCCGGTCGAATACTCCGTGGACGGGATGCACGTCAGCCTACGCCGCGAAGAGGCGGCCCACATCTGGGTTCGGGATGTGCACCATGCGTGGGGGCGTGGCGGTGGCGCCCGCCGATGGGGTTGGCGCAAGGGCCGGGGCCGCGGTGGTGGACCCGGGCGAGGTGCCGGTGGTGGCCGTGGTGGTGGTTCGGGACCCGGTGCCGGCGGTGGCCGAGGTGGCGGTTCGGGACCCGGTGCCGGCGGTGGTCGAGGTGGCGGTTCGGGAC
>CAZNJE010000007.1:0-20194 GCA_964573295.1 uncultured bacterium | reverse complement strand
CCGGTGCCGGCGGTGGTCGAGGTGGCGGTTCGGGACCCGGTGCCGGCGGTGGTCGTGGTGGCGGGCAAGGCCGTGGCCCGAGCGGTGGCGGTGGGGGCGGTCCGGGGTCGGGCGCAGGTGGTGGTCGCGGGAGAAATCCGAGCTACGGCGGAGGCGCTGCCGGCGGCGCTTGGATGCGCTGGATTCGCAGGTTCGATAGATCCTGACATTCGAGGAACCATGGAGAGCAAACCGCGGGTGATCCGGGTCGCCCTGGCCGGCAATCCCAATTCCGGCAAGACCTCGATCTTCAACCTGCTCACGGGCATGCACCAGCAGGTCGGCAACTGGCCCGGCGTTACCGTCGAGCGCAAGGCAGGCCGGATGCGATACGGCGAGTACGTCTTCGAACTCGTCGACTTGCCGGGAACCTACTCGCTCACCTCCTACACCATCGAGGAGCGGGTGGCGCGCCAGTACATCTTGGAAGAGCGTCCAGATGTCGTGATCAACGTCGTCGATACGGCCAATCTCCGTCGCAACCTCGACCTCACGATGCAGCTCCTCGAGATGGGCGTGGATCTGGTCCTAGATTTGAACATGTGGGATGAGTTCACGCACTCGGGCGCGAAGCTCGACCTTCAGAAGATGAGCGAGTTGGTCGGCGCCCCGGTCGTCACAACGGTGGGACATCGGTCCGAGGGCAAGCAACAGTTGCTCGACGCGGTGATTGGGCTCGTCGAGAACCAGGTGGTGCGCCACCGGCACGTGCCCGTCTCCTACGGCACTTCGGTCGAGAAGGTGCTTGTTGAGCTCAGCCACGAGATCGATTCAGTGACCGGGGATGCGGTGCCGGTTCCTTCGCGCTATCTGGCCGCCAAGCTGCTTGAGGGCGATCCCCACATCGTTGAGACCATCTACAACCGTTTGCCCGAGCCCAGCGGCGCACGGGATCTGCTATTGAAGGTGGAACAGCTGCGCGAACACGTGCGCGCGGCCACCGGGCTCGAACCGGCGCGAGTGATCGTGGAGGGCCGCTACGGCTTCATCGACGGCCTTCTGCGCGAGATCCAGCACAAGCCGCCCCTGGACAGGATGGAGCTGTCGCGGCAACTCGATCGCGTCCTGACCCATCGCGTGTTGGGATTGCCCCTCTTCCTGGGCTTCATGTGGCTGTTGTTCAACGCCACCTTCACCCTGGGGGCCTATCCCGCCGCCTGGATGGAGACGTTGATTGGCCTGCTCTCGAACGGCGTGAATTCCGTCCTGCCGGAGGGCCCCATGGCCAATCTGCTGGTTGAGGGGGTGATCGGTGGTGTGGGCAGCGTGGCGGTCTTTCTGCCCAACATCATGCTGCTCTTCCTGGGAATCTCCATCCTGGAAGACTCGGGCTACATGGCCCGGGTGGCCTTCATCATGGATCGCGTGATGCACCTCTTCGGCCTGCACGGGAAGTCTTTCATTCCCATGCTCATGGGCTTCGGGTGCACGGTGCCCGCCATCATGGCCACCCGCACGCTCGAGTCCCAGCGCGACCGCACCTTGACGGCCCTTCTCATTCCGCACATGTCCTGCAGCGCGCGATTGCCGGTCTACGTACTTTTCGCCGGCGCCTTCTTCGGCCAGCAGGCCGGGAACGTGGTCATGTTGATCTACCTGCTGGGCATCTTGGTGGCCTTGATGCTGGGCTTCGTCTTCACCAAGACCATTTTCCGCCATCAACAAGTCTCCTTCGTCATGGAGTTGCCGCCCTACCGGTGGCCGACGACCCGGGGCATTTTCATGCACATGTGGGACCGCTCGAAGGTCTACCTGCGCAAGATGGGCGGGGTCATCCTGATCGCCTCGGCGGTGCTCTGGGCACTGGGTACCTATCCGAAGAACCCCGAGATCGGCGCGTTCGACCAGCGCCTGGATACTCTGCGGCAGCAGGGCGCGCCCGCCGAGCAGATCGAAGAGCTCGAGAGCCAGAGGGAGGCGTCCGCGATCGAGTACACGATCATCGGCCGGGTGGGCAAAGCGGTCGAGCCGGTGCTCGAACCGCTGGGGTTCGACTGGCGTATGAGCGTCAGCCTGATCACAGGACTGGTCGCCAAGGAAGTGGTCGTTTCCTCCCTGGGGGTGCTCTATCAGACGGGCGAGGCTGGAGAGGAAGACGCCGAAACCTTGCGCGAAGCCCTCCGGGCGCCGGAGAATCACATCACGCCCTTGGTTGCGTTCGCCTACATGATCTTCATTCTCTTGTACGTGCCCTGTGTGGCGTCGGTGGCTGTCATGCGCCGCGAACTCGGCGCCAGGTGGATGGCTTTTGACATCGTCTACCAAATCGTACTAGCTTGGGGTGCCGCGTTTCTGATCTACCAGGGCGGCCGGTTGTTAGGACTGGCCTAGGGATACGTCGCAGAAGGGGCATGCCGGTGGCCGATAGCGCAAAACCCCATCCGAAGAGCCCACAGAGCGGCCGGTCCGGACCCTTGCGCCCGAACGTTCGGCAAACGGGACGCCAACGATCGAAACGGGCCGCCGCGGTGGAGCCCGCTCCGCCGGAGCGCGGACCCGCTACCGATCAGGCGAGTCCCTCCGTGGAGGATTTGCTTCGCATTCAGCGCGACCTGGCGCTTTTCTTGGTACAAGCCCACGACCTAGACCAGGTGCTGGCGCGTGTCTTCGACAACATTCTTCGCGTGACGGGTGCGTATGCGGGGGGGATCTACCTCGCGAATCTCGAAGCCGGCGGAGTCGATCTGGTGCACCATGCCGGTCTCTCGGAGACGTTTGTGCATGCTGTTCGGCGGGTCCAAAGTGATGACCATCGTCTCCCAGCACTCATGAAGGGGGACGTCATCTACGAACTCCCGCCCGATGAGATCTGTCTCCGGGAAGAGATCCAGCACCTCTGTGTGTTTCCCGTCCTACATCAGGGTGAGTTGATGGGCTGCATCAATATCGCCTTCAAAGGCGCCCGGCGGCTATCACTGCCGATTCGCCAGACCGCGGAGGCGATCGCCCTCCAGCTCGGCGGGGTGCTGGCGCGCTTGCGGGCGGAGAAGGCCCAGCAGGAGAGCGAGCGGCGCTACCGGGCGCAGTTCCAGCGGTTTCCCCTACCGGGATACATGTGGCAACGAGCAGGCGAGGACTTCACCTTGATCGGGTGCAATCGAATGGCCGAAGAGGAGACGCGGGGGAAGGTCAACGAGATCATGGGCGCGAACGCCAGGGAGTTCTACGCCCACCGGGCCGACATTCTGGACGCCATGGAAGAGGCCTTCGCTCGCCAGACCAGCGTGCGCCACGAAATCCCCTACCGGTTCTTGCACTCGGGCGAAATGCGCCTGATCTCGGTTACCTATACCTACGCTCCGCCGGATCTGGTGGCGATCTATGTCGAGGACATCACCGAAGCGCACCAGGCGGCGACCGAACTGCGGGCGGCCAACGAGCGCCTGCGGCGAGAACAGCAGGCGCTCGAAGCGAAGAACATCGCCATGCAGGAAGTGCTCTCACAGATCGAGGAGAGCAAGGCGAAGATCGGCGCAAGCCTTCGCGCGAATGTCGAACACCGGATCATGCCGGTCATCACCCGGCTGGCCGAGGAGACCGGCGAGACCGGCAAGGAATACGTCCAGCTTCTCCAGACGGCACTGGACGATTTGACATCCCCCTTCACCAGCGAGATGGAAGAGCGTTTCGCCAGCCTGACACCGCGTGAACTCCAGGTCTGCACCCTGATCCGCAGCGGCTCGGGGTCGAAAGACATCGCGCGCTTCCTCGGCGTCGGTACCGAAACGGTGCGGTCACAACGAAAGAGCATCCGCCGGAAGCTGGGGATTGCGGGGGGGAAGGTCAATCTGCGCACTTTCCTGCGTGAATTCGCACCCAGCCGGGCGATTTCGGGTGGCGCGGGCTAACCTTTCACCGGCGCGAAACGCGCGTCAACGTTCGTAAGCCATTATTGAGTCATTGGTTATGATCTGGCTATCCCCAATAGTTCAATCGTTGGCTTCTCTTGAGGGTTACAAATCTTCCCCCATGAATAACCCTTGTTTCACCCTTTTGTGCGTGGCGTGTTCTGCCGTAGGATGACGTGGGTGGCGCGAATGGAGTTTCGAACAGAGACTCACCTGGCTTTTTGATGGTTGGTTTGCGTATGGCTTCCCGCAAGCGAGAGTATCGCCAGTAGCCCCCGAACCGGCGCACCGCAAGGTGCGCCGGTTCTTGGTTTTGGGGATTCGGTCCGCCAACCCGCCGGGAGCCGGCCCACCGGTGCCAATCGGGTCTCGTTCAGCTAAGCACCGACGGGTGTCTGCTGCCCTCCGTCATCGCTTCGCTGCGCTCGGGTGGCGAACCAGCCCGGCGGGCCGATTCGTGGTTGGCGGTCTCGCGGGTTCGTGGTTGGATGACCCGGCTCCCCTTCGCGACCGGGAGGCCTCAGGCCACGTTTGCGCCGTCGTCGGATGCCTCCGAGAGAGCAAAAGGGTGTCTGTAAGTGACCTGTTTATCCCCCTTATATCCCCCTTCGAAATCTACGTCATATGCCGTAAGATTTGTTGGGTGGCGCGAGATGAGTCATGGACGAAAGGCTCGCCTGGCTTTCTGATGGTTGGTACAAAGATGGCTTCCCGCAAGCGAGAGTAACGCCAGTAGCCCCAGAACCGGTGCACCAATGGGTGCGCCGGTTCTGACTTTAGCCCCTTTCCCTGGTCCGCATCTGGCTAGGCGAATCTCCGCAAGAGCAGAATCCTGGCTCCGGATCGGATCGAATCCATTACAATACCTCTACAACACCTCCAGGTTGGCCAGCTTGGCCAGCTTGGCCAGGCGGTATACGCTGTTACAGCCGGCCTGGCTCGTCTTGCGGGTGTCCCTCCTGGCAGACCTAGTGCCGGCAAGGGCCACCTGCGAATGGACCAGATGCCGGCAAGAACCACCGGGGCTGACCGCACTCGGAAGGACGATTCCCATGCATCCACATTTCCACCGCTCGTCGGGACCCTGGGCCTGGGGTCGGTCCCGCTGCTCGAGTGGCCTCCTCGGTTCGGTGCCGCCCCTGGCGGGGGCGTGGAGCCTCTGCCTCGCAGTGCTGCTCGTCACCCTGTTGGTTCCGGCATTGGTGCCGGTCTATTCGACCGCCCGGGCCGACCTTCACCGGGTGTACACGGACGGATACTTCGAGGACTGGGATGGGGTGCCGGTGGCCTGGACCGATGGCATCGGCGACGGCGGCCCCAATGGTGTGGACTTCGACCGGCTCTGGCTTGCCGACGACGAGGACTACCTCTATATCCGGTTCGAAACGACTGGTGAAGTGCTCCTGCAAGAGGACAACCAGCTAACCCTGATGATCGACACCGATCAGAATTCGGGCACGGGCTATCCGTTTCCGGGGTTGGGTGCGGATCTGATCTGGGAGTTCGGGGAACGGCAGGGGTTCTTCTTCTACGGCACCGAGTACACCAACATCGACTGGCCCGTACTGCGTCTGGCCGTGGGGCCGACTCACAGCGGCACCCAATTCGAGGTAGCCTTGCTCAAGGAGGCGATGGTGGGGGGATTCCCGTGTTTCCCCCAGGATGAGGTGTATCTCCAGCTGCGTGATCAGGCTGGCGGCGGGGACTGGATTCCCAATGTCGGCACCGTCGTGGAGTATACGATGGAGGTGGGGTCGTTGGAGCCGATGCCGACCATTGAGCTCGCGCGTGATCCGGGTCCCGTGCGCTTGATCACCTACAACGTCTATCAGGACCGCTTGTGGAACGGGTATGCCATCCCCTCCTACGAGCGGATTCTCCAGGCGCTCGATCCCGACGTCATCGCGTTTCAGGAAATCTATGATCACGATGCGAACGAGACGCGCGAGGTGGTCGCCGGATGGCTCGGCGCCGGATGGGACGCCGCCCAGGTCAGCGACAAGGTCCTGCTCACGCGGGGTGATATCCTGGGCGTCTGGTCGATCGCGGGCGGCCGCGCGGGAGCCTTTCTCTGCGGTCCGGTCGCGAATGTCGACGAGGATTTCTTGGTGATCAACTGCCATCTGAATTGTTGCGGGGCCGACGAGGAACGACAAGAGCAGTGCGACGCGATCATGCAGTTCGTTCGCGACGCCAAGACCCCCGGCGGGTTGATCGACCTGACACCGGACAACCCGATCCTGATCACCGGTGACATGAACTTCGTCGGCCTGAAGCGGCAGCTCGAGACCCTCCTGACCGGCGATATCGAGGACGAGGCCACCTACGGTCCCGATTTCGCGCCCGACTGGGACGGTACCGACTTCACCGATCTCGGCTCGCACCTGTGCACCGGGCCGATGGGCTACACCTGGTACAAGGAGTGGAGTGACTACGGGCCGGGGCGGCTCGACTTCATCATCTACTCGGACAGCAACCTCAGCCTACCGGTCCATGGGATCCTGCAGACCACCCATGCCCCGGGCAGCTTCCTGAACGAGTACGGCCTCTACGCCGGGGACAGCGAAGAAGCATCGGACCATCTGCCCCACTTCACCGATTTCGAGCTTGTTCAGCAAAGCATCGAGCCGCACTGGGCGACCTTCGAGGAACCTCTCCGTCTCCACCTGGCCGGTGGCAACCCCGCGCGGGGAACGCTGGAACTGTGGCTGCGGTGGAATGCCTCGGCCGGCCCGGCGGTGGGCGAGGATGCGCGCGTGCAGGTCATCGATGCCACCGGCCGCAGTTTGCGCAGGCTGCTCCCGCGCGGCGAAGACGATGCGAGCCTGCGGTTCGTATGGGACGGTCGTGATGATGCCGGGCGGGTGGTTTCGCCCGGGCTCTACTGGCTGCGGGCGGCCGCGGGTGACTTCCGCGCCAGCCGCCCGGTGATGTGGATTCGCTAGGGCCAGGATCGAGGCGATGGTGATCGCGCGATGGTCGTGCGGCGATGGTGATCGCGCGATGGTCGTGCGGCGATGGTGATCGCGCGATGGTCGTGCGGCGCGGTCATCGCTCGCGCTCAGGCCTTGCCCGGATGTTCGGTGGTTTCGGTTCCTCGCTGGGGTTCTTCCAGCGGCCGGCATCCTTCAGGGCCCGGCGCAGCACGACGTCGATCTGGGCGTTCACGCTGCGGAACTCGTCGTCGGCCCAACGGCGGAGCGCATCGAGCACCTGGGGCTCGATGCGCAGCAGGAATCCTTTCCGTTCCGGCAATCCGATCACCCCCTACTGGTACAGCGATCCCGCATTGATGACCGGGTGCGGATCCCGGTCACCGCACAACACGACCAGCAGGTTGCTGACCATGGCGGCTTTGCGCTCTTCGTCGAGATCCACGACCGACTTCTCGGCCAACATGTCCAGCGCCGTCTCGACCATCCCCACGGCGCCCTCGACGATCTTCTGACGGGCGGCGATGATGGCGCTGGCCTGCTGGCGCTGCAGCATGGCGCTGGCGATCTCCGGGGCGTAGGCGAGGTGGCTGATCCGTGCCTCGAGCACATTGACCCCGGCCTTGCCCAGCCGCTCCTGGACCTCGGCCTGGAGCTTCTCTGCGATCTCGTTGGTGTGGCCGCGCAAGGACACCGTGTCGTCGTCGTGGCCGTCGTAGGGATAGCTGGTCGTGAGGTTACGCAGCGCCGCTTCGCTCTGCACCTGGACGTAGTTTTCGTAGTCATCGACCTCGAAGATCGCCTCGGCGGTGTCGACCACCTTCCACACGATCACCGCGGCGATCTCGATCGGGTTGCCGTCCTGGTCGTTGACCTTCAGCCGGCCGCTCTCGAAGTTGCGCACCCGCAGCGAGACCTTCTTGCGCGTCGTGAAGGGGTTGTTCCAGCGCAGGCCGGGTGTCTTGACCGTGCCGACGTACTTGCCGAAGAGCTGGATGACCCGGCCCTCGTTCGGGTTGACCACGAAATGGCCGGCGAAGAGCAGCAGGTCGGCCAGGAAGCCGAAGATTGAGATGAGCAAAGCGGCGACGTTCTTGGCCTGGATGGCATTGATGAAGAGCAGCACCATCAGGACTGCTACCACCAGGCATACGAACAGCATCACGTACCCGGATATGGAGGAGGCAGTCTTCTCGCGGATCATGACGATCTCTCCTTTCTCTGACCTTGCTTCGACATCGCAGTGATATCGAATTGATATCGTTATGATATCATAATGCTATCATTCTGTCAAAGCCTGATCTGATGGGTGAGAAGCCGGAGAGTGCAGAGAGTATGCAGAACATGGGGGATGCGCAGAAGCCGGAGAATGCGCAGAAGCCGGAGAATGCGCAGAAGCCGGAGAATGCGCGGATGCGCAGTTGCGCAGTTGCGCAGTTGCGCAGAAGTGAAGAGTACGAAGACGACGGAGAGGATTACGTTCGACCCGGCCCGTTTCGCAAACGACGGACCGGGCCGGACTGCCCCCCGGGGAATCCCGGCTCTATGGCTCTATGGAACTCAGTTCAGGATACTCACTCGCTTCACCACGGTGCCCTGTGGCCCGATCTTGCGTACGAAGTAGACGCCGCTCTCGAGGTGCATGCCGCCCAGATCGGCCCGCACATCGTGCGTGCCCGCGTCAAAGTGCCCGGCGCTGATCTGGCTCAAGCGTCGTCCGCTGATATCGAAGAGCTCGATGCGCTGGGTGCCCGGGGCGGCCGCCTCGAACCGGATCACGAGATGGTCCCGGGCCGGATTGGGTCCGACCTCGAAGAGCATCTCAGCCGCATAGAGACCGTCCTTGCCGGCGCCGCCGCGTCCGGGCGTACCGGGGCCGGGCGTGCCGGGCCCGATGCCGGCCGCCGCCGGCACCTCATAGTCCCAGATGCCCCGGCAGTAAGTGCCGAAGCGGGCGATGCCGATCTCCGGAACCCACTCGACCGACCAGAAGAGATGCAAGGGCGCCTCGGTGCCGCCGATCGGCTCCCACTGCATGTCATCGGTGTGGCAGGCATAGGGGCCGGCCTCGGTGGCGGCGAAGAGCAGATCCAGCTCCTCTCCACCGATGGCGAGCTCGTAGACGAGCGTGAGGGGCATCCCGTCGGCCGCGCCGGTCCAGGTCAGGCCGCCATCGAGCGTGCGCCACACGGAGTGCCCGCCGTAGCCGCTGCCGCCGACGTAGGCCACGTTCGGGTCGGAGGGAGAGACAGCGATCCCGGTGCCGTAGAAGTAGTGGGAGTTCGGTCCCTGCCCCGACTGGGTCCAGGTCTGTCCGCCGTCATGGGAGTGCCAGAGCCGGCCATTGTTGGTGGCCACGTACCAGTAGTCCGGGTCCACGGGTGAGATCGCCAGCGCGGTGGAGTAGGAGCTACCGGCGAACTCCTGGGACGATGGGGTCATCGAGTAGGTGTAGCCGTACTCCTGACGTTCGTAGCGCCAGATGCGATCGCCGCAGAAGTAGAAGACGTCGGTGTCGATCGGATCGGCGAGGATGAACGGCATCCAGCTATGCGCGGTCTGGGGAAAACCGATCTGGTAGAGGTAGGGTGGGTTGATCTCGCGCTTCTGGAGCAGCACGAACCCTGGGTAGACCGAGTAGAGCCAGTTGTGGTCGCGCGTCGATGAGGTCAAGTGTCCATAGTCGCCGCTGATGAGCTGTTCGAAATAGAGGTAGGGATCGTTGCGATCGGGTTCGGACTGCTGATACCCCTGGTCTTGCGACCCGGCCGCGATCAGGTAGGGGTCGGTCGCGCTCGTGAAGGTGCTGTAGTACTGGCTGATGCCCAGTCCCCACAGTGAAAGGTTCTGTACCGTGGCCCCGCCGTCATAGGAGACATAGGTTCCACCGTCGGTGTTGAAGAAGATCGCTTCCTGCCCCTCTACCATGTGAATGTCGAGGCCTGGATTGTCGGCGTGGAGCTTGTGCTCGGGGTCGCCGTAGTAGGCGGTCCAGGGATTGACGTAGGCGAAGCTCGCGCCGCCGTCGGCAGAGCGCCAGCACTCGACACCGGCGAAGAAGATCAGATCCGGGTTCGTGATCGAGCAGTTCAGCGTTTCCCAAAAATCATGAATCTCGTGCCGGTAGGCCCAGTCCCCGCCGCCGTTGGTCGAGCGGTAGAGCTTCCACTGCGTTCCTTCCTTGAGCGATGCGTAGAAGGTGGGCGCGCCCGCCTCGCTGCCGGCCAGGTAGGCACCGGAGATCGTGCCCGTTGGTATGGTTCCCACCTCGGTGAAGCTCGCGCCCTGATCCGACGAACGGTGTAGGGTGGTGGCCGAGAGCAGGTAGAGATCACCTCCGCTGACTCGATCGATCCAGATGTCGGCCGGATTGGCGGGGAACTGCGCGATGTACTCGAAGGTGAGTCCGCCATCGGTGGAGCGGAAGAGCAGGGAGCCGTAGTCGTAGGTGCCCGGTCCGGTCCAGTGCCGGCTGCGACTCAAGTAGTAGACCGTGCGCGGATGGGACGGGTCATGCAAGATGCGCCGGCTTTCATAGATCTCATCCGGCAGGCCCTCGGGCACGAACCAGGTCTGGCCTTCGTTGGTCGTGGCATAGACGGTGTTGTTGTCGAAGGCGAGCGTGAAGAGGACCAGAGGTTCCTCTGGTCCTATACCGGGCGGTACGACCAGGAGCTGATGGGAGCCCATGCCGAGTCCGTCGGAGATCGGCTGCCAGCCATCGCCGGTGATCGTGCCCTTCCACACGCCGCCACGATCGGAGCCCACATAGAGTGTCTGTCCGTCCGCGCTCGGAGCGGCTGCGTGCGTGCGGCCGGCGAGGTTGACGCTGCCGAGCTCGGTCCAGCGATCCGTTCGCTGCCCGCGCGCGATCTCGCCGAATCGCCGCAAGGACGCTTCCTGGCGGTTGGCTTCCTCGATGGCCCGCCAGTCCACGCCGGGCGGCGCGGCGTGCAGTTCCTCGAACCACTCCCGGCGCAGCCGCTTGCGTTCGCGTCCGTCTTCCTTCCATTGTGCGATCTCGGTGGGTGAGGGGAGTTCGCCTTCGCGCAGGGCGCGGAGGCGGGGATCGGTTTGGGAACCTTCTTCGGCCACCGCGAAGACACGCGCTTCGGTGTACTCCACCTGAAGCGGCGGTGGAGAAGAGGTAATGGCGATCGCCAGGACGCCACCCAGCGCGACGAGGGCCCAGATAGCGGCCCACCAGGACTTCGACATCATGACTCCTCTCGAGATGACTCCCTTCGGGGGGACTTGGCCAAGACTGGGGGTCAGGAACCACGAGTCCAAACCAGGCTAATCATGGCCAATTATACCACATCCTCATTCGCGAGATCGCGCCGGTCCACGGCTACGCTCGCGTGGCGAGGGACAGCTTGGTGCGGGCTCACGGCTTCGCTCGCGAGGCGAGGGGCAGCTCGGCGTAGGCCCACGGCTTCACCCGCGTGGCCAGGGGCAGCTTGGTGCGGGTTCAGGGCTTCGCCCGCGTGCCCAGGGGGAGCACCGCGCTGCCTTCCTCCTTGGCTCGCCGCCAGTAGAACCACCCGTCCTCGGTAATGGCGCAGCGGCCCCGCTTCGAGTGGGTGGCGCGCAGATTGTACGTCCAGCCCAGTGCCTCCGATCCGCCGCCGCCGTGGGTGGTGATGTAGTAGCGATTGGAAAGGCGGCCGATCGCATCGGCTTGCCCACCAGGGAAGGGGCTGTCGCCGCCGCTGGGATCGATGGGGATCCATCCGTAACCGGGCAGATAGACCTCGGCCCAGCGGTGGTGCACGTCATCGGTGCTCGTGTCGTCGCCGCGGACCACCGCGCCGGCTTCGTAGCGCGCCGGCAACCCAGCGGCCCGGCAGAGCGCGATATAGAGAAACGCGTACTCCGAGCAAGACCCCGTACCGCGTTTGATCAGCGTCTCGGGCACATCCCAGCCGCCGACGAGTTCGTACTCGAGCGTCTCGATCACCCAGTCGAAGATCCGGCGCGCGATCCAGTACGGATTCGTCTCGTCCCCGAGGATCTTGCGGGCTGTTTCCTGGACCAGGTCCGAGGCGACCTGCAAGCGTTCGCCCTCGGCCGTATAGGTCGAGCGGATCGGCTCGGGGATCTCCTCCAAGGAGCCCACCCGCTCCGGGAAGATGATGTAGTTGATCGCGCCGATATGGGCACGGGCGGTGTAGCCCACCTCGAAACGTTCCCCGGGCTTGAGGACTTTCTCGGTCAGCGTCGCGATCGGTTGTCCCCAGGCGTCGGTCCAGCGCCGGGGCGTCAGGCCGCCGAAGTCGAGTTCGCCGTCGATGCGCACGTGCTCGCTAGGCTCGGCGACGGCGAAGTGGACGGTTGGATCCAGGACATCGCCGGGGCCGTGATTCTCGAGCCGGTAGACCACCCGGATCTGTGAGGCGCGCCAGTCGCTCGTCTGATAGGGCCGCGCCTCACGGGGAGCCAGCAGGTAGGCAAGCCCGTCCTCGAAGTCGGCCAGCCACAAGCGGCCCTCTCCGGCCGGCGCCAATCCGCAGGGGTAGGGGCCGGGTGCGTCGAACCCGGTGATGACCTGTCCGCTGCCGGGGTCGATCGCGTAGATGCGGTCCTGGTGCCGGTGGCCGACCCACAAGTAGGTGCCGTCAAAGGCCAGGCCGCCGGGTACGTGGCGTGGAGCGTCGAAGTAGGTGAGCGCCGTTCCGTCGGATGGGATCAGTTGGTAGAGGTCGTGCTCGCCGTCGTCGGCCAACCACAGGGCGTCCCCATCCCAGGCCAGACCCAGCCCCGTGCCGTTCGGTGCGGGATAGTCGGTCTCGGTGATGCCCGTTTCGGGGTTGAAGACGTAGATGCGGCCCTCGGAATCGTCGCAGATGTAGAGCCGCCCGTCGGCCCAGGCCAGACCGCGGGGCCGGTAGCAGGGGGCCGGGAGTCGCTGCAGGACCTCGCCGTCGGCCGGATCGAGACGCAGCAACTCGCCGCCTGCCCAATCACTGAGCCAGAGGGCGTTGCCGTCGAAGGCCAGATCGCCCGGCGTCGCGGTGGGCAGGCGCAGCGTGCGGACGATGAGCCCGCCGTCATCGCTCTCGGGGAGATCCGGGGCGGCGGTGGCAACCGGGGCCGCTAGGGTCAGACCGAGAACGAGGAGAAACGCGATGGGGGCGAGCACGCTGCGAAGGACTGCATGGACTGGCTGGACTGGATGAGCTGGCTGGACTGGATGAGCTGGCTGGACTGCATGAACTGGATGAACTGGTTGGGCTGGCTGGACTTGACGGGCTCGATGGGCGGAGGTCTCGTGGGTGTGCGACATGGTTCCTCCCGGGGATTCGAGGGTGCGTTGACGGAAAAAGGGTCCAGGATCTCTCGATCCCGGACCCTCTATGATTAGCGGGGGCTGGATTCGAACCAGCGACCTTTGGGTTATGAGCCCAACGAGCTACCGGACTGCTCCACCCCGCAGCAAAATCACGAAACGCGAATCTAACGGCCCTGGGTATCGAATGTCAACCTGTTCTTCCCACCCGGCATGACTTCGTCTGGAAGCCTCAGAACACGTTCGTTCTTACGAACCAGACCGTAGCGTTCGCGCGCGACACGCTCGAGCGCGAATGGGTCGCCTCGCTCGAAGGCCTGCAGAAAGACGTCCAATGAATCGCGCACGTCTTCGAGATGCACCAGGTCCTGTTCGAGATCGTGCAGGTCGTGCCGAAGACGCATCCAACGAACTGCGCCGTCGGGGCTGAAGATGAGCGAATAGACTGCCCACAACGCCAGCCCCAACAGCGCCACTCGGCGCCATTGATCACGGCTGGACTGCCACAGGCGTCGCAAGAAGTCGCCCTGTTCAGCCCGATAGGTCATCCGCGTACGCAGGCTCGTCTGTCCCGGCACGAGACCGTCTCGTCCCTCGCGGGGCCGGTGACTGCGTGTTCGTCTTCCACGCGGGGAGCGCCAACCCTGCGGAATCACCCGCAGGAAGACCTCCCGGGCCTGACCCGCTGGGCGTCTGCCTTTCGGTCCCCCTCTGGCCATGAACCTCCCGCTTCCGCGCCTTCGGAGTCGCGGCTATCCCAACGGGCTCCGGTGGGCGAGGGCCACTCGCTGCGACGCGCTGCGAATGGCGTCTGCTGAGCGGCGCTCTCTGCGCGCCGCCTTGTGCGCGCCGTCTCGGGGCCTGCTGCCTACTCGCGTCCCCATCGTGCGAACGCCGACGCGCCCGGGTAGTAGGCTTCGTCTCCGAGCTCTTCCTCGATGCGGAGCAGCCGGTTGTACTTGGCGATTCGTTCCGATCGTGACAGCGATCCGGTCTTGATGAAACCGGTGTTCATCGCCACCGCCAGGTCGGCGATCGTGGTGTCCTCGGTTTCTCCCGAGCGATGCGAGACCACACTCGTGTACCCATGGCGTGTTGCCAGATCGATGGCCTCGAGCGTCTCGGTAACCGAGCCGATCTGGTTGAGCTTGATCAGGATCGAGTTGCAGACGCCCTGGTCGATGCCCTGGCGCAAGCGCTTCGTGTTCGTGACGAAGAGGTCGTCGCCTACCAGCATGACCTTCGGTCCCAGCTCGGTCGTCAGCTTCTGCCATCCGCTCCAGTCGTCTTCGGCCAAGCCGTCCTCGATCGAGAGAATGGGATACTCCTCGAGGAGCTTGCCGTAGAAAGCGATCAGATCCTCAGCGCTGAACTCGGTCTGCTCTTCGGCCTTGAGCACGTAGTTGCCACCGGCGTAGAACTCGCTGGCCGCCACGTCCAGCGCCAGGCCCACCTGGCGGCCCGGTTCGTATCCGGCCTTCTCGATGGCTTCGACGATGACCTCGAGGGCCTCCGCATTCGATTTCAGATTGGGAGCAAAGCCGCCCTCATCGCCGACGCTGGTTGCGTAGCCTCGCCCGACGAGAACCTTCTTCAGGTTGTGGAATACCTCCGCGCCAATCCGCAGCGCATCCCCGAAGGTCTTGCCGCCCACCGGCACCAGCATGAATTCCTGAATGTCGACGTTGTTGTCGGCGTGCGAGCCGCCGTTCAAGACGTTCATCATCGGCACCGGCAGCGTACGGGCACCCACGCCGCCAAGGTAACGGTAGAGTGGGAGGCCCACGATCTCCGCGGCGGCGTGCGCCACGGCCATCGATACGCCCAGGATGGCGTTGGCGCCCAGGTTCGATTTGTTCTCGGTGCCGTCGAGTTCGAGCATCACCCGATCGATCAGAACCTGGTCGGTGGCGTCCTCGCCCAGGATCTCGGGAGCGATCTTCTCGCGGATGTTCTCGATGGCGCGCTGGACGCCCTTGCCCAGGTAACGGTCCGGGTCCCCGTCGCGAAGCTCAATGGCTTCATGCTCACCGGTTGAAGCGCCCGAGGGGACGATCGCGCGGCCTACCGCCCCGCCCGACAGGTGGATCTCCACTTCCACAGTGGGGTTGCCTCTCGAGTCCAGAACCTCGCGCGCGAGCACCATCTCAATCGTCGTCATGTAGGCCTCCCTGCCGATGTGTGGTTTCCGTACCCGCCGAATCGGAGCATCCAATTGGCTGGGAAACCGTAGATTTGGAAGAGCTGTCTGTCAAGCGGCACCGCCGCGATGAGCCGGAGGGGGGAATCACGGTGGTGTACCGGGGTCTATCTGGTGTCCCGGGGGTCTTTCTGGTGTCTTGGGGTCTATCTGGTGTCCCGGGGCTTCTCTGCGGTATCTCCTCGACATCGCCTCGGCGCAACAGGGTGTTGACCTTAGCGCTGCTGGCGCCTAGGCTCGCCGCATCATTCTGTCTAATTCTTTGTGATGCAAGCAGATGGATGAACGTCCCGGTGCCCGGTTCCAGCGGACGTGTCTGCGGGTCCGGTCCGGTCTGCCAGGGGGGAGGGGGCAGTGTCGAAATACCCTGATGATCTGCCCCTCATCCGCCGCTGCTTGGCCGGGGATGACCGCGCGTTCGCGGGTCTCGTGGAGCAGTACAACGGGGTGCTCTATCGCCTGGCCTGGCGCATGCTCCGCAGCGAGGAAGAAGCCCGTGACGTGACGCAGGAGGCGTTCCTGCGCGTCTACCGTGCGCTGCACACCTTCGATCAGAATCGCAAGTTCTCCACCTGGATCCTGCGTATCACGACCAACCTCTGCATCGACCGGCTGCGTCGGCGCAAGATGAAGACGCTGTCGATCAACATAGATGCCAACGACGAGGAGCGGGTGCCCCTGGTCCTCGTCGATGACGGCCCCACGCCCGAGATGCGCTATGACCGCACGGCGGTCGGAGAAGTGCTCGACACGCTCATCAAGGAGCTTCCTCCGATCTACCGCGCGGCGATCGAGTTGCGTCACAAGCGTCAACTGGCGTATGAAGAGATCGCCGATGTGTTGGGGATTCCGCTCGGCACCGTCAAGGCGCGGCTCCACCGGGCTCACCGCCTGCTCAAGGACCGCCTCCAGGCGGCCGGAATCGGGCCGGATGAGCTGGAATCCTGAAACATTGCGCCAACTGGAAGCGTTAGGGTACTCGGCAGAGGGGTCTTTGCCAATATACGGATATCGGGAAGGTAAGTGGCTAAAAACCAATACCTTATGATGAAGAGGTTTTCAGGGATGTCTTGTCACGAACGCCAAACGCAGCTCCAGGAGTTCCTGAGCGGCGAGCTTGCACCCAATCTGCGTCAGGAATTAAAGGCGCATTTGGAGCAATGTGCAAGCTGTCGGCGGGACCTGGAGTACTATCGCCTGCTGATGGCGAAGATCCCCGACTTGCCGGATCCGTCGGTCCCCGCCGATCTGACCGAATCGGTGATGACCTCGATCCGACCTCAGTGGGCCGTTCTCCGACGCCAACGGGAGACGACGACGGCGACCTGGGTGCGGCGCTCTCTCTTGCTGCTCTTCTCCTTTGGCTTCGTCGGTACGTTGGGCGCGGCCTTGTGGGGTTGGATTGTTCGCATCGCGGGTGTTTCGGCTCACAGTCTCGCCCGGGATGTGACCACCTTTTGGGAAGCCGCCAAGGATCTCTGGTCGTTGCTCACCTTGCTCGGTGAGGTGGCCACAGTGCTGCAGCCGACAGCCAGCTCGCTCTTGACCACGCTGGAACGAGTGGGTGCACCGCTCGCCGGGTTCGGTCCCCTGATCGTCGTGGCCTATGCCGCGGCCCTCGCGCTGGGAACCCTACTCTGCTGGCGCGCTTTCCGACAGGCGGGTGAAAG
The DNA here is from genome assembly GCA_964573295.1 of uncultured bacterium. GTDB lineage: Bacteria > Eisenbacteria > RBG-16-71-46 > CAIMUX01 > WJJG01 > CAYQJL01. The sequence continues at coordinate 3,215 of CAZNJE010000007.1, read as the reverse complement.
GGGGCTCTACCATGCGGCCTAGGGTTCGCAACGGCATGTTTCTCGCAATGGACTCGTTTGATTCGATCGAATCGCCTCCTTCGGCCGGCTCGCCTCGTTCGGCCGGCTCATCTCGTTCGGCCGGCTCATCTCGTTCGGCCGGCTCTGTTAGCGCGATCGGCTTGATCGGCTTGATCGGTGCATGCGCCGCCATCGGCGGGATGGTCACCTTCGCTTCGACGGCCAGTGCCCAGCGTATCGAGGTGCACGGACAGGACGAGCCGGCCTCGCCGGCGGACGAAGACCGTGGCGAGGGTGGTTCGATCACCGTTGGCATTGATGCCGATGAGCGTGGCGCGCGCATTATCGTTCACGGCGAACAGGGCGATAGCGCGAATTTCCGGTTCGACGCCCGGTTCGATTCGGATTCGTTGGGTCGTTATGGGGACGATCGCTACGACGATCGCTACGTGGAGCGGGGCGCTTCGGATCGAGAGCAGAGCGATCCCTTCCGTGGCGGCCGTTCGCGGGCCGATGAGCGCGTGGCCTTCGGTAGTGACATCGTGATTCCGGGTGACATGGTCGTCGACGGCGATGTCGTCGCCATCTTTGGCTCGGTCGTCGTGGAAGGCAGCGTTCGCGGCCAGGTCGTTTCGATCGGGGGCAAGCTCGACATCGGTCCCGAGGCCCGCATCGGTGGTGAGGCGGTCTGCATCGGCGGTGGCAACATCAATCTCGAATCGGGTGCCGTCGTGCGTGGCGAGGTGGTCGCGGTCGGGGGAGCCATTCACAAAGAGGAAGGTGCCCTGATCGGCGAACGGATCGAGGTCAACATCATCCCGACCCTGGGTATGGGCACCGGCTTTGCCGGGCTCAGCCTTCTGCTGCAACTCGGCCAGTTGATCCTCATGGCCGCGGTCGGACTCATCCTGCTTCAGGTGAGCCTGCGGCGCTGGCAGCTCTCGGCCCTGACGCTCAAGAACCGCGGCTGGGAGTCGCTTCTGGCAGGGGTGGGGGGTGGCATCGTCTACCTGATTCTGATCCTGCCTTTGCTGGTGGTGACCATCATCGCCCTGGCGGCGGTCGTCATCGGCATCCCTTTGATTCCCGTCGTCGCTCTGCTGATGCTGTTGTTCCCGTTGCCGGGTTACGTCATTGCCGGCCTCCTGCTTGGTCTCACCGTCATGGGCCGCCATCATGAGCTCGAGGGCGCGGCCGAGGGGCTCACACAGGTGCCGCCGGCCCCGCCGCTGCAAGGGTTGGGACGGTCGTTCATCCTGGGCCACCTGCTCCTTAGCCTGCCCGGGATCGTCGGGGTCATTCTGGGAATGCTCGGCGCATCGAGTCTGGTCGCCGGCCTGTTCCTGCTGATCCACTCGGCGGTCATTTTCCTGGCGATCGGTTTGGGGTGGGGTGCCTTCCTGTTGTCGCGTTTCGGACGCCGTCCGCCGGCGGGACTGATGGCGAGCACGCCGGGGACCGCGACAAGGGTGGCCAACGTCTAACGGTCGATCCCGTATCTCCTCGCCTCGAGCGGCCTCGCGGCGATTCCGCGCCCGGCGGTGCCTGTCCGTACGGGATCCGCGGCCCAAGGCGCCTGTCTATCCGGATGGGCGCCGGTCGTCGCCCTTCCCGGTGCAAGGCGCACGAGGACGCTCGGGTTTTGCATCATCGTTTGGTGGTTGCGTGCGCCAAGCGGCAGTCCGCGGTACAGGGGGGCGATGTCGCTCCCGACGTTGAGCCGGAGCTGTAATCCCTTTCCGAATAGCCTGTTGCGCTCATCCCTCTTTCTGCACCCCCCAGCGTTCCCTGACGGTCCTGTCCTCTGGCACATCCCTTGTCCTCCGTTCAGCGGGGGATTCCAATGCGTCGTCTCGCGACAGTCTCGATCATCGTCCCGGCGGGCCTGTGGTTGTATCTTTCCCTGGCCGATCCGGCGTCGCTGTCCGCCTCGGCAGCTGAACGTCTCGAGGCGGCGTGGATCGTGGAGTATCCGCAGATCTCTGGCGATGGATCCGGGGCTTTCGTGGATGCCTACGGCTTCTCCTGGGACCTGCTGACCGGCGATGTCTACGAGCCCCCTCCCGCCGAATGGGTCCTGGAGGCTCTCTCCTGCGCTCAGGCCTGCTTCGGCGGACTCGTTGACTGCCAGATCTACCTCCTGCCCGCCCCCCGGGCTGCCCTGCCGCGCAGCAGCTGCGACGGATGGGGGATCTACATCTCGCCTCCCCGCGCGCGACCCTTCGGCCGGGAGGAGTTCGAAGCGACGTTCTTCCATGAACTCGGTCACGTCCTCGAGCGTCAGCTCATGCCGGATCGGGATTCGGTCCGGTGGGATCGCTATCGCATGGCGCGGGGGATCACCGGAGAGCAGTTCCGTTTCGATGGTCCGTATGGCAACCGGCCACAGGAGATCTTCGCCGAGGATGTCCGCTGTCTCTTCGGCACCGCCCGGGCGCGACGCCCGTGCGCGATTGGGGTCTGCGATGCCCCGCCGCGCGAGACCCGGCCCCTCCTTCGCGCCTTCTTCCTCGATCTGCTGCGCACGGCTTCCTCCGCCCCGGAACCGGTGCTGGCTCAGGCCGGCGATGCCGGCGGCTTTGAATCCCGGTAGGCTGTCGAAAGCTGCCCGCAGGCGGCCCGGATGTCTCCGCCCTTGCTCTCTCGCAGCGTGACCGTCGGGGCGATGGGCAGCAAGGCATCGCGGAAACGGCACACTTGCTCGATGGGGCTGGGCTGGAGGACCGAGAGGGGATGGGTGTTGAAGATGATGAGATTGATCGTCGCCCCGGCATCGCGCGCGAAGGCGGCCAACCGCTTGGCGTCGGACAGCCGGTCGTTGACCCCCGCCAGCAGCACGTACTCGAAGGACACCCGCTGGCCACTCACGCGGCCGTACTCCCCAACGACAGGCACGAGCTGGTCGAGGGGATAGGTGCGCGCGACCGGCATGAGTTCAGCGCGTGTGCGGTCATCGGTGGCGTTGAGTGACACGGCCAGCCGCACGGTGATCGATTCTCGGGCCAGGTCGCGGATGCGAGGTACCAGTCCGACGGTGCTGACCGTCATGCGCCGGCGGCCGATCGCCATCCCATGGTCTTCGTGGAAGACGGTGATGGCCCGGATCAGGCTCTCGTAGTTCGCGAGCGGCTCTCCCATTCCCATGAAGACGAGATTGAAGTGCCGTCCGGCGCCCGCACCTGCGCCCGCACCTGCGCCCGCGCTCGCACCCGCAC
>CAZNJE010000006.1:0-141558 GCA_964573295.1 uncultured bacterium | reverse complement strand
AAAGGGAAATCTGCGCTCAGGCAAAACTATTCTGAAATCGGGTGAGACGTTACGAACAATCTAACTTGTTGCCTGGGCAACTGATGTGCGTCTTGTCGCTGGACGTAGTCACGTGTGGCACGGACCACGGCAGGGGACAACGGAAGCGAGCTCACGAGAGTGGGCAGGACCATCAGGGCCAAGGCGGTATCGGGGATGTTGACGACGGTATCCTGCGTCCACATCGTGGAAATCGAGAACATCAAGATCACCAGATGAAGCACGTAGAGGCCTAGACCCGGCATCGCCTTCGCGAAAGCGTCGACCGTCATCACAACACCGTTCTCCACAGCCGGCACCCCGGAGGCGAGAATGACGGATGGGGCGAGGCCGCCGCGGCGTTCGAGCAACCCAAGACTCGCCATCCTCCACGAGCGGGCCATGCAAGCCTGGCGCGAGTACCGCATCTGCATGAGAACCCGGATCTGGAAGGACTACGCGGGTATCCGCCGTATGATCAGCTCATGGGAGTTGGTTTCCCGTCCTCCGATAGCAGCTCGCAGCCGGTGACCAGAGAACATCTGTAACCGCACCCGCAGATGTTGTCCGATGGAGAGTTGATCCCCGACCGACCCCGACCGACCTGGCTTGGATTCGGCCTGGACTTGGCTTGGGCCTGACTCGGATGTGGCTCGGGCTCGACTTATACTTGGCCTAACGCCGGGCTGGGCCTGGTCATCAGGCCGAAGCGTCCTGCGCCCAGGGGCCCAGAATACTCATATCATTCTAGACGTGACCCACGGAATGTCCCACGTCCCAGACCGAACTCATGCAGGCTCTCGTGATCGCCGGGGCAGGCTGCAGGCCACGCTGCCCGCCGAATTTCGGTTCGCGGACGTGATTGTCAACATGTGCCCCCCCCCGCGCAAAGCGATCATGAGCCGTTCCCGCTGGCAGAGGTCACTCTCCTTGTCGTTTGGGAGGCCAGATTTCGCATCTCCCAGTAGAGGAGATCCTCAACACGTGTCCATCCGGTTCATCCCAACCGGTGTGTGTGCTAGTGCGAATGCCACACTACAAGCCCGGAGTCACCGGACTGAAAAGAGGAGGATATGTGAATGAAGCCATCTCGTTTAGGCGTGAGCGTGGGATGGGTCGCGATCATCATGACGTTCGCCCTACCCACAGCAGCCGGTGCAGTCTCCCAGCAGGCCGCTGTCTGCTCAGGGGCGGGCACAACGCACGGAGACAACCTGCATGCGCGGGCCACCATCGGGCAACCGGCCATCGGCTTGTCGGGCGATTCCAACTACATCACCGAGAGCGGCTTCTGCCGTATCATGCTGTTCGAGACAGTGATGGCGGTGGAGGATGAGGCCGCCGACGAGCTGTGCGTGTTCCAGTTCTCCGAAAACCGTCCTGAGCCATTCAGCTCGTCCACGACGCTCCGGTTCGCGGTTCCGGATGAATCCCACGTCTCGATCAAGCTCTACAATCTCGCGGGGCAGCACGTCTTGACCGTTACGGATCGTCTCTATGAGCCCGGACAGTACGCTGTCCGGATCTCCGGCACCGACTTGGCCAACGGCGTCTATTTCTGTCGCATGACCGCGGGAGAATACGCCCGCACACGCAAGATGATGGTGCTCAAGTAATCGACGTAGTGGATCACCTGTAGATCCAATCGTATCGATCCCGCGGTTGTCGAGCCACGTGGTCGATGCTCCTTGCAGCCGAAAGGAGGCAGTCCGAATGTGGCGCCAGGTCGTTATCGCAGTGGTTTTCGCCGTGCTGTTCACCCCCCCCGGTGAAGCCGGCATCAGTCGCACACTGAGTTACCAGGCCATCCTCCGCGACGATGGTGGCCAGCTCGTCGATGGCGAGTACGATCTCACCTTCACGATTTACGAACGTCCCCACTCGGTCTATGTGGTCATCTGGGAAGAGACGCACGCCGACGTCGAGGTCGAGAACGGTGTATTCGATGTGATATTGGGTTCCCAGGTCACCCTGGGCGACATCTTCACGGGACGACGGTGGATCAGCCGACGGGAAAATGGGCATCGGCAATGGAACGAGCGCGCCCGACGAAGCCCTGACGGTTCGGGGCAACATCCTGGTGCTCAGCGAATCGACGGGTGACCCCATCCTGGAGTTGGGCGAAGGGCTTGACTACGCGGAAGGGTTTGATGTTTCCACGGAGGCGGACATCGAGCCGGGCACCGTGCTGGTGATTGATCCGATGAACGCAGGTGAGCTGGCGGTGAGCACTCAGGCTTACGACAGCAAGGTGGCGGGAATCGTGGCCGGAGCAAACAACCTTGGCTCGGGCGTGCGCTTGGGCGCCGGGCAGTACGAGCAGGACGTTGCGCTGGCGGGCCGCGTCTATTGCAAGGTGGACGCCACTGGCGGCCCCATCGAGCCCGGGGACCTGCTGACGACCTCCTCCCTTCACGGCTACGCCATGAAGGCTACGGATCGCGGTCGCGCCCCGGGGGCGATCCTGGGCAAGGCCATGGAAGCGTTGCCGGCCGGCAGTCGGGGCAAGATTCTCGTCTTGGTCACGCTGCAGTAACTGGAAGGAGGAATATGTCATCATGAAGCATCCGATCACACGATGCCGTTCAACCCGCTCCTTCACGGCAGCAGCCCGAGCCTTGCTTATGACGGTCGCATTCGTGGCGCTCTCGCTGGCGTGCGCCGGGGCCAGTGACCTCATCATCGACGAAGCGACGGCACATCACATTGCTGGAACATGGGTTCGGGCGATCATCGAGCAAGATGGCGGGTGGGGCGAGGCCCCCCGTGCCCAGATAGACTTTGTCGAGCCGCTTCTGCACGAAGAGGATGTCGTCGGCTATGTGGCCCACGTGGCGCCGACGGGGTTCGTGGTCGTGCCCACGCTGGAGCCCCTGGACCCGATCATCGCCTACTCGGAGCACTACGATCTGGATCTTGATTGCGCCAGCCTGCCGGTGCGAATGATCTCGAACGATCTGGGCCGGACTCTGGAGATGATCCGCCGCGACCTGGGGGCCCTGGACGAACTCGATCGCGAATCGCTGGTTGCCTATGTTGGGGCCGATGCCAGCGACGCGTGGCAATGGCTCCGGGCGGGCCGGCTCCCCAGCCCGAAGGCGATGCCGGCGCTGACCTCACGATCCGGCTATACGCCGGGCGACACCCTGCTCGTGGACGGGTGGAGTCAGATTCCACCCTACAACGATCACTGCCCAATGATGGGCTGCATCTGGGACGCGTGGTTTGGCCCCAACTGGATTGGCAGCCAATTCTACAACAACAATGCCTACACCGGCTGCACGGCGACGGCCGGATCGCAGGTGATGCGGTATTGGTCGTGGCCTCCCAACGGAGAGGGTTTCCATCCGAATCCCTTCCAGTGGACGAAGCTACGGAACCAGTACGAATGGTATGAACCGTGGGGCCGTTTTGTGGATGAGACGATGCACGTCTGCACCACGGAGGAGATCTACACGGTTGCCGACCTCATGCAGACCGTTGGGGCCGCAGTCAACATGGACTACTCCTGTCTGGGGTCGGGGGCCGCACTCTTCGGGCCGTGGCCAAGCCTTCAAAGCGCGCTCACCCAATATTTCCGATACCACGATAGCACCGCACGCCTGCGCGCGGTGCACAACGACGAGCAGTGGTGGGGTTTCATCACCAGTCAGATCGATCTGCGCAGGCCGTTGCCGCTCTGCACGTGGGACTTCGGAGACGACGGGCACTCGCTTGTGATCGATGGCTATCGGATCGACCGTGACACCCGGCGATACCATGTCAACTACGGTCACGGGCCGGGGGCCGATTGCGCCGGACATCTGAAGAGCTGGTGGTATACGCTGGGGTCGACGCTCTGCGGACTGTCGCCCCAGGCAATCCTGACCGAGGTCTATCCAACGGTGGCCGTTGGGCCACTACTCTCGGGGTACTATCCACTGCAGTCGTTTGCCTATCGTTACTTCGCCGAGGACGCGGTCGCTCTCAGCGAAGTGACCTTCCAGGGTTCCCAAAAGCATCAGTTCCTGCCGGGTGTCAAGGTCGAGTGCACCGCGCCGGGCACCTCGCTCCTCTTCGGGGCCGGCGCTTCCACTCCGGATGAGACGGTGGTGTTTGCCCGTGGGGACTACGAACGTGGATGGCGAAGTGCCCATGCGGGAGCGGGCAATAGCGGGCTCAAGATTTTCGCGGGCGGCGGCATGGTCGTGTACTAGGTTCGGCGTGTTTTTGTCCATGGCGCACGTGTCTGTGTGCGAAGGAGATCCTGACGAAGTCGAGACCATGGTTGACGTCGAAGAAGCGCATGCGAGGAAGAGGAGGCGAGCATGAGATTCATTGTTGGGTGCAAGATCGTAATCATGATGGCAGTGGTGCTAGCTGTGGGCGGATCCGCACACGCCGCATTGCACGTCGTACTCGAAGGAGGCGAAGATCCGCTGACGACCCCTGGGGGGTACGTCTATGATGACGCCCACGGACTCTACTGGCTGCGGGATCTGAGCCGCTTCGATGAAATGGGATACGCAATCCAGCAAGCGGCCATCGAAGGCTACAGCACGACCATTGAGGGCGAAGAGTACAGCATGTGGAGAATGGCCACCCGGGCGGAGTTGCAGGACTTGTGGCTCGAGATGGCTGCGGATATACATGCATGGTATTGCGACTGGACGGAGCGAAACGACGTCTTCTACCGTTCAGGTGTCCACAGCCCGACCTATCATTGGGTGGGGTGCTTTGCGGAAGACGAGATCCGTTTCTACGCCGGGTGGCCCAAGGACGAAGGAGCCGGCAGTCCTACGATCATCTTCGCCCCATGGGCCGATCCGCCAAACCCCAACTGGACTCCCTCATTCCAGTGGCCAAACGAGATGGCCGAGGATGCGGTCGGCGCGTGGGTCGTCTGCAACGGCCCCACGCCCCACGGCACATTTCTCGTGGATCCGGCCGGCGGCGGTGACGCCACCACGATCCAGGGCGGCATCGACCTTGCGGAGAGCGGCGACACCGTCGAGCTTGTGGATGCGGTCTACGACGGGTCGGTCGCTGGCAACGCCGACCTCGACTTCGGGGGGCGCGAGATCACGCTGCAGTCGCAGAGCGGGGATCCGTCGGCCTGCGTCATCGACTGCCAGGGCAGCGCCGCGACGCCGCGGCGGGCATTTCACTTCCACTCCGGCGAGACGGTGGCCGCGGTCGTGCGCGAGATCGGGATCCGTGGCGGCTACGCAACCGGCGAGGGCGGGGGGATCCTCTGCACGGGCGGGGCTTCCCCGACACTGGAGGGGTTGGTGATCCAGGGCTGCGAGGCCGAGGGCAGCGGGGGCGCCGTGGCCTGCGACGACGCGGCGCCGGCGCTGGCGAGCTGCACGCTCTACGGCAACGCGGCCCCGCAGGGGAGTGGGGTGGCCTGTCTGGGGAGTGCGAACCCCACGATCGACAACTCGATCATCGCCTTCTCGACCGCGGGCGAGGCGGTTTCCTGTGATGCCGGTGCCTCGGCTGCACTGGCGTGCTGTGATCTGTACGGCAACGCCGGCGGCGATTGGGTCGGCTGCATCGCCACGCAGTTCGGCCAGGAGGGCAACTTCTCCGACGACCCGCTCTTCTGCGACGCCCCCGCCGGCGACCTGCGCATTGCCATTCAGTCGCCCTGCATGCCGGCGGCCAACGAGTGCGGTTTTCTCATTGGCGCCCTGGGACAGGGCTGTTCGACCGGGTCGGTCATCCTCGTGCCCGAGACCGTCGGCACCATTCAGGAAGCCATGGCCATGGCCGCACCGGGCGACACCGTGCTCGTCTCGGGCGGTCCCTACCTCGAGCATGACATCCCGGTGGCCGCCGGCGTCACCCTGCTGGCCGCCACGACGCGCGAGACGGTGGTCATCGATGCGCAGGGCCAGGGCCGTGCGCTGGTCTGCGACAACCTGGCCTACCCCGTGCACATCGAGGGCTTCACGATCACCGGCGGCGTGGCCAGCGGCGCGAGTCCCAACACCCGCGGCGGCGGACTGGCCAGCTTCGGCACCGAGATCTACCTGCGGGCGTGCGAGTTCTCCGCCAACGAGGCTCAGCAGCACGGCGGCGGAGCCTATCTCACCGGCGGGTCGATCACGGTCGAGGCGTGCGACTTCTTCGCGAATGCCGCGGCCAGTCGAGGTGGAGCTCTGATGATTACGGGCTGCGATGCGCCGATCATCGTCGACTGCTACTTCGAAGGCAACACCGGCGTGGATTACGGTGGCGCCCTCCATCTGCAGAGCGGCGAGCCGCTGGTTCAGGGCTGCACCTTCTTCGACAACCTCTGCGAGGTCAGGGGCGGAGCCGCGGCCTGCAGAACCGCGGAGGCCACCTTCCAGGAGTGCGTCTTCGCCGGGAACATCTCGCACAGCTCGGGCGGGGCGCTGTTCTTCCACATGGGCACGGCTCCGGGCGCCTTGATCGCTTGCACTCTGTGCGGCAACCATGCCGACGAGTACTCGAGCGCCATTCACAATCAGGACAATGCCATCACAGTCGACAACACGATCATCACCAAGGGCACCGGCGCGACGCCCGTGTTCTGCATCGGTGGCGGTGTCGTGGTCATGTCCTGCAGTGATGTTTTCGACAACCAGGGAGGAGACTACATCGAGTGCTTGACCGGCCTCGGTGGCATGAACGGCAACATCTCGGCCGATCCCCTCTTCTGCGACGAGGTGGGGGGAGACTATCGGATCGACGCCGACTCTCCTTGCGCAGAGGAACACAGCGGGGGGTGTGGAACGATTGGCGCGCTGCCGGTGGGTTGTGGTGCCAGCGACGTGCCCGATGAGACCGTCGTCTACGGAACGGGTATCCGGCTGTACGAGAACCGGCCCAACCCCTTCAAGGGATGGACCGAGATCGGCTTTGCGTTGCCACAGCGTCAGCACGTCTTGCTGCAGATCTTTACACCCAGCGGACGCCTGATCCAGACCCTTGTCCGTGGAGAGCTGGAGGCCGGCCACCACGTTGTGACCTGGAGCGGTCGAGATGACTCGATGCGGGCAACGGCGGCCTCGGGCGCCTACTTCTATCGGCTTCAGTCGGGGAACAAGTCGGTGACCCGCAGAATGACGCTTCTCAGATAGTGTTGCGGTGAGTTGTCGTGGATGCGGGCGGGGAAACCCGCCCGCTTCACTGCTTGCTCGGTGTACTCTTAGGTGTACTCTTAACTGACGGAGCCGGTTCGGTCATCTCCGCGCACGATGGGAAGACCCCAATACGCGGTCTTCCTTCGGCCGAGTCGGCCACGCAAGGGGAGCCAGGGAGCAGGCGGAAGTCGCCCGCGCTTGGATCGACGAACAGAGGATCCGAACTGAAGTTGCCCCGTTGCCCGATTTGGGCGCTCAGGGACCGGACGAAGTCTCCCCCGGGATTGCCGAACAGGTTGCAATGCTGAAGGGTGATGTGACCGACATCCATCGCAGCCATGGCTCTGCCTCCGCCATTGCCGGCAACGATCGCGCGCTCGACGTACAGCGTGCTTTGATAGGCACCTATGACCCCGGCAACCTCCTGGCAGAGATTCTGGCTGATGGTGCAGCCGCACAACCGGCCCGAAGCACCCTCGTAGTTGATGATGCCTCCTCGAGGGCCGCCGCTCCCCAGGGGTCCGAGTGGGCTGTTGCGTGAGCTGTTGGCCCACACGAGGCATTCGAAGAGATCGCAGGTCGAGGAGACCGCGGCGACGGCGGCCCCACTTCTTGCGGCGTTGCGGGTGAAGGCGCAGCCGATCATCTGGACCTGGCTGTCCAGGAAGCGAACCGCCCCCGCCTGGTGGAGACTGAAGTTGCCGGAAAACGTGCACCATTCCATGAGCACATCCGCCTTGTGAGCGCTGAACAGCGCCCCGGCGCGATGCCGGCCGTGATTCTCCCGAAACGCGACATCGACGAATGTAGCCCGAGCTGGACCGCTCAAGTACACGCCGCCGCCGCTTTCGGCCTCGCACCGGGTCACGATGCAGTCGCGCAGCTCCAGATCGCTATCGAAGCATGCCACGGCGCCGCCCACGCTCGCGGGATAGATGCCCGCTACGTTGCCCCCCGCAAGCGTGACTGCTTCGATGCGGGCCCCATGTTCCAGGTGCTCACAGACGAAGATCCTTCCGTCGCTCTCCGCGTCCAGAACGACATCTTCGGGCCGGCCCGTGGCCCCCAGCAGGGTGACCCCGGACGGGAAGTCCAAGTTGCTGACCGAGTAGGAGCCCTTGGCGACCACCACGGTATCCCCCACCGTGGCCGTCGCGAGTGCCGTGGCAATGTCAGAAAACCGGCCCGGCACCTCGAGCCGCCGTCGCCCTGTACACCCTTCTCCGGCAGCACCGATCAGAGCCCGGCAGGCATTGTTGCGCGGGAGGCAGGGCGACTCCGCATGCAGGGTGGGCGCCCCATCGACCAGGTTGCAGAACAGCGGATCGGACCTGATGTTGCCATGGCGCCCGAGCTGATCGGCGATGCCGGCGCCCCAGTCGCCCCCGGCGTTCCCATATAGGTTGCAGCAGCGCAGCGTCACCGCGGCGTCTTCGATCGCCACGGCGGGTCCCATCGGGTTGAACGCGATCAGACACCGTTCAAACGTGGGGGAAGCGCCGGCGCGCGCGCGCACGGCCTCGGCTGGCCCTTGTCCGCCCCAAAGGGTGCAACCTACCACCTTGCCACGGCTGGCCGGACGATCGAAAAACAGGTCATTCGACCAACGTGAGCAATCGTTGTCGCGGAAGACGCAGTTCTCAATGGTGGTCGAGGCCTCATAGAACTGAATGGCGCCCCCACCGTGGACGGCGAAATTGTCCTCGAAGAAACAGTTGGCAATGATACCGGTTGATCCCCCGCATGTGATCGCGCCGCCGGCATTGGTGGCGCGATTTCGGCGAAACAAGCAATCTTCGATCAGGGGATCTGAACCTGCGATGATGCCCATAGCGCCGGCGGACCCGAACCCGCCTCCCACGCCGACGTGGTTGTCTTCGAAGATGCAGTTGCGGATCGTCGGCGAGCTGGCAGAGATGCTCACCGCCGCGCCGTCACTGGGCCACCGCGCATTGCGAATCGTGATGCCCTGGAGAAGCGTTCCCCGGTGTTCACCCGAGAAGAAGCGGATGCCCCGTCGCCGCTCCCCTTCGCCCCCTTGACAATCCAGAACGCAACTGTCGGGCTGGTCGCTGCGCGATCGCAGCACCAACGATTTTCCCTCGAAGTCGAGTCCGTAGTTCCCACTACCGGTGAAGACACCGTTCGCCAACAAAATCGTGTCGCGGTGGGAGGCGGCCGCGACAGCCCCGGCAATTGTGGGGAAATCCCCACTGCCGTCCGGGTAGATCAGGAATGTCTGATGACGTAGGCTGATGACCGAGTTTGTCAACAGCCCATCGAACCAACCCGTCCAGGCTGCGGCCCCCGAGACGATGGCTACGCAGACAACCGCGATCGCGGTTTGTCGCAGCGAACGGTGCTCGCGCATGAAGCGCCGCAGACGGCCGCGGCTTGCGATCAGGGTGTGCGGTGACCGCCCATGGAGCACGCTCTCCAGGTCGCGGCGCATGTCCGCCACCGTCGCGTACCGGTCGGACGGATGCTTGGCGAGTGCCCGATCCAGGACTCGACTCAGTCCCTTGGGCAGATCTCTTCGGTGCTTCCGTATGGAATCGGGGTGCCCTTGAGCAATCCGCAGTAGAATCGAGGCTTCATAATCGCCGGCGAAGGGTAGGTGACCAGAGAGCATCTGGTAGAGCGTAACGCCGAGCGAGAAGATGTCCGACCGCTCGTCAACGGGTTCACCCTTGATCTGCTCGGGTGACATGTAGGCGATCGTCCCCAACGAACGCCCGGTTGTGGTGAGCTGCATCTGATCGCCAAGCTTGGCGATCCCGAAGTCGATGATCTTCACGCGATGATCTTGCCCCAGCATGAGATTCGCCGGCTTGAGATCGCGGTGCACGATGCCCTTGGCATGAGCGGCGGCGAGCCCATCGCAGACCTGGATAGCCAGTTCGATAGCCTCTTCCGCCTGGAGCCTGCCACTGGCCAGATGCTGCGCGACTGAACCGCCCGGGTAGTAGCCCATCACGATATAGAGCTGGCCGTGCTCATCGCGGTCGATCCCGTGGATCGTACCGATGGCCGGGTGATCGAGTGACGACGCGGCTCGTGCCTCGTTGATGAACCTGACCTGGACCGAAGGATCATTCGGCTGGGTGTGGGTGAGGAACTTGATGGCGACTTCACGATCGAGATTCGTGTCCTCGGCCAGGAAGACCTCGCCCATTCCACCCTGTCCAAGCAACTGCTTGAGCCGGTAGTGAGCTACCCGATCACCCGGTTGATGAGGCGGAAACCGAATGATCTCGGGTGTGCTGCCGGGCTCCCGGTTGCCGGCTTCGGTCGCCCGCGAGGGGAAGGGATGGAGAGGGGCATCCTCGTGCGCGAGAAGAGACTCGATCTCGTCTCGCAAGCCGTCATCGTTGCCGCAAAGCCGCGTGAGCTGATCTGCGCGTTCCTCGTCGGGAACCGAGGCGAGCCGGAGGAGGATCTCCCGCATGCGATCCAAGCGGCCGTCGGTCATGTGGGTTCGTGACCCGCAAGCTCGCGGTTGAGCCACATCTTCGCCACGCGCATGTCCCCCTGGACGGTGCGCGCAGAAACCCCCAGCACGGTGGCGATCTCCTGCGTGCTCATCCCGCTGAAGAGGTGAAGCTCGGCAACGAACGCCATGCGCTTGTGCTTCTCGGCGAGTCGGCAGAGGGCCTCGTCGAGCGCGATGATCTCGAGGACGCGATTGCCGCTGATGCTGGCGACGTCGTGCAACGTAACGCGGGTCCAGTCGCCGCCCCGCTTGCGGCTGAGTTTGCGGCGGGCGTGGTCGACCAAGACCTGTCGCATGGCCCGTGAGGCGACTCCGAAGAAGTGGGCCCGGCTCTCCCAGTTCTGCGGTTTGCTTCGTACGAGGTTGAGGTAGACCTCGTGGACGAGCGCAGTTGTCTGGAGGGTGTGGTCGGCCCGCTCGCCCCGCATGAGGTTCGCTGCCCGGCGACGGAGCTCTTCGTAGATCAACGAAAAGAGTTTCTCGGTCGCTTGCTCGTAGTCGATGGTGCCCAAACGCAGGTCAGCGAGGACCTGCTCGACTCTTCCCTCGTCGGAAACGTTCGCCACAAGCCTCTCCCGGTCAACGAAACGGCAACCACCAGCACATCCGCACGGCACACTCGACAAGATTACAGCCCGATGCCGGACCACGCCATGGGGTCGTCCGCGAAAAGCCCGTAACCCCCTCACAATCGGCCATCTCCCTCTCGATGGTACAATCTCACCCATGACAAGAGCAACACGATCTCTTCTGCTCGGGCTCGTGCGGGCTGTGCTGATGCCGCTCGAAATCGGCTTCTCGCACAGTACGACCATGCTAAACTGCCCGATGTGACTGAAGAAGGGCCACTTGACGCGAATTCGCCGGCCGCCCTACGACGAGCGGACGCGGGTCCGCTGAACCGCTCACCGCGGCGCCGGATTCCGGAAGGATGGGAACGGAGAGGATGGATTCCGAGCGCTTCGCAAGGATCAGAGAGATCGCCCTGGCCGTCGCCGACCTGTCGGCCGCGGAGCGCGCCGCCCATCTGGACCACGCCTGCGGGGACGACGCCGAGCTGCGCCGGGAGGTCGAGGGTCTGCTGCGGCACGACGCGACGAGTGCGGGTCTGCTCGCTACGGGCGGGCTGATCGCGCGCCTGGATCCGGTGACCGACGGCGGCCTCGATGGGACATCGGCGGAAACCAGGGACGGCGAGGAGCTCGCCGGCGGCGGCGCGAACGGGGAACCCGCCTTCCGTCTGCTGCGCCTCATCGGCCGCGGGGGCATGGGCGAGGTCTACGAGGCCGAGGACCTCACCCTCGGACGCCGCGTGGCGGTCAAGTTCCTCTCGCCCCACCTGGCACTGGATCCGGAGGCCGAGCGGCGCTTCATGCGCGAAGCGCGCGCGGC
Source organism: uncultured bacterium (assembly GCA_964573295.1). Taxonomy (GTDB): domain Bacteria; phylum Eisenbacteria; class RBG-16-71-46; order CAIMUX01; family WJJG01; genus CAYQJL01. Next base: position 129,561 of record CAZNJE010000006.1, on the reverse strand, counting down.
CTCCGCGCTCGACCACCCCTGTATCGGCGCGGTGCACGGCTGCGCGCGCGACGCCGAGGGTCGCCTCTACATTGTGATGGCCCTGCATACCGGTGGCTCGCTGCGGGAACGCCTGGCGGCGGGGCCGCTGCCGCCGGCCGAGGCGCTCGACCTGGCCTGTCAGATCGCGGGCGGCCTTGCCGCCGCCCACGAGATGGGCATCCTCCATCGCGACCTCAAGCCGGGCAACGTCATGTTCGGCACCGACGGCGGCGCGCGGATCATCGACTTCGGCCTGGCCAAGCTCCTGGACGGTTCGCAGGCCACCCTGACCCGGACCGGCAGCTCCCGCGGGACGTTGGCCTACATGTCGCCGGAGCAGATCACCCGCGGCGAGGCCGACGCGCGATCGGACGTGTTCGCCCTGGGCGTCACGCTCCACGAGATGTTGACCGGACGCCTGCCCTTCGCCGGCGAGGGGCAGGCCGGTCAGATCCTGAGCATCGTGAGCGACGAGCCCCGGCTCCTCGACCGGGAGCTCAAGCGCGCCTGTCCGGGCCTGGAGCGCGTGCTGCGCAAGGCCCTGGCCAAACGCCGGGAGGCGCGCTACGCGGACGCAGGCGAGTTCCTCGCCGATCTCGAGTTGCTGCGTGACGGCGCGTCGACCTCCCGTCTGAACGCGCCGGCCTTCCACCTCTCCCGCCGGATGAGGCGCCTGCTCCTCGCCCTGGTCGCCGCGCTGCCCCTGCTCGGAATCGGTCTCTGGCTGGGGACGTGGGGAGGCGGCCCGCCGGCGAGTTCGCGGGCCCCCCGTGTGCTGGCGGTGACGGCGGATGGGAGCGGTGCCTACCCGACGATCCAGGCCGCGCTCGATGCGGCCGCACCAGGGGATACCGTCCTGCTCGCGAACGGCGTCTACCGTGGGGACGGCAATCGCGACCTCGACTTCGGCGGCCGCGACCTCGTGCTGCGCTCTGCGCGCGGCGATCCAGATTCCTGTGTCATCGACTGCGAGGGCGGCGAGAAGGAAGCCCACCGGGGAGTCCACTTCCGCGGCGGGGAGTCCGGTGCGGCCCGGGTCGAGGGTCTGGGCATCGTGAACGGCTGGGCCGCGGCTGGGGGCGGGATCTCGATCCTGAACAGCTCGCCCACGATCGCGAACTGCGTCCTGCGGGACAACGTGGCCGCTGACGGCGGCGCCCTGGACATCATGCTCAATGCCGCGCCTCTCATCAGCGACTGCCGCTTCGAGGGCAACCGTGCGAGCCAGGAGGGCGGGGCGGTCTACGCCTACCGCTCGGGTCCGCGACTGGAACGCTGCGTCTTCGCCGCGAACGAGGCGGACGTCAGCGGCGGCGCCCTGAAGTACCTGAGCCATGTCTCCGAGAGGATCCGCGATTGCCTCTTCGTCGCCAACGTCTCATCGAACCTGGGCGGCGCCATTGCTCTGGAGAACCACGCGAATCCCCACATCAGCTTCTGCAGCTTCCACGGCAACGGCGCGGCTCGCGGCGGCGGCATCCGCACCCACAACTCCGCCCCCTCGATCGAGAACTGCATCATCGCCTTCGGCGTGACGGGAGAGGCCGTGTCGGCCGTTGGATCGCCGCTCCCGACGCTGACCTGCTGCGATCTCTTCGGCAACGCGGGCGGCGACTGGGTGGGCTTTTTGGCGGAGCAGGACGGACAGGACGGCAATCTCGCGGTCGATCCCCTCTTCGCGGATCCGGCCGCGGGCGACCTGGGCCTGCGCGCGGATTCCCCCTGCCGGGGACAGGCGGCCTGCGGCTGGATCGGCGTGCGCGAAGGCAACGCGACCATGGCGGCCGCGACCTTGGCCTCGCGGGGGCGGGTCTACGCCGCCGCGGCGCCTCTTACTCAGCGCCTGAGCGAGGCGGCGATGCTCCCGCCCACGGTGCGAAGCGCCGGGAACGCCGCCGCCACCGCGTTGGCCGCTGGTGTGAACACGAGCACACCCAGAATGAGCCAAGTTGGGAGCGATAGGTGGGCGGGGGTGCTTACCACGTTCCCCAAAGCCTGGTGGACAGAGGTGGAGGCTGCGGATAGCGCCGCGGCGCTGAGTGCGATGGCGACCAGCGCGGCGAACCCGCCTCCTAAGGCCGCTTCTGTGGCGAGAAGCCCGATCAGTCGTGGGCGGCTCAGGCCCAGCGCACGCACGACGCCCAGCTCATAGCGGCGCTCGCGCAAGATCAGGATCATCGTGTTCGCCGCATTCATGAGGGACAGAGCGATGACGACACCGCCCAGGAGTGAGAACACCAAAATCCCCACGCTGATGGCGGCATCGACCTGGCGGGCGAGATGCGATTCGGGAGCGATCTCGAGCCCCATCTTGCGGATGAGCGATTCGATGCCGGCGATGTCGCCGGCCGATCGGGCCTCGACGATCGCGGCCTCGTAGCTGGTGCGCGGCTCATTGAGCAGCGCCTGTTCGTAAGACTCGAGCAGGTCCAGCGGGATGGCGACGGCCAGAGGATCGATGCGGTCGGAGAATCCGACGATCCGCGCCTCCCGGTGCGCCACGCGGTCACGCGCCCCGGCGAGCGAGGAAGCTCCGAGCTGGATGGAGATCGTCCGGCCAATGACCGCGCTCTCGCTGAGCCGCGGCAGGTCGTTGGCCTTGGCGAAGCCGGCGTTGTAGATCTGCAGGACCTTGCGTGAAGCCAGGATGGGAATCGGTCCCTCGGGCGCGGACGTGAAGCGGGCATCGTCACGGAGTTCATCGGCGACCCAGCGCGGATCGACCCCCTGCAGGGAAGCGTCAGTGCCGTAGCTCGATCCCAAAAGATCGGCGTGGAGCTGAATCGGGAAGCGAGCATAGGCGATGGGGTAGACCGCCTTCACGATCTGTGCGGCCGCTAGCTTCTCGATCGCGTCTTCATCGAGTTGCCCCCCTCCCAAGAACTCCGGTCGGCCAAGTCTGAGGAACGCGATGTCCATCGACTTGGGCACGATCTTGATCTGATCGAGGGGCAGGGTCCCCAGCACGCCGCCCAGCACCAGCTCCTTCAGGCCGAGCCCGGCGGCCACGAAGAGGGTTACCAGCGTGACGCCGATCGTGAGTCCCACATGGGCAGCGATGAGCCGCCGTCGTGTCCCGCGGTTGAGAAGATAGAACAGTTGCAGCTGCTCACCCGCGTTCATGGAGGTATCCGTCCTGGAGCCGCAGGATGCGATCCGCATGCTCCATCAGTCGCTGATCGTGCGTGGCGACCAGCATCGTTGCGCCGCGCTGAGTACGGTACTCGAGAAGGACCTCGATGATGCGGCGGCCGGTCTCGTCATCGAGATGGCCGGTGGGCTCATCGATCAGGACGATCTCGGGCCGCGTCACCAATGCCCGCGCGGTCGCCACCCGCTGCCGCTCACCTCCCGACAGGCGATCGGCCCGTGTGTGTGCTTTCGCCTGCAGCCCGATGCGCGTAAGGAGCTCCCGGGCGCGGTCGCGCGGCGTGTCGGGCGGGCTGGGGGGGCGGGGCGGACTGGGCGGACTGGGCGCGATGAGGAGAGGGAGGAGCAGGTTCTCCTCGGCACTGAGGCCGGCGATGAGGTTCGACTCCTGGAAGACGAATCCGATGCGCTGGGCGCGGATCTGCGCGCCTTCGGCGTCGGATCGCGTCCACACCGGCACTTCGCCGAAGCGCACCGTGCCCGAGAATTCGGTCTCGAGGCCACCGATCACGTTGAGCAAGGTGGTCTTGCCCGAGCCGGACCGGCCGACGAGCGCGACCAGTTCACCCCCCGCGATCGAGGCCGACACGCCGCGCAGAACCGGTTGCGGCTGCCCCCGGTCGCCGATAGCGACCCGCACATCCTCGAGAACGATCTTCTCCGCCACGGGCCCGGTCAGCCTCCTTCCGTTGCGCCGGCCGCCTTCCGCCGCGCCAGCCGCCTACTGCTGCGCGCCTGTCGCGAAGTCCGCCACCGCCGCCCAGAAATCGGATCGTCCGGATTCGATCCGGAACGTGGAGCGCATACCGTCCTTCTCCGGGTAGGAGGTGCCGAGGCAATGCTCGAGCTGGAGGGACTGCAAAACGAATTGCGCCATCTGTGGGCCCCCTTGCTGCTGGGCGGGGATGAACCCACCAAAGAGCCCCAGGAGCTGGCCGACGAGCTCTAGATCCAGATAGAAGATGCTCGAGGGGTCTTGGCCGAAGGCCTCGGCGAGCCGGTCGTAGGCGAGGGCATCGACGAAGCTGCGATCGCCCTCCACGATGCCCGCGAAGCGCGCGCGCGTGCTGGTGATCACGAGGTAGTCGTCCACGAGACCGCAGCATACTTCGGCGAAGGGCACCATGGTGATCTTGTGGAAGGGAACGCCGCCGACCGCATCGGTGTGAAATTGGAGTCTTCCCGGATCCGATTGCTCGCCGGCATAGGCCAGCAACTTCTCCAGGGTCACCTGGAAGTCACCGGGGCGATCGACTCGCAGATAGAGAACGATGTCACTTCCCACCATGGCCAGCTGGTCGACGAGGAGCATCATCTCGCCACTGAACTGGCGGATCAGATCGGCTTCCAGCTCGATGCCCATGTCCTGGCGAAGTGACTGTTCCGCGTTGGCGAGCCACTCGGCCGCGCCGTCCACCTCATCGAATACGTTGGGGCGAAGCCAGGCCCAGGTGGCTTGGGCGCCGAAGTTGAAACCGTACATGAACCGGGGCTGGCCCGGAACGCGCTGGTGGAACGCGCCCGATCCACTGGACGGCGTCATGAAGGCTAACAAGTCCGATCCACTCTGGAGCTGACTGTAGCTATCCATGACGAGCCCCGTGGGGGCGAACCGGAGAGATCCGGCCGTCCCACCCACATCCTCGGCAATCACATACAGCTTGTCGAGGAGGGCAAGAACCTCGGGATCGATATCTCCCTCGGCCTCCATCTCCGCTTTGGCGGCCGCCAATTGTGATCTGGGATCCAGGCGGCCGTAGAAGAGCACATCTCCGCCGGCGGGCAGTTTGGCCCTGGTGTCGCGATACTCCTTCGAGCGACCCAGGGATTGGTCCGGGGTTACGAGAAGGAGTTGATGGGCGATGGAGATCGCTTCGACGGAATCGGGTTCGCTGCTGGCGCCTACGACCAGGAAGCGCTCGGATGTGAAGAAGGCCATCGCGCCCTCGTCATCGCCGCGGATCTCGACTTCCTGCCGTGTGTCCAGAAGCGACAACGGTCGGCCTTCTCGGGCCAGCATCGTGCTCAGGCTGTTCCCGAGCTTGGGTCCATCACCTTCCAGAACGACCGCCAAGCGGACCGGGTCGAGTTCGAGAACGGCAACGGTGATTGGCTTGAGGGGGTCAAGTCCCATCGTACGTAGGCTATCGAGGTCCAGAAGGGTGCCCCAATCCTCATCCGCAGCGCCGGTCTGGGGCAGGATCTTGCCCAGGTGAAGATGATGATAGAGAGACTCCGGGTTGGCGATGGTAAAGACCATCGCGGCGTCAGCCGGGATGATCTCGGTGGCCTTCATCGCTTCGCCGGGGCCGGCGGCCTCCTGGCCGCAACCGGCGAGGATCAAGAGCACGAGTCCGGAAAGCAATCCAGTTGGAATCCAGCGTGACTTCATGGCAACTCTCCCCGTCCGTGGTTCTCGTTCCCGAATTCACTTCGTGCTGACAAGGTGCATTGAGCAAAGGGTACTGCACGATCACGACTGGAGGGATTCTACCAGGAGAAGACGAAGGTTCAAGCGACATGAAAGCGACTCCTCGCAGGCTCCGCTGGTGGAGCCCGCGGCGAATCGCTAGAATGGAAACGATCTCGCGAGCCGCGTGAGTCTCGGTCGATTCTCCTCGACCGTTGTCAGCGATCTGGCCGGTGCTATTGCTGGTCCAGGGGGAGACGCAAGTGAGCCGCTTCCACGGATGGCCAATGCCGCGGTGGCGCAAGTCCGACCGCGCCGAATCATCCGCTCCCGAACCGGGCGCCGAGTCGACGCCGGATCCGGTCCTGGGTGATCCCGCCGAGGATCCCGCCGCCCGCTTCATCCGTGTGTTCAGCCTGGCCGCCCTGCAGGCCGCGCACGTGGCGCGCCGGCTGCAGGGGAATGTCCCGAGCTGGAGCAAACATGAGGATACGCCCGAAGGCGCGGCCCTCACGACGGCGGACCTGGCCGCCCAGGACGTGTTGCTCGAACCCCTTCGAGCGGCCTTCCCCGGCGTGGCGCTAGATGCCGAGGAAGACACCGCCCTCGCGGGTACTTTCCCCGAGGAGTCTCGGCAGCGGGACCTCATCGTGATCGATCCAATCGACGGCACGCTCAACTACAGCCGCGGATCGCGGGAGTACGCGGTCATGGGCGCCTACCTGCGCGGGGGACGCTATGAGGCGGCCGTGGTCGCTTTCCCGGAGTACCAGACTCTCTACTATGCATTGGTGAACAACGGATGCTGGCGGATGGAGGAAGGCCCGCCCTTCGAGCGGGTGCGGGTGGCGGATCTGGAGAATCTGCCCGATGAGGTGCTCCTCACCCCGCGGGCGCCGCGTGACTGGGACCAGCGTTTGCGCGAGGCGGGCTGGACGCCGCGCCGGTCGCACTGCTCGGCCGTCGATGCCAGTGCCCCGGCAACCGGCTCCGCGTGTGCGGCGGTCTCCGAGCATGGCACCGACCGGCGCCGCGCCATCGGCCTGCTGCTCACGCTGGAGGCCGGTGGCACGGTTCGCACCGGTGGGCGCAACTGGGCGCGCCGCGATCCCGGCCGCGACGACGTCACCAAGGGGGCGCTGGTGGTGGCGGCCAACGACGACCTGGCCGGCCGCTTGCGGCGCCTCCTGACCTGAGCGCGGTATATCAGATTTTGCTTCCCACCGTCCTCGCCTTCTTCGCCTTCTTCGCCCCCCTTTCAATCGACTCTGTGCACAGCTATGCTCGGCTCTCCGCCTGGGCAGATCGCTCGAGATCAGGTTCCCACGCGGCAACTGCCTCCTCATCCAAGGAAAGGAGTCTCCCCGGTGAAGCACGCATGGATCTGGACGAATTCGGGATCGAGCAGGGCCGTTCTGCGTAGCGGCATCGTCTCCGCCGGTAACCTGGGGAGCATGGCCGCCGGCATGGTCCAAATTGCCGGCATGCTTCTGATGGCCGGTATGCTCTTGGTTGCCGGTGCGGGCCCGGCTGCTGCCGATGACGTTACTGGAGACCATGCGGATGAGCGGCCCTTCAGCGCCGCCACCTTCGCCGGTCTCGAGCTGCGCTGCCTGGGTCCGGCCAAAACCGGCGGGCGCATCAGCGACTTCGCCGTGCATCCCGAGAAGCCCTGGATCTACTACGTGGCCGTCTCCTCGGGCAACGTCTGGAAGACCGAGAACGCGGGCACCACCTTCGAGCCCATCTTCGAGGACTGCGGAAGCTACTCGATCGGCTGCATCACCATGGATCCGGCCGATCCGTTCACGCTCTGGCTCGGCACGGGGGAGAACAACAGCCAGCGCGCCGTGGGTTTCGGCGACGGCGTCTACAAGTCGATCGACGGTGGCCGCAGCTGGACGAACTTGGGTCTCGAGGATTCTGAGCACATCGGGATGATCGCGATCGATCCGCGCGACTCACGAGTTGTTTACGTCGCCGCCCAGGGGCCGCTGTGGAGCTCGGGCGGAGATCGCGGCTTGTACAAGACCGCCGATGGTGGGGCGACCTGGACGAAGGTACTGGAGATCAGCGAAGACACCGGTGTGAGCGAAGTCCATATGGATCCCCGCAACCCGGATGTGCTCTACGCCGCCGCCTACCAGCGCCGGCGGCACGTCTGGACGCAGATCAACGGCGGGCCCGAGTCGGCCATCTACAAGTCCACCGACGCGGGGGAGAGTTGGACGAAACTCAGTCGCGGCCTGCCGGGCGTCGACCTGGGACGCATCGGCCTGGCGGTGTCGCCGGCCAATCCCGACGTCGTCTACGCGATCATCGAGGCCGCGCTGGGCAAGGACGGCTTTTTCCGCTCGGCCGACGGTGGCCAGAACTGGGAGAAGCGTTCCGGATACCATGCCCACAGCCCGCAGTACTATCAGGAGATCTTCGCCGACCCGCACGATGTCGACCGCGTCTATTCGATGGACGTGCGGATGAAGGTGACCGAGGACGGCGGCAAGACCTGGACCGATGTGGGCCGGCGGGCGAAGCATGTCGATGACCACGCGCTGTGGATCGATCCCCACAACACGAATCACCTGCTCTGTGGTTGTGACGGGGGCATCTACGAGACCTGGGAGCGGGGCGAGACCTGGGACTTCAAGTCCAACCTGCCGATCGCTCAATTCTACCGGGTGAGTGTGGATCAGGCCGAACCCTTCTATCACGTCTATGGCGGAACCCAGGACAACAATAGCCAGCGCGCGCCCTCGCGCACCATCAGCGGCAGCGGGATCACGAATGCCGACTGGATCATCACGACCGGTGGAGACGGTTACGAGACCCAGGTGGATCCGACCAACTCGAATATCATCTACGCCCAGTCGCAGTACGGCGGCCTGGTACGCTACGATTTCGCCACCGGGGAGACGGTGGACATCCAGCCGCAACCCGCGAAAGGCGAGCCCGAACTGCGCTGGAACTGGGATACGCCGCTGCTCTTGAGCCCGCACTCGCCCACCCGGCTCTATTACGCGGCCAACAAACTCTTCCGCACCGACGATCGCGGCAACTCTTGGCAAGCGGTGAGCCCGGACCTCACGCGCCAGATCGACCGCAATCAGCTCGAGGTGATGGGCGAGCTACAGAGCGTGGACGCGGTCGCCAAGCACTGGGCGACCTCGTTCTACGGCAACTGCGTGGCCCTGGCCGAGTCGCCGCTGGTCGAGGGGCTGCTCTACGTGGGCACCGATGATGGGCTCATCCAAGTCAGTGAGGACGGCGGGGCATCATGGCGGAAGGTCGAACGCGTCAAGGGCGTGCCCGAGATGACCTACGTGAGTGAGCTCACGGCATCCCGGCATGACCCCAACACGGTGTTCGCCACGTTCAACAACTACAAGAACGGCGACTTCAAGCCCTACGTGTGCCGCAGCGACGATCGTGGCCGGAGCTGGCGCTCGATCTCGGGCAACCTCCCCGAGCGCGGCATGGTCTGGTGTCTGGAGCAGGATCATGTGAACGAAGACCTGCTCTTCGCCGGCACCGAATTCGGCCTCTACTTCACGGCCGATGGCGGTGAGACGTGGGTGCGCCTCAAGGGCAACTTCCCCGTGATCGAGATCCGTGATCTGGACATCCAGCGCCGCGAGAACGATCTAGCGGTGGGCACCTTCGGCCGTGGCATCTACGTGCTGGACGACTACTCGCCTCTCAGGGAGGTGAGCCCCGAGCGCCTGGCGGCCGAGGAGGCGCTGCTCTTCCCGGTCAAGGACGCCTGGCTCTATCACGAGAAGACCCCGCTGGGCGGTCGTGGCAAAGCCAATCAGGGCGACAACTTCTACTACGCCGAGAATCCGCCCTATGGCGTGGTCTTCACCTACTACCTCAAGGAGAGCCTCCAAACGCTCGCGCAGAAGCGCCGCGATGCGGAAGAGAAGGCGCAGAAAGAGGGCGAGCGGATCGAGTACCCGGACTGGGACGAGCTGCGCACGGAAGACCGCGAGCGCGCTCCTGAAATCTGGTTCCACATCACCGACGAGAGCGGCGAGCTCGTGCGCCAGATCAAGGGCCGCGGCGCACGCGGCATTCACCGGGTCGCCTGGGACATGCATTACCCGCCGGTGAGTCCGGCCTCCACGAAGCCGTGGTCGCCGAGCCGGCCGTGGTCGACGCCCCCGCGCAGCCATCTGGCCGCACCGGGACGCTATACGGTCACCCTGGTCAAGCGCGAGGGAAGCGTGACCACGCCCCTGACCGGGTCGCGGACGTTCCAACTGACGCCCTTGGGATGGGCCACCCTGCCGACCGAGGATTGGGAGGGGCTCCACACGTTCCAGCGTCAGGTCGCCGATCTCCACCGCTCGGTCCAGGGAGCGATCCGCACGGCCGGGGAGGCCAAGGAGCGCCTGGAGCACATCCGTGTGGCGCTGCGCGATACGCCCGGCATCGAGCCGAACCGCGCGGCGGCCCTCGTGGATCGCAGCCGGGCGCTGGAGCTACGCCTGGCTGACCTTCGCGTGGAGCTGGAAGGGGACCGCACGATATCGAAGCGGCGCGAGCCGGGGCCGGTCTCGATCAGGGAGCGGATCTCACAGGTCGTGTGGGGAAGCTGGGAGTCGACTTCCGATCCCACGCAAACCCACCGCGACAACTACGCGATCGCATCGGAGCGGTTCGCGCCGGTCCTGGAGGGTCTCACGAGGCTGGTCGAGGAGGACTTGGCCGCCCTCGAGGCCGATCTGGAGGAAGCCCGGACTCCGTGGACGCCGGGCCGGGTGCCCACCTGGCGGTGATACAGGCTGGCGCGATGCCCATCGGGCCGCGAGGCGTGCAGCCGCGAGGGGCGATCCTCGCCCCGGCTAGCGGCTTCAGGCGCCCGAGGAGCAGGCCTCGGCGGCCTTCTTGTTGGCGAAGTAGGACTGGTCGGATTCGAAGTGGCACTTCTTGTATTTCTTGCCGCTGCCGCACCAGCACAGCTCATTGCGGCCCATGTGGGCGGCCGAATCGGGCGGGTTCTGACGAAAGAGCTTCATGATCCAACCGAACATCGAGATGCCTCCAGAAGTCGTCAAGATGTCTGCTAGTTGCCCTCGAGAGGGAGATGTCCTCGGAGAGGGCCTCTAGGTGTGTCTTTGTGTCTTTCGGGTGTCTTTCGACTGTTCTTCGCTTGTCTTTTGGTGTCGTTCAGGGGGCGGGCAAGAGCAAGCCGTCCTCCGAAGCAGGCCGCAAGGCCGCGATGACCCATGGCCGCGGTGCCGCGAGGCAGCGATGCTGCCGGGCAGCGATGCTGCCGGGCACCGATGCTGCACCGCAGTGATCCCGCAGAGCCTTTCCGGCCATGAAGCTACAATTCTACCACACCGGGTGAGCACCGCCCAAGACGGGAGAGGTTCGAATCTTGCTAAGGGTCGGGCGCCTGGCAGCGATAGGTAGACTAGGGCCAGCGGGTTGGCCCATCCAGGCTGCTTTCGGCCACCCGCCCCGGTCACCGGCTGAGGGCCGGGGCGAAGGAGATCCATGGCAGAGAGCTTCACACAGTGGCTGGGCGGCAAAGCGCTGCGCGATCTGCGGCGGTTGTGGCGGGACCTGGCCCCCGCGGCCTGGCAAGGGGCCGGGCGCCCCGTGCATCCCGATCTGCCCGACGGCGAGCTTCCCCAGATCCGCCGGCAGGTGAGCGAGTGCCTGCGAGCGCTGGGCGGCGAGGTCTCAGCCCGCTCGCGTGCCGCGCATCTGGGGGAGACCTACCTCGGCCTGACGCCCATTGGGCGGGAGCGATTTCTGCGCCTTCTCGCTGCCGAATTCGGCACGGATCCGGCCGCCGTCGACGAGGCGATCAATGACTACCTGGACGCCGAGGAGGAGGATCGCTTGACCGCCGAGGCCCGGTTGCGGGCCGCCCTGCGGTCATCGCGTGTGCGCCTCCTCACCCAGTTCAACGCACTGCCCAGCGGGGTGAAGTTCCTGGTCGACCTGCGCCGGGATCTCTTGGCGATGCGCCCATGGGATCGCGAGCTACGCGCCCTGGATCAGGACTTGATGGACATCCTGCGTTCCTGGTTTGATGTCGGCTTCCTGGAGCTACGCCGCATCAGCTGGAACTCGCCGGCGTCCCTGCTCCAGAAGCTCATCGCCTATGAGGCGGTTCACGAGATCGAATCCTGGGACGACCTGCGCAACCGTCTGGAGTCGGATCGCCGCTGCTATGCCTACTTCCATCCCTCGATGCCCGAGGAGCCCTTGATCTTTGTCGAGGTTGCCCTGCTCGATCGTCTGGCGGGCAACATCCAAGCGCTCCTCGACGAGAACGCCCCGGAACAGGACCCAGACGAAGCGACTACGGCGATTTTCTACTCAATCTCGAACACCCAGGCCGGACTACGTGGGATCAGCTTTGGAAGCTTCTTGATCAAGCGTGTCGTCGATGATCTCTCTCGCCAGTTCCCGCGCCTGAAGCACTTCGCCACACTGTCTCCGATCCCCGGCTTCCGGCGCTGGCTACGGGAGCAGCCGCTGCTGCCTCCCGAGGGCTGCCTGCAGCCGAACGAGGTCAAGGCTCTGGAGGAGCTGCAGCGGAGTGCAGTTCCTTCGCCGAAGGAGGAGGAGGCCCAACGGCGAGCAGGAGGAACTGCGCCCCGGGAGACAGGACCTCATGGAACCGAACCGCACGCTGCCGGACCCCGCGAGACCGACTCGCGCGAAGCAGCGTCCCGCGAAGCAGCGTCCCGCGAAGCAGCGCCCCGCGAGGCTGGACTCCTCGAGGCCGTGCTCGATCATCCCGCGTGGGTCTACCAACCCAGGGTGGCCGAGGCGCTGCAACCGATTCTGATGCGTCTATGCGCGCGCTACCTGCTTCAGGCCAAGCGGGGCAACCAGCCGCTCGACCCGGTCGCCCGGTTCCACCTGGGCAACGGCGCGAGCATCGAACGGTTGAACTACCTGGCCGATACCTCTTCCAATGGGCTGAAGCAGTCGGCGGGCATCATGGTCAACTACGCCTATCGTAGTGACCAGATCGAGGAGAGTCACGAAGCCTACCGGCGCACGGGAGCGATTTCGGCGTCCGCTGCCATCGAGCGTCTCGCGCGCAAGGGATGAGAAGATGGGCTACTTGCGTCGCAAGAGCAGCAACGTGACGTCGTCGTCCAGGCCAATCGTGCCCACGTGCGCCCGCAGGTCCTCCAACACGCTGTCGGCGATCTGAGAGAGGCTCTGATCCTGCCGCAACTGGATGCCCCGTTGCAACCGATCGAGACCGAACATCGAATCCGGGTCCTCTTCGTCGGCTTGAGCCTCTCGGATTCCGTCCGAGTAGATCACCAGTGTCGATCCGTGAGGGATCTCAACTGTGCTGGTCTCATACGTCATGCCGGACAGCATGCCGGCGGGCACACCGGTGGCCATGAGTTCCCGGGAGCTTCCCTCCGGGGGAATCAGAAGGGCGGGATCATGGCCGGCGCTGGCGTAGTCGAGCCGGCCGCCGAGCGGATCGAGTAGGCCCAGGAACAAGGTGACCGAGTGCAGGGCGTCCGAGGATGCCAAGACTTGCTCGTGAATCTGCGTCATCCAGAGTCGCAAGTCGACCGGCTGCCGGTAGAGCGCCCGCAGAGTGGCCATGACATTGGTCATGAGCAGCGCGGCACCGATTCCCTTGCCCGTCACATCGCCCAGCACCAGCACCAAGCGACCGTCGGCGAGGGTGGTGATGTCGTAGAGGTCGCCGGCGACCTCGAAGCAGGGGATCTGCACGGCGAACAGGTCGTAGTCCTGTATGGTGGGAAGCTGCTCGGGCAGCAGCCGTCTCTGCAGCATGGCGGCTACCTCGAGCTGTTGGGCCATCCGTTCGCGTTCGCGCTCGATTTCCTGAAGCCGCGTGTTGGTGATCTTGACGGCCAGCAGATTGGCCAGGAGCGTGAAGAATCCGAGCCGTTCTCGGTCGAAGGGCCGGCCGGGCTCGGTCGAGTCCGCGTACAGCAGCCCGATCACGCGCCGGTTGTCGAACAGCGGCGCGACCATGGCCGAGCGCAAGTTCATCGCGACGATGCTCTCTTGCCGGGAGAGTGCTTCGTGGGACAACAGGTCCTCGACCAGCAGTGCCTGACGATCCCCCAGCACCATCTCGACCAGCGTGTGGCTGAGGACCAGGGTCTCGTCACTCGGAATCCCCGGGCGAGAAGCCTTCAAGGTGAGTGAGTCGACTCCCGGGATTCTCGACTTCGATTCTGGGTCATCCCTCGGGTGGGCAGCCGCGTCGGTGTTTTCGAGCAGGAGCAGGATCCTTCGGGCATCGATCTCACTCTCGATCAGATCCATGAAGGCTGCGATGGTCTCCTCCAACGGATCGGCTCGAACCAGTAGCTCCCCCGCCTTGCTGATCGTCTGCATCCGTTCGGGACGATCCGCCGCCTGCGCCTCTCTCAGATCAATCACCGAGGTGGCGCTTACCTCGTCAGCGCCTGATAGCCATGACGCGAGGGCGGGTTCATCCGATGGATCTTCCTTGATCGTTCGCAATAGGAGATCGACATCCCCTACGGCGATTCGATCCCCATCTTGAAGTCTCCGCCACCTCTTCGCCGGTTGCCCATTGACCAGCGTGCCGTTGCGACTGCCCAGATCCCGGATGCTGATGGAGTTCCCCGTCACATCGATCTCGGCATGGGAACGCGAAACAAGAGAGGACTGATAGCCGTGCTCGAGAAGTACGCCCCGGTTGATCGGATTGAGACCCTGCACAAGGGGGATGCGCACGGTCTGCTCGTTCAAGTGTCCGATGAGCTCATAAATCATCGCCTCCTCCTGGCTCTCTGGTGGCCGGATGGCGCATCAGGGCGCTCCTGCAAGGCGCTCCCGCAGGCGAGCCGTCTCACGATCAATCCGGTAGCAATCCATAGGAGGCCAGGCCCTCCCGGAAGGGTTCACGCCACGCCGGCTCCAGCGCGCTTTCCCAGGCCCAGGCAGCCGGCAACTGCTCCCCGGCCGGCATGGCCCGCGCTGCGCCACACGCCCGTCCGGCGGCGCGCAGCAGCGGCTCCCGCGCATCACTCGGCAGGGTCTCGAGCATTCCCTGGATCTCTCTTGCCAAGGGCTGCGGACCATCTTCCCCTCCGAGCAGCCAGTGGGGGCTACGGGCTCGCAGAGTACGCTCGTAGGCCTGCGACAGGCCGATCCAGCAGGCCGGCGGGGCGTCGCCGGCCTGCATCACACGCGCGTAGCCGGCGGTCCAGCTTCCCGGGGGCGGGGGCCAGAAGCGGGGCGCTTCGCCAGCGCCGCCATCGCGCCACAGGGCCCAACCGGCGGCAGATGCCATGCGCGGCGTGTTCCGGATGCGTTCGGCGTAGGCCCCGCGGGATGCCGGCGGCAGCTCCCGTCCCATCTCGACCCCGTGGGTGGCCAGCGCTGCCGCCGCCCGCGCCGCCGCCGCGGCGATCTCGGGCTGATCCTGCGGCGCCAGCGATCCGATGACGCGGTCGACCAGTTCAGGACCATAGGCAACGGTGAGTTGCGGCAGGTACTCATCGGCATAGCGGGCGATGCCCCGGCGCAGCGCCTCTCGGTTCCGTGGCCCGAGCGTGGGCAGCACGGTTGCCGCCGTGCGTTCCCAGCCGGGCACCTGCGCGAGTCCTACCCCGATGCCCTGGTAGATCCAGCGGGCCTCGTCCTCTCCTGCCACGTTGGCGATCTGGCTCCATTGCTCCGGCGAGGCCTCGAACTGCATCCGCGTTCCGAAGCCCACCCAGAAGTAGGGTCGCACCCGTTCAGGCAGCCGGGCGATCTGATCGGGAGTCAGCTTCTGGCCGGCAATCTCGCCCAGCAAGGGCCAGTCGGTGCCGCGCAAGGGAGCGCGCAGGGCGGCGAAGCGGGAGTCGGCCACCGAGGCGACCTGGGCGATCAGGCCCAGCGCGATGAGCACGCCGGCCGCCGCCAGCCCGACGCGCCGGGCCGCCGCGCCAGAGGCCCAGATCGCGATGGGGATGAGCAGCAGCGGATAGCCGGGCAACAGGTAGCGCGAGCTGGCGTCAGGGGCACGCAAGCAGAATGCCGCCAGGAACGAGAGCGTAGCCAGCGCGGTGAGCACGGCGACCGGAGTGACTGGAGCGACCGGGCGGCGCAATTGCCGCAGCAGGCCGATCCAGCTCGCTACGACTGCGAGCGTAAAGAGCAGACCGCCGAGCCGGCGGGGAAGCTCGCCGCCGGGCAGATCGTAGTGCGAGAAGAACCCGCTCGTCAGCAGGATCTTCAGGCGGTGGCCGGCCTCGGTCAGGAGTCCGGCATCGGCCAGTCCCGCATCGTAGATCCGGAGTGCCGATCCCCCCGTCTGTTGAACGACGATGAGCCACGGCACGAGGCCGATCACCAGGCCCACGCTGCCGTAGGCCCAGGGACCAAGCGGTCGCAGACGGGTGAGCACGAGCGCGCCAAGCAGAGCGCCTGCCAGGGGCGGTACTGTGGAGTAGGTGACATAGACCCCAAGCCCGGTGAGGATGCCTCCCGCGAACGCCCACCGCCTCTGGGCGCGCGCGGTCGGCGCGAAGGCTGCGCGGGTCAAGGTCCAGAGCACCACACCGATGATGGCCATCGCCTCGGGGTGATCGCCCTTCGAGATGAGTGCGGTTCGCACGAGTACCGAAGGACCGAACAGGTAGAGCAGTCCGAACAGCCGCCCGGCCCGCGCGCCGGCCCAGGCGTGGACCACACGCCACCAGGCGAGACCGCCTACCAGGGTGACCAGCAAGGGGATGATCTTGAAGGCCAGGTAGTGAGGGCCGAAGAGGATGTAGATCGGGACCGCCAGAAGAGAAATCAGGAGGCTGCCGCTGCCATAGGCCATGAAGCGATAGGTGTCGAGCGGGAGACCCAGCCCCATCCGGATCGCTTCGGCGGCGGTGGCGGTGTAGAGTTCCTCGCGGTCGTAGAGGGGGCGCCCGGGGCCCTGATACCAGGTCACGCCGGCCTGATCCATGATCTCGCGGACCGGTTCCTGCGAGGGGTCCAGACTGCCCAGGAGAAAAAGAAGGCGCAGCCCCAAGAGGACCAGTATGAAACCTACAATGTGATGTGCCCGCATGCGCGGCATCCTAGCATGGGGGCCGGTGTCATGACTACAGACTCAGATTCCCCCCCCCCCCCCCCCCCCGCGCGAAGCGGCGGTTGCCTCTCAGCGGCTGTCTCTGTGGCATCGACGAAGTCACGGAAGATACGCGCGGCTTGGCCATTTCATACCCGCGACCGATGCGGTTGTCCAGCAAGCGACAGAAGCTGCTGGCGATCAGGGTCAGGAGCAGGTCGCAGTTGAGCTTCGTCGCTACGGAGGTAGCGGAAGACGCGCGTCCAATGATACGATTGCGAAGTTTGAAGGCTCCTTGATAAGGCTTCTGGAGCGACGGTTTGCAGGCTTTCTTGTCTGTGGCGATCCCCGGGCCCCGTCTGATTGGCAGGCCTGCAATCCGCAGGCTATGGTCCACTCGGGAGGATCCGATGCGGGATGTGTTCGTGGAGAATGGCCCCCCCCAGATTCCCAGGGAGAAGATAGTGGCGCGTATACGCGCGTACCTGGAGACGACGGATGTGATCCGGGCGATTCTGTTCGGTTCATTCGCCCGGGGTGAGGCAGATGCGGTCAGTGACGTCGATCTGGTGCTTGTCGAGGCGACCGACGCCCCGTTGACGGCGCGCGGGCTGCGACACCTGGCTCTGTTTCGCATGGGGTTTGCGCTGGATCTTCTCATCTACACGCCCGAAGAGTTCGACCGGATGAAGCGTGAAGGCAGACCCTTCATTGAGACCATCTGCCGGGAAGGAGTCGAGATCCATGCACGATCCAATGCTTGAAGGAAAGCGGTGGCTCGATCAGGCGGAGAACGATCTTGCCTTTGCCCGACACTCGATGGAGGGGCGCTTCTACCACCAGGTGTGCTTCATAGCGCAGCAATGCGTGGAGAAGACCTTGAAGGCGGTCCTTTATGCAGGCGGGGCTAGGAGTGTCATGGGGCACTCAGTGATCGGGCTCCTGGACCGTGTGACGCCGGAACATCCATCGCTGTCGTCATTGCGGGACCAGGCGGCGGAGCTCGACCTCTACTACAAGGGAGACCGAATGAACAGCGTCACGATCCTGCGCACACTGGTGGCCGGCATTGCGTTCGGCGTGTTGGGATTCGGTTCCGCGCAGGCCGACTGGCGAGCTGATCTGGAGCGGCTGCGGACGACCGAGGATTCCGCTCAAGCCGCGCATCTCACCGAACGGATCGTGGAGGCTGATCCGCCCTGGCAGGAGGTCGTTCGGGAACTCGAATCGGCCACCTTCGCGCCGGCCGGGCGCACGGGGGAAGCGTTTCTCGACTCGATTCCCTGCCACGACGGCGAAGTGCGGCCCTACGTGGTCTACCTTCCCTCGGTCTATGATCCCGCGCGTCCGACACCTTTGCTCGTCTATCTGCACGGTGGGGTAAGCCGGATCGATCTGCCCGACGATCCCCTCGGCTATGCCAACCAGAATCCCTACCTGGCTCTGGCGGAGGAGAGGGGTTGGGCCATGATCTATCCCATGGGCCAGGGTGGCGCCACTTGGTGGGAGAAGGTCGGAATCGAAAACGTGCTCGCCCAGGTGCGCCGCATGAAGACGCGCTACAATATCGATGATGACCGCGTCTGGATGACCGGTTTCTCCGATGGAGGCTCGGGGGCATTCGGTTTCGCGATGTTGCGGCCGTCGACCTTCGCGGCCTTCGTACCTCTCAATGGCCACATGGGGGTGGCCAATCTCGCCGGCGAGTTGCCCACTTTTCCTCGAAACCTTCAGAACAGCGCACTGCATGTGATCAACACCGACCGCGACGGTCTCTATCCCGCGGAGAAGATGCGCCGCACGATCGAGATGGCCAATGATGCCGGGGCGAGCCTTCGTTACCGCGAGTACCATGGCATCGGCCATGAGCTGGGCTATGCCGAAGAAGAGCTTCCCCGCATTGCCGCATTTCTCGAACGGCACCCGCGGGACCCTTTTCCGCCCCGCATCATCTGGGAATCGGCTGATCGCGATTTCGGACGATGCCACTGGCTGCAGATTGCCTCGGTCCTGCCGCAGGACCGGGCAGCCTGGCATACGAGTCTGAACAGTGTACTGACCGACGATCGTATCACCATCGGGTTTCAAGCCGATGACGGCTTCGAGGGAGAAGGTGTGAGGGTCGCCAGCCTGGCCGACGGCGAGTCGCTGGCGCGCGATATGGGGTTACAGGCCGATGATGTGATCGTGCGAGGGGGTGATGACTTCTCCATCAAGAGCCTCGAGGATCTGAATGCGTTCAAGGCCACGCTGAGCCGGGGCGATCACGTCGAGCTGGCCGTCCTGCGCGATGGAGCCCGCACCCCGCTGACGGGCCAGCTTCCGGAGGCGGGCACCTATTACCTCTTCGAGGAGTCACATCCATCCGCGGCCGCCCGCGCGGCGTTCATGGCCAACCGGCTCACGGTGGAGACCTCGCGATTGGGCACCTTGGTGTTCTGGGTCCACCCCGACATGGTGCAGCTCTCCCAAGAGCTGGTCATTGACATCAACGGCAAGGAGCGCTTCCGCGGCACGATCGAGCCGGATCTCGGCTTCTTGCTTCGGAACTACCTCAAGGAGCGGGACCGGCAACTCCTCTACGTGGCGCAGATTAGGATCGATCTGAATCGGGTCTGAGCCAGGACTGAATCCGGCTGCGTAGGGACCTCGTTGCAGCCAGTTCCCATCTCTCCTGTCGCCGCCGATCGAGCCAGGGTGCCTACCCAGCCGCCCCACGGTTGTCCCTGCCCTTCCGGAGGCCTATAATAGAGGTCAGTGGCATGCGCTCTCCGTGATTCCTCGAGTTCACCCTCATGCCCAAAGGGGGATGCCATGCAACGTGTGCCTGGATTCGCCGACATCACGGCCGATCTGGAGTTCATCGAATGGGGGCCCTGTCTCGAAAACTGTCTCGAAAACTATCTGGAGTTTTCCTATGGTCCGTGGCCGGGGTCGTATTCGGGAACGGTGGTCGTCGCCGCAGACCAAGAAGAGGGTCGGGATGGCAACTTCCTACCCGTATACTACTTCTGAACCGTCAGCTACTCGGGTGGCACGGTCCCGCTGGATGTGGATCCCTCGGTCCATTTCGGAGGCTTCGCGATCTGCTCGGAGGGGACTGGTATCCCGCCATCGAGGATTGTGATCCCAATCCCTGCATCTACGGTGCCTGTTGCCTGTGCAGCGGAACCTGCACGCTTACGAATGGGGAAGAGGTGTGCCACTCCTAGGGCGGCTTCTTCATGGGGATCGGGCTGGAATGCGATCCGAATCCCTGTCCCGCGAGCCAGTACTGCTGGCCCTGCTGTGTGGGCGAGGATTGCTTGATGGTCACCGAAGCGAGTTGTGAATACTACCTTGGGGAGTTTCATCCGGAGTATGAGGACTGCGATCCCAATCCGTGCGGACCGGTCGGGGCGCGGGGGGAGAGCTGGGGATCGATCAAGTCCCGGTTCCGGTAGACCAACCGAAAGGAGTCGAACTGTGACTATGCGTGCAGTCTGCCTGCTCATCGCTTGTGTGTATGCCGGATTCGCGGGCACGAGCGAGGCCGAAACCTATCTCGTGCTACCCGATGGGACCGGCGATTTCCCGACGATCCGAGCCGCGGTCGAGAGTTCGGGGGACGGGGACATCATCGAGCTGGGAGACGGCGTCTTCACGGGTGAGGGCAATCGGAACGTCTCCTACATGGGCAAGCCCATCACGATTCGGTCCCAGAGTGATGACCCCGAGCTGTGCATCATCGACTGCGAGGCCCTTGGCCGCGGGTTTCTGTTTCAGCAGCAGGAAGACACGCTCTCGGTACTTCGCAGCGTCACGATTCGCAACGGGCTCGTGACCGGGGCCTATCCGGGCAGCGCGGGCGGCGGGATCCTCACCGACATGGCGGATCCGTTGATCGAGCGGTGCATGGTTACGGACTGCCGGGCTGACTACGGCGGCGGTATCGCCATAGATACCTACCTCCAGCCCGGACCCATCGTGCGCGATTGCACCATCGTGCGCAACGAGGCGGTGATCCGTGGCGGCGGGATCGATGTGCACCAGTCCCACCCGCGCATCATCCGAACGACGGTGGCCGACAATGCGGCCCCGGTGGGTGGCGGCGTGGCGCTTCACATGACCTCTCATCCCGAGATCTCCCACTGCATCCTGGCTTACAGCGCGCAGGGAGAGGGGATTTCCGGCTCGGGCGCCACCATCCTGTGCACGAACATCTACGGCAATGCCTATGCCGACTGGACCGGCTACGAATCCCAGCTCGGCGTGAACGGGAACATCTCGCAGCCGCCGCTCTTCTGTGACCTCGAGACGGGCGACTATCGCTTGCAAGAGGCCTCGCCCTGTGCCCCCGACGCGAACCCGGCGTGCGGGCAGATGGGTGCCTGGCCGGTGGGGTGCGAGACGCGCCCGGCGGTCTGTTGTTTGGGGCCGATGTGCGAGCTGATGCTCCCGGCCGATTGCGCCCTGGCCGGCGGTGAGTTCCGCGAGACCGAGCTTACCTGCGATCCAAACCCCTGCGAGTCGGCCCTCTTGGTCGTGGCGCCCGACGGCACGGGCGACTACCCGACCATTCAGGCCGCCATCGTGGCGGCCGAGGACGGTGATGTGGTCGAGCTTCTCGACGGCACCTACACCGGTGACGGCAATCGGGATCTCGATTTCTACGGCAAGGCCATCACCGTGCGATCGCAAAGCGGCAATCCGTATGACTGCATCCTGGACGTCGAAGGAACCTTGGAGGATCCCCACCGGGCCGTCTTCTTCCACTACGGCGTGGGACCCGAGACCGTCCTCGAAGGTGTGACCATCACGAATGGCTTCGCCGCCGTTCCCGATGCGGGGGGTGGTATTCGCAGCATCACCGCCTCCACCTGCCCGACCGTGCGCCATTGCGTCTTCACGAACAACCAGTCGGTCAACCCGGGCGGGGCGATCAAGTGCGACGGCGGAGCGCTCCGGTTGATCGACTGCGTCTTCAAGCAGAACGACTCGGGCGACGGCTCGGCGATCGAGATCCAGGGTGTCGAGCAGATGGAAATCCGTGGCTGCGTGTTCAGAGAGCACGCCGGAAGCCGGGGGGCGGCGGTCAAATGCTGGGACTCGAATCCCCACTTCATCGACTGTCACTTCGAATCCAACCACGCCTACGATGGCGGGGGGGCGATCTGGTTCCAAGATGGTTGCCAGGCCGTGCTCGAGGCGTGCAGCTTCCTGGCCAACCACGCCGACGGCAAAGGCGGGGCGGTGAGCCACTGGTCGGGCGAGCTGGCGCTCTTGGGGTGCGAGTTCCGCGACAACACGGCCGGCCAGGGCGCTGGGGCGCTGCGGACGCGTTCGACGGCGGCAACGCTCGAAGGCTGCCACTTCGAAGAAAACAGCGCTCCGAACGGTGGCGCGGTGCGGTTCGAGCATTCAGGGCAAGTGCTTGCGAATGCCTGCACCTTCGTGAACAACACTGCCAGCGAACACGGCGGCGCTCTCCTGGGCTACTACCACGAGGATCTCATCGACCTGGCCGAGTGCGCCTTCCTCGGCAACACGGCGGTCATCGACGGTGGTGCCATCTTCAGCGGCCACTCCAACTTGATCATGTGGCGCTGTACCGTGGCAGACAATGATGCGCCCATCGGCAGTGGGATCTTCACGGCGGGCGAGTATGCAGATCTGGACATGCACAACTGCCTGGTTACCGAGAATCTGGGTGGCGAAGGTGTCGGGGTACGGGACGACACATCGGCCAACCTCATCTGTTGCGATCTCTACGGAAACGAGGGAGGCAACTGGGTCGGCTCCATCGCGGTTCTCTTGGGGATCCAGGGTAACATCGAGGAGGACCCGCTGCTCTGCGGCGAGATCGCGCCCGAGCATCCCTACACGCTGCAGGAAGCCTCACCGTGCGCGGAGGAGAACAATCCCGAGTGCGGACAGATCGGTGCGTACGGCGTAGGCTGTACCGATACGATCTCCGGTCAGACCCCCGAGACCCGGCTTCTGACCTCGCTGCGTATCACTCCCGTGCCCTTGCGCGGCACGGGGCGCATCGAGTATCAGGTGCCGCCCGAGTTAGCAGACCGGCCCCTTCATCTGGCGCTCTACGATGCTGGCGGCCGCAAGGTGACGACCCTGGCACGCGGGCAGCATCGATCGGGCGCCCACACGGTCGAGCTCGGTCCGGGCAGCCTGGGCAGCGGCCGCCTATCGTCGGGCATCTACTTCGTCCGGTTGGCAGCCGACGGGGTGGGTCTGGATCGGCGGCTGGTCGTGCTCGAGTGACAGCACCGCCGGCCGGCCTCCTGGCGCGCGGGGCCCTAACCCCGCGCGTCCAGTACCTCGCGGATCACGCGGACCAGCTCGTCCCGTTCGAAGGGCTTGTGCAACAGCGCGTCGGGCTTGCCGGCGTCGTCGTGCCGGGTGGCCTGCTCGCTGCCGTAGCCCGTGCAGAGAATCGCCGGGAGTGGGGGCCGGATGGCGCGGATCTGCCGAATCACTTCATGCCCGCTCATCTCCGGCATCGACAGGTCCGTGATCACGACGTCGTAGCGGCCAGGGTCCCTTCGGATCGCCTCGACGGCCTCCCGCGGGATCGTGAAGGTGTCTACCTCGAATCCCAGACGCTCCAGGCCCGTCTTGGCGATCCGAACGATCGAAGTTTCGTCATCCAGGACCAGAATGCGTCCTCTTCCTTCCGTGGGCGGAGGGGGGGGGATCTCAGCCGTCTCCACGGTATGTTCGCTGAGCGGGAAGTAGCACGTCACACGCGTGCCCTGGCCTACGGCGCTTTGAATGTGGAGCCCGCCTCCATGTCCGCGAAGGATGCCCAGCACGACCGAGAGTCCCATCCCTGATCCCTGGTGGACGTCCTTCGTCGTGAAGAAGGGATCGAAGACCCGCGGGAGATGCCGTGGGTCGATGCCCTCGCCCTCGTCGGCCACCTCGAGGCAGGCATAGCTGCCCGGCGGCAGGGTATCCAGCGCGCACGCGATTTCCCGGGTGACGTTCTCTTTCTGGAGCCGAATGCTCAGTCGCTTCCCCGTCGTCTCCATGGCTTGCACGGCATTGTTGCACAGGTTGACGATAACCTGCTGGATCTGCGTGGCATCTCCCATGACCGGGGTCGTCTCGTCGGGCATCTCGGCATCGACTCGAATCGTCGCCGGGATAGAGGGGCGAATCAGGCCCAGGGCCTCCCGCGTGACAGCGCACAGGTCGAGCGTTTGAACCTGGCTGGGGAGCGGACGGCTGAAGCTCAGGAGTTGCCGCACGATTTCCTTTCCCCGCAGGGAGGCCCGGTGGATCTCACTCAGGCTCTCACGAAGGGATGGGGGAGTGCCTTGCTCTAAGCTCGCGAGCTCCGCGTTGCCGATAATGATACTCAAGATGTTGTTGAACTCGTGAGCGATTCCGCCCGAGAGCGTGCCCACCGCTTCCATCTTCTGGGCTTGGCGCATCCTCTGCTCGCTCTGGCGAAGCACCTCTTCGGCCTTGACCTGTTCGGTGACATCGAGGAGTGAAAGGACCAGTCCGTTGACCTTGCCGTCCTCTTCCTTGACGGGAACCAGGCTCCAGTCCCAGTAGGTGACCCCGCGCTCGGGTTGGTCGGGGAACTCGAAGGGCTTGGCGGCGACGAAGACCGGCCGGCCCGATGAGACCACCCGTTCGAAGATCGCCTGGTTCTCCGGGTGGGGGTACAGGTCGAAGTGGTTCTTGCCCAGAAAGTCCCCCGGCGCCATCCGGCAGGAGTCCGCATACGCCTGGTTCACCCAGATGAAGTTGAACTGAGCGTCGAGAAGCACCGCCATGAAGTGCGTGTGATCGAGAATTGCCGAGAGGATCTGGTTGCGCTCGTGAAGCTGCCGCTCGTTGCGCGCGAGCGCTTCCTGCGCATTGCGGATGTCGGTGATGTCGCGGCCGTTCACCGTGACGCCCGTGATGACGCCATCCTGCCGATAGGGGGTGTAGGTGACATCCATGCAGCGTCGGCCTTCCGCCGCGAAGCCGAACCATTCCTGATACCGAATCGACTCGCCGCGTAGGCATCGATCGAGGCGGGGCTTCACGATCTCGACGAAAACCTCGTCGCCGACATTCTCCGCGACCGTGCGCCCTTCGAGTTCCGCCATGGACTTGCCGGATAGCCGCGAGTAGGCCTGGTTGACGAAGCGGTAGACGTAGTTCCGGTCGACCAGGGAGATGAAGTCGTCCGTGGAGGAGACGATCTCTTTGTGCGCCAGCAAGGCCTCCTGGGCGGTGCGGCGCTCGGTGATGTCGTGGTAGGTGACGATGACCCCATAGTCCTGGATCGGCAGCGGTGTGGCGGTCACCGCGATCCAGCGCACGCGATCCCGCGCCGCGACAATACCCATCTCGCAACCGGCCACGGTGCGATTCTCCCGGAGGGCAACCACGCTGGCCCACTCTTCCGGAGGCATGGGGCTTCCGTCCGGGCGCACGATTCTCCATTGCGGCCCATCGATGCTCCGCGCTTCGTGCTGGCCCCTGGGAACCCCCAGAAGCGCTTCGGCCGCCGCGTTCGTTTCGATGATCTTCCCCGCGGTGTCGGAGACCGTGATGCCCTCGGGGAACGACTCGAAGAGGGCCCGGTACTTCTGCGCCGCCGTCTCGAGGTCGCGCTGCCTCGCACGATCGGCCGTGACGTCGCGGATGATCGTGCACGAGCGCGTTTCCCCGGTGGCGATCGTGAAGACGACCGAAGATACGTCGCCGAGAAACGTGGTTCCGTCCGCCCTTCGCAGGATGATCTCGTCCCGGATCTGCCCTTCTTCGCTCCGCCTCCGTAAGTCTCGCTCCAGCGTGGCCTGATCGCCCGCGTAGAGCGCCGCCCGAGTCGAGGCGGTCAGCTCCTCGGCGGTCATGCGGAACAGCGTGCATGCCGCGGGATTGGCATGCAGCACCTGTCCGGAGGGGGATCCGATCAATATGGCGTCGAGGCTGGCTTGGAAGAGGGCCTCGAAGCCGTCGGCATCCGCGCGCAGGGTGTCCCGCTCGCGAGTGAGGCGTTCGACCTCCCGCGCAAGATCGTCGGGAGCGAGACGGCGGTTCATGGGACCTCCGATCGGCCGGGCCGCAGAGATGCCCTTTCGCACCGGAAGGCGCGCCGCGAGGCGCACCCGATGACGTGAGCCGCGGCGATCCTAGGCGGTCGGATCAAGGTGGGCAACCCGATTCTTGATCGCTGTCTCTCGGCCAGACTGAAGCAAGCCCCGGGACTGCACTGCATTCGGACACGCAGAAACAAGCCCCCGGCAGGCGTGTGAACGGACCTGCCGGGGGCTTTGTGGTCAGCGAACTCTCAGGACTCGGCCCAGGAGTCGGCCCAGGAGTTGGCCCAGGAGTTGGCCTACTTCACCAAAATCATGCGCTCGGTAAGTTGCTGGTCGCCGGCCTCGAGCCGGTAGAAGTAGATCCCGGTGCCGGCCTGCTGGCCTGCCTCGTTCTTGCCGTCCCAGCTGACGATCTGGCGGCCGGATGTCACCGGGCCCGACCAGAGCGTACGTACCAGGGCGCCGGTGGCATCGTAGACCTTGAGGGCGGCCGACGAGCTGCTGTTCGGCACGGCAAAGGCGATCTGCGTGCTGGCCGCGAACGGATTCGGGAGGTTACCGCTCAGGCTAAGACGCGTGACCGCGGCCGGATTCTGCTCGATTCCCGACGGATCCTCACAGGGGTTCGGGTCGCA
Source organism: uncultured bacterium (assembly GCA_964573295.1). Classification (GTDB taxonomy): domain Bacteria; phylum Eisenbacteria; class RBG-16-71-46; order CAIMUX01; family WJJG01; genus CAYQJL01. The sequence goes on along the minus strand of CAZNJE010000006.1, from coordinate 103,245 downwards.
GGAGATGTCCGCCCCCTGCCAGACGCCGCCCGCCAGCGTGCAGTCTTCCTCCGAATAGATGTAGCAGTCGGTGCCGATGCAGCAGGCGCTCTCCTCCGCGCCGCCGCCGACATGACACTCCACGCCGTCGGTGTTGACACCTAGCGCGCCGAAGCAGGTGGCATCGAAGCTGTGGACCGGATCCAGACAGTTTTTGAAGCCGCCGAAGCCGGTGTCGCTGTTCACCGTCAGCGGCACCTGGCCGCTGTAGTAGGCGTAGCCGGCGAACCAGTAGATCGGCACGATCGAGCCGGTCATCGTATCGGAGTAGCCCAGCGAGGTGCCCTCGTTCGGTCCCGGCCAGTTCGACGTGCTGAACTCACTGCCGCCCAAGCTGCAGTTGCCCCACTCGGTGAAGTAGAACACCGTGGGATCGAAGTCGCCCAACCCGAATTCATATCCACAAACACCGCGCTCCTCTTCCCAGGCGCCGAGGACGTACCAAATCTTGACGTCACCATAGGAATCGATCCGCGGGTACTGCTCCTCCGTGCTCGTGATCGCGTACTGGTCCGCGTACTCCTGGCACCAGTCCATGCCCGGGGAATACTGGGCTGTGGCGGGAGAATGAGCGATGAAGACACCAGCCGAGAGATCGGTGCCCGGCGGGTAGCAGGGATTCGGGTCGCAGGTGTCTTCGCTCGGCAGGAAGGTGCCGTCCATCGCCTCGCATTCATCGTAGGTGACGATGTAGCAGCTGAAGTTGGCACAACAGACGGCTTCCCCGCTCGGTTCGCAGCCGATCATATGAGCGCCGATGCCGGGACAGTCGGGATTGTTCTGCCAGGCGCATTCGGAAATGCTCCAGAGCGTGAAGTCGTAGTTGTCCAGGTCGCAGAAGAGCGGGTCCACCGAGAGGTTGAAACCGGTCTCGGCCTGGTCGGCGATGCATCCGGTCCAGTCGCCTCCCAGGTTGCCATAGATGTCGGTGCACCCCAGCAGCGGGCTGTTGCCGTCGCCTTCGCAATGGATCGCGCCGCCGCCGGTGCCGAAGGCCAGGATCGTGCGTTCGATCGTAGGTGAAGAGGCGTTGACGAGGTAGAGGCCCGATCCGGCCGTCGCGGCTTCGTTCCCCGCGAGCGTGACCCTGAACAGGCTGGGACTCGACTGATCGCACGCGATGGCGCCGCCGTCGCCGGCCGTGTTGAAGGCGCAGGTCAGCTCTTCCAGCGTGGCGTCGGAACCACTGGCAAGCAGAATCGCGCCGCCGTCGCCGGCCGCCGTGTTGTCGTAGAATGCGACCTCTTCGGTCTGGAAGGTACTGCCGTAGGCCGCAATCGCGCCGCCGCTACCGGCCAGGTTGTTCTGGAAGATGCAGTCGATGATCATGGGGGAGGCCCCGTCGAGCAACAGCGCGCCCCCGGCATCACCGCCGGGCAAGGTCGGGTCGGCATACCCACCCACGATCGTCAGGCCCTGCAGCAGGCTCTCACTGGACTGTCCCCCGGCCATGTACACGGCCCGGTGCGGTTCGGCCGCACTGCCGCCGCAGTCGATCGTGCAGAGGGCGGGGTCCAGATTCAAGCTGATCAGCTCGAGATTCTTGCTGCCGAAATCGAGGTCGCGGTTGCCCTCGCCCGAATATATGCCGTCCTCCAGCACGATCACATGTCCCGACTCGGCTGCATCGATAGCGGCCTGGATGGTCGGGAAATCACCCGTGCCGTCGTCGCGGAGTACGTGGACGCTGTAGTCGGGTTCGATGCGCTTGTACATGACCTCCTGCATGGGATCTTCGGAAATGTGCAAATCGTCGATGGCGAACCAGGTGTTGTAGGATCCGCCCCAGCCGTAGTTCATGTGGTACTGGTTGATGCCACCGTTGTCGCGCCAGCCGTCGCAGACGATCGCGTGTCCGGTGATGCGATAGACCATCGGCCGGCCCAGATTGATCTCGTCGACCACCTCCTGGAACCAGGTCTCAGGTGAGTGATGGATGCGGTTCTCGGCCAAGATCTGGTCCTTGTAGTGCATGTAGGCCGGCAGGATGTTGACGACATCGCTCGTGTAGGCGCCCGATCCACAGACGCCGTAATCCATCTCGACCATGACGCCGACCTCGTAGCACAGCTCGGCGACCGCGTGGCGGACCTCTTCGGGGCTGCCGGGATAGGCCTGGTTGGGGATGTTCTCCCAGTCGTAGACATCGTGGTAGGAAGCGCTGAGGGTGCCCCCGCCGACATTGCCGCCGCAGGACTGGTCGCCGTTCCAGACGTAGCTCGAGGAACCCGCGCCGATCGGCGGCCAGCTCCAGAAGGCGGTGACCTGCGCGATCGCCGTGGCCACGCATCCGACCACGCACTGCCCGCCGTCACCCTCGGGCGCGTAGAGATTGTAGGGGGCACCCTGGTGCCAGCTCGAGGTCAGCAGAGGACCGACCTGCGTCCGCTCATCCAGACCCGACCGGCTCAGCTCGGAGCGGAACTGGGCGGTTGGCTGCGCATAGGTGTCCCACAGCTGGCGGTGGGTCGTCCCGAACAGAGCGTCCGCGCGGTCCGGCATCACGGCGTCGAGGCTGCCGTAGGCATCGACGAACAGGTCCGCGCGGCTCGCCAGCATCTCGCGGATGAGCAGCGCCGGGCCGTCTTCGTCGGCCATGTCGAGGTCGTAGCGATCCGAATAGGCCTTCACCGGCGGCATCTCTTTCATGACCGGCACGATGATGTGGCCCTGCGGGGCGATGTGGTAGAGCTGGCCCAGCAGACGGCCATCGACCACGATGGGCGTGGTCTCGGCGATCGTCGGCGTCGTCGAACCGCCCCAGTCGCCCTGGTCGCCCACCATATAGTCGAGCCAGTTCACACAGACCTGTTCCATTTCGCTCACAGTGGCGCGCTCCGCGTTGCCCGGCAGGGCGAAACAGACGAAGAGCGCCACGAGGAGGGTGGAGATTCTACGCATGGCAATACCTCGATTCCTTCCAGGGAAATGCACCAGGCGCGCGAGATCCGGCCGGCCCGACCTCGGGCGGCGCTGGTGCGGTATCCGTGTTCCAAATCGGCGGTCGCTTCACGAGCTGCTCCTCCAGCTGCTTCTCTAGCTGCTTCTCTAATTGAGGGCGCAACCCACGACCCGCATGATTATAGCGTTTTTCCGCGGGTACCAACAAGGCAAGGGCTCTGGGCGACCCAGGGTTCTGATTTCACAACTTGCGCAAACACACGCAGATCGCCCGCAATGGCCGGTCTCCGCCTGCCTTCTCGGGTTGCCGGAGGCAACGCGCGCGGTCACGGGGCCCGGATCGGCCGCTAGGCGTGTGGGCTCCCAGGAGCCCGGATCCACCAGGGGGCCTGGTGGCCTGGTGGCCAGATGGCCAGATGGCCAGATGGCCAGACGACCAGATGGCCAACCGGCCTCCAAGTGGCCTGGAACGGACCGGCTCTTTGCGGCTAAGATGGGCCGCTTCGCCGAGAGACCCGTCGGCGAGCGGTTTTGCCCCGGGGCAAAAAGGGGCAATTGGCCTCAGAGTCATCAGGTCTGTACGAAGGGGCCCGTCGGCGAGCGGTTTTGCCCCGGGGCAAAAAGGGCAATTGGCTTCAGAGCCGCGGTTTCGGAAGGAGGCATCGCGTGCAGTTCGAGTCCGCCAGGAGACATCCGACATCGAGATACCCACACCTCCAGCCACCGCCGCCGGGCCAGCGATCCGCGCAGGTCCAGCGATCCGCGCAGGTCCAGCGATCCGCGCAGATCCAGCGAACCCCCTGCATCCATCGTTGCGCGCCCGGCCGGCTGCGCGGGAACGACGCCGTCGGGACCTTGTGGCTCATGGTTGTGCTGCTGGTGGGGGGATTCTCACTCGTTGCCAATGTCGTGGTGCCGGATGCGCGGGCCGGTTGCCCGTGCGAGGTTCCGGATGCCGTCGAGATTCTTGGGCTGGAGGACAGCCGGGCTCCCGTTCGCCAGGTCCTGCCGTTCCTCGACTCGAGCGATCCCGACACACGCCGGCGGGCAGCTCTTGCCATTGGGCGCATCTCCGGCCCGGTGCCCGAGGGCGAGACGGCAGGGGCGGCGCATGAAGCGCTCTCGCGAAGCCTGCGCACCGACCCCGATCCCGAGGTGCGTCGCGCGGCCGCCTTCGCGCTGGGGCTCATGGGCACCACCCGCGCCGGCGCGGCGCTGGCCGCGCAGCTCTATCGCGGCGAAGAAACGAGCACCCTGGTGCGGGCCGAGATCGTAACGGGCCTCGGCCGCACCGATCCCACCACGCATCCGGCCGTGTTCAGCATGGCCTTGCACGACCCGGAGCCCCGCGTGGTCCAGGCCGCGCTCCTGGCCGTGTGGCGGGGATCGCCCGGGCTGCACATCGATCGGATCCTTGCGCTATCAGAGGCGACCGAGGCTCGCACCCGCTGGTGCGCGGCCTATGCGCTGATGCGGTCGCTGGGCAGCGCCCCCTCGGGCCGGACCGCCATCCCTGAGCCGCAGGACTTGAGGCCCAGTGCTCGCGAGCGGGTGTGCGCCCGGCTGATCGGGTTGGTCGAGGATCCGCCGGCCGGAGTCCTGCTGGCCGAGGACCCATCGGCCGAGGACCCGCCGGCCGGAGACCCGTCGGCCGAGGACCCATCGGCCGCCATTCGGCTCCAGGCGCTGCGCGGGCTCGGCCGGTGTTTGGCAGCCTCGGCGCCGCATCTGCCGGATGCGTTGGGTGAGCGGATGATCGCGGTCCTGCTGCGAAACCACACCCACCGGGATGCGCGCGTGCGGGTCGAAGCGGTGCGCGCTTCGGCCGCCGCCGGGCGCGATGCGTGGGAGAGCGCTTCCCGAGCAAGCTCGAGGACGGGGCCGGCCACTGCCGCTGAGCCTGACTGGCTCCTACGCGCGCTCGAGGATTCCCACCCCCACGTTCGCGTGACCTCCATCGAGGCTGCCGCCCGCCTGCTGCCCCTGCCGGTATTGCTGGAACGGATGCACAACCACCTCGAAGCACCGCTGGCCTGGGAGCGGGCTGCGGCCATCTCGGCCGCCTCGGCCGCGTGTCTCGAAGCCGGCCAGTATGCGCAGGTGTTGAGTCTGGCGGATCGGGGTGCGGCGGATCCGGACTGGGCCGTGCGCTACGCCGCGGCCGACGCGTTGGCCTCGCTGGCGATGGAGGCTCTGCCGGTGGCGGTGCCGGATGCCGACGATGAAGCGATGGACAAGCAGCGCTTCCGCGAACAGCTCGGCAAGCGCTTGCGGATGGTGTTGGACGATGACCCGAAGGTGGCCAAGGCCGTGGTGGCCGCATGGTTGCAGCTGCGATTGCGGGAGAGCGGCCATCTGGACACGGTCATCGAGGCCTCGGGGCATCTCAGCGGGCACGAGGACGAGGTCCTGCGCGCGCTGACGCTGGCCGGCATCGGGGAGTGCGGGGCGGGCATCGGTGACGGTGATGCGGCCGCCCTTCTCGCGCTGGCCACGCGTATGAGACCCGATCCGTCGGTCGACGTGCGCCAGGCCCTGCCCGATCTGATCACTCCGGTGCTCGCTGGGCCCCGCCGTCAGGAGGCGGTTCGGTTCCTGGCGGCACTGGCCGCCGATGATTCGGACCGGCTCGTCCGGCAAGCGGCGCTCGCCCGGCTGAGGGCGGCGCAAGATCCGGATCGGCCGTACCCGCCCGAGGTGGCCGGCCTGGACCCCGGCCCGGTGGCGACCGGCCGGAGCCCGCGTGACTACGAGCGTATCCTCGAGGAGGGTTGGCGCGCGCGCGAGGCGGTGATTCGCACCGCGTCGGGGGAGATGCGCGTTGCCCTCTTCGGCATCGCGGCTCCCCTCACCGTGTATAACTTCGTAGAACTGGCAGAGGCGGGCTACTTCGACGAAGGCGCCTGGCATCGTGTGGTTCCGGACTTCGTGATCCAGGACGGATGTCCGCGCACCGACGGCTGGGGCGGTCCCGGCCACACCATCCGATGTGAAAACAACCCGGAATCCTACACGACCGGCACCCTGGGCATGGCGCTGTCGGGCAAGGACACCGGAGGAAGCCAGTTCTTTCTGACGCTGTCGGATCAGCCCCATCTGGACGGGCGCTACACTGTATTCGGCCGGTTGACGAGCGGGGATGCGGTCATGCGGGCCGTTGCGCAGGGTGAGCGGATCGAGAGCATCGAGATCCGCTATCACGGCCATGAGGGACAGTAGGAGTGACAAATCCTCTCCATCGCCTCTTCCGGCCGCCGGCGGAGGCGAACAGCTTGATCTTGCGGGTCGCCGACGGTTGTCCCCACAACGAGTGCACCTTCTGCGGGATGTACAAGGGTGTGCCCTATCGCACGCACTCGCCGGGAGAGATCGAAGCCAGCGTGGCGGCAGCGCGCGCCGAATGGCCGGACGCCAAACGCATCTTCCTGGCCGACGGCGACGTGATGGCGTTATCGTATCGCCGACTGCGAGAGATTCTGCTCCTCTTGTCCGCGGCGTTCCCGGCATTGCTGCGGGTGAACGTCTACGCCAACGGCAGCTCGATCCAGCGCAAGTCGGACGAGGAGCTATCCGAGCTACGGCGGCTCAAGCTGCAGACGCTGTATCTGGGCCTCGAGAGCGGCGACGAGGCGCTGCTCGCCGAGGTCCGCAAGGGCGAGACGGCCGAGGCGATGGTGCGGGCAGTGCGCCGGGCTCAGGCCTGCGGGTTTCGCGTGTCGGTCATGGTGCTGCTGGGCCTGGCCGGCCCGACCGGCAGCGGGCGGCATGCCGAACTCACCGCCCAAACACTCAACCAGATGCAACCTCGTTTGCTTTCCGCGCTGCGCTGGATCCCGATTGCGGGCACCGAGCGCGAGGGCCGGGTGGCGAGCGGAACCTTGACTGCCTTGACCGAGTGGGAATCGGTGGCGGAGCTGCGGGCCATCGTATCCGGGCTCGAACTGGACCAAACCGTGTTCCGGGCCAACCATCGCTCGAACGTCGTGCCCATCGAGGCCAGGCTGCCACGGGATAAGGTGAAGCTTCTGGAGGCGTTGGACGATTTGCTGACCTCCGGTGCGCTGGACCGCCACTCGCCCGGTCCGGCGCCCTATGTGCTTTGAAGGGGTGCGATGCTACGCAGATTGAAATAGGATCAGCAGTTCGGGTGTAGACAAGAAGAAGCCAGAGAACCGCGAAGGCTCGATCGCGGCAAGTGTTGGCCCCTCGCGCGCGCTAGATCAGCTGGGAGTTTGGCCCGGGAGCTTGGCCAACAGATCTGTGTCGACCGGTACCCGGTTGGCGGGGGAGCTTCCCACGAGGGTGGAGGAGGACAGAAGCAGGCATGGCGCAGTCGAAGACCGCGGGTGGACAGAATGGGATTTCCGGAAGGATCTATGGCTGGGGCCTCGTGTTCCTCGTCGTCGCGACGGTCGCCGCGTTCATGCTGGTCCTGGAACACGTCTCCGGCATCAGTCTCCCGGGATGCGCCGAGGACTCCCCGTGCGCCAAGACGGTTGCGAGCGCGTGGGGCACGGTTCCGGTCATCGATTGGCCCACCTCGTTTCTGGGTTTCACTTACTTCCTGGGAGCTCTGCTGGCCTGGCTCCTGTCGCGGGGCGCCGTCTCGGTGCTGTTCCGCTCAATCGTTCGCCTGGGCGCCCTGGCCTCGGTGTTCTTCCTGCTCCTCATCGCCGTGAAAGGCTACTACTGCCAGTACTGCCTGGTCTCCCACGTCGGCAATCTCGCCTTCTGGCTCATCGTGGAGCGAGCACCCCGCGCACCGGGCATCGCATGGCGGCGCCCGGTCCTGTTGGCCGGGGCTTTCCTGGCCGCGAGCGTGGTGCTGGGCATCTTCGAGTACTCCGAACGCGAGGCCATGTTCGCGCGCGAGGAGGCCGCCCGCACCGAAACCCGCGATCGCATCCTTGCCGCGGGCGAGCGATCCCGTGAGGAGGGGGCCGGCAGCGGGGGATCCGATGGGGAGGCGTCTGGCAGTGGGCAATCCGGCGGGCAGGTGTCCAGCAGTGGGCAATCCGGCGGGCAGGTGTCCGGCAATGGGCAATCCGGAGAAGAGGCGTCCGTCTCCGGGACATCCATCGCTGATCGGACGGAGGAAGGCTCGGCCGCCGATCGGGTATCCAGCACGGATCCGTGGTCGGATGGCTTCACCGGGCGCTATCGCCTCGGGCCGGAGAACGCCAGCGTTCGCATCGTGGCCTTCACCGACTACCAGTGCGGTGACTGCAAGCGTCTGGAGAAGGAGATGCTCGCCGCGGTGGAGCAGAATGAGAGCGTCTCGCTGTCGATCAAGCACTTCCCGATGAGCGCTGACTGCAATCCGTACTTCCCGAGCAATATGCATCCCAACGCGTGCTGGGCGGCTCGGGCCGCCGAGGCGGCGGGCATCCTGAAGGGTACCGAAGGATTCTTCGCGATGCACCGTTGGTTGTTCGGCCGCGGGGGCGCCTTCACCAATCCGGAGCTACAAGAGGGCCTGCGCGAGATGGGCTTCGATCCAGCACGCTTCATCGAGGTGATGAGCGGGCCCGAGACACTCCAGCGTGTGCAGGGTGACATCGAGGAAGCGATGTGGCTGGGACTCCACTACACGCCCATGATTTTCGTCAACGGGGTGGAGTTCAAGGGCATCTTCGCACCGGATGCCCTGACCCGAACCGTCGCCGAGCTTCTGGCCGAGGACCTGCCGCCGCGCACGGCCGCGGCCGATTCGCCGCCCCCGGCACGGCAGAAGATCGTCGAGGACTGGTTGGCGCAGCCGGAGCGCGCATTCGATCCCGATCAGAACGACTGGCCCCGCGGCGCGGCGAATGCCCGCGTGCGGATCATGCTCTGGGGCGACTATCAAGAGCCCTACACGGCGGAGGCCGATAGCGTGGTCCTCGCGTTCCTCCAGCAACGGGACGATGTGTCCTACTCCTTCCGCCACTTCCCGGTGAACCAGGAGTGCAATCCGCTGAGCCAGATGACCAAGCATCCTCTGGCTTGTTTGGCCTCGCGCGCGGCGGAGGCGGCTGGACAGGTGGGAGGTCAGGAGGCATATTGGGAGATGCACGGCTGGCTCTTCGATCACCGGGATGCGATCACCCCCAGGACGGTCGAGGAGAAAGCGAGCGCCATGGGTCTGGATCGCGGCGCCTTCCGTGCGGCCCTGCGGGGACGCAACGTGGAAGCCGCCATCCGCGATGATTGCTTGGCCGCCCGTCAGCTCGCGCTGCGGAGCATCCCGGCTTTCGTGGTCAACGAACGCTATGTGCCCCGCTACCGGTATCAGGATGAGAGCCTTCTGCATCTGATCCTGGAAGAAGCAGCCAGGGAGTAGAATGTCCGGGGCAGGCGTCCCGGGCAGGCGTCCGCGCCAGACGTTCGGGGCAAGCGTCCGCAACAGGCGTTCGGAAAGAACGGCCGTAGGCCGGCATCGCAGTGAGCGGCCGCGAAACGAAACCAGCGAATCGGGATCGAGGGAGCCACAATGATCTACTTCGATGAAGCCGCCCACCGGTATACCGATGCCGACGGGCGCGAGTACCTCAGCGTGACCCAACTTCTGGAGCGCATGTTTCCGTTCGACCGAGAAGGTATTGCGGCGAAGGTCGTGGCCAATCCGAACAGCCAGTACTATGGCCGAAGCGTCGACGACGTGCTGGCCGAGTGGACCGCGGCCGCCGATCGGGGCAGCGAAGTCCACAGCGCCGTCGAGACCTTCATCAAAAGGGGCCGGGAGCCTCAAGACCCCCGGCTACTTCCGCTGGTGGCGCAGTTCAAGATGCTGTCGTTGTCGGGAGAGCTCCTGTCGGAGGAGCGCGTGTGGGACGAGTCCATCTTGCTGGCCGGGACGGTGGACCTCATCGAACGCCGCGGTGATGAGTGCGTGATCTGGGACATCAAGACCAGCAAGCGCATCTCGGGGGACACGCATCTCAAGTACTCCATGCAGCTCGAGATCTATCGCCGGATGGCCGAGAAACGCCTGGGCTTGCCCGCTCGGGTGGGCGGCATCCTGTGGTATGAGGATTACGTGCGCCGCGGTCCCGATGCCGTGCTCACGCGGATGAGTCCGTGCGACTGCAGCCGCTCGGTCGAGTCCTTGTTGCGGGAGCGCGAGCTCGAAGTCCGTAGTCTGGTTGCGGGCACATAGAACAGAAACACGAAACCATGACCGACGTCCATCCGCTCGGGCCCCATCCGCTCGGGCCCCATCCGCTCGGGCCCCATCCGCTCGGGCCCCATCCGCCCGGCGCCCATCCGCCCGGGACCTTTGCACCCGGGACCTCTCCACCCGGTGACGACACCGGCAAGGTCGAGAGTTGGTGTCCGCTTCCGCCCTACGTGGATCTGGCCGCCCGTCATCTTCAGACGACGGGTCAGTGGGCCGGGTTGGTGCAGGCCGCGACGGATGACCACCTGCGCCGGACGATGGCCCGCGTGTTGGCGACCGAGGAGGACCTCGATTGCCCGCCCGATGACATCGCCTTTTTCGAGAGCACCGAGCAGGCTCTGGCGCATCTGGCCAGAACCCTGGAAGCGGGCCCGCGTCGCGGCTTCGTGCTGGTCACCGTGCCACGGACCCCGGGCGGCTCGCTACCCACGAATGAGGAGTGGGCAGCGCTCAGGGGGTTCTGCCGGGAGCTGGAGCTGGATCTGGTCGCCAACGAGACCAAGGGATGGCCCGCAGAGGATACGGATTACGTGAGCGCCGGCCTTCTGCGGGAACGGCGTCTGCCCGAGCAAACCTGGGTCCTGCGCGACATTCCCGAGCTCGATCATCTCGCGCCCGTCGTCTACCTCTTACGAGGCACCTCGCCACGCGCATGGCCGGACCCGGCCCCCTTGCCCGGCGACACCCGCGCCCTCCTCGCCCTCCTGCTTTCGACCACGCGCGACCATCGCGACGTGGCCCGCAACCGCCTGCGGGCCGAGCATGGTCGTCTTCGGTGGTCGCCGCCCCTCCCACCAATCGGCTAGCTGCTCTCCATGGACGGTGCTACACTTGCGAGCCATGAGGTTCGGCCAATGAGCATGTACGCAAGGAGAACCGTGTGCGACCAACCCTGCGCTTTCTCTCGGATGACTTGATCGACCGCATCCTCTCGGAGGCGACCGATCTCCTTGAATCCCTCGGCGTCGATGTGCAGAACGAGCGGGCCAAGTCTCTCCTGTGCGACCATGGCGCGCGGATGGATGCGTCCTCGGGTCGCGTGCTCATCGGTGAGAAGCTGATCAAAAAGGCTCTGGATGCTGCTCCCGGCGAAGTACGGTTGTACGACGCCACCGGCACGTGCACGCATGAGCTGGGCGGGGACCACGTCTATTTCACGCCGGGCTCCTCGGCGATCACGGTGCTCGACGGCGCCACCGGCGAAACGCGCACGCCCGTTACCGCCGACTACGTGCGGTATACGAAACTGGTCAGCCGCCTGGAGCACATACCCGCGCAGAGCACTGCCTTCATCTGCCAGGATGTGCCCGAGCCCGTACAAGACGCCTACCGCCTCTATCTGAGCCTTCTCTTGTGCGAGAAGCCGGTCGTCACCGGTGCCTTCACCATCGAGTCCTTCGAACTCATGCACCGCCTGCAGGTCGCGGTGCGATCGAGCGAGGAGGCGCTGCGCGAGAAGCCACTCACGATCTTCTCCTGTTGTCCCACGGCGCCGCTGAAATGGAGCGAGGTCACCTCGCAGAACCTGCTCGACTGCGCGCGGGCGGGGATTCCGGTGGAGTATGTATCCATGCCGCTGGCCGGCTTCATGGGTCCGGTAACGCTGGTGGGATCACTCATCCAGCACACGGCCGAGACGCTGAGCGGCCTGGTCATGAGCCAGCTCGCCCAGCCCGGCTGCCCGGTCCTCTACGGCGGATCGCCGGCGGCCTTCGATGTCCGCTACGAGACCACCCCGATGGGCGCCGCCGAGACCCAGATGATCGACTGTGCCTACTGTGAGATCGGCAAGCACCTGGGATTGCCCACCCAGGCTTACATTGGCCTGAGCGACGCGAAGGCGCTCGATGCCCAGGCCGGCCTCGAAACGTCGATGGGCGCGACGCTGGCGGTGCTGGCCGGGATCAACAGCGTTTCGGGTCCGGGGATGCTGGATTTCGAGAGCTGTATCAGCTTGGAGAAACTGGTGGTCGACAATGAGATCTGCGGACTGGCGCTCCGGCTGGGCCGCGGCATCGAACCGCGTGAGGATTTCCCGGCCCGCCCGCACTTCGAGGAGATGCTGGCCGAAGGGCACCTCTTGATCGCCAAGCACACGCGCAAGCACCTTCGCGCGGAGCATCACTTCCCGGGCCCGGTGATCGAACGCGCCAACGCATCGCGCTGGCGTGCCGAGGGGGCGAGCACGCTGGGACAGCGCGCGCGGGCGGAGATCGAACGACACCTGGCGGCCTACGAGCCACCGCGGATTCCGGAGACGGTCCGGCGCGGGCTGACCGATCTCATGGCGGCCGAAGCCGCCCGGCACGGCATGGAGCGATTGCCCGCCCTGGAGAGGGACTAACGTGAGCATTCGCGACTAGGCGGAAGACCTCGGGCGAATCCGACCTCCAGCCACGGCGCAGATGCCCGCGGCAAGAGCGACAGCCAGAGAAGGACGAGCCATGGAGTCGATCCTCGAGATTCCAGCGGTCGCCACCACGCCGCCTGAGGGGGCCGTGCTCGCCGCGCTCGGCTACACGGCCGGACGGATTCCGGATCCGCGCAGCCTGGCGCTGATCAGCGACGCGTTCGCGCTCCTGGAGGAACTGGGTGAGCCGAAGGGCATGTACAGATCGATCGCGCCGGATCGCTTCGCACAGATCCACCGCGGGGAGGGACGCAACGAGCGCCCCAATCCACTCGAGACGATCTACCCCCGCGCCGATCACCTGGCCCTCTTCGCGGTCACACTGGGCCCCAAGCCGAGTGAGCGGATTCGTGAGCTGTTCGAAGCACGCGAGTTCGCGCTCGGCGCCGTCTTCGACGCGGTGGCATCCGAGGCGGCCGAGCAAGCCGGCGTTCTGCTCGAGGAGCACCTTCTGAACGCGCTTGCGGGTGAGCGTGCGAGTGAGTTTCCAGGTGAGCGTGCGGGTGAGTTTCCGGGTGAGCGTGCGGGTGAGCTTGGTCGCGAGCTTGGGTCTTCGATCACCGTCCTGCGTTACAGCCCTGGCTACTGCGGGTGGGATCTCTCGGGACAGCGCGCTCTCTTCGGCGAGTTGCACCCGAAGCGAATCGGTCTGCACTTGAACGACCGTTGCTTGATGACCCCTGCCAAATCGATCACCGGTGTCATGGTGGCCGGACGGGCCACGATCCATGCGTTCGAGAACGACTTCACGTTCTGCGCGAGTTGCCGTACCAAAACCTGTCGAGCACGTATCCGTGCGTTACAGGAGGGAGGGAGACCATGAAAGTGTTTCCGCTCGTGTTCGTGTTCACGCTGCTCTCGGCCGTGGTCCCCATGGCCGGCGCTCAGGAGCCCCTCAGACTCTTCCATCGCCAGTCCGAACCCAACGAACGGGCCTTCAGCATGCTCGTGCCCGATGGCTGGGTGCTCGAGGGCGGCATCGTGCGCATCGATCCCACGCAGGCCGGCGGGGCGGCGCAGTCGATCGAGGCCAAGGTGGATCTCACCGTCAAGCGCGACGAGGCCGGGACGGTGATGCTGCGCCAGGTCCCCGACTGGTACTACTGCGACATGCGGTACTCGCCGGCGGGGCAGATGGGCATGTTCCCCACGGGAAGCAACTACGGGGGCATGACCGTCTGTCCGGTGCTCACCGCTCGCGAGTACCTACAGCAGATTGCCATTCCCCAGCTGCATCCCGGAGCGCAGGATCTGCGCGTCGAGGAGGCCCGCTCGCTCGACGAACTGGCGCGCGGGTACCGGCAGCGGGTGGCCTCGATGGTGTTGCCCATGGACGTCAGCTTCGACGCTGTGCTCTTGACCCTCACCTACCGCGAAGACGGCCGGCAGTATCGGGAAAAGATCATGGCCTTGATCGAAGACCGCGGCCAGATGGTGGGCGGGCAGTGGGCCAATCGCGAAACGCGCTTGATCCGCGCGCCGGCCGATGAGTTCGCCGCGTGGGCACCGGTCTTCAGCCTCATGCTGGGCTCGGTCAAGATCAATGGTGATTGGTTGGCGGGAGAGATTCGCGGTTCACTGGAGCGAGCCGGCATCTATCAGCGGGTGCAGCGTCAGATTCAGGAGATCGATCGGCAAATCACCGCCCACCGCCAGGAAACCAACGCCGAGATCCACAACGATATGTTCCTCACGCTGACGGACCAGGAAGAATACATCAACCCGTACAGCGGCGAGATCGAGGTGGGCTCGAACCAGCTCGGCCGCTACCGCTGGGAGACCGAGTCGGGCGACGTGATCTACTCGGAACTCGAGTCATTCGATCCGAATATCAAGGGTTCTTTCAATCGCAGCGATTGGAAGCGAAGCCAGGTGCGGCCACGCGGGCCGCGCGAGTAGCGTTTGCTATGCTGCGGGCCGTTCGAATAGCGTTTGCCGTCCCGCGGGCTGTGTGAACAGCCTTTGCCGTTTCGCTCGGCAACGGCGTCGGATGGCCGGCCGGCCTAGCGGTATCGTGACTTGATCCTTCCCCAGCTGATCGGCAATGACGCCGGTCCAGTCCCCGCCCGCATTCCCGAAGAGGTCGGTGCATTCACTAGTTCTGCAAGCAGGCCTTGGTTCGTATCGGGTACGAGCAAAGGTGGTTGACCAGGATGGTGCGAACGCGGCATCGTCTGATGAAGCAAGAATGTCGGGAGTGGGGGCGCCGGTGAGCCTTGCGGATTGGGCGTATCGATCCATGGGCGCTGCGCATGCCGGGCCCGGGGGCCCGTACTGCGCGGGTGTTGGGCTCCTGTGGGCACCGCAGGCAACATGAAGGGGATCAGAAGGTATGGAGGAACTGGCGCACATCGCGGCCGCTTTGGAAGCGGGGGACGACGAGCGGGTTGCCGATTTGACCGGGCAGGCCCTGGGCAAGGAGCTTCCGGCCGAGCGGATTCTGAACGAGGGGCTGCTGGCCGGTATGAAGGTTGTGGGCGAGCGGTTTCGTTGCCATGACATGTTCCTGCCCGAAGTGTTGCTGGCCGCGAGGGCCATGTATGCGGGGCTGGATCTACTGAAGCCTCACCTGGCCGAGTCCGGTGTGCCCAGCCGGGGCAAGGTGGTGATCGGGACGGTGGCCGGTGACCTGCACGATATCGGCAAGAATCTCGTCGGCATCATGCTGGGCGGCGCCGGCTACGAGGTCATCGATCTGGGCAAGGACGTGCCGCCCGAGCGCTTCGTGGAGACCGCCCGGAGCGAAGGGGCGCGGGTGATCGGCATGTCGGCCCTTCTGACCACGACCATGCCGGCCATGAAGCGGGTTGTGGCCTTGCTGGCCGAGCAGGGTGCAGAGGATGAGATTCGCACCGTCATCGGCGGGGCGCCGGTGACGGCCGACTACGCCCGTCAGATCGGTGCGACCGCCTACGCCTACGATGCTGCGCATGCGGTCGAGACGATCGAAGAACTGATGGGCTGAGCCGCACGGGGAGCCTCCGCGGCGGGGCGCCCAAGGAGTGATCGTGATGGACGGCGGAGGGAGTAGCTTTCTGGATCGACTGGCTGCTGGTGAGGTTCTGCTCGCCGATGGAGCGATCGGCAGCCTCTTGATGGAACGGGGACTCGAGTTGGGCCAGGCCCCCGAACGGTTCAATCTCGAGCGTCCCGAGCTTCTGCGCGAGATCGCCGGCGCGTATCTGGACGCCGGCGCCCAGATCCTGCAGACGAATACCTTCGGCGGCTCACCTTTGAAGCTGGCTCCCTATGGCCTTGCCGAGCGGACCGAGCAGATCCAGCGGGAAGCCGTCGGAGCGGTGCGGGCGGCCATCGCCGCGGCGGGACGGGAGACCGATCGAGTGTTGGAGTTCACGGATGTGGAGGTGGTCGGGGGCGGAGCCGAGCGAGCCCGGCGCGGCGGCGTGGTCTACATCTCGGGCTCATGCGGTCCCTGCGGCCGCATGCTCGAACCTTACGGGGATGCTTCCCCAGCGCTGGTCCGTGAGAGCTTCGAGCGACAGATGGGTGCGCTCATCGACGCCGGGGTCGACATCCTGTGCATCGAGACGATGACGGACCTGCAGGAAGCCCGCCTGGCCGTGGAAGCCGCCCACCGCGCGATGGCGACGATTTCGCGCCGGGTGCCGGTGATGACCTCGATGACCTTCGATGCCACGCCGCGAGGGTTCTTCACCATGATGGGCCAGGACATCGCCACCTGCGCGGCCGGTCTGCTGGAGTCGGGCGCCGATATCGTGGGATCGAACTGCGGAAATGGGATCGTCAACATGGTCAAGATCGCTCAGGAGCTGCGAGCAGTGACCGACCGCCCCCTGCTCATCCAGTCGAACGCGGGGTTGCCGGAACTCGAAGGCGACCGGGCTGTGTACCGGGAAGATCCAGACTTCATGGCCGGGCACATCCCCGCCCTGTGTGAGGCGGGCGTGCAGGTGATCGGGGGCTGCTGTGGCACGACGCCCAGCCACATCCGCGCGTTCCGCCGGGCCCTGGACGAGTTGACATCCTGAAAGAGAGGGCCGTGATGACATTCGAGAAGATCGAGATTCCCGAGGGTGATTTGATCACTTCCCGTGATGGCGACCTGACCATCGGCGACCACCCCATCATCGGGGTGCTGCGCGGCGACGGCATCGGCATCGATATCACGCCGGTCATGCAGCACGTCGTGGAGGCGGCTGTGACGAAAGCCTACGGCGGCCGGCGCACGATCGCGTGGTGTCCGCTGTATGCCGGGCTGGAGGGTTTGCAACACTACGGCAGCGAGTTTCCAGAGGAGACCGTGCGGGCGATCGAGCACTTGCACATCGCCATCAAGGGACCCTTCACCACGCCGATTGGTGAGGAGACCCATGTCTGTCTGCACTGCGCGCACCAGCAGAACCATGGCGGCGCCTGCGACCGCTGCGGCAAGGCGGACGGGGTGTGCGAGCGCTTCCGCTCGATCAACGTCCGTTTCCGCCAACGTTTGGACCTCTATGCCTGCGTGCGCCCCATCCGTTACTTCGAGGGCGTCCCGGCCCCTAACAAATATGCCGACAAGGTCAACTTCGTGATCTTCCGTGAGAACACCGAGGATGTCTACGCCGGCTATGACTACGAGAACGGCAGTGAGATGGCCCGTGCCATCATCGCGCTCATCAAGGAGAAGGAGGGGCGCGAGATCCGGTCCGATTCGGGCATCGGAATCAAACCCATCTCGGTCTACGGTACCGAGCGAATCGTTCGCAAGGCGTTGCAGTGGGCCCGCGATCAGCAGCTTCCGTCGGTGACCCTGGTGCACAAGGGCAACATCATGAAGTTCACCGAAGGGTCCTTCGCCAGGTGGGGCTACGATCTGGCCGAGCGCGAGTTCGGCGACATCACCGTCTCCGAAAAGAAGCTCTGGGACGAGCTTGGCGGCGAGATGCCGGCGGGCAAGATCCTCGTCAAAGATCGGATCGCCGACTCGATCTTCCAGCAGATCCAGACCCGGCCGGACGAGTACAGCGTGCTGGCTCTCCCGAACCTGAACGGCGACTACCTCTCCGACGCGGCCATTGCGCTCGTCGGCGGGCTGGGCCTGGGCCCGGGAGCGAACATGTCCGACGACGTGGCGCTCTTCGAAGCCACCCACGGGACCGCGCCGAAGTACACCGGCATGGACAAGGTCAATCCGGGATCGCTGATTCTTTCAGCGGTGATGATGCTGAACCACATGAAGTGGAACGAAGCGGCCGACCTGATCCTCGCCGGCATGGAATCGGCCATCAAAAACGCCGAGGTGACCTACGATCTGGCACGGCTCATGAAGCGCGAGGGCCGGGAGGATGTGAACGAGCAGTCCTGCAGCGGCTTCGGCCAGGCGATCATCGAGCGGATGGGGTAGATGGACGCGCGAGGGAGGCAGTCAGTCGGGCGCGGGAGAGCTTGATTCCCGAGCACCCCGCATCCGTGCGCATCGCTGCCGAGCTAATCGACTCCTTCGCCCATGAGGGATTCATTGCCGGCGCTGAGCATGTCCGCATCGATATCGAAGAGGATCTGGGCAATCGCCTGCGCGAGAAGCTGGAGGCCAAGGGATTCGAGGCCATCCGGCGCAACAAGCTGGTCCGGCCGCTGCCCGCCCTTTCGCCCACCTCCCCGAGTCCGGGGCCTTCGCTCGAGGAGCCTGTCCTGTCGTGGGCTCTCCTCCTGTTGCGGGAGGCCTATGCCGGGCATGCCGACGGGCGCATCTATCCCGAACTGGTCAGCGGTGATCCTTCCGCGTTGGAGGCACTCTATGACCCGTGGCTGAGCCCGGTCGTCATGGAAGGGGACCGCTTGCTGGCACTGGCAGCCGTCCAGCGCGAGTGACGTGGCCGTCTCCTGGTACGCCCGGCGCGGCTTCGAGCGCGCGATCTAGCGCTGCAGAGGGAGGCAGTCCGAGGCCGCGCTAGTTCGCCTTCTCGATCGCCGACAGCTTGTCACGCCATTCGTAGGCCGTCGATTTCGCAATACCCGCGCGCCTGGCCAATTCGGGAATCTTTCCTTCGGTGATGTCGAAGAGGTAGCGGAAGTACGCTTCGGTCAGTTCCCGGTAGGTCAGACTTCCGAATGCGGGCGGCGGATCCTCTTCCGCGGAACGTAGTGTGAGGGGTTGGCTGCGGCTTTCCAGCGCACGCCGCACATCCACCAACGTGATGTAGTAGCGTGAGAGCGAGCAGGCGGCATCGACGACGGCACGAAGCTCACGCACATTGCCTCGCCACGGGAGTTCGGTCAGATAGTCGATGGCTTCTTGCGCGATGCCGGTCACCCCGCCTTCGATGCCCTGTCCGGATCGATGCACGAAGACGCGCACCAAGTCTGGGATGTCTTCACGCCGATCACGCAGCGCAGGGATCTCGACCGTGTGCCAGGCAATTCGATAGTAAAGGTCTTCCCTAAAAAGCTTCTCTTCGATCTGTTTGCGCAGGTCCTGCGAGGTAGCGGTAATCAGGCGGAAATCGGCTGGATACGCCTGGTTGTCCCCCACGGGAGTGACCTTCTTCTGCTCAATCGCCGACAGCAGCTTGGCTTGTGCCTCCCAGGGCAGATCGGCGATTTCGTTCAAGAACAGGGTCCCCTGATGTGCGAAGCGCAGCTTCCCTTCGGTGGAGTGACTGGCACCGGTGAAAGACCCTCTGGCGTGTCCGAACAGTTCGCTCTCGATGATATTGGGGTTGAGCGCCGCAACATTGATGGTCACGTAGGGACGGTTCGAGACCCCGCTGAGAGCATGAACGGCAAAGGCCAGCGTATCCTTGCCCGTCCCGGTCTCGCCCAGCAAGAGAATGGGTACGCGTGCTTCGATCGCATGGCATAGGTCGAGTAGCGTCGCTTTGAATCGCGGTGAGGAAACGACCACGCCGAGTTCTCGAAATCGACTGAGGGCGGATTCGTCGTGTCCCGCCGAACGCTCCAGCGCGAGCTGCAGGCGTTCCTTGAGAATGTGAGGATCGGCGATGATGTCCGACCAGGCCAGATAATCTGCCCCCAGCTCGGCTGCTCGTAGCGCCGAACGCTGTTCTCGATAGCCGGTCACCATCACGACCGGGATCTGTCCGTGTGTCTCGCGAATCCACTCCAGGATGGCAATACCTTCATTGGCGACTGCACAGGAGGGGCCGATCAGCCGAGAAGGATCCGCCTCGGAGAAGTCCCGATCCAACACGATGGCCTGGAAAGCCTCGCCGGCAGCCAGTTTCTCCTGGGCGGTCTTGCCATCCGAGGCGTGCTCGATGCGCCAGTGGCGGTCGAGTTCACGCTCACAGAAGCGCGCCAGATCGTTCCGGTCGTCGACGACCAGGAGGCGCAGGTTCTCCCGTCCGGCCGGCTGCTGCCCTTCTATCTTTGCCTCCGACTCCATGCAACCTCCCTCTGGGTCTCCCCTGGATTGCCCCTGGATCTCCCCTGGGTCTTCCCTGGGTCTCCCCTGGGTCTCCCCGGATCTCCTTCTGGATCTGTCTCCGGGGCTTGCTCTGGGTTCCCCTCGGCGAGATCAGTTTCGCTGCTCGACGATGGGTGTCGCAATCCGCTCGAGCGTTCCTTGTTCAACATACACCATCGGAGGTGGATCGCGATCGAGCAAGGTGTGCTCGGCAGGTGTGTCGTCTCCTACGGAACAACTCAAGGGTCGTAGCCGCGCATCGACTCTGTAGATCCGCCCGTCGACCAGGCGGATGTCCATCTCCGCTGGCTGTCCGTGGACGGGGCGCGCGATGTCAATGACATGCACGGCGGCCCGCAGACCCTCCTGGATCGGCGGCAGGAGCAGGTACCCCTCCTCATTTGCCGGCGGGATGCCGGCCCAACCCGTGTAGGGGAAGCCCTGCGCAGAGGTGAACGGAAGCTCGATCATCACAAGGCAGTCCACGAAGCAACCCGGATCGAATCCCAGAATGCTCGGGTCATGTCGACTGGGATTGTTGATGCCGTAGAGCAGAAGCTCACGCCTTCCGTCCTCGTCGAAGTCGGCACACGCCCGGAACGCGAGATTTCCGGAATGGAAGTAGGTGGCCTCGGCCGTTCCATCCGGGAGCAAGATCTGTATCGCGTTGGGAGAATAGGCCTGATCCCTGATGTTGACCGCAAAGGCGGTGGGGGCATCTTCATGCCATGGAACGCGAACTTGCCAACGGGAGATGAAGCGCCCCAGTCGCGATCCGCCCGGGAACACGTCTTCGAATCGAAGCCGCCAGAGGTCAGAACCGTTGGCGGCATCCAACAGCCAGATCGCGCCGGCACCCTGATCTGGAATCGTGGAAACCAGGACGCCGCGGACCCGGCCGTCAGGATCCCGCACGGTCTCGTTAGGTTGGACCGCCGGGCTCAACTCCCCTGAACGCGCCTGGAAGCCGCTGAGGTTCTCCAGAATCACTTCGCCCAAGTTCCGCTCCCAAAGAATGCCGCCCCGATCGCCATGTCCGACCAGAATGCGCTCCTGGCGAACCTCGGTTGAACCGAAGCCCTCGGAAGGGCTCAGCCGGATGGCGGCAGTGACCGCCAGCGCGACGATGATGATCCATGCGATTGCCAGGCGGGCACGGGCCAGCCGCATCTGGGTGATTCCGATCTCACGGATCGGCACGCCCATGCGAACCTGGGTGCCGTGACCGGGCTGGGAGAACACGTCCAGGACGGCATGTTCTTCCAGGAACAGGCGTTTCTCCTCGGTCAAACCCTGCCCGTGGCCCATGCCATGCCGGCTGACGCCCTCCTTCCAGATTCCCTCGACCTGTTGGGGCTCGATACCGATGCCGTTGTCCATGACGCCGACCTGTGTTCCCAGTCCTTCGGGCGTGGGCCCCAGCGAGACGCGTACCTCTCCTGGCGGGAGAGCCTCCCGAGTCGGCCGATCGAGCACGGCCTGTACGGCGTTCCGAATCAGATTCCGAATGAGATCCAGCCACGGCTTCTCCTCGCGACGCGGGATCCAGGTCGAACCCAGTCGTGCTGCGTCGTCAAGGATCACGCTCACATGGTTGGCACGCACCGCCGCCCCGAACTCCAACCGGATTTCGTCGCTGGCCTCGATGACGATGTCTTCCAAACGCACGCCGTGTCGCAACGACAAGCCATCGACCAGTTCCTGAAGTCCCGCTTGCAATCGGGTCAACCCTTCGTCCATCTGGTCCAAGTTGCGTTGGGCGAGGGCGCCCCGCCGTTCGGCCCGGTCCGTGATTCGGTGAATGCGATCCATGGCCGCGAGTGATTTGAGTAGTGCAATCCACGTGCCAACGGTTTGGGCAGCAAGAGGGGAGTATCGAACGATCGCGGATTCCAGGGTGAGGAGCATGGTTCGTGCATCGGCGACATCGGCCTCGCGATAGCGGCCGCGGCGCCAATCTCTGGAAAGCGAGCGGAATCGGGCCAGTTTGGAGGTCGTCTCATGGGATAGGTCGCTGCGTAGCTGCCCCAGCGTCAATGTGTCTGGCGCCGTGCGAAGGGTGCTCAGATAGGCCTTCCCAAAGAGGCGGACTGTATGTCGAGAACACCACATGGATGAACGGACGATCCTCACAAAAGCCGACCCTAACCGCCCCGGTCCTGAGCACCCCGGTTCTAGCCACCCCGACCCTAACCGCTTGCACAATGATGAATTAGGATACCAGACCGGGTGCAGCCGCGGCAATCGACTCCGACGGGGGCATTCGGTGATGCCAGAGTCCGGGATCCGTACCCAACTCGTCCGGAATCCGACCCGGCGCGGGTTCTGAAAGGACTGGATCCCCCTTCGTGAACGCCCAGGACGAGCATTGCCCAGCCCCTCGCCGTCGTACTCCCGAAAGTGTGCCACGAAGGCACTGGGAGGAGGTCGTAGTGGCCGACTGACAGAAGCCATGCTGCATGGAAGATGGGGGCAGGCCCCCCGGGGACGGGTTGCAGGACCAGTTCTCAAACCACCCGTCGCTGCGTGGGGATGAGATCCCAGGTGGTGAGCGGAACGGGAATAGGCGGGAGGGATTCCGTCAGGTACGGGCCAGGAAGGCGAACGGAAGTGCACCGTTGATGAGCTGTCGAGAAGTACACACCCGCCATCGAAATCAGGCATCTTTCGGGGCCTGTGAAGGAGTCCAGCGGGGACCTGTTTACTGGCTGGACGGTGGCCGGCAGATAGACGGCGCGATCCTGGTCCAGGCTTCCATGCGGAACGTGGGAACCTGGCGCTCCGATGTGAAGGGAGAAGCCCAAGGGGCTGGAACCTCAAGGGTGAGAGTACCGACGCGGAGCGCAGGGGCGGATCAGCTCGTAGTAGTGAAGAAGCCTAGTAATGCAGGTGGAGCGAAGGGGCTGAACCGTTCAGTTTCAGGGGTGAGTCAACCCGCAAGGGGAGGAACTTCTGGCACCGATGCCGCGACGCCGTCTGATTCTCAATTTCGCGAGAGAGGGACTGGGGTCCAAAGGTAACCCCCGCGTCTATGACCGAATCGGCCCAAAACTCTCCGACTCTCTGTTCAGAATCCCTAATCTGGTTAACAACCCGGTCACGACCGGACCCCAAGCCGACACTACAAACCTGTTCTGCCCGGGATCCCAGTGCAGCGGTCAGGCAGTCCATTAACGAGACGAGCCATGTCATGGTATGCTTATCTTGTTGCGAGATGATCCGATGAACGTGGCTGGAGAGATTGGCTGACCGGGAATCCAGATGGCAAAGCCATTCTCGCGCGGAGATTTCGGCAGTCAGGCCCGGGTCCCTAAGTTCAAAGCTAGAGCGGCACTCGAGTTTTCGGGAGGCACAACAGCCGAGGCACCGGACCTGAGCGAGGTCCTTACATCCCGGCACGAGATCTGTGGCGCCATTGGCCAATAGCGCAACGCCTCAAATGCCGTCTTGCTGGACCGTCTTGACGTTCTCCAGGCCGAGCTCGTGGATCGCCTTCTCGCGGATCTTGAACTTCTGGACCTTGCCGGTGACCGTCATGGGGAAGTCATCGACGACGAGCCAGTAGCGCGGGATCTTGAAGTGGGCGATCTTGCCCTTGCACATCGCGCGAAACTCTTCTTCGGTGGGTGACTCGGTGCCCGGCTTGAGCTTCACGCAGGCCAGCACCTCTTCCCCGTACTTGCCATCGGGCACGCCGACGACGTGGGCATCGTAGATGACATCGAGGGTGTGGAGAAACTCCTCGATCTCACGCGGGTAGAGGTTCTCGCCTCCGCGGATGACCATCTCTTTGATCCGGCCCGTGATTCGCACGTAGCCCTCATCGTCCATGATGCCCAAGTCGCCCGAGTGCAGCCAACCCTTCTCGTCAATGGCCGCGGTGGTTTCCTGGGGCATGTTGTCGTAGCGGGCCATGACGTTGTAGCCGCGGAAGCAGATCTCGCCCTGTGTCCCGCGGGGCACCATCATGCCGCCGGCCGGGTCGATGACTTTCTGTTCCTGGTGGGGTGAGACACGGCCGACGGTGGCGACCCGCTTCTCGAGGCTGTCGTCGGCCCGCGTCATGTTCGTGATCGGGGAGGCTTCGGTCTGGCCGTAGCCGATGAGGATCTCCTTCATGTGCATGCGGTCCATGACCTTCTTCATGACCTCCACCGGGCATGGGGCGCCCGCCATGATGCCGGTACGCAGCGTCCGCAGGTCGAAGGTGTCGAACTCAGGATGATCGAGCTCGGCGATGAACATCGTGGGGACGCCGTGCAGGGCCGTGCACTTCTCCTGCTGGACGGCTTTGAGGGTGTCGGTGGCATCGAAGGAGGGAGAGGGAATGACAATCGTGGCACCGGTCGTGATGCACGCGAGGTTGGCGAGCACCATGCCGAAGCAATGATAGAAAGGCACCGGCACGCAGAGGCGATCCTGGTGCGTGAAGCGCATCGTCTGGGCGGTGACGTAGGCGTTGTTGAGGATGTTGTGATGCGTGAGGGTCACGCCCTTGGGAAAACCGGTCGTTCCCGAGGTGTACTGGATGTTGATGTCGTCATCGAAGTCGAGCTCGGCGCCGCGTTCGGCCAGAAGTTCGTCGGGCAGCTCGTCACCGAGCTCGGCGAAGGCCCGGCGGGTGAACATGCCCGGATGCTGCTCGCGGCCGATGAAGACGACGGTCTTCAGATGAGGAAACCGCCAGGAGTCGATCTGCCCGGGCACGCACTCCTTGGCCTCGTGACAGACCTTATAGAACATGTCGACGTAGTTGCTGGTCTTGAACGACTCGATGAGGACGAGCACCTTGCACCGCGATTGCTTGAGGACGTACTCCAGCTCGTGGATGCGGTAGGCCGGATTGACGTTGACCAGGATGGCGCCGATTCGGGCGGTGGCGAACTGGGTCACGACCCACTCGTAATTGTTCGTCGACCAGATGGCGACGCGGTCGCCGCGCTCGATGCCGAGGTTGAGCAGCGCCTTGGCGGCACGGTTGACGACTTGGTTGAACTCACGGTAGGTGAAGCGGATGTCCTGATGGATGGAGACGACGGCATCGTTGTCGGGGAAGGTCTCGGCGATGCGGTCGAGGCAGCCGCCGATGGTTTCGCCGAGGAGGGGGATGTTGGATGGACAGTGCTCGTAGCTCAGCTGCTTCATCATTCATACCTCTCCGTTGTGGGGGCTGTCGCCCCAACCAGTCGCTTTACCGTCCTGGCCCTGGGAGCCGGGCCCCGGACCTGCCGCTCGTGGCCGGGATTTTACAGTATTGGGCCACCCTGAGCCAGCGTGAGGCACCGTGACCGCATCACTTGCAGGCCACGAAGCGGACCGTTTGCTTCGACTGCTCGAGCATCTGCTCGAACTGGGAGAGGGTTTCGGCGATATCTTCCGCACGGGTCTGGGTCCCCAGAGAGAGGCGGATCGTGCAATGGGCTTCCTCCTCCGACAGCCCCATCGCCAGCAAGGCGTGCGAGGGATCGGGTGATCCCGACTTGCAGGCCGAGCCCGCAGAGAAGTGGATGCCGCGCTTGTCCATCTCGAGCACCACGCTCTCTCCGCGCAGGCCCTTCAGCGAGAGGCTGAGCGTGTTCGGGAGACGGTCTGTGGCCGGACCATTGAGCTTGAAGCCCGGAACGATGTCGCGCAGTCCATGCTCCAGGCGGTCTCGCAGGCCCGCGACCCGTTTCATCTCCCGCAGATAAGCCGGCACCCGTTCGCAGCAGGCACCCAGACCGGCGATGCCGGCGACGTTTTCGGTGCTGGCTCGCAGGCCGTGTTCCTGAGCGCCGCCATGGATCAACGGATCGATCTCGATCCCCTTGCGCCGGAAGAGGGCGCCGACGCCTTTCGGGCCGTGGATCTTGTGGGCCGAGATGGTCAATAGGTCACAGCCGAGTTCCTCCACCGTGAACGGAACCTTGCCGAGTCCCTGTACCGCATCGACGTGCAGCGGCACGCCGTGACGACGACAGATCGAGGCCAACTCAGGGATCGGCTGCAAGGTGCCTACCTCGTTGTTGGCAAGCATGATCGTCACTAGCCGGCCGCCCGCAGCCGGCCCGTCGGCGAGCGCGCCTGCCAGATCGGCGGGGTCGACGCGACCATCACCGTCGACCGGGAGATAATGCACGTGGGCACCCTGACGTTCCAGCCAGCGGCAGGGCTGGAGGACCGAAGGGTGTTCGACCGCGCTGGTCACCAGGTCCGTGCCCGCGCGTCCAACCGCCCCAGAGCCACCCGGCCTGCGGCTGCCCGACCCGCCCATAGCCGTCGCGCACAGAGCGGACCAGAGGAGACCCTTGATGGCCAGGTTATTGGCCTCGGACCCGGAACCGGTGAAGATGATCCGCCGCGCGGTGCAGCCCAGGGCTTGAGCCACCTGCCGGCGGGCGTGCTCCACGATCCGCCGGGCATCCCGGCCGCGGCGGTGAATACTCGACGGGTTGCCGAACTGCTCGTGAACGGCTTCGATCTCCCGGCGCACCTCCTCGGACAGCGGGGTCGTGGCATTGTTGTCCAGGTAGATGAGGCGCCTGGGATGCGAGGGACCCGGCCGCGAGCGCGCGGAAGCCGGACGGGTTGCGCCGGATGGGGTTGCCGGATCCGATGCGGCAGCCGGATCCGACATGGCAGCCGGATCCGCGGGGGGCGCCGGGTTGAGCTCGTAGTGCTGTTCGCCGTCCACGATCACTCGTTCCTCGGCCGTCGCGTCCTGGCCGGCCTTGACCACCTCGCACAGCAGGGCCTTGTAGACGGGGAAGCCGGAGATCGGATCGTGGTTCTCCAGATCGGTGAGCGCATTGACGTTCGCGTCCTGCCAGGCCTTGGGACCCACCGGGCTTCCGCAGGCATGATTGGCGTCGATCGCGCCCGGAACGATGTCGCCGGTCACGCGGGCCCGCATCGCCACCTGTCCTCGTGGGGTCTTGATCAGAACGCGGTCGCCATTGCGAATGCCCCGGGCTTGGGCGTCGGACGTATGCATTTCCACACCGGGTTCGGGGCGGCGCTTCGCCAGGCCGCGGATACCGTGGTGCTGGGTGTGAAAGCTCGTCCGCGCTCGCGCGCCCGAGTTGAAGACGAGCGGGTAGTCCCGCGCCAGTTCAGGTTGCGCCAGGGGTCCTTCGGTGGGCTCGGTGTAGACCGGCAGCGGATCGTAGCCGTACTCCTCGAGCACCGAGGAGGCGATCTCGAACTTGCGGCTTGGGGTCTCGAACCCGGTTTGCCCGTCCTCGCGCAGCAGCCCCTTCTCCCACTTGCGGTACTGCATGATCTCCGCCTCTTGGGCCACCGTGCCTCCGGCGGCGCGAACCTGTTCGAGTGTGAATCCGGATTCCTCGAGGACATGGCGCAAGCGGGCTTCGCTGTCCGCGGGATAGAGATGCCCGTAGCCCAGACGATGTGCCAGCTCGGTCAGGATGTCCAGATCGCCGCGAGCCTCGCCGACCGGCTCGATGAGTCGCTCGCGGATGCGAAAGACGGCGCCGTAGGTGACGTAGGACTCGATCTCGTAGTAGGTCGCCGCCGGGAGGACGAGGTCGGCGTAGGCGGCGTCGGCGGTGAGCTGGCGGTCGATCGTGACCAGAAACTCGAGCCCCGCCAGGGTGCGTTTCCAGAGCTCGGGGTTCGGCCAGGCGGTGAGGATTGACCCGCCTAGCACGATCAGGGAGCGGATGCGGTAAGGACGGCCCTCGAGGACCGACTCGGGGAGGGCGATCGCGTGGGCCTCGTCGCGGTAGTCGATGTAGACGGGAAAGCGGTTGCGGCCCAGCCGGGGGCCGACATCGGGGTTTGGGACGTGACCGGCGCGGTTGATGGGAAAGCTGTTGCCGCGCATCGAGAAGCAGAGTCCGCCGGGAACGTCCAGTTGACCGGCCAGCGCCCAGAGGGTCAGGGCGGCGCGGATACCCTGCACCCCGCTGTTGCTGTACTCCATGCCCGTGTACATGAGCTGGGAGACGCCGCGCGCGTCGGCGATGCGGCGGGCCAGACTTCGTACGGTCCCGGCCGGCACACCGGTGATCCGCTCGACCACCTCGGGCCGGAAGTGCTGGACGTAGCGCGCGAAGGGTTCGAAGCCCACCGTCCAGTCACGCACGAATGATTCGTCATAGAGCTCTTCCTCGATCAGGACGCGGCACATGCCGAGCGCGAGCGCACCATCGGTTCCAGGCCGGATCGGAACCCAGTCGGCCTCGGCCAGCTTGGCGGTCACCGTGCGGCGCGGATCGATGACGACCACCTCCGCGCCACGGGATCTGGCCTCGAGGATGCGGTCCATGTCGACCGGCGGGAGGTCGGTGGCGGGATTCGTCCCCCAAACGACCACGAGTTCGGCGCTCTCGATGTCGGAGAACATGTTCATGAACATGCGGCCCATGGTGACGTGCGGCGCGATCATGCCGAAGGACACATAGCAGAGTGCGCCGACGCCCATGGTGTTGGGTGAGCCGAAGGGGAAGAGCACGCTGCACGCCGACGAGGTGGCTACACCCTTGGGCTGGAAGATATCGCAGTGCGCCGTCTCGAAGCTGCCCACGCCGGTGTAGATGGCGGTGGCCTCGGCGCCGTGGGCGGTCTTGATACGCTGGAGCTCACCTACGATCGTCTGCATCGCCTCGTCCCAGGAGATGGGTTCGAACTCGAACGTACCCTTCGGCCCGGTGCGGCGCAGCGGCCGGCGCAACCGGTGCTCGGCGTAGACGACCTCGGGTGAATGCTCGCCGATCTTGCAGAGCCGTCCCATGGGGGTGCCCTCGTCAGGGCGTACCCCTACGAGCCGGCCCTCCTCATCGAGGGTCGCGACGATCCAGCAGCCCGCGCTGCACAGGCCGCACATGCCGCGTCGTTCGTGAAGCGTCATGAGTTCAACGGCCTCGACGCAGTGCGGAAGTACGCCACGGCGAACCACTGCCGGGGATCGGTCCAGATTGCCTGGCGGGCAAACCCCGCTGCCGACGCCAGCTTCGTGAAACCACCGCACGAGTACTTGTAGGAGTTCTCCGTGTGAATGGTTTCGCCTTTGGCGAAGCGAAAGCGGGTGCCGCCAACCACGATCGCCTGCCGCCGGCGGCTGACCAGGTGCATCTCCACACGTCCGTGCCGGGGGTTGTAGATGGCCCGGTGCGTGAAGCCGCCGATGTCCACATCCGCATCAAGCTCGTTGCGCAGCCGTCGCAGGAGATTCAGATTGAAGGCGCGGGTCACGCCGTCGCCGTCATTGTAGGCCGCGTGCAGGATCTTGGCCGGCTTGCGAAGATCGAAGCCGATCAAGAGGCCGCCACCGGGACCGGCGGTTTCAGCGAAGCGGCGCAAGAGGGCGGTGGCTTCGGCCGGCTCGAAGTTGCCGATCGTGGAGCCGGGGAAGTAGACGATGCGACGGCCGCCCTGTGTGGGGATGCGTGGCACGTGGAACCGGCCGGTGAAATCGGCGGCGACCGGGTAGATGCGCAGGCCGGGAAACTCGCGCCGCAAGCTGGCGGCGGTCGCGATCAGGTGCTCGCGGCTGATATCGACGGGGACATACGCAGCGGGCCGCTGGAGTGCCCGGAGCAGCGGCCGCGTCTTGGCACTGTTTCCGCTTCCGGGCTCGATCAGCAAGCAGTGGGGGCCGATTCGGGCGGCCATCTCGCCGAGGTGGTCGCCAAGGATCCGCATCTCGGTCCGGGTGGGGTAGTACTCGTCGAGCGTGCAGATTCGATCGAAGAGCTCCGAGCCGTGTTTGTCATAGAGGTACTTGCAGGGCAGGCGTTTCGGCGTGCGCGCCAGTCCGCTATGGACATCGAGCAGGAACGCTTCGCGGGCCTCTGTCCGGACGGATTCGAGGGTCGAGGTTTCCGGTATCATTGCAATTCCTTTGCCAGGCGGATGCCGGTGAACTGCCAACGCGCGTGCGGGGGGAAGAAGTTCCGATACGTTGACCGGATGTGTGACGAGGCCGTCGCGCAGGATCCGCCGCGCAGCACGAACTGGCTCGACATGAACTTCCCGTTGTACTCGCCCAGGGCGCCGTTCAAGGTTCGGTAGCCGGGGTAGGGTCGGTACTGACTACCGGTCCATTCCCAGACGTCTCCATAGAGCTGGGCGAGGGGGCCGGTTGACAGATCCTCGCCGGCTTCGGGATGAAAGCGCTCGGATTCGAGCAGGTTGCCGGAGATGGGCTCCTCCTGGGCGGCGGCCTCCCATTCCTCCTCCGTGGGCAGGCGCGCTCCGGCCCAGCGTGCGTAGGCGTCGGCTTCGAAGAGACTCACGTGGCACACCGGTTCGCCGGGATCGACCGGCTGCATCCCCCGCAGCGTGAACATCCGCCAGGTGCCGTTCTGCTTCTCCCAGTAGAGCGGCGCGCGCCAGCGGTGGCGCTGGATGAGGCTCCAGCCCTCATCCAGCCAGAGCTCGTGACGTTCGTAGCCGCGGTCGTCCATGAACTCCATGTATTCGGCGTTCGTGATCAGCCGGTTGGCCAGCGCGAAGCCGTCGAGCCACACCTTGTGCTGCGTGAACTCGTTGTCGTATCCGAACCGCCCGCCGCCGTGCCCCACGAGACGATTGCCGGCGCCATGCTCGAACCAGACGAAGGGTGGAGGAGCGGGGGTTCCCGTTGTGCGACCGCTCGGGGTGGTGGTGGATGCAGTGCCGGCTGACGCGTCGCCGGCTGGCGTCGCGGCACCCGCCGGGCCGGTGGCCACAGTACCCGCGGCCGGTGTGCCCAACGCCTCGTTCCGAGCCAGGTAGACCGGGCACATCGGATTGAGAGAGAAGAGGTGCTTCAGGTCGGTCAGGAAGAGCTCCTGATGCTGTTGCTCGTGGTTCCAACCGATCTCGATCAGGCTCGCGAGACGCTCTCCCTGGCTGGAATGCTCCATCAGCGCCAGCATGGCTTCGTCCACGTATTGCCGGTAACGCAAGACGTCCTGCAAGAGCGGGCGCGTCATCAACCCCCGCATGGGGCGCGGCGTCCGGTCTCCGGCCGCGTTGTAGTAGGAGTTGAAGAGGAACGCGTAGTCCGGATGAAAGAGGCGGTACCCGTCGGCATAGGGTTTGAGAATGAACTCCTCGAAGAACCACGTCGTGTGTCCCAGATTCCATTTGATGGGACTGGCTTCGGGACAAGATTGGACAACGTAGTCTTCGGTTTCGAGGGGAGCGCACAAACGCATCGTCTGCGCGCGCACCGCCTGATAGCGCTGGGGCAGCGTCATGCCGTCGAAGACGCGGCGCCGGGTGGCGGTGGTCTCACCCGGCAAGGGCGGCGGCACGGCCTGCAGGATCTTGTCGAGGGCATCGGTTGGTGAGCTCACAAAACACCTCCTACTCTTCTTTCTGCAAACGCAAACCACGCGGGATGGCGACCCGCTCGGCAAGGTCGAACGCGAGTTGGGCCGCAATGGCCAGCCCGGCAGCCGGGAGGGCACCCTCCAAGATGAGCGCGTGGTCATTGAGCCGGATTCCGGTCAAGATCGGCTGACCGTAGCCGCCGGCGCCGATCAAGGCGCCGAGGGTGGCGAAGCCGATCGTGATCACGGCCGAAGTCTTGATGCCGGCCAGGATCGAACGGGAAGCCAGGGGTAGCTCGATCGCAAACAGGCGGCCGGTGGCCGACAGGCCCAAGGCGGTGGCGGACTCGTGCAGGGAACGGGAGAGTCCGTGCAGGCCCGCGTGCGTGTTGCGCACCATCGGCAGCAAGCTGTAGAGGAACAGGGCGGCGATGGCAGGTGGCGCGGCGATACCCAACAAGGGAATCATGAACACGAGCAGCGCAAGCGAGGGGATCGTCTGGATGATGCCCACCCCGCCCAGGATCCAGGGGCTCAGGCTCGGCGACTTGTACGCCAGGATGCCCAGTGGAAGGGCAACCACGATGCCGCCCGCCAAGGCGATCCCCACCAGGAAGAGGTGCTCGCGCGTGCGTTGCCAGAGACGCTCACCCAGAGAGCGCTCGCGCACCGCGACGCTGGCTCCCAAGCGGCGCTCCAGAAAGCCGGCGGCCACACGAGATTCCGGCAACTGCTCGATCTTGGCTAGCGCATTCAGGCGGCGCATGCGTTTCTCGTCGAATCGCCCGGCGAGGCGCCCGACGGCGGCGATGACCTCGGGACCGGTTCGTTCGAGTTCCTCCCGGTAGAGGAAGAGCGCATCGTAATCGGTGAAGTGCGCCCGATCGTCGCGCAGGATGCGCAGACCGTAGTAGGCGATCTCGGCGTCGGTGGAGTACAGGTCCATGACGTCGATGTCGCCAGAGGCCAGCGCCCGGTAGGCCAGATCGTGGTCGAGTCCGCGCACGTTGCGGTGGGGGAGCTGGTAGTGTCGCTTGAGACTGGGCCAGCCGTCGTTGCGATTCAGAAACTCGTTCGTGAGTCCCCACCGCAGGTCCGGATGATCGCGAAGATCTGAAATCGTGGTGATGCCCAGGGAGTCGGCCAAGTGGGGCCGGATGCCAACCGCATAGGTATTGCTGAAACCCAGGGGCGCGGTGACGGCGATGCCGCGCTTGCGCAGGGCGACTACCATGGCGGCCTCATCGGCAATCGACTCTCCGTGGAGGATCTCCTGGCGGATCGTGCCGGTGTACTCGGGGTAGAGATCGATCTCCCCTCGCTCCAGTGCATGGAACAGAATACGGGTGCCCCCCAACTCGCGCCGGTGTTCGGCAACGACTCCCTCATTGCGCAGGAGGTGGGCGACGATCTCACCCAGGATCACCGACTCGGTGAACTTCTTCGAGCCGACGCGAACCGTCCCGTGGGGAGGACGTTCGCCCTGCTCGCCGGCACCACCGTCGTCCGCCTCGCTGTCCCCGGGTACGAGGGCGAGCATCACGACAGCGAGTATCAGGAGGCGGAGCACTGCGAGGCGGAGCCTTGCGAAGGGGGGTACTACGAGAGCCCATATCAGAGGGGTACGCATCAGAGGGCCTCACGTGCCGGCGCGGCGAGAACGCGGCGCTGTGCGCGGAAGAACTCGGTGACGAAGCGGGACGCCGGTGCCGCGGTCAACTGCTGCGGCGAGGCGCACTGAACGATCGTGCCCGCGCGCATCAAGCACAATCGGTCAGCGAAGTACTCGGCCTCGGCCAGGTCGTGGGTGACGAGGACGGTGGTCTTCTTGAGCTTGCGGAAGACTGTCCGCAGATCTTCCTGCAGATCGGAGCGCACCATCGGATCCAGCGCACCCAACGGTTCGTCGAGCAACAACACGTCGGGATCGAGCATGAGTGCGCGCATCAGCGCCACGCGCTGCCGCTGTCCTCCGGATAGCTCCTCGGGATAACGATCGAGCCCATCGGTGGGGAAGCTCGTCAGGCTCGCCAACTCAGCAAGGCGCCCGCGGATGCGTTCGCGAGGCCACTTCAGGTGGCGGGCCAGCAGCGTGATGTTGCCGGCCGCGGTCAGGTGAGGGAAGAGACCGCCGTCCTGGATCACATAGCCGGTCCGGCGGCGCCGATCCCGCCACTGGGCGCCGTTGACCGGCTGGCCATCGAAGACGATTCGGCCTTCGTCGCGCGACACGAGCCCGAGCATCAGCCGGAGCAGAGTGGACTTGCCGCAGCCGCTCGGGCCGATGAGCACGAGCGTCTCGCCGCGACGAATCGAGAGACAGACCCGGTCGACGACGCGTCGACCGCCGTAGACCTTCGTCACGTGGTCGAGCTCGATCATGCCGGCCTCTCCCGCGGGATCACGCCAGGGCCCGCTGCGGATGTGACCACCTTGGAGACTCTCATGCGTGCGGGCTCCTTCATGATGTGCCGCGGTCCAGCCGCTCGGCGAGGCGGCGGGCGTCGCGCGGTGCGTGGCCAGTCGGCGCTGTCGGAGACGACGAGAGCGACACGGTGCTCGTGAAGCAGGTCGATGAACTCGGGTACGAAGAAGCTCTCATGCCGCACTTCCAGGGCGTGACGGAGGCGGTGGCGCCGGCGTGATTGCAGCTGGGCGCGGCCGGCGATGCGTTGGTCGTGACGGCATGCCCGACGGCTTGCCTGATCGGTGTCCCGCGGTAAGACCTCCAGGAAGGCCTTGATGCGGCCGGCGTGGAAGTGCAGGTTGCCCGGCAGCTGCCACAGGATCGGTCCCAGCTTCTCCTCCAGGGCAAGCAGGCCGGAGGCGAGGAAGTTGGCCAGGCCGGCGGCCGGATCATTGAGCTTCTTCTGATGCGTGATGTAGCGGCTGCCCTTGACGGCGAAGCGAAACCGGCCGGGCGTGTCGTCATGCCACTGCCGATAGTCACCGGGTTTGAGCAACGAGTAGAACGACTTGTTGATCTCGAGCGAGGGGAACGCGCGGCTGGCGAAGGCAAGCTGTTGGTCCGGCGCCAGATCCTCCGGATAGAACTGGCCCTTCCAGCTCGAGTAGCTCCATCCGGACAGCCCAACACGTGTCGTCGCCATGATCGATCTTCTCCTTCGCGCACGGCCTTCGCCGTGAGGTCGTGTCTCAGGTCTTCCGGCGCTGATCGTGAGGGCAGTAGTAGGACGTTCGGCCACTGATCGTGATCTGTCGCAGCGCGCGGCCGCAGCGCGGACACGGGGCGCCATCTTCACGATTGGGCAGGATGAACCGACGGGGGAATCGGTCCGGCCGCACGCGAGCCTTGATCGCGTCGCGCAGTACTCTCTTGACGGCGTGATGGAGTTCCTCGAGCGTTTCATCGCGCAGGTGGTGGGGACGAGCCTTCGGGTGTAGCCCGGTCTCGAGAAGGATCTCGTCCGAGTAGACATTGCCGATGCCGGCGAGCACCTGCTGGTTCATCAGCGTGGACTTGATCGTGCCTTGCCGCCCCCGGAGCGCGTGCCGCAAGGCCGCGATCGTGAACCTACGGTCCAAGGGATCGATGCCCAGCTTCTGCTCTTCCACATAGCCGTCAGGGTCTTCGATGAGCTCGAGTTCCCCGAGCTTGCGCATGTTCGTGTAGGCCAGCGCATACTCGTTCGGAAAGTCGAGACGGAGCCGGGTGTGTTCTGGCTCGTCGTCGCGCAACTTGCCGTAGGCCAAATCGCCGGTCATGCCGAAGTGAAGACGAAGCCAGGTGCCGCCATCCAGTGAAGCGAAGAGATGCTTGCCGTGGCGGCGGGTGCTGCGGAGCCGTTTGCCCTCGAGCGCCCGCTCCAGGGCTCGTCCGCTGCCGCCCTTGACCAGTGATGGTTCGCGGACGGCGGCATGTCGGATCTTCTTGTGAAGAGCGCAGGCGTCGAGATACTGCTTCTGGATCTCGACATCGGGCAGTTCGGGCATGGGATCCCCCTCAGGCTCAGGCACAGGCTCGGGCACAGGCTCTGGGGCAGGTGCTTCTTGGGTCACCCGCCTCCGCATGCCACCCTACGGTGGAGAGATGGAGGCGCCCATCGGTCGTCTGAGGATCAGGCGGCTGGTGGAATCCCTGGTGAGGTCATCATGGTCGCCCCCACGACCCGAGCGGGTCGTTCCGTGGGGGCGAGTCGCCGACGTCGGCGGCGGAAGCCAACGCCAAAGCGCGCCGGCAGCACGGTGCGGGCGCCGGGATACTAGCGGCGATAGAGAAGCTTGATCGTTTCTTGCCGGCCGAGGGCCCGCAGACGACAGAAGTACACTCCCGGCGCCAGCGGAGACGAACCGTCACGAGAGCTGCGAAGATCGAAACCGTGCTCGCCGGCGCCGCGCGAACCATCCAGCAGGCGGTGCAAGCAACGGCCGCTCACGTCGAAGAGCTCGAGGGTCACCCGGCTTGGCGCCGGCAATTCGAAGCGTACGGTCGTCTGATGCCCGAACGGGTTCGGATAGGCCGAGAGAGCCAGCGAGCGCGTGCGCGATCGTGCGGCGGGTCGTACCTCGGCGGGATTCTGCATCCGATTTTCCCAGTAGTCGATGGTGCCACCGTAGTTGCCGATGACCAGGTCCAGATCGCCATCCGAATCGAGATCGCACAGGGCGGGCGCGGCACTCTGTCCCACGACGATGCCTTCGAGCATGGAAGGATCCTCTTCCCAGAGGCCGTTCAAGTTGGCGAAGTACTGCACCTCCTGGAACAAGTCGCCGGTCACCAAATCCAGATCCAGATCGAAGTCGAGATCCCCCAGCGTGGGCGCGCATTGCACGCCTACGTCGATGCCGCCGAAGAAGCCCGTGATCTCGGTCCATTGGAGAGGATTGCCACCCTGGTTCTCGTAGTAGTGCAGTCCACCCGCCTCGTTGCCCACCACCAAATCAAGGTCGCCATCGTTGTCGAAATCGACCAGGCGGGGCACCGAGAAGCCACCGACGTTGATGCCTTCGAACATCGAGCTCTCGTAGACGAACGAGTCGCCGGTGTTGCGGTGGAAGAAGAGATTGCCGGACAGATCGCCCACCACGGCGTCATGCAGCTCGTCTCCATCGAGATCGCCCAGTGTGATGGCCGAGTAGATCGAGTGGTCGATTGTGGCGAAGCGGGCGTGATCGGCCTGCCAGGCCGGCGCGGTCGGCGTTCCCACGTTGCGGTAGTACTTGATGTCGCCGAGCTGGGAGCCGCTGACCAGGTCGTAGTCGCCGTCACCGTCGAAATCGAACATGAACGGCGAGCTGGCGCCGCCCACGTCGATGGTTCCGCCGAAGAGGCTCGGGTCTGCGGTCCACGCGGGGTTCGTCAGGGTGCCGGTGTTGCGGTAGTAGGCCAGGGGGCCGTCGCCGGTGCCATAGACCAGATCCGGCTTCGAATCTCCGGTCAGATCCTGAAGACAGGGCGAGTTCCAGTAGGTGGACTCGCCCAGTCCGGCAAACAGCTCGTCCTCGGACTGCCACTGCCAGGCCCCGGCCGTGCCCACGTTGCGGTAGAAGTAGAACCCGGTGCCGTCGCGGCCGATCAAGAGATCGGCGTCTCCGTCGCCATCGATGTCGCTCAACCAGGGGTAGGCATACAGGCCGACATCGAACCAGACCTCGGCGTTGCTCTCGAGGAACCCGGCCGCGTTCGGGGTCCCCGTGTTGGGGTAGTACTTGACCTCGCCACCCTCGGCCAACCCGACCAGCATGTCCAGGTCACCGTCGCCGTCCAGGTCCGCCAGTGTCGGCGCGGGGCTGGCGCCTACCGCCAGGCCGGCAAAAAAACCCTCGACCTTGATGAAGTCCGGGGTCGTGGGGGTGCCGGTGTTCTCGAAGAGCTGCAGGCCATGGTAGCCGCCGGTGACCAGATCGAGATCGCCATCATCATCCAAATCGCCACACACGCCGACCTCGGCGTCCAGCACACTGATGGACGCGAAGATGTCCGGTCCGGGCGAGAAGGCGGGAGCCGAAGGATTGCCCGTGTTCTCGAAGTACATGAGGGCGTACTCCAGACTGCCCAGGATCAGGTCGAGGTCGCCGTCGCCGTCCAGGTCGGCCAACCGGGGCTGGGAGAAGGGCAGCGAGGGAATGCCGCTGGGGTTGAAGATGGATCCGTTCTGGGCCCAGTTCTCAGCCCAACTCGGTGCGGACGCGCCTGTGCAGGCCACGATCACGACCGTGGCCCGGACGAGGCCCGAAGCGATGGAGAACCGATGCCGACCCAGTGCCATGACGACCTCCCAGGCTGATTTCACAGGCTGCAAACCGGGCTGAGCAGACATCATCTAGTCCCACACCAACAAGGTCTTCGTCGCGGCAGGCACCCCACCGGCCGTGATGCGCAAGAAGTATGCACCGGCTTCGACACGGCGGCCGAAGCGGTCGGTTCGATCCCACGAGACGGTCAACTCGTCGCCGGTCTGGGCCGGTGTGTCGAGATGGCGGACCGAGCGCCCCTGGAGATCATAGATTCCCAGCGCGACCGCGGCCCTGTCTCCCACCGGCGGCAGCCGGAAGACGATGGTGGCGCGATCGGTGATCGGTTGAGGGAAGATACGGCATCGGGCCGTCGCGATCTCGGCAGGATCCCCAGCCGCCAAGGCGCGGATCACGGCCGGTTCGGATCGAGGCGGCGCGTCACAACCGACGGGCCAGGCGCCGATGAAGCCGTGCAGCGGGCCGGATCGGGTGGCACAGGGGGACGTGGTGGCCAGATGAAAATCGTCCGAAGCCGGATCACAGAACTGAGGTGAAGCCGAAAGATTCCCGCGCAGTTGCTCTTGACCCTCAAGACATTGCACCCAATCACCGCCCTCGTTTCCGTAGACATCACAGGTCGAGAGGGTGACGTCGCTGTTGGCCTCGGCGTGGGCTGCATAGGACTCTCGTCCGTCGGCGAAGATGCAGTGGGTGGCCGTGATCTCGGCATTGTGGCGCGGACCTTGAATCAGTATGGCACCCCCATACTCAGGATCCGAGGCCGATCGAATCGTGAGTCCCTCGATGCATGCGGCACTGGTTTCCATGTTGTGAAAGTGGAACGTCCGGCCGTCATGCTGGCAATTCAGGATACAGTCATCGGGAACACCGCTGAGGGAGCCGACGTGAAGGAGCTTGCCGGCGAAGTCGATGTCCCGGTTGCCCGGGCCCGTATAGATGCCCTCCTCGAGGAGGATGGAGTCTCCCGAGCTAGCTGCGAGGACAGCACTGGCGATGTCCGGAAAATCTCCCGTTCCGTAGGGATCGATCAAATAGGTGGAAGCCCCGGAGATGGGGGGCCAGCAACAGAACAAGGCGACGGTCAGCGGAACAAGCGGAACAACCATCCACGAACTACGGCGCATGGCCAACCTCCTCTCGGTCCGTCACGAATCATCGGTCACGACGTATTCCTGCGCATCGGAGAGCTACAGACCAAGCACAGTGTAGACGATATACTGCGTGCGTGCCACAAACTTGCCGAGGTCCCTTTGCGGTATTGCATCAGGTTTTGAAGCCGGTTCTTACGCGCGAGCCCCATCTTCGACCAATCGGTGAAGCGCAAGTAGCCCCACCGCAGGGGTCTAGCGTGCCGGGTTCGCGAGGGCCCCACCCGTTGGGGCCTAGCCTGCCGGGTTCGCGCGAGGCGCGGCAGCGTTTTTGACCCGCGCAGACTGAGGATCTCTGATATTGTGGGGATAGCTTCTCGATCGGAACAGGGGTGTGTTCGTGTTCGTGGGTCTGGACACGATCGAGGAGAGGCCCGTTCCAGCGCGAAAGGAGGTCCGCGATGAGATTTGTCTGGATTCTGCTGATCCTCGCCGCCATGTCCTGCCTGGCCAATGCCACCGATTTCGACAGCGTGGGGTACACCTCCGAGCCGGGCGAGGTCACCGGCGACGGACTGGACGAGTGCACGGGGACTCTGCTGTTCCACCACGACGTGACCTTTGAGAACGGATATGCCTGGCGCTACAACGGTGTCGCACCGCCCTACTACGGAAGCTTCGGCGAGGGATTCGCCATGGGTGGAAATGCCACGATCCAGTGCATTGCCCTTTGGCTGACCCAGGTGGGGTATTACAGCGACGAGTTGTGCGACATCTACATCTGGGAGGGCGGCGTGACGGCGGAGCCCGGAGCCGTCCTATCGGTCCTCTACGACTTCGAGCCCGGGCCGCCCGCCATCTGGCCTGACATCAGCCAGCACGACGTGGACATTCCCGACTATGCGTTCAGCGACGGTGAACTGACGGTGGGGTACTGGCCGAACTGGCCTGGAGGCGCTGCGGCGTTCTACTGCAGCGCAGACCTCGACGGCCCCGGCGGTACCCCGTGGACATGCCTGTCACCGGCATCCGGTTACGGTACCGGCTGGGCGGATCCCAGCGTCGTGTGGGGGCCCACCCAGTCAATGGGGCTTGGGTTCTACTATGATGTTCCCACCGACATTCAGTCGGCTACCTGGGGAGCGGTGAAGCGTCTGTTCGAGTGACCCCTGTTCGTCCTATGAATCGCGCCCTCGCGGCGGGTCAATCCGCGGCTGCGGGCCGGAACATCGATTTGATCGCGCCCCAGCTGCTCTGATGCGCCGGTGTGATGTCGCAGCCCACGGGATGAGCACCGATGAGGTCGCACTCGGGATTCGGCGGGGAGTAGGGCCTGCACGGCGAGTTCTCGTCGAGGCGGAAATCCTCGGCCGCCGGATCGCACAGCCAGGGATCTTCGCAGATGTTCCCGTTGATGCCGGCGTAGTTCTCGATCATCCCCACGTAGTCGCCGTAGGCGTTGCCGAACACGTCGCAGCATCCCATGTAGGCGTGGCTTCCCTGATCGCCGGTCACGGGCGTGCCCACCGGTGAGAATCCCAGCAAGCAGTAGGCGAACTCGGCCCACACCCACCCGCTGCAGTGAACCGCGCTGCCGCGGTTGGCCTCGTTTGCGTGAAAGGTACACGACTCGAGATAGGTCTCCGCGTAGGAGACGTCGCCGCTGCCCAGGTACACCGCACCGCCGTTGCCCCCTCCCCGATTGCGGGCGAACGTGCAGCCATAGATCACGACCGACGTGCCCGGGGAGACGTACTGGCTCAGCCCGCCGACACCCGAGAAGCCCTCGTTGTCGAGGAACAGGCAGCTCTTGATCGCGGCTTCTTCAGTCGATTCGATCCGTGCCGCACCGGCGGTTGCCGCCGTGTTGCCGATAAACTCGCACCCGAACAACTCCGCACGTCCCTCCCCGGTGACGAGGCCTCCACCGGTCTGCTCGGCCGCGTTACCGATGAAGACACACGAAGAGAGCGAGAGTGGGTAGGGGCCCGCGTCACGTAAGGCAGCCCCACCTCCCAGCACGGCTTGATTGCTCTCGAACACACAAGAACTCAAGCTCACCGAGGCGATCTGCGTATCGAGCCCGCCGCCCATGCCGGCGCTGTTCTCGGTGAAGGTGCACTCGACGAAGACCGGATCGCCGTTTCGAACGTGAACCCCGCCGCCCGAGCTGGCCGCGTGGCCGCCGCGGAACACACAGCGTAAGAAGCGTGGCGAGGCGAAGCGTACGTGGATGCAGCCCCCCCGTTCGAGATAGGGTGAGACCGGCGCATATCCATTGGTCACGGTCACGTCCCGCAGCATCGAGTCCTGACCTTCACCATCTGCAAACAGGAAGCCGCGCCGCGGCGTCGCGGCGCTGCCCTGGCAGTCGATGATGCACAGGTCGGCTTGATCGGCGGCCGATTTGACCGTGATCGCCTTGCCGAGGAAGTAGATGTCGTGGTTGCCCGGCCCCGTGAAGACCCCATCGCCAAGCTCGATTACATCCCCGTCGGCGACAGCCTCGATCGCCGTCTGGATGTCGGGGAAGTCACCCGAGCCATCGGGCAAGACGGTGTAGGTCGTGGCGGCAGCTG
Organism: uncultured bacterium; assembly: GCA_964573295.1. GTDB lineage: Bacteria > Eisenbacteria > RBG-16-71-46 > CAIMUX01 > WJJG01 > CAYQJL01. The sequence continues at coordinate 62,199 of CAZNJE010000006.1, read as the reverse complement.
GAGACATCGTCGTCATCGCCAGGAAAAAGACAAGCAAGCACAGATCGCTACGCATGAGTTCACCTCCGCGTTGGCGCGCCGGGTACAGCGCCGGCACGTCGAGCGTTGCAACCGCAAGATCAATACAGGCGCAGCTCCAAACGGAACCGCCGTCCGGGGCCGGGAAGTCCCCATGCATCATAGACGGCGGCGTTGCCCAGATTCCCGGCCGCCAGTCGCGCCCCCACATGGGTGAGCATGTCGCCCACCAGTGGAGCGCCCAACGACCATTCCCGAGACAGGGAGGCATCGATGAGCATCTTGCCGTCGAGCTCGGCATCTTCGCCGGTGCCGACATCGATGACGTACTGGTCGCCCGTGTACTCCAGACGCACCCGGCCCCGCAAGCCGGCAACGAGGGGGCCGCCCACGGTGAGGTCACCGAAGACCTCCGGCAGATTCTCCGGCTCGTGGACCGATTCGGCCTCGGTGTCGGTGAGCGAGACCGATTGCGCCGTCACCCCGGCGGTCAGGTCCATCGGGCCGATCTCCAGGTTGAAGAGAAGCTCGATCCCTTGGCTCTCGAGTTCGTTGCGGTTGACGCGCATCAAACGGGCGGTGCCGTCATCCAGCGCGGTGCGAACGACCGCGTCTTCGAGCAGATTGCGAAACAGAACGGCCTGGATGTCTCCGCGGCCCAGTGGGCGCGTGATCCCGGCCTCGGCCGTCAAGAGCTTCTCGGGCTCCAGGTCTGGATTGGGCACGAAGCGATCCAGCGCGCCCGAATAGAGTTCGCGTAGGGCCGGGAACCGCCCGCGGCGACTCGCCCCCGCGTGCAGCACCGTGCGTGACTCTCCGACGACGACCGAGAAACCGAACCGCCCGCCGAACTGCGACAGCGGATCTTGTCGCGGGCGCCCGCCGGTCTTAGGTGTGATGGCGCGATCGTAGGCCGCTCCCCAGCTCAGGTTCAGGGACCGCAGCCATCCTTGGGAGCGAATCGGCCGCCAGGTGTGCTCGAGACCGAGACTCACGAGGCGCTGCTCGTACTCGAATTCCCCTTCGGGGACCGCTTCGTCATGACGGATATCCGTCCACGTAAACGCCCCGCCCAGCTTCCCCGTTGGCCCGATCGTCTGATGCGCGAGCACACGCAGGGTCACCGTCCGGTCTCGGCCGTCCTCGAAGGAGACGACCTGGTCGTAGTGGCGAGACGCGTAGGCGTCGATCTCGCTGCGGCCATGATCGTAGCCCAGGCTGGCTTCCACCCGGCCGTATCCTCCCAGGGGCGACTCGCGAAAGCCGGTTCCGGCTGAGAGGATCGCCAGGGTTCGCGCGATGTGCGGATAGCGCCAGAAGCGAGCCTCTTCGTCGGGCACGTCCAGTTCAGCGGCGATCCCGCGCTCTTCGCGGAAGCTGGAACCTGAAAGGGCGAACCAGGCCCGGCTGTCATCTTCATAGCGCGCAGAGAAGAACCCGCTCAGATTCCGGGCGTCGGTGTTGAGCCGCAACGCGGGGTGAGACTGGCCTCGACGACGCCGCCCAGCACGTTGGGTCCATGGAGCATGGACGATAGACCGCGCGTGTAGGTGACCTCCTGGAGTCCGGTTGCGGGGATTACCGATACGTCGGCGCGGGCGTCCCATGCCAGGGTGATGGGAATGCCGTCCAGGAGTACAGCGACCTGCCGTGATTCGGAGCCGCGTGCGGAGAGTTCGGCTTCGCCCCTGGAATTCGTTCGTACGTGCAGTGCCGGCAGCTGGCGCAACACCTCTTCTACCGAGGCGGCCACGGGCGTCTCGAGCGAGTCGATCTCGGCCTCGATCGCACTCGCGCCGCCAGCCGTCGCGACGGGCCGGGAAGATCGCACGGTCACTTCTTCGATCGAGTGCACCTTCACGGGCCGGCTGGACTCGGGGGCCTGTGCCAGAACGGTCCTGGGATGCCCCATGAACGTGCAGAGAATCGTGCAAACGAACAGAAGACTGTATATGCCGGTGCATGACATGCAGTGGGATACCTTCTTCTCGGACCCGCCGGGGCGACTGCTCCATGACGATGAGAATGCCAACGATCATACCAGGTTCCACCAGCAGAACCCAACCACGGGAGAGGAGCCGGAGTCCGGGCGGCACGATCTGGTTGGATGCGCGATCAGATGGTACTCTCGATCGTTGCGAGGACATGCGAAGCCGGGACGAGGAAAGGGAAGAGCCTGATGCGCACGGATACCGACAGCGTGAAACCGCCTCCCGAGATCGTGCCCGAACCATCGCCCGAACCATCGCCCGAACCCTCATCCGAGCCATCGCCCGAGCCCTCACGGGGCCGCATCCGTTGGACGGAGACCTTCGCCGCCCTGCGTCACCCGAACTACCGGCTCTGGTTTGGCGGTCAACTGGTCTCGCTCTTCGGCACGTGGATGCAGATGACCGCGCAGGGCTACCTGGTCTACGAGCTCACCCATTCCGCCGCCTACCTGGGGTACGTGGCCTTCGCCGCCGGTGTGCCGAGCTGGTTCTTCACCCTCTACGGCGGCGTGGTGGCCGATCGGATGAGCCGGCGCACGCTCATCGTGATGACCCAGAGCACGATGATGCTTCTCGCGCTGGTTTTGGCGACGCTCACCTTCACGGGCCTCATCCGTCCCTGGCACATCGTGGGGCTGGCCCTGCTGCTGGGGATCGCGCGCGCGTTCGACGCGCCCGCCCGGCAGGCCTTCGTTCTGGAGATGGTCGACCGCCGCGATCTGACGAACGCGATCGCGCTGAACTCGACGATGTTCCACATGGCCACCTCGGTGGGTCCGGCGGTGGCCGGGTTCACCTATGCCGCGGTGGGGCCGGCCTGGTGTTTTTTGCTCAATGCCGGCTCCTACCTGGGCGTGATCACGGCACTGCTGCTCATGAAGATGCCGCGCTTCGTTCGCCGCGGCCCGCGACGTCCCGTGCACACCGACCTGTGGGAGGGGTTGCGCTACGTGATGGGGCGGCCCGCCATCCGGAGTCTCATCATCCTGGCCGGACTGACGAGCCTCTTCGGCATCGGAACCTACACGCTTTTCCCCGCCTGGGCCGTCGAGATCCTGAACGGCGATGCGCAAACGCTGGGCCTGCTGCAGTCGGCCCGCGGCGTGGGCGCCTTGGTGGGAGCGCTCGGATTGGCCTATGTCAGCCACTACCGCTTCAAAGGTCGTCTCCTCACGCTGGGTTCGTTGCTCTTCCCCGCCGCGCTTGCCGCGTTCGCGTTCGTGCGGTGGCTGCCGCTGTCGATCGTGGTCCTCTGCGTCGTGGGGGCCGGACAGATCCTCGTGCTCAACCTGGCCAACGCGATCGTGCAGGGCCGGGTCTCGGATGATCTGCGCGGCCGGGTGATGGGGATCTACACGCTCATCTTCTTCGGATCCATGCCTCTCGGCGGTCTGTTGGCCGGAGCGCTGGGGCACTGGCTGGGCGAGCCGCGGGCAGTGCTCCTGGGCGCCCTGGCGATGCTCGCCTGTGCCGTATCGGTGGCGCTCTTCCAGCCCCGGATCCGCCGGCTGGAGTCCGAGTAGCCGGCGGTCCGGTACGGGGACCGGCGCCCCGAGTGTCGGATCGCCCCGCCACAAAAAGGCTGCCACCGTGGGGCACGCCAGGTAACCGCTTTGTTTGTTGTGGATTGCGCCACGAGTCCCCGTGAATTTCTTCCCTCTGCGACCCCCACGGGTTCTGGCCGGCCCCGTCCTGAAGATCAAATGAGCGGGCAAGATCCGGCACTTCCGGCCGATAGATGAGCCAGAGGTTCGCACCGCCGGCGGATGCTGGGGCCAGCCCGCCGGGATTGACGGAAGCACAAGGAGCCTGTGGATGTTCAAGAGGTTCGCGATCGCGATGACGGCCGCGTTCGCCGCGTCTATGGCGTGCGGCCCGGCAGCCCTGGCCGCCGATGAAAGCGACACGGCCACCTCCGAGGTGGGCGGCACGATCCCCGAGCTGTGCCAGCTCGCGGTGGGCGGTGTCGGGACCGCTGCCCTGCTGACCCTTGCCCAGGACGGTTCGGGCGAAACCGCCTACGATGCGGGATTCGTGGAGTCGGCCGCCGACGCCATCATCCTCACCATCGATGCCAACAAACAGTGGCAACTCGGCGCGCTCCGCGACACATGGACCTGTCCGGGCGCCTATGACAAGGACGAAGCGGATCTGCTCATCCAGATCACCAACGTGCCGACGGGCACGATCCAGGACGCCTTCGACGACTATCACACGCTGGAACTGGTGAACACGGTGATGCTGGATCACCCGACCGGCGTTTCGGACAACACGGTCGAGATTCAGGTGAAGGTGCTGCTCGACTGGACCCAGGACATTCCGGGCGCCTACAGCATCACGATTACTTGGACGATGGAGACGATCACACCGTAGCCAAACTCCATCTCGCAGCCGGCGCCACGGACGGCGCCACTTGGGCACAGGAGGTGACCCATGCGAGACAGATGGCGATGCGGCCTCTTTGCGGTCGCGGCCTTGGGAACACTGGCGCAGATCCACCCCGCTTGCGCGCAGGTGGACGGCAGCACCTTCGCCGAGCTGCGCATGCCCCGCCTGGCACAGCTCGTCATCGGCGGTGATGTCTCCGCCTTGCTGACCCTCACGCAGGATGGTTCCGCCGAAACCGCCTATGATGCCGGTTCGGTGGCATCGGCCGCCGATGCCACCTTGCTCACGATCGATGGCAACGACGCCTGGGACCTGAGCGCCAAGCTGGCCGGCGACTGGAGCTGTCCCGGCGCCTACGACAAGGCCGAGACCGACCTTCGCATCCGCATCACCAACACTCCTACCGGTACGATTCAGAATGGGGCGGATCAGTACATCACCCTCTCCGGCACCGATACCGAGATCCTGAGTCACGACGGCGCGGTGGCCGCCAATGAAGTCGATATCCAGAGCCAGGTGTTGCTCGATTGGACGCAGGATCTGCCCGGCGCCTACAGCATCACCGTGACCTACACCCTGGTCGTGCACGTGCCCTGACCAGGCGGCCCCGGAAGGGGAACCGCAGCTGCGAGCCAGCAAAGGAGGGTTTGCCCATGCCCGCGGTCACGAAGGCCTTCATCACCGCGGCCTCGCTCTTCTCGGGGCTCGTCTTGATGCCGGCCGGTTCCGTCCAGGCCGACTTCTTGGCGTCGCCGATGGAGCTTCATCTCACGGATGCCCCCGGATCACGCGGGGAAGCATCGGTGCTGCTCACCAACACCGGGCAGGACCCGCTTACCGTACGGCTCTACCTCGGTGACAGCCGGATGCGCCCCGAAGGCGGTGAGGAGCCGGTTGATGCGGGCGCGATCCCGCGTTCGCTCGCCGGTTGGATCGAGCTCGACCAGCAGGTGCACTCGATCGAGCCCGGGGAGCAACGGGCCGTCACCCTACGGCTGACCGTGCCGCCCGACGCGGCGGGCAGTTACTGGAGCAAGCTGTATATCGAAGAGACATCGGCGCCGCGAGCGGCGACGGCCGAGGAGCAGGGTCGCAGCTACAGCGTGTTCATGCGCCAGCGCGTGGCGGTGCGACTCTTTGAAGACATAGCCGGCACCGGTGTGCTGGATGCCGTCGTGGACCAGGTGGGCGTCGAGGCGGTCACGGAGAATCGTCCCACCATCGCCGTAAGCGTTTCGAATCCCGGAACCCTCATCGCCCGCTGCAGAGGGCGGGTGGAGTTTCACAACGAGCGCGGCGAGGTGATCGAAGAAGTGCCGCTGGGCACACGCGGCGAGTTCTGGGTCTTTCCGGAGGGCCGCAGGGAGCTGCGGGCCAGGCCCGAGACGGTGCTTCCCGCCGGCACCTACACCGCCCTCGCCGTGGTGGACTTCGGGGGCGCGCATCTGGTGGCCGGCGACACCATCGTCACCATTGATCCGGCGCCGGCCGGTCCCGGGACTCGTGCGGTGGAGAACGACCGATGAGTCGTCACGTTCGGATTCGCGCGTCAGGATTCGCCGCGGCCATCGCCGTTGCGGCGATCGCGGCCGTGGTTGGAAGGGTTGGCCCATTGGCCGAGTCGGCGGCAACGGCCCGCACGAATGATCCGGCGGTCATCGTCGAAGTGCTCGTTCCGCCGGTGCAGACCCTCTCTCTCGAGCCGGTCGTGCTCGATCTGCCGGTACCAACCTCGGGTGACCTGCGCGCCGGGCATCTCGACCTGCCGGAGGCCGTCACGGCCCGGATTCGGAGCAATGAGCCATGGTCTCTGGCCGCGCGCCGCGCCGATGAGTTCTGCGCGCCGGTCGAGTGCAGGCAATCCCCGGGGGCGTGGCAACCGATTGAGGAGACGTGGACGGTGCTTGCCATGGGAGCGCCCACGGAGGAGGACGTGGTCGTCCTCTCGATGCGGATCCCGCTCAACTGGGAGAACGCGGTTCCGGGCACGCACGAGCTGCGGCTCGATTACCGTCTCTCTCCGGCCGGCGCGGGCGACCTGGCCGAGATTCGCGCGCGAGGTGTCCGGTGAAACGACTAGATCGGGACGGCGACGGGGCGAAGCGGCTCGCAGGAGCGAGCGCGGCGGCAACCAGGCCCACGTCGCCATGCTCGGCGGCAACCAGGCCCACGTCGCCACGCTTGGCGGGAGGATGGTGGTCGGCGGTGCGTGGGATGGTGCTCATCAGCATTGTTGTCTGCTTCCTGCCGGCTACCAATCTCCCACCGGCCACCAACCTGCGGCCGGCCGCGTCTCTCCTGGCAGCCGGCCATCCCGCGGCACGGGAAGCGGCAATGACTGGAGAGATCGTCGTCGAAACCAGTCGTGTCCTCCTGCCCTGCGTCGACGCGCAGGCCCTGGACGCCGGCGGGGTCGCGACGAGTCCGGCGACCGGGAGCTACGCCGTCAAGGTCACCGTGACACCCTCGGATGACGAGGGCGAATGGGTTCTGTGGATGGAAGCGAGCGAGCCCTGGTTTCGCTCGGCCGACGGGGAGAAGCCTTGCCGCGATCTTCTGTGGAAGCATGACGATGAGTCCGCCTCCGCCTATCGCCCGGTGAGCGAAGACGGGGTGCCCGTTTTCAATTGCGCTGGAGGCGAGGCCGAAATCCACCTGGATCTCATGGTTGCCGTGGATTGGAGAACCGCCCCCGGCGCCTACCGGCTCGGCCTGGGCTTCAGATTGCAATCGTTGGAGTAGGAGCTGGCGATCCCATGTGCAGCGGCTTCCACACGTTGTGGATCGCCGTGGCCTTCCTTTGGACGGTCGCGGGCGGTGCGCTTGCGGGCGGTGGCTTTGCGGGCGGTGGCTCTGCGGACGGTGCGCTTGCGGACGGTGGTTCTGCGGGCGGCGCGCTTGCCGGTGGTGCGTCCGCGGATTCATCCTGGCACATCGAAGGGATCGATCGTCCTCCGGTTGCCCCCGGCGCATACACGACGGTGAGCTTCCGCGTGGCCAACACCGGTGCGGTCGGCACTTCCGTGCTGGCCCGCGTACGGCTGCCGGCCGGCTGGTGGGCGGTGACGCCGGTTCGTTCCCTGGCCCTCGAGCCCCAGAGGGCGGTGGTGGTGCCGTTCTCCGTTCGAAGCGATCCACACGCGCGGGCGGACAGCACCTACACGCTGGGACTGACGCTGACCGACCAGCACGGACGATTCCTCGCCGCCGGCACCCGAGACGTGCAGCTCGTGCCCACCTCCTCGCTGCGGGTCCGCGGGTTGCTTGCCCCGCAGGGGGCCCGTCCCGGCGATCGCGTCGACCTGGGGTTCCGGGTCATCAATGAGGGCAATGTGACCGTCTCGCCGCGCATCGAGGTCGAGACGGTACCGGCGTGTCCGGTGGAGATTTCCGGTGGTGGAGAGCCGCTGGAGCCAGGTCGCTCGGCGGCTGTCACCGCACGGGTGCAGGTGCGCGAGTCGCTGCGTCCCGGCCAGCCGGTGGTGGTCGAGGTGCGCGTGGCCACGCGGCAGGATGGAGAGCTTGCCCGAGAGCGAGTATGGATGCCGCTGGATGCGCCCCGGATCCGCGTTCCCACCTACCGGCGCTTGCCCACCGAGGTGCAGACCTACCACGAGCGCACCGGCGACGGCCGCAATCTCCTGGGATTGCGCTTGAACACGGGGGGGCGCATCGGACCGGACACGCAGTCGCATCTGGACCTGCACCTGCTCTCCGGCGACCGCACCGGGGCCGAGGAAGGCTGGCGCCGGCATCGCCTGCGTCTTGACCTTGCTCGTCCGGCTTGGAAGGCCACGGCCGGGGACCTGCAGCGCTCGTTTTCGGATCTCACCCTGCGGACGCTGTGGGGCCGGGGACTGGCGGCCACGTGGGAGCGTGAGCGGACGCGGCTGGCGGTCGTCGGGATGGATGACCGCGATCCGCACGTGAAATCGACCTACGCGCTCGCGGTGCGTCACCAGCCCGGTCATGACTGGTCGCTCGACGGCGAATGGTCTCTTCAACGTGAACCCGCCGATCTTACGGGCGGGCGGGGCAGCCGTAGCCTGCTTGCGACCCGGGCCGCCTATGACCACGACGCTTTCGGCGCGAGCCTGTCGGGCGCGGGCTCGGTTCGTGCCGAGGATGGACACCGCCGGTGGGGCCGGGCCGCGCAACTTCGCGCCTCGCACCAGCAGCCGGGTCTGAAAACGCAGCTCCGGGCCTACGCGGGCAGCCGGGAGTTTGCCGGCGCCAACCGTGATCGGGATGGCTGGTTCGCGCACCTCAGGTGGAGCCCGCGGCTGGGATCGAGTCCGGGTGTCGGCGGACGGCGACGGTCTCACCGTCCGCTTTCGATCTGGATGAGCCACGATGCGCAACGGGGTGTGGATGCATCGAGCCAAGAGGAGACGACGAAGCGAACGCGCCGCTTGCGCGGTGGAGGACAGCTGGCCTGGGGGGATCTGCCGTCGGTGGAAGTGACGGCCGGGCGCGAACGAGTTCGCCGGGAGGCGCGAGACGAAGACCTCACGCGGCGCGACCTGCAAGTGTCGGCCTGGGAGACGATCGGACGCATCATGGTTACCGGCTTCACGCAGTGGGGGGATATCGCCGATCACAGCCTGGATCGCACGCGCCCCCAGCGGGGCTGGGGACTGAGCGCGGGCGGTCGCGCCGGCAGGCTGCATGGGACGCTGCGGTGGAGCGCCGAAGAGGAGTACCTGCCCGAGACCGGCCAGCAGCGCCGCCGCCGGAACTTGACCGGGGACCTGATGTGGTCCCATCCGCGCGGCCGCTGGTTGGTGGGGCTGGGCGTCTCATCGAGGCGCGATCGGCTTAGCGGCGGCGGAGAGGGCGTGTCGTCCGCGGCACGGGAGGAACGGATGCTGCGTCCCCGCCTGGAGTGGCGGCTGCGTCCGGGCCTGACGCTGCGCTACGAGCAGGCCTTGCGCGAGGAGGACGGCACCTTCGGCACCGAGACGGCCCGCCTTCAGCTGACCTGGGCCTCCGATGCCGGTCTGCCGGTGGTGTGGCAACCGCTGCGCGCGGGCATCGCCGGCATCGTCTTCGTGGACGAGAATCTTGACGGCCGGCCGGATCCCGGGGAGACGGCGGTGGCGGATGTGGCGGTGATTCTCGAGGGGCGTCAGTTCGTGACCGATGGAGAGGGACGCTTCGAGAACGAGGAGCTGGAGCCGGGAGTCTACTGGCTCGACCTGAACCCGCACACCCTGCCGCCCGATCTGGTGCCGCTGCGATCCTTCCCGATGACGGTGACGATCGATCCCGGACAAACACAGGAGGTGTGGATTCCGCTGGCCCGCGCCACCTCGCTCTTCGGCGTCGTCTATCGCGACAGGGATCACAACGGCCGCCGCTCTCCCGGCGAGCCTGGCGTGCGGTCGGTGTTGGTGAAACTGCGCGGCGAAGACGGCCCACCGCGCAATGCGCAGACCGACGAGACCGGCGCCTTTCGGTTTCAGGGCATGGTGCCGGGATCCTACCGGGTCGAGTTGGCGCACGAGTGGCTGCCCCGGGAGTGGACGGTGACCGGTGAGGAAGGTGTCACGCTGGAGGTCTCCGCTGAGGGAAACCCCGATCCGATTGCGTTCGGGATTGCCCCCGAGGAGAAACCGATCATACGAACCTACAGCTCCGGCGAGCCCTCTTCCGAACTCCAGGACACCGCGCCCGCCTACGGCCCCGCTCCGAGCCGCTCGCCACACGAACGACCCGAAGGGGCGCTCGAGAAGAGGAGCGAGCCCGATGCTCCCCGGCGCGTCCTACGCAAGGCGGTCTCGACGGGCGTTCTCGATCGCGAGCCCTGCGGCATCGGCGATAGGTTTGCCACCGATGTGCGGACAATCTACTTCTTCACCGAGATCGCCAATCCCGGCGGACGCGGCTACATCGAGCACGTCTGGTACCATCGCGATGAGGAAATGGCGCGCGTTCTTGTCCCGGTGGGAGGGCCTACCTGGAGAACCTGGTCCTCGAAGCACGTGCTGCCGGAGTGGACCGGATCCTGGCGGGTCGAGGTCTTGGACGAAGAGGGACGTGCGCTGGCCGAGCACGGCTTCGAGTACGGAGAGGCAACCCCGAATGCAAGCCCGAGCGCCGCCCCGAATGCCGCCCCGAACGCAAGCCCGGGCACTCGGAGTGAACCGGCCGAGCGGGATTGAGCCGGTCAGCCGGGACTGAGCCGGGAGAGCTGGTCGGAGCCGCCAAGCGCGGCTGACTCGGCCGAACAGAGCCGAGCCCATCGAGGCGAACCGTCCCTTCCGGCCCCGGTCCCTTACTCCCCACTTGACGCTCCGCACCACCTGACACGCATACTCAGGGTCGTTTCCGGGAACACGATCCCCGGCCTGGTGGTGAGACCGTGCGGAGCCGGGTAGACCGCCCCCAACGACCGGACGGAAGGCCGCCTGCACCGCAGACGGCACTCCGGCATGAGGTAGCCGTGCATAGCGAGACTCGACGTTTTCCGCGTCATCTACAGACCGCTCTTCTCCTGCTACTGGCAGGCGTGTGCCTTTCTGGTTGTACCGGCGATTCCGCCGAAGACGGCCGGCGCCAGGCCCCCCGACTGGTTCCGGCGGTCGAAGCGGTCCAGTCGCGCCAGGGCAACCTGCCGCTGATCGAGCGCTTGAGCGGCGTGGTCAAGGCCAACAACCAGGTGGAGATCTACCCCGAGATCAGCGCGGCCGTCGAGCGGGTCTACGTGGAGAACGGCGACGAGGTCGCGCGCGGGCAAGCGCTCGTCGAGCTCCGGGACCGGGAGTTCCAGCAGCGCGTGCGACAGGCGAGGGCCGGTCTCGAGATTACCGAAGCCCAGGTGCGGCAGGCCCAGGCCGAGTTGCGCCAGGCGCAGGCCGACTGGGAGCGCACGAAGTCGCTCGCCGACCAGGGCCTGGTCAGTTCGACCGAGCTCGAAGACGCTCAAACCGATGTGGCCTCGGCCGAGGCCGACCTCGATCTGGCTCGTGCCCGGATGGCTCAGGCTCAAGCCACCTTGGAGGAGCGGGAAGAGGAACTGGCGCTGACGGTGGTTCGCGCTCCCATCGACGGCACCGTCGGGAACCGCCACGCCGAGGTGGGAATGCTGGTCTCGGCGGGCACGCGGCTTTTCACACTCGGGCAGTTGGACAGCGTCACCGTGGAGATCCTTATCACCGACCGGATGCTCGACTACATCGAGCCCGGCATGCACGCCCAGATTCTGTCGGGCAGTCTGCCGGCCGGCGCGGCCGAAGCGCATCTCACGCGGATCTCACCGTTCCTGCACCCGGTGACCCACAGCACGCGGGCCGAGATCGATTTGCCCAATCCCAACCGGCGGCTGCGAGCGGGTATGTTCGTTCCGGTCGATGTCCACTACGGCCAGAGCGAGCAAGCCACGCTGGTGCCCTTGAGTGCGCTCTATGAAGATCCCGCCACCGGCGCGACGGGCATCTATGTTGCCAGCGAGGATCTGGCGGGTGAGCCGGTGGCCACCTCCGGATCGGAAGGCGCCATTGCGCTCACCGAGCCGGTGACCTTCGAGCTTGCGCCGGTCGAGGTGGTGGCCAAGGGCCGCCTGCACGCCGGGATCCGGGGAGTTGCGGACGGACGCTGGGTGGTGACGATCGGGCAGGATCTGTTGAGTGGGAACGATGGGCTCGCCCGGGTTCGCCGCCGCGGATGGGCGTGGGCCGAGCAGATGCAACGATTGCAGCGCGAGGATCTGCTGGAGAAGGTCATCACCCGCCAGCGGGACGCCGGGCGCGACAGTGTGGCGGTGGGGTAGCCCATGAACATCTCGCGCGTATCGGTCAAGCGCCCGATTGCCACCACGATGGTGTTTCTCATCATCATCGTGCTCGGCGTCATGGGTTTCCGCTTCCTGCCGGTGGACCTGTTGCCGCGCATCGAGTACCCGCGGCTCAGCGTCTCGACCTCCTATCCCAATGTGGGTCCCGAAGAGATCGAGAACATCATCACCGACCGGGTCGAGAACGCCATCGCCAGCGTGCCGAACATCGAAGAGGTGCGATCGCGCTCCGAAGAGGGCCACAGCCGCGTCACGCTCGAGTTCGCCCAGGGAACCGACATCGATGCGGCCGCCAACGATGTGCGCGCGGCGCTCGACCGGATCCGCGACGACTTCCCGCCCGAGGTCGAACCGCCCCGTCTCTGGAAGTTCGATCCGGACAACTTCCCGGTCGTCATCCTCGGCGCCCAATCGACGCGCAGCATGGATGAGCTCACCCGGATCCTCGAGCGCGAGTTGGCTCAGCGCTTCGAACAGATTCCCGGGGTCGGTTCGGTGGACGTCTGGGGCGGCATCTACCGGGAGGTTCAGGTCAGGTTGATGCGCGACCGCCTGGCCTCGAGCCGTTTGACCTCAGCCGATGTACGCGACGCGCTGCGCCGGGAGAACTTGACGTTACCCGCGGGCGACATGCGCGAGGGCATGCAGGACCTCTACGTGCGCACCCGCGGTGAGTACCAGTCGCTCGAGGAGATCGCCGCCACGATCATCCGGGTGGTCGACGGACAGCCGATCCGTGTGCGCGATGTGGCCGAGGTCATCGATGGCTACGAGGACGTCCGCCGGATCGTCCAGGTCGATGAGCGACCCATGATCCGTCTGGGCGTCCGCAAGCAATCCGGCGCCAACACGGTTGCGGTGGCCGAAGAAGCCCGCAAGGTCATGGCGCAGATCAACCGCGAACGCGACGACATCGATCTGCTCATGATCATCGACCAGAGCGATTTCATCCAGGCCTCGATCGACAACGTCAAGCAATCGGCCATCTGGGGCGGCCTGCTGGCCGTTGTGGTGCTCTACGCCTTTCTCCGCAACGGTTCGGCCACCTTCATCATCGCGCTTTCGATTCCGATCTCGCTGATCGCGACCTTCGGTCTGCTCTACTTCTCGCGGCTAACGCTGAACATGATGAGCTTCGGCGGTCTGGCCCTGGGGATCGGGCTCATTGTCGATAACGCCATCGTGGTGCTCGAGAACATCGTCCGCCAGCGAGAGAACCGCCACAGCTTGGAGGAGAGCGCGCTGACCGGGACCCGGCAGGTGACGGGCGCGATCATCGCCTCCACGCTCACTACCTCGGTGATCTTCCTCCCGGTGGTGTTCATGCAGACGATCGCGGGGATGCTCTTCCGTGAGCTGGCGATGGTCGTCGTCTTCGCCCTGCTCTGCTCGCTTCTGGTGGCACTGTCGCTGGTGCCGATGCTCGGGAGCCGGTTCTTGCGGGTGGAGGCCGGTCAGACCCTCACCGACGACAGCAGCTCGCGCTTGGGGCGCGCATTCCAGCGCTTGGAACGAGCCTACCAGCGCACGCTCGACACGGCCTTGCGACACCGCAAACTCGTCTTCGGCGCGGCCGCGAGCGTGGTCGTGCTCACCCTGTACCTGTGGACCTTGCTGCCGGTCGAGCTGGCACCGCAGACCGACGCCGATGAGATCGACGTTGGGCTCGAGATGGCCCAGGGCACCAACATCGCCGTGGTGAACGAGTACCTCAACGAATTGAACGCGCTCGTTCGCGAGGCGACCCCGATGGATCAGGTCGAGCACATCACGACCGAGATCCGGCCCGGAGATGCGGAGGTCGAGATCGCGCTGCGCGGCGCCGGCGAACGATCGGTCGACAGCTTCGAGCTGGCCGACCGGATCCGGCGGCATGTCGCCGGCAAGGTGCCCGGCGCCGAGGTGCGGGTAAGCGCCCAGTCCGGACTCTGGATGCTCCGGCGTCTCTTCGGCTCGGGTGGCGCAGAGGCGGTGCAGATCGAGCTGCGCGGCTATGACCTCAGCCTGGCCGAGGAGATCGCGCGCGAGGTGCAGGCGATCATCGAGGAGGAACCGGACGTGGCCGACGTGCGGCTGAGCCGCCGCGAGGGCCGTCCGGAACTGAACCTGCTCGTCGATCGCGAGCGCATCGCGGATCTGGGTCTGTCGGTGAGTGAGGTGGCCCAGGTCATCCAGACCAATGTCGGCGGAAGCCGGGCCGGGGTGTTCCGAGAAGGGGGCGAGGAGTATCCGATCGTGGTGCGCCTTCAGCCCGAGGACCGGCTTACGATGAACGATCTCTCCAACATCGCCCTGCACGCCCATGACGGACGCGTGATTCCCGTCTCGGCGGTGGTGCACACCCAGCCGCGGCGCAGTCCCACGCGGGTCGAACGCGTGGATGGCCAGCGCGTCACCTACATCACCGCGAACCTGACCAGCGGGGCGGCTCTGGGAGACGTGGTCGCTCGTCTGCAGGAGAAGCTCAGCGGCTACCCGCTGCCGAGCGGATTCTCGATGACCTTCAGCGGGGAGTACGAAGAGCAGCAGAAGGCCCAGCGTGACTTCCTGCTCTCGATCATCATGGCCGTCATCCTGATCTACATGGTCATGGCCGCTCAGTTCGAGCGGTTCCTCGACCCCTTGATCGTCATGGTGACCGTGCCGCTGGCGGTGGTCGGCGTCGTGCCCACCCTGCTGCTGACCGGCACCACGCTCAACATGCAGAGTCTGATGGGCGTCGTGATGCTCGTCGGCATCGTGGTCAACAACGCCATCGTGCTGGTCGACTACATCAACCTCCTGCGCCGGGAACAGGGGCAGGGGGTCGTCGAGGCCGTGTCCGAGGCGGCGCGGTTGCGCCTGCGACCGATCATGATGACGACGGCCACCACCGTGCTCGGCATGCTGCCGCTGGCCTTCGGTGCCGGCGCCGGCGGCGAGATCCAGGCCGCTCTGGCCCGGGCCGTCATCGGCGGCCTTACCGCTTCGGCCTTCATCACCCTCGTCTTGATCCCGGTCGCCTACACCAGCATCCACGGCTGGATGGAGCGGGTTCGGGCGGGATGAGCGCGCTTTCCGCGAAGGAGGAGGATGATCATGCACAGGAGCTACCTCGCTGCGGTCGCGGCGCTGCTGGTCACCGGATCTCTGTGCGCCGCGGCCGGCCAGGACCTGCCGGCGCCGGAGACGGGCGGACGTCCACTCATGGATGTCCTGCGGGACCGGCGCTCCGATCGTCAATTCAGCAACCGTCCCCTTTCCCCGCAGGAACTCTCGAACCTGCTGTGGGCCGCATTCGGCATCAACCGGCCCGAGTCGGGCAAGCGCACCGCCCCGTCGGCGCTCAACTGGCAGGAGATCGACGTCTACGTGACGACGACCGATGGGCTCTTCCGCTACGAGGCCAAGGGACATTCGCTCGAGCCCATCCATGACCGGGATATCCGGGCCCTGACCGGCCGGCAGGCCTTCCCCGCCGAGGCGGGTCTCAACCTCGTGTATGTGGCGGATCACGCCGAGGTCGGGGCGGACATGGATCCCGCCGAGCGCCGTCAGCTATCGGCGCTGGACACCGGATTCATTGCCCAGAATGTCTACCTCTACTGCGCTTCCGCGGGGTTGGTCACGGTCGCGCGGGCCTACGTCGACCGCGAGGCGTTGGCCGAGGCCATGGAACTCGAGGACACGCAGTGGATCGTGCTGGCCCAGACGGTGGGGTATCCGGCCGAATGACGGAGCGCGTGCTGGCTGCCAAACGGGCTATGGGCCGAACAGGGAATCACCCCAGCAACGGCAATCCTGACAAGGCCTTGCGCCATCCGGAGCATCTCGGGGGATCGCACGCCGAAGGAGCGTGATATACTGGAGGGTGCCGCCATCCCCGGGCCCGTTGCAGCCCCGGATGACGCAGTTTCGGTGTCTCCAGTCAAACGTGCGCCGCGGCGTGTTCCATAGCAAGCGTGCGCCGCGGTGTGTTCCATGCCGATATGCGGAAGGCGAATGAACGGAGGTGAGTCATGAAGTCCAAGCAACGTCCCTGGCTCATGGTGCCCGCGGGAGTGATGCTCGCATGGCTGGCAGCCACCGGACCGGTGGCCGCCAATCCGCTACCCGATGGCGCCATCTTCACGCACGTGCAACTGCACGATCCCGATTTCTGCACGACCCATGAGATCACAATGTGCGAGGACATCGAGCAGATCTCGACCGAGGACGGCATGCTCACATTTGGCCTGTACTATCAGCCGATCGGTCCGCTGACCGAACCGGTCACCTACATGGATCTCGAGCTCCACTGGGAGGAAACCTGGGTCGCGCACGATCTCGACATCTGCTGTGGGGACTTCTTTTTCGAACAACTCGAACATGGGATCCAGATTGAAGTGCTCGTCGATCCCCAGTACCAGCTCGATCAGTTCTTCCTGATCGGCCATCTGACGATCGAGGTCACCACGGCCGGACGCCTCGAGATCCCCCATGCACTGGTCGGCGAGGGTGGCTATCTCTTCGTCGACGGCATTCCCGGGACCGCCGGCGTTCCCTGCGGTGACTGCACACAGCCGTGCGACTATTCGGATGCCTGCTTGGCGCGGGCGGATGTCGACTTCCTCGACATGACCGCCGTGCAGGGCGACTTGGCCGAAACGGAGTTCCACGGTTGGGCCAGCGGCTTGAACCCCTTGTGTGACGTTGCCTTCTCCACGCCCTCACCCTTCCTGTCCCTGGTCGTGGAAGAGGCCCCTTCCGGCTACGACGTCACGGTCGTGGCGGATGCGACCGGTCTGGAGCCCGGCGAGCATTTCGGCTATGTGGTGGCCTTCACCAACATGCCCTGCGAGCTGTGCTTGCCGGTCTATCTGACGGTGACGCCCACAACACCGGTGGGTAGAGGGACCTGGGGGGCGATCAAGAGCCTCTACCGTTAGGGCGCCGGAGAGCCAAGCGCCGGAAGACCCCACGGCGGAGGTTTCGCCGTCCCACGGTTCCACGGCCCCACCGCCGCTGCCGCAGTCGATGAAGTTGAAGGGGTGCCAGCGGGGGCCGGCCGGCCGGATGCGAAATTCGGTGCCTTTTGCACCCATCTCGTATTTCGTCGGCCGGGCGTGCGTCTACTCATGCGGGGCGACCCTATCGGTGGGTGAATCCCTCTGATAGGTCGCATACGCAAGACTTTGGTGCAGCGGGCCGTGAGCCTCCGTGGGCCAGCCGGGCTTCGCGGTTCCGCAAGCCGGAGTCAACGACGGGTCCTGGGGTCTTGTATCCCGGGACCCGTTTTGCGTCTGTCGGCGCACGCACTGCGCACGCACCGCCGCATCCGCTCACGCTTTCCACCCGCTCTCCCCCTCCCCCTCCCCCTCCCCCTCCCCCTCCCCGGCCCGGGGGATTCCCCCAGGGAAGCGCTTACAGATGGGAGCGTTGCGGATTGTGCTCTCGGTGAGCGAGTGGTTTGGTTGACGCACGCGTCATGTCGCGCCGGTTGATCGGACACCTTCGAGGAGAGAGTAGACGGCACCGATGCATCCATCGCTCATCGTGATCCTCGTGAGCTTCGCGATCATCGCACTGGCCGCCCAGCAAGTCGGTGCGGGGTTTCGCCGCATCCGGCTGCCCCTCATCACCGGCTTCCTGTTTGCCGGGATGCTGGCCGGGCCGCATCTGCTCGAGCTCGTGAGTGAGACCGACATCCGGCGCCTTCGCTTCATCGACGAGATCTCGCTGGGGTTCATTGCCCTTGCCGCCGGCGCCGAGTTCCACTTGCGCTCGATGCGCCCACGCATGCGCAATATCCTGAGCACCGCCGCCGGACTCGTTCTGGTGACCTTCCTGGTGGGCAGCGCCGGGTTCTTCTTCCTGACGCCGTTTGTGCCCGTCCTCGCGGACCTTTCCCCGGCCGGCCGTCTGGCGGTAGCGGCATTGGCCGGGGCCATCTTGATCGCGCGTTCTCCCTCCTCAGCGATCGCGATTGTGGGCGAACTGCGCGCCAAGGGGCCCTTTACGCGGACAGTCCTCGGGGTGACGATCCTGATGGATGTGGTGGTGATCGTCTGGTTCTCGGGGGCGTCCGCCTTCGCCGATGCCATTTTGACGAACATGGGTATCAACCTCGGCTTCGCAGCCCTGCTGCTGGCCGAGCTGGTGGCCTCACTGGCGGTGGGGCTGACGGTGGCGATGGCCGTCATTGGCATTCTATCACTGCCCGTGGGGCGAGAGCTGAGGGCCGTTTTCGTGCTGCTGGCCGGGTATGCCGTCTTCGTACTGTCCGATACAGTGCGCGCGTGGAGTCATGAGGCCTTTCCTTTCGAGTTCATGCTGGAGCCACTCTTTGTCTGCATGGTGGCCGGCTTCTACATCACCAACCGGTCACGGCATCGCGATGAGTTCAAGCAGTTCGTCGAGCGCGCCGGACCACCGATCTACGTCATCTTCTTCTCGCTGGCCGGAGCCTCTCTGGGACTGGATCAGCTCGTGCGCATCTGGCCCATCGCCCTGGCGCTGGTGGGCGTGCGGATCGTGGGCATCGTCATCGGATCGGGCGCCGGGGGCCTTCTCGCCGGCGCACCTGCCCGGCACATCCGGGTGAGCTGGATGGCCTATCTCACGCAGGCGGGAGTGGGCCTGGGGCTGGCGAAGGAGGTGACGCGCGAATTTCCCGAATGGGGCGGCGCATTCGCGACGCTCATGATCGCCACGATCGTGGTCAATCAGGTCCTCGGCCCGCCGCTGCTCAAGTGGGTTCTCCACCATGTGGGGGAAGCCCGCGAACGCGGGGAAGCCGGGGGGAGGGGCTCTCGACGAGCGTTCATTTTCGGTCTGGAGAGCCAGGCGCTCGCGCTGGCGCGCCAGCTGGGGGCGCACGGATGGTCGGCGACCGTGGTCGCGGAGCGCATCGGCGAGCGACAACAGACCGAGGTTGCGGCGACCGAAACCGATATTGTGACCGTGGACGACCTCTCGGCCGAGACGCTGCGGGAGATCGGCGCCGACAAGGCCGGTGCCATCGTGAGCCTGCTGTCCGATGACGACAGCTATGAGCTGTGCTCAACGGCCCACGATCGGTTCGGAATCGAGAATCTGGTGGTCCGTCTGCATGAGCGCAAGAATCTGGAACGATTCGATGAGCTGGGCGTCTACATCGTCGACCCCGACACCGCGATGCCGAGCCTGATGGACCAGCTCGTGCGCTCGCCGTCGGCAGCCTCACTGCTGCTCGGCACCGGAGACGATCGAGATCTCGAGGACCTGGTCGTCGGCAATCGAGAGATCGAAGGGCTGGTTGTTCGCGACCTCGACCTACCCTTGGATGCGCTGATCGTCTCGATCCACCGAGACGGTCGTCCACTGGCATCGCACGGGTTCACGCGATTGCGGCGCGGTGACTGTCTCACCTGCCTGGGATCGCCGGAGAGTCTGAAACGGATCCGGTTGCACGTGGAGGCGTAAGAGGGGAGGCGTAGGAGGGCAGAGACGAAGCCTGGGCGGGCAACGGAAGCGAAGGTGCGCTATGATGGAGGCATAGGTTGACCACGCAAGCGGCGGTTCGCAATCGAGAAGGCGTGGACCGGCAAAGCGGGGGAATCATGCGTCGGCAGGGGGAAGTTTCATGACGCGAGCCGGGAGTCCTACCTCACGCATCATCACCGGCATCCTGGTCTTTCCGGATGTGGAAGTCCTGGATTTCTGCGGACCGTTCGAAGTGTTCTCCTGCACGCGCCTGGAAGAGGATGACCGGCGCGAGTCGGAATCGCCCTTCGATATCAAGCTCATTGCCGTGGACGAGGCGGAGATCGGGCTTCCTGGTTGGATTCGCGCCTACGGCGGACTGAAGGTAGAAGCTCATTGCAGCACGCGGTCGGCGCCGCCGCTCGATGTGCTCGTCGTACCGGGCGGATGGGGCGTTCGCGATCTTCTCGAGAACCGCGCGCTGCTTGACTGGTTGAGTGGGGCGGCCGCATCCGGCGCGTTGATCACCTCGGTTTGCACCGGCGCGATGCTTCTGGGACAAGCCGGCCTGCTCGAAGGCAAGCGGGCCACGACGCACCGGCAAAGCCTGGACTGGATGCGCGCGAGCTTTCCTGAAACCCGGGTGGTCGAAGACGAACGATTCGTCGACGAGGGTTCCCTGATCACGGCCGCCGGCGTCTCGGCCGGTATCGACATGGCGCTCCATGTGGTCGAACGATTCCATGGGAGCGAGGTGGCGCAGCGAACGATGCGTTACATGCAGTATCGTCCGCCTGGCCTTGCGGGGTAGGGAACCCGGGCATCGACGCTGCCCAGTAGCCGGCGTCCCAGCGCCGAGGTCCATGCAGCATCACGCGATGATCTTCTCGACGCTGCTCGTTGGGCGGATGGTTGGGCCGATGGTTCGTTCGGGCGGGTCTCTCTTGCTCGAGATCATCCAGATCAGGCCGCTCACTTGTGGCGGAACGCTTGGGACGGACTTCGGCATCCTGGTAGCGCGCAAGCTTCCGCTACCGGAGAACCCAGAGGCTGGTTTCGGTCGCACCGTCATCGTGATCGACGATGGGATCGCCATGGGCTCGACGATGACCGCGGCCCTGCGTTGCTGTCGCCTTCGCCGCCCGAAAACGCTGATTGCGGCGTCGCCGGTGGCAAGTCCTCGTACGGTGGGCCGTCTCGGGGCCATCGCCGACCATGTGGTGGCGGTTACGGTGCCCCGTGGTTTCCGAGCCGTGGCCGACGCCTACCAGCACTGGAGAGATCTCGACGACCAGGATGTGCTCAGCATTCTGTCTCGATTCAGCGCAGATACCGGTCCAGCCAGCCCAACACCTCCCGCCACATGAAGAGCCACGCGGCGGCGTCCTTGATGTGATGGCCCTCATTCTCGAAGGTGAGGAAGCGGGCCGGCACCCCCTGGCGACGCAGGGTCGTATAGACCTGGAGTCCCTCGCTGAGATCCACGCGATAATCGCGTTGCCCATGCACGATGAGCGTGGGGGTGCGCATGGCGGCGGCCGCCTCGAGCGGCGAGTTGTCCCAGTAGACCCGAGCGTGTTCCCATGGCACGCTGCCGAATTCCCACTCGGGGAACCAGAGCTCCTCGGTCGTGCCCCAGCCGGCGTACTCGTTGCTCGGTCCCGAGTGGGCCACCAGACACTGGAATCGATCACTGTGCCCGTTGAGCCAGTTGACCAGGTACCCGCCGTAGGAGCGGCCGATGGCGGCGATGCGGCCGGGGTCGATCCGGGGGTAGTGAGCCAGCAGATGGTCCAGCCCGCGTTCGACGTCCTCGGCGGGAACGGTGCCCCACTGGCGGCGAATCGCGTCCTGGAATCCGATCCCGAACCCGGTGCTGCCATGAAAGTTGACCGTGGCGACCACGTAGCCCGCGGCGGCGAGCATCTGGAAGTTGTAGCTGCCCATCCAGAAGTCGTGATAGGCCCACTGCGGTCCGCCGTGGAGCACAACGACGAGCGGTAGAGACGCGGGCTGTGACCCGGGCTGAGACGCCTGCCGAGACTCTGGTTGAGACGCACGCCGAGATTCGGCCGAGCCGGGATCTGATGCCGGCGGAAACAGCACCATCCCGTGCACCGAGTCTCCCAGCGCACCGGTGAAGGTGAAGTGCACGGGAGCGTTCATCGCAATCGGCGCGAGAGCCGGCCAATTGTGAAAGGTGAGCTGCCGCAAGGGAGCATCCGCAGGAAGCCGGCGCTCGGGGCGGCCGAACCGGCCGTCGTAGGCCGGGGCGAGATCCGCGGCATAGGTGCCGGGTGATTCGAGCAGGGCGTTCGGTTCGGCCGAGAAGATCTCGCCCGGCATGCGCGAAGATCCCAGGTTGAGAAGCAGGCGCCCATCCGGCAGCGCTGCCAGTGCGCCGATCGAACCGGCGCGCAGCACTCGTTGTGCGACCCCGGTTGCGATCGTGATGCGGTAGAGTGCGGAAGCTTCGCGGTCGTAGGCCACGAAATAGAGGAAACGTCCATCCAGACTCCAAGTGAGGCAGCCGGCCGAACGGTCCAGATCGCAGGTGAGGCAGCGTTCTGCTCCCGAGGCCAGGTCATGCAGCACGATCTGGCGCAGGTCGGACTCGTAACCGGCACGGCGCATCGAGCAGTAGGCCAGGTAACGGCCGTCGGGCGAGAAGGCCGGGTGGTCGTCGTTGCCCCCGCCACCGCTCAATCCGCGGCTTACGCGATAGCGGTCCCAGTTGGGCGTGACGCCGGCAGTCTGCCGCACGCCGGCGCCGATCGCGCCGACCGCGCCGGATTCTCCCCGAGCGCCTTCGAGCCGGGTCGCCAGGGGGAGAAGGTAGATGTCGTTATCGGTGCTGAGTGCCTCGGGCCGGCCGAGGTTCATGATGAGCGCCACGTGGCCACCGGAAGGGTTGAAGTTGTAGTCGGCACCGCCGGCAAGCGCCAGCGAGGGACAGTCGATCTGTCCCGGCGTGAGATCGAACCAGCTGTTGGTGGCCGGATTGCCCAGGAAGACATGGTTGCGCAGGCTGTCCCGCCACGACGACCAGTGACGCAAGGGGAAGAGTTCGCTGACCAGTCCCGGGCGCTCCTGCCAGCGCGAACGGGCCGCGGCGGTGCAGGTCCAGTCCGCGGGCGGGCAGTTCGGATCCACGGGCCGGTGGACCAGAAAGCGCGCTTCGGGAGGCGCCTCGGAATCGGGATTACATCGAAATCCACGGATGCCGCCCGGGATGTCGGTGACCTGCTCTGGTTCTCCGCCGCCCATGCGCATCTGCCACACCTGGCCCTTCCGCAGGAAGTAGAGCCGGTCGCTGCCGGGCGCCCATTCGGGCGAGGTGGCCGACTCACCCGTCGTCAGGGAGCGGCTCTGGCCGGTGGCCAGATCGAGCAGCCAGAGCTGGGTCTTGCGGCGCATCTCGGCGGGCAGATAGGTCGAGACCGGGTAGACGATACGATCCCCCGCGGGATGAACCACCGCCTGCCCGACCCAGTCGACCGCCATCACGGTCTCGGGAGTGAGGCGCGGAGGGTCCTGCGCCCCGCGGGCCGCGCCGGCCGCGCCGCAGGCAAGCAAAGACAGCAGCCAGGAGATGGCCGCCAACTGATTCGAAACTCGATTCTTAGAGATAGGGCGCCCGACCATGGAGCCTCCGGATTCGGGGGGTGCAACCGATTGGCGTAAGGCAGCATACGGCATAAGCTCGCCCGGCGCCATCATCCGCCAGCGCCTCGAGCGCTGCGCCCGGGCCCACGATTCGCCGAGGCCCTTCTCAAGTTGGCCGCCGCACAAGTCGATTCATTCTAGAGAAGACCGTAGGTTAGGAGGAGTGTGTGGCCAGGATCGATGCGATCTTCAAGCTCGTGCAGGACCAAGGTGCCTCCGACCTTCACCTGACGGCTGGCTCGCAGCCCATTCTGCGAATGGACGGCGAGATCCACCCGGTGGAGTACGAGGCGCTGAGCGACGAGCTGCTCACCGAGCTCCTGCGCGAGATGATGGCCTCCCGGGACTGGGAGAAGTACGAAGCCGCTGGTGAAGTGGATTTTGGATACGAAGTCCCCGGCGCGCTGCGCGTGCGCTGCAACGTCTTCCAGCAGCGCAAGGGTATCGCCGGCGCCTTCCGCATCCTTCCGAACAAGATCTTCACCGTCGAGCAACTCAATCTCCCCGAGCGCGTGGCGTCGTTCTCCGCCCTCACGAAGGGCCTTGTCGTGGTCACCGGTCCTCCCGGCTCAGGCAAGTCGACCACGCAGGCCGCCTTGATCGACCACATCAACCGCACGCGGCGCTGCCACATCATCACGATCGAAGATCCGATCGAGTACGTTCACGACAACCTGAACTCGCTCATCAATCAGCGCGAGGTGGGCCGTCATACCAAGTCCTTCGACAGCGCGCTGCGCGCGGCGTTGCGCGAAGATCCCAATGTCGTGCTCGTGGGTGAGATGCGCGATCTGGAGACGATCGCACTGGCCATCACGGCGGCCGAGACCGGGCAGTTGGTATTCGGCACCCTCCACACCGCTTCGGCGGCGCAGACGGTGGACCGTTTGATCGATGTCTTCGAGGGCGACAAGCAGGAGCAGATCCGCACCATGCTGGCCGAGTCGCTCCAGGGGGTGGTAGCCCAGCGGCTTCTGCGGCGCGCCGACAAGAAAGGCCGTATCGCCGCCTTCGAGGTTCTGGTAGGAACGCCGGCGATCCGGGCGCTGATTCGTGAGAAGAAGACCTTCCAGATTCCTTCGGCCATGCAGACCGGCAAGCGCGAGGGCATGCAGCTGGGCGATGACCATCTGATGGTCCTGGTGCGCGACGGTGTCATCTCGATCGAAGAAGCCCGTCGCAATGCGGCCCGCAGGGAGGCCTTCCGCAAGGAGCGCGGTGGCCCGATGGCAGCGTAGACCCAGGACACCCAACGTCCCGAAGCCGACGGCGGAGGCGACCGGGGCAGGTCCGGTCCGATGCTGATCTGGGTGCGAGGGTATCAGGCAAGAGGATTGCAGCGATCGTGCCGACTTCCCACGACAAGCACATGTTCCAGGGGCGACTCGAGGTGGCCACACCGTTCGAGATCGGTCAGTTCCTCCTGCTCGGCAACAAGACCGGCGCCCTTCATCTCGAGCACGGCAACGAGAGCGGTATGCTCTACGTGCTCGACGGCCAGATCGTCTCGGCGGTAGGCCCCGATCTGAAGGGCGGTTCCGAGGCGGCCATGCGGATGCTGAGTTGGACGACCGGCACCTTCCGCTTCGTGCCCGAACCCGTGGCGAAGTCCGAAGAGATCGAGATGCACACCGAGAACCTCCTCCTCGAAGCCGCCCGCCGCATGGATGAGACGGGCGAGGGGGAGCAGCAGGTTGCCGCCGCCATCGAACAGGCCGACGAGCTCAGCCGCACCTTCGCGGCCATCTCCAGCTCGGGCAAGTCCGAGGAGCGCAAGGAGGCCGGCAAGCCGCTCGATTGGTTGTTCGAGCAGCCGGGGCGTCAGCTCGTGCATCGCGCCGGGCATGGGCTCTACGGCTGGGACCGGGATCGGAGTTGGGTCGTCATGAAGGACCAGAAGAAGCCCGACCCGGCGCTGCTTCTGGACACCAAGCTCAGCGGTCCGCCCCACAACGACTGGATCGAGTACGAAGGCCGCCGGTTGTATCTTTCCTGGGGCCAGGAAGGCTACCGGCTGGTGCATCCCATACCGCGAGCGCACATCGAAGCCCAGATGGGAGACGTCTCGAAGATCCGCGACCGGCTCGCCTCCTCGCGGCTCGTTGCCGTCTTTGCCCAGCCCGGCGGCGGACGCGATCTCTTGCTCGGCGTCCTGACACTGGTGCGCGCCGCCAGCGGCATCCAGACCCACTACATCAGCGGTGTGCCCGCGATCGACATCGAAGACGGCAAGACCTGCGTCCATCAGATCGTAACCCTGGGGTGCGGGGCCGAGGCGGTCCGCGAGGGGCTTGCGCGCTGGCAGCCGGACCTGCTCGTGGCCGACTATGAGGTCCACCCCGAAATCGACGCCCTGCTCGGCGACGCCTACGGCTGCGGGGTGTCCCTGATGCTCGCGATCCGGGCCACCGACCCGGCGCAGGCCCTGCGCCGGGTGGCGGCCGTCGCGGGCGAGGGCGAGAAACCGCTCCTGCTGGGCGTGGATGCCGACGAGGCCGGCTTCGCGTTCCACATCGCATCGGCGGCCTAGGGTCGCTTCCTATCCCTGCGTTGTTCTTTGCGCCGCCACCGGCGGAGGATGCTGAGCTACTCGCGGCCCAGCTCCCGGCTGAGATGCCGAGCTACTCGCGGCCCAGCTCCCGGCGGAGATGCCGAGCTACTCCCAGCCCAGCTCCCGGCTGCCGAACTGAGGTTGATAGGCGCACTTCACGCGGATCCAGGCGTCGGGCCCTTCCTCATCGATCTCGGTGACCTGAATCTTGGCGTAGTGGTCGTCCGCGGTCCATATGGCATACACATGCCCCAGGATGGCCTCGACCGAATGGCCCGCACTTGCGTATCCGCCGGTGGGGGCGGCGTCGGCGTCGTCCCAATCCTGCATGTAGCCCAAGTCCTGCACAGCGGCGCCGTTGATGCCGTCGATCCAGGCCCGCATCCCGGCGCCCGGGTCGAAGCGCTCGCACATGATATCTCCGAGGCCGGAGTCGGTGTTGTAATCCTGATCCAGGGTGGAGCAATCCACCCGCTCGAACGTGCTGACCTCGTAGCCGGCGGTGGTGGGATCGATCTGATGAGCGTTCAGCGTGGTGTGCACGGCACTCTCGCTGCGAGGTGTGTCCTCGATCAGATTGCTCGTATGGCTGATGTCGCTCCAGTTCCCCTTCGCGGCCACGACCAAGAAGGTATAGGTAGTGCCGTTCGTGAGTCCCTCGACGTCCATCTGCACCTGTGAGTTGCAGGGCGTGGACACTTCCAGCGAATCGCTGAGGGTGAAGCCGGCGGGAATCTCTTGCAGGGAACCGCCCGCGAGTTCGCCTTCGGCCGAGTACACCTTGAAGCCGACCAGGTCGTCATCGTAGTTGCTGCACCACCAGAAGAGGGTAACGGCTTCGTCGCCCGTGATGCTATGGAGGCCCAGAGGCGGTGCGAGATCTCCGGGCTCGACGACGGTGGTGTCGTCGTCATCGCAGCCGGCGATGGTCAACAAAGCGAGCATCAAGATCAAAGAGGCGATCGTTTTCATGGCATATGCTCCTTCCAGCATGATCCCGTTCTCCAATGCCGCCCCGTGCTCTCGTTGACCGTGGCCATCATCCCGGAGGGGGTGCTGGGAGCACAACCCGGGATGCCCCGATCCTCGAAAGCCTTCTGCTGCGAAGGCTTTCCGCCTCGAAGGCCTTCCGCCTCGAACGCCTTCCGCCGCGAAGGGTCTCTGCCGCCAATCGCGCTCCGTCGCTCTTTCGGTCCGGCGTTCCTGGGGGTTAAGCGTGTTGAGCCCCCGACAGGGTTGCGCTACCTTCTGTGACGCGCAACGGTTCTCGCTTGACCCCTATCACCGGCGCACCGGCGGAGCCCCCGCTGGCTCCCCATCGGGCGGGCTGTCTCGCCGGCCGTCCAGCCGGCCGTCCAGCCAGCCGTCCAGCCGGCTGTCCGACCGACTGGCCCGTATCGACCGGTTCCGACCGGACTCGGCGCCGAAGAGGAGATCGTTTCCATGAATCCACGCCGCTTACTCCAATCCGTGGTTCTGGTGGCCGTCGTCCTGGCCACGCTCGCCGGATCCGCGCACGCCAAGGAAGCCCTGGTAATCAACCTGACGCAGAACGAGACCAGCCGGGCTGCGATGGCCGTGTTTCTGCCCGAGGCGATGATGACCGAGAAGGATCTCCACACCGCGATCTTCCTGAATGTCGACGGGGTGCGCCTGGCAAACAAGAACCTGCCGGGCAACAAGTATGTGGACGGCCAGATTGTTCAGGAGAAACTGCAATCGTTCATGAAGGCCGGCGGCAAGGTCTACGTGTGTCCGATGTGCATGAAGAACGTCGGGGGCATGGACGAGGCCGATCTGATCGCGGGTGCGGAAGTGGCCACGGTGGAGGCGTTGTATGACGCCCTCTACGAGTACGACACACGGGTACTCAGCTACTAGCCAGCGACCGGCCATCCGAGGCCGCACAGCCCAGTAGGGGGCCTGGGCTCGGTGTGCCGGGCCGAATGAACCGGGCCCGATAGGCCGGGCCCAGCAGGGCCGGCCCGGTAGGTAGGCGGAGGCAGACATGGATCTGAGCATCGCCAGCTTGATGAATGAAGATGCGCTGTGGAAGCTGCTCTTCTCCATCGGCCTGGGCGGCATCGTGGGACTCGAGCGTGAATGGCACGGCCGGGCCGCGGGCCTGCGGACCCATGTTCTGGTGTGCCTGGGCTCGACGATCCTGATCATCGCTGCTCGCGGGGCGTCGGAGGCATTCTCGGGTTCGATTTCGGAGGGCCGCATGGTGCTGGATCCGAACCGCATTGCCGCGGGCATCGTGACCGGTATCGGCTTTCTTGGCGCGGGCGCCATTCTCAAGACGGGTGATCTGGTTCGGGGACTGACGACGGCGGCCTGCATCTGGTTCGTGGCGAGCCTGGGCATCGTGATCGGGAACGGCCTCTACATGCTGGGCGTGTTCGCCACCTTGACCATGGTCTTCATGCTTCTGGTCTTCGATGCCCTGGAGCACCGAATTCCGGATGTCAAATATCGCTCATTGGTGTTGCGGACGAACTTGGCGCAGTCCGAGGAACTCGAAGCATGGTGCACCGGCACCCTGCGAGCGTCCGGCGCCCGTATTCTCGAGATCCTGCGCGATCGGGACTACGATACCGGAGCTGCACGACTCGTCTACCGGCTGCGCATTCGGGGGCAGTTACCCACCGAGCGGATTACCCGCGAAGCAGCCGAACGGGACGGCGTTCGCGCCATCCGCTGGGAGCAGAGTTCTACCCGGCCATTCGTGTAGCCGTCCCCGTGGCCGGCACTATGGTTGTCGTAGAACCGGCAGCCGTGGACAAATCGATAGCCGCAGAGCAGGCGGGCGTCGACACGACTCCGTCCGGCGGTGGGTCATCGCTGCGCCGTCCACGTTCTACGCGCTCGGGGAAGCGCCGCGTAACTGACGCCACTGATCCACGAAGAGCTCGATCGAGCCCGGCGCATAGCCGGCGAAGTGGTTGTTGAAGTAGGCGTGGGTGGTCACACCTTCGTCGATCAGTCGGCCGATGAGCTGGGCCCAGTCGCGAGTTTCGGCCGAGCGATCGACGAGCACCTCGTCCCAGTCGCGCTCCTTGCCCCGCTTCTGGCGAGCTTCCTTGACGAGCGTATCCATCTTGCGGTGGTGTCCCAGGAAGCGGACG
Source organism: uncultured bacterium (assembly GCA_964573295.1). Lineage (GTDB taxonomy): Bacteria > Eisenbacteria > RBG-16-71-46 > CAIMUX01 > WJJG01 > CAYQJL01. The sequence continues at coordinate 33,240 of CAZNJE010000006.1, read as the reverse complement.
TAGGCCACCGGACCGGTCACCAGCTCGGTGACCGCGCGAGAGGCGGACAGGTGGTCACGCGCGGTGGGCATGGTGTAGTAGGCCGGCAGCGACAGGCCGATGCGCTGGCTGCGCAGCAGATCCAGCAAGGGATCGTCGATCCACTTCGCGTTGCGAACCTCGACGATGTGGAGACCGTCCTGCGGAAGCTGCTCGGCGAAGGCCGCCAACCGGCGGCGGAAGTCGGCTCCCGTGGCGTACTCCTCGGCATCCTTGCCCTTGGCTACATACGGAAATTGGAAGAGCAGCGGGCCACGCTTCGGGCCCAGCGGCTCCACCGTGCGCAGGAACGCGGTCCAGTCCGCCGCGCAATCCTCGAGATAGGCTTCGTGGGTGATCTTCTTGGGGACCTTCAAGCTGAACACGAAGTCATCGGGAGTCTTCTCGGCCCAACCGCTGACCGTTCGCTTGGCGGGCATGGCGTACCAGGTGGCGTCGATCTCCACGGTGGCGAACACACCGGCGTAGTAGGAGAGAAAGTCGGCCGGCTTGGTGCCCGGAGGATAGAATCCCCCCACCCAATCGGCGGTGCTGAAGGAGGAGGTGCCGATCCGCAGCGCCTCGGGCAGTTCCTCAAGATCCAGTGGTGCCATCCCCGATTCCTCCCTCGCCGTGGCGATGTGCCATGGCGCCAACCTCTCCGGCCCTTGCCCCGGCTGGGCCGGTGCGATTCAATACGGGCATGTTCGCCGGCCGCAGGCCCCAGGAAGAGGATACGATCATGACCCAGACGATCACCACCACGAACCCCGCCACCGGCCAGCCCATCGAGACCTATCAGACCATGGTGCCCGAGGAGGTCGTGGCCATCACCGAGCATGCCGATCAGGCGTTTCGCCGGTGGCGTGAGATGCCGGTCGAGAAGCGCTTGCCGCCGCTTCAGCGCGCGGCCGGCCTGCTGCGCGAGCGGCGCGACGAGTATGCTCGCCTGATCACCCTCGAGATGGGCAAGCCGATCACCGAAGCGCGCGCGGAGGTGGAGAAGTGCGCCTTCCTCTGCGATGTCTATGCCGAGAAAGGCCCCGAGTGGCTGCGCGAGGAGGAGGTGGCCGCCGACGGAGACAAGCACCGGGTTCTCTTTGATCCCCTGGGTGTGATCCTCTCGATCATGCCGTGGAACTTTCCCTTCTGGCAGGCGCTACGTTTCGGCATCCCCACCGTGCTGGCAGGCAATGCCAGCGTGCTCAAGCACGCCAGCAACGTACCCCAGTGCGCCCGGGCCATCGAAGAGGTATTCCGTGACGCCGGTTTCCCCGAGAACCTGTTCCGCACCATCTTCGCCGATCACGAGACGGTGGGGCGCCTGATCGAGAGCCCGCTCGTACCGGGCGTCTCGCTCACCGGAAGTACCGAGGCCGGCAGACGGATCGCCCAGGCGGCTGGAGCGAACCTGAAGAAGGTCGTCCTCGAGCTCGGCGGATCGGACCCGTTCATCGTGCTCGAGGACGCCGATGTCGACTTCGCCGCCGAGAACGCGGTGGTGGGGCGCACGATCAACACCGGCCAGAGCTGCATCGCCGCGAAGCGCTTCATCGTGGCCGAACCGCTGGCCGATGCCTTCACGAAAGCGATGACCGAACGAATGACCGAGCGCATCGTGGGCGACCCGATGGACGAAGCCACGCAGATCGGGCCCATCGTGGACGAGAAGAGCCTCCAGGGCTTGCTGGACCAACTCGAGCGTTCGGTCGCCGAGGGTGCCGAGATCATCAGCGGCGGGCAGCGGCTGCGCCGGGACGGATTCTACCTGGCGCCTACGGTCGTGCGCGCCGTGAATGACCGGATGCCCATCGTGCGCGAGGAGGTGTTCGGACCGATCGCACCGATTCTCGTGGTCGCTGACGAGGACGAGGCGGTGCGGGTGGCGAACGACTCGGTCTTCGGGCTGGGCGGCAGCGTCTGGACACGGGACCTGGCCCGCGGCGAGCAGGTGGCCCGGCGCCTGGAGACCGGGGCCGCCTTCGTCAACAGCATCGTCAAGTCCGATCCGCGCATGCCCTTCGGCGGTGTGAAAGAGAGCGGGCTGGGCCGCGAGCTGTCGAAGTACGGCCTGCGTGAGTTCGTCAACATCAAAGGGCTCAATGTGTACCAGTCGCGCTAAATCCCTCTCCGGCTGTTGCTTGCCCATGCAGGTCCGCTGCCCGCGCGTGGAACTCCGGCGGTCTCGCTCGGTATCTGTCTGCGTGCCGGATGGATACCTATGAAGAGGAGAGGAAAGCGTGATGCTGTCCACCGACTCACAGCGGAATGCAGAGTACCGCATAGAACAGGATTCGATGGGCGAGGTCCAGGTCCCCGCCCGCGCCTACTGGGGGGCGCAGACGCAGCGGGCGCGGGAGAACTTCGGGGTCTCTTGCTGGCGGGTGCCGACCGAGATCATCCACGCCCTGGCCCGGATCAAGAAGGCGGCGGCCGAGGTCAATGCCGACCTGGGTCTGATCGATGATGCCGTGAGCCGCGCCATGGCCAAGGCGGCCGGCGAGGTGACCTCGGGCGCGCTCGACGATCACTTCCCCCTGGACGTCTTTCAAACCGGCTCCGGCACCTCGTCGAACATGAACGTGAACGAGGTCGTGGCCAACCGGGCCAACGAGATTCTGGGAGCGCCGCTCGGCGCCCGCTCTCCCGTCCACCCCAATGACCACGTCAACCGTGGGCAGTCCTCCAACGACGTCTTCCCTTCGGCGCTTCACATGGCGGTACGCGTCCTGGCCGATCCGCTCGGCGAGGCGTGCGGTGAGTTGCAGCGGGCACTCGAGGAGCGCGCGGCGGCCTTTGCCGATGTCGTCAAGCTCGCGCGCACCCATCTTCAGGATGCGGTGCCCATGACGCTGGGCCAGGAGTTCGGCAGATTCGCCTCGCAGATGCGTCACGGCCGGGAACGCCTGGACCGGGCCCTTCCTCATGTGGAGGAACTGGCGCTCGGCGGTACGGCGGTCGGGACCGGGCTCAACAGCCACCCCGACTTCGCCGCCCGGGTCATCGGCCACCTATCCGGCCAGGCCCACGTGCCCCTGCGGCCGGCGCCCAACCGCTTCGAGGCTCTGGCGGCCCGGGATGCCTTGGTGGCCTACATGGGCACGCTCAACACGCTGGCGGTCTCGCTCATGCGCATCGCCAACGACCTGCGCCTCATGGCCAGCGGACCGCGAAGCGGGCTGGGCGAGATCACGCTGCCGGCGCTGCAACCCGGTTCTTCGATCATGCCGGGCAAGATCAACCCGGTGATCCCCGAGATGGTGATCCAGTCGGCCGCGCACGTGATGGGAAGCCATCTGGCGGTCACCGTCGGCGGGCAGCACGGTCCGCTCGAGCTCAACATGATGATGCCGATGATCGGCTTCCACGCGGTCGAGTCGACCAAGATCCTGACCCGCGCGATGCGCTTGCTGGCGCTCAAGTGCGTGGCGGGCATCGAGGCCAACCGCCAGCGGTGTGAGGATCTTGTACACTGGAGCCTGGCGCTGGTGACCCCACTGGCGCTCGAGATTGGTTATGACCGGGCGGCGCAGATCGCACATCGCGCCTACCGTGAGGGACGGACGGTTCGTGAGATCGCGCTGGAGGAGAGGGTCCTGCCCGAGGCCCGGCTCGATACGATCCTCGATCCAGCGAGAATGCTGGGTCCCTCGCGGCCCTAACGACATGGAGGTGAACGGTGGACGAAGCTCAATTCGCGTTGACGACACCCGAGAACGAACCGGTACACGACTACGCGCCCGGCAGCCCGCGGCGAGAGACGATCAAGAAGCAGCTTGAGAAGATGGCCTCCGAGCAGATCGAGATACCGGTCATCATCGGCGGCAAGGAGATCTACACGGGCAACACGGCCAGCGTGGTCATGCCGCACGATCACGGCCATGTGCTGGCCACCTATCACCTGGCCGGACCCGCTGAAATCGAGCAGGCGATTCAGGCGGCCGCGGCGGCCTGGCACGAATGGCCGAAGCTGCCCTGGGCCGAGCGCGTGTCGGTCTTCTTGCGTGCGGCCGAGCTGCTGGCCGGACCGTACCGGGACGTGGTCAACGGCGCGACCATGCTGGGCCAGAGCAAGACGGTCTTCCAGGCCGAGATCGACTCGGCCTGCGAGACGATCGACTTCTTCCGCTACAACTCACACTTTGCACACCGCGTCTACGCCGAACAGCCCGAGTCCACGCTGGGTCAGTGGGACCGGCTCGAGTGGCGGCCGCTCGAGGGATTCATTCTGGCGATCTCGCCGTTCAACTTCACCTCGATCGCGGCCAACCTGCCCTCGGCCCCGGCCATGATGGGCAACACCGCCGTCTGGAAGCCCGCATCCACGGCCGTCTATTCGGGCTACTACCTCATGAAGCTGTTCCTGGAAGCCGGCCTGCCCGACGGGGTGATCAACTTCATCCCCTCGCGCGGTTCGGTCGTGGGCGAGCTGGCCCTCAAGCACCGCGACCTGGCCGGCATCCACTTCACCGGATCCACGCCCACCTTCTGCCACCTGTGGCGCGAGGTGGGTGAGAACATCGAACAGTACCGTTCCTATCCGCGTCTCGTGGGAGAGACCGGCGGCAAGGACTTCATCGTCGTGCATCCGTCGGCCGACGTCGACGCCACCGTGTGCGCCATGGTGCGTGGGGCCTTCGAGTATCAGGGCCAGAAGTGTTCGGCGGCCAGCCGGTCCTATGTGCCCGAGAGTCTGTGGAAGACCATTCGTGAACAGCTCATCGAGACCGTCGAGGGCATCGACCAGGGCGACCCCCGCGACTTCCGCAACTTCACGGCGGCGGTGATCGACGAGAAGGCCTTCGACAAGATCGCCGGCTACATCGAGTACGCCCGTGAGTCGGCCGACGCCGAGATCATCGCCGGGGGCACCTACGACAAGTCGGAGGGCTACTTCATCCGCCCCACCGTGGTCGTGACAACCGATCCGCACTTCAGACTGATGGAAGAAGAGATCTTCGGGCCGGTCTTCACGATCTTCGTCTACCCGGACGCGCAGTACGAAGGGATCCTGACGCTCTGTGACGAAACCTCGCCCTACGCCCTGACCGGCGCGGTCTTCGCCACCGACCGCCACGCCATTCACAAGGCTCACCGGGCCCTCCGCTATGCGGCGGGCAACTTCTATGTCAACGACAAGCCCACCGGCGCGGTGGTCGGCCTGCAGCCGTTCGGCGGCAGCCGGGCCAGCGGCACGAACGACAAGGCCGGCTCGATGCTCAATCTATTGCGCTGGACGAATCCGCGGACGGTGAAGGAGACGTTCCTGCCGCCGCGTGATTACCTGTATCCCCACATGAGGGAGCAGTAGGCCTTGAGAGGGTGCGGGGTCGTTTGCCGCAGCCCACGCGCGGAGTACCCCGCGGGGCTCTACTCGCTTGAGCATACGCATGAGCAGACAGCATCCGGCCGCTACCGGCGAGACGCGAGTGTTGATCTGTCCCGATGAGCGATCTACGATCCCATGACATCGGGCCCGAGGGCGCGACAATCTTTGGGCGTCCGGCCGAGAGCCTCCGAGTGAGGGAGGAAGACTCGAGGTGTGGGGGAGATTGCAATGCCGGCACGTAGTGTGGATCTGCGCAGCGACACGGTGACCAAGCCAACCGAGGCGATGCGCCGGGCAATGGCCACCGCCGAGGTGGGTGACGACGTCTTCGGCGAGGATCCGACCATCAATCGGCTCGAAGCTCGGGTGGCCGAGCTTCTGGGTCAGGAAGCGGCGCTCTTCGTGCCCAGCGGCACGATGGCCAACCAACTGGCCTTGCGCAGTCAGACCCAGCCCGGAGATGAGGTCATCATCGAGCGCGGCGGCCACATCTTCAATCACGAGGCGGGCGCCGCAGCGGTGTTGAGCGGCGTGCTGCTGCGGCAGATCGAGGGCGCCGGCGGGGTGATCACCGCCGGGCAAGTGACCAGGGCGATTCGGCCGCCCGACAATCACCATGCCCCTCCCACACTGGTGACGATCGAGAATACACACAACATGGCCGGCGGCACGATCTTCCCCTTGGAGACGCTGAAGGAGTTGCGCCGGGAGACGCGGGAGATCGGCCTGGCGCTGCACATCGACGGCGCGCGCATCTTCAATGCCGCGGTGGCCGCGGGCGTTTCCGCGGCCGACTACGGCCGGCAGTGCGACACGATCTCCTGCTGCTTCTCGAAAGGGCTGGGCGCACCGGTGGGCTCGGCGTTGGCCGGCTCGGCGGCGGTCATCCATCGCGCGCGGCGCATGCGCAAGATGTTGGGCGGCGGGATGCGCCAGGCCGGGATTCTGGCGGCCGGGGCGCTCTACGCGCTCGATCACCATGTGGATCGCCTGGCCGAGGACCATGTCCGGGCACGTCGTCTCGCGAAGACGATCAACGGCCTTGCCGGATTCACCGTCGCCAATGATCCGCCCCCGACCAACATGGTCATGGTGGAGGTCGCGCCGCCCCGTTCAGCCGGCGAGCTATGCCGCCAACTGGCGGAGCGCGGGGTCCATGCTCTTTCACTCAGCGCCTCACGAGTACGATTGGTCGTCCATCTGGAAATTGGCGACGAGGAGATCGGCCGCGCCGAGGATGCCTTCCGGGAGCTGTCGGGCTTCTAAGGGGCAGGCTCTTCGTCCCCTCGGGCAGGTTTCTTCGCGCGGGAGGCGCGAGCAGTTGGTGAACGTGAACCGCACGAAGAACTCAACACCTCCAGGTGCACCATAGTTGCGCGGCAGAGGCGACGTAAGTCTCGGCGCGAACAGCCACTCCTGCTAGAATCGTGATGGCTGGACATGGTTATTCCTTCCTGACAAACGAGGAGGTGCTCGATGATGCGTCGCTTCTCCACGGCCGCTCTTGGCGCGGCCCTGCTGTTCGTGTCCCTCGGTCTTCTGGTTCCGTCACCCGCGGGCGCCTCGGTGCCACGGGTGATCCTGATCGACGAGATCAGCGCTACCTGGTGAGGCTCGTGTCCAGCAGCCCGGTGCGGGCTGGAGATCGTCCTGGGTGAGTTCCCCGATCAGCTCATTCTTTGTGACCACCACGTATCCGATGCGCTCGAGTCTGATTTCAGCTGGGAGCGTGTGAACCTCTACGGCGTGCAGTACATCCCACACGTCTTCTTCGACGGCCTCTACGACGAACTCGGCGCCAGCTCCTGTCAGGCCGCCGCCGATGCCTATCGCGACATCATCGAGGCTCGCCTTGCCGAAACCGAGGGGCTTGCGCCGGTTGCGATCTCCGGGGGCTACTACCTCGAGGGGGATCAGATGCACATCGATGCGACCTTCGAGCTGGTTGATCCGGTCTCGATCGAGTCGCCGCGTGCTTTCTTCGTGATCAGCGAAGATGGCGTGATCGCGGGCGAGACCTACGATCACGTGACGCGGTGGGGTACGCATGAGGATGTCACGCTGAACCAGGTCGGCGATGAGGTTCAGGTGACGGCGACCGCCACGGTGCCGACCCAGTGGAACCCGAACGAACTCAGTGTCGCGGCCTGGTTGCAGTCGGCGAGTGGTCCTCCGGAAGTACATCAGGCCGCCTACTTGCCGCCGACCGATCCGGCGCATGCCGATGACCCCGCGGTACTCGCCACCGGCCGTCTCTTCCTGACGGCAACGCCGAATCCGATGCCGGCTACGGGCACGGGCGCGACGCGGCCCACGGTGCGACTGGTTCTGTCTTCCCAAGCGGCGGCCGGCGCGCTACGCGTCGACCTGATGGACTCGGCCGGGCGCGTCGTCCGCGAGATCCACAGCGGCCGGTTGACAGCGGGAGAGCATCACCTGGCCTGGGATGGACGAGCTCGGGACGGCGCATCCCTCGCGAGCGGTGCCTACTTCATCCGGCTCGCCACGACCGAGGGGATCCGTACGACCCGGTTCGTCGTGGTTCGCTGATCCGGTTTGACCTCGATCGTCAGCGGCCGTGCGGGCGATTGTTGCGGCACGCCGGCGTCCCTTGGCCCCGCACGAGGCCCGTGTGGGCCACCGTGCGGGACTCCGTGTGGGACTACCGCAAGACGGTCATCTGCCGCACCTGCAGAATCTCCGGCGTCTCCAAGCGGAGATAGTAGACACCCGAGGCGATCGGATGGCCGGCATCGTCCCGGCCGTCGAAGGCGACCGGATGCGAGCCCGCGGTGACCGGCTCGTTGACGAGCGAGCGCAGCCGGCGACCGGAGATGTCGTAGAGCTCCAGTTTCACCTGCGTTGCCTGGCCCGTCTGGAAGACGATCTGGCTGCTGCCGCTGTTCGGGTTGCGGCCGAAGGAGACGAAGCCGCTTCGCAACGCCTGCTCCTCGCCCGGCGTCTCCTGGAAGAATTCGCGAACGGCACTGAGCGAGAAGTCGTCCACGGCGGCCTCGACCAGCGAGCCGTCCCCCTCATCGGCGGCAATGAAGCGGATCTGCACGTCGCCGGTCAGCGGGATGAACTCCTCGAGGGTGAACTCGAAGTAGTTCCACTCGTTGGCCGTGGTCTGCGTGTGCTCGAGCGAGACCCAATTTTCGCCGTCAGCGGTTACATCGACGTCCCACCAGTCGTTGTCCGGTGAACCGCCCCACGAGTTGGTATACCAGCGCCAGTAACTGATCGTCGCCGAGGTGGCATTGCTCAGGTCGAAGACGGGCGTGAGCAGGGTCGTGCGCCCGCCATCGACGTCCGCGTCACCGGCCGATCCGCCAACGGGACCGTTCTGTGTCACGAAGCAGGCCTCGCCCGGGTCGGGGGTGTGATCGTACTCAGGCTGGAGCTGGTGCTGTTCGTAGACGGTACCGACCGGTTCGGCGCGTTCCCACATGCCGGTGGTGGCATCATCGCTCGGCAGGCCCAGGGTCCAGCCGCGATCGGTCTCGGCATCGTCGAACCAGGCGCCGACGGTGAGATCGAAGTCGACCGCCGTGGCGAAGCCTCCCTCGCTCATCAGATGCAGCGTGAAGGGGATCGAGGCCGGATCGGGACAGCTCGGGCTTACCTCGAACTGGAACGAGCCGCACAGCACAGCGTCCCCGACCGCGATCGGATCGCACGAGCCGGCGTCATCGTAGATCGTGATCTCCGGACTGGCAGTGGTGAGCTGGGAGGTCAGCGCCGCTGCGTCCGCGTGCCCCGCGTTGTTCAGCCAGATCTGCAGGCCGATGAGCTCGCCGGGCTCGACCACACCGTCGCCGTCGCCCGCGCCGCCCCAGTCGCTGATCACCTGGGAGCCGGCGTAGAGCACCGGAGCCTGTGCCGTGATCTGGAATCCGCCGTCCCAGTCGCCCTGGGCGCCGGTTGCCTGAATGTCGAAGCCGATCACGTGTTGGTCGGGCACGTTCGCATCGACCTCGAGCACGAAGTCTTCCAGGCCCGCGGCAATGCTCCCGGCCGGGATGTCCGGGTAGCCCGCCGACGCGAGAGTGATCGTGGCGTAGGTGTCCGACGTAGCCAGCGTGCCGGTCACATCGGTCGCCGCCTCGACGCCGACGTTCTCGAGGAAGACCGCCAGGCCGGCCGTCTCGCCGTAGTCGAGCAGCCCGTTCTGGTTGCCTTCGTCATGGATGGCGACATCGTGGTAGACCAGGAACGGCCCCGAGGGCGGAATCACATCGACCTGATCGGTGATCGGCAGGTGATTGGCCTTGACCACCTTGAGAGTGAGCGTCGACGGCTGCGGATCGCCGGGATCGAGGACGGCCACACCGCTGGCGTTGGTCGTGGCGGTGGCCCAGATCGCGGGATCGTCTCCATAGACTGTCACGTTGGCATCGGCCACGGGCGCGCCACCGGCGCGCACCGTCACCTCGTAGACACCGGTGCCCATCAAGTAGGTGCCCGAGTGCTCCAGCGTCAAGGGATCGTAGACATCGACCCACTGCGGCATGGCCGGATCGCCCAGGAGGCACAGCTCGTAATGGCACCAGAGCATCCAGTCCGAGAGCATCCAGATGCAGTCGGTCTTCGAGTCGACATTCATCCAGCCGACGGTGTGAATGCCCTCATTGTAGAGTGCATCGACGAGCTGGCGATCGAAGTGCTGCGAGGGGCCGCCGGTCGATCCCGGCGAATACCAGCCGTAGCGCGTGTTGCCCAGATAGGCCGCAGCGCCGTACTCGTGGTAGAGGAAGGCCTCGGAGATCGAGTCGGTCGATGGGTTGTCGAAGTTGTTCGAGATGCAGCCTTGGGAAGAGATGAAGCAGTAGGTGTGGGTGACGCCGTCGGCGGTCATCAGGGCCACGTCCGGATTCTCCATCTTCATGTTGTAGGTCGTGTTGGAGTGGCCCAGATGGTGGGAGGTGGCGTGACCGGCGTTGAAGAGGTCGATCACGTCGTACTTGCTCCAGTAGCCCGAGCGTTCATACAGCGTCTGCTTGGTGTAATCACCGGGATATCCGCTGGTCGTGTAGCCGTGGGTCGAGGCGTAGTCTTTCACCTCGTCCATCGAGTCCCCGCCCCAGGTCGAGCTGTCCAGGGATTCGCCGATGAAGAGAGCCTTCTTGACCTCACTGACCACCGGCGCCTCGGTGTAGAGCGCATTCTTGTGCATCCAGCGACCCAGCTCGGTCGTGTTGCTGATCGAGGCGCGTCCCACAGCGACCTCGCCGATCAGATCGTACTCGCCGTGCTCACCCCAGCGGTTGTCGTTGTCGTCGTTCCAGGTGCCGTCGAGCCCTTCGTAGTAGCAGTCGCCGGGGAAGTTGTCGACCGTCCCACCGGCGTTGACGTAGAGCGGACGGATCGGGACGACATCGTAATCGCCGCCCAAGAGCACGTAGAGCGTGCCCCAGTTCTCGTAGGCATCGATGATGAAGTTGCGGATGCGCATCTGCAGATCGTCGCCCGAGTAGAGCGCGTTGATCTCGCTCGTCGTCATGATGCGGGCGCGCAGACCGCGTGAGGACTGCATCGCCGCCAGCGGCTCGAAGGCATCGGCGAAGGCGTCGGTCGTCACGATGACGTAGGGATAGTAGCCGGGCTCGACGCGCTGCTGGCCGATCTGCACCGCGTCGATCGCGCCGTAACGCGACAGATCGCCGGGGTTGAGCACGAGCTCATCGATGCGTTCGAGCGCGTACGGGTCGCGCCGCAGCAGTGCTCCGGCGACCTCGCCCGACGCGGCCGCCGCGGTCTCCACCTCCAGGTTGACGCGGGCGAACCAGGCCAGCTTGCCGTCGGCGGGGCGGTAGGCAAAGGGCGTGACACGGAAGAAGGCCAGCGAGTGCCCCCAGGCGCGCTGCACGGTGACGAGCTCGGCCGCCTCGGCCGGATAGCTCTCCGCGCTGCCGTAGATGTCCGCACTTGCCTCGGTTGGGGCGCCGGGCCCCAGGCTGATGGGCCGGGGCTCTTGAGCATGGCCCAGCGGCGCGATGTTCGAGAGAACCTCACCACCCTCAGTGGTAATCTTCACGGATGTGATCTCCTCACCGGGCGGCAGGAGAATCACGGCCTCGCGCGCGGGCAACAGCGGGTGGCCGGGCTGGCCAAGCGCCGTGCATTCGGGCGACTGGAGCTGCGTCGTACCTTGCGCCTCGTGCAGCGTGGGCGCGGCGAAATCGAGAGCGACCTGAATGGTGTTGTCTGCCTGGGCCGGACTGCAGAGCAGCGTGACCAGTGCGAATGCGATCAATGCCAGTGGGCCAAAGGAACGCATCTCTGACTCCTTTCCTCCGTTCGTCGGGTAAGGGCTCTGCGGATCCTCGGGTGCCAGGGGGGGCATGGCAGCGGCGAGACCCCTTCAGGCGGAGGCCGTTGGGTCGGGCAAGGACCCTATCTGGACCTCCATACTTGCAATAATACTACACCATTGTGGGGCCGCTGAGTACATCTGTCCACAAATGAGGCCTTCGTAACTCGATAGATCGCCGATATATCGCGCTGCGCGACGTGGTATGGTGATTTAGCGGCCGGAGACCTGCAGGACAGCCATGTCTGGAGCGGTGTCCGGGGGGGGTGCTATACTGCCGCGCGCGAATGATCCGACGTGTCTGAGACAGGTTTCCCGAGCCGGGGCGTATGATATCTTCTACGGCCATCATCTTCCGGATGCAGCTCTTCAAGGTCTCTGAGTCCTTCATCACTCAGCAGGCCATGGCGTTCGAGCGCTATGAACCGGTCTTCGTCGGCCAGTCCCATTGGGGTCCTGTTCCGGCCGGATACCGCTCGATCTCCTCCCACGAAGGGGCTTCCCGGTGGATGCGGGCCCTCTCCCAGATCGTCCCGCGCGAGGCGGGGCGGTCTCGACCGCTCTCTTCTTTGGCGCCGGCGATTCTGCATGCGCACTTCGCGGTCGACGCGGTCTACGCGCTGCCTCTGGCCCGCAAGCTGCGTGTCCCCATGCTCACAACCCTCCATGGCTTCGACGTGACGCGCCGGGACCGCTCGCTGCTCATGTCGTGCCGGCCGGCGCTCGTCAACGCCGTTCTCTGGCGTCATCATCTCTGGGCCCAGTGCGAGCGGTTCCTCTGTGTTTCAGAACACATCCGCCGAGCAGCGATCGTGAAAGGCTTTCCGAAGAAGAAGCTCGGCGTGCACCACATTGGCACCGATACGAGCGCCAGGACACCGGCCCCCGAGAGATGTCCCGGTTTGGGGAAGATCATCCATGTCGCGAGACTGACGGAGAAGAAGGGAACCGTCTTTCTGATCCGTGCCATGGCAAGGATCGCAGGGGCCCATCCCGACGCGCATCTGACGATCATCGGCGAGGGGCCCTTGCGGACCTCCCTCGAGAGCGAAGTTTCGGCGCTGGGGCTGGGAGGCAAGGTCTCATTCATGGGCGCCAGGCCGTTCGAGGAGACACAGCGGTGGATCTCGGGCGCCGACATGCTCGCGCTCCCCAGTATCACGGCCGGCAATGGCGACACCGAAGGGCTGCCGATGGTGACGAAGGAAGCCGGCGCCCTGGGCATCCCTCTCGTCGTGACCGATTCCGGTGGGATTGCCGAGGCGGTCATGGATGGGAAGACAGGTTATGTCGTCCCGGAGAAGGACGTGGAAGCGCTGGCGGATCGGCTCGGCCGGTTGCTCCGTGACCCGAGCATGGCCCGTCAGATGGGCGACAGCGCCCGAGCGCACATCGAAAAGCATTTCAGTCTACGGAAGCAAAGCGCCAAGCTGGAAAGAATCTACGATGAGCTCCTCGCAGAGCGGCCGTCCGCCCGAGCTTGAGATTGTCCATGTCATCCGCGACGTGCATCCCTATGGCGGCATAGCGGGCGTGGCTTACTTCGTCCACGAGGCGATGCGCAGGCAGCATGTGCGCAGCTCCGTGCAGACGCTGGAGAGCATCACCGGCTTCTTGAGACTGTCTCCCGTTCGTCCGGAAACGACCATCTGGGCGAAAGTCTACAATCTCCTTCTGATGATCGTTCACTCCTTCGCCGGTACGATCGCGATCCGGGCTCGGCGGCGGCCGTCGCGGGTCTTCATCGTCCACAACGATGCCATCGGAGGAGACATCTATGTGGATCATGGCTGTCACAAAGCGGTGGTGAAAATGCGGCCATCGATGATTCTTCGCAATCCGGTGCATCTGTTCCTTCTTCTGCGTGAGGAGCTGCGTCATGTCCTGGGAGGTTACCGGCGTGTGGTCGTCTTGTCGGAGATGAGCAAGAGGGTCTTCGAGCAGCAGTACCCGCGTGTGCCCCGATCGAAGTATGTCAGGATTCCCAACGGGGTCGACCTCGCACGTTTCTCTCTCGAACACCGCAAGCCGGAGACGCCCGGCGCGCTCAACCTGGTGTTCGTGGGTCACGAATTCGATCGCAAGGGTTTGTCCTTCATCCTGGAAGCGATGGCCGACCTGCCCGAAACCGTCCGACTGACAGTGGTTGGGGGAACAGAACAGTTGATCGCCTCAGCGCAGCGGGCGACGCGCACGCTTGGCATTGCGGAGCGTGTGGATTTCCTGGGCAAGAGGACGGATGTCCCCGACATCCTGGCCGCCAGTGATGCGATGATCATGGCGAGTCGCTATGAGTCCTGGCTGCTCGTTGCGGTGGAGGGGATGGCCTGCGGTCTGCCGCTTCTATCGACACCGGTTGGATGCGCCGAGGAAATCATCGAGGACGGTGTGACCGGTTACCTGATCGAGCGGGACGCACGGGACATCGCCAAGAAGGTGACGGCCCTGCTCGAGAAGGGGGAAGGTATCGAGGCGATGCGCCTGGCGGCTCGGCAGACCGCGGAGCGCTACAGCTGGGACCGCATTGCGGAGCAGTACGTCGCGTTGGCCCGGCACGTCGCCGCGGAAAGGAACCCCGCTGGAAGGGACTCCGCAAAAAGGGACTCCGCGAGAAGGGACCCTGCGGGAAGGCCCACCTCAGGGTAGCAACTCGCCCAGGCCGGAGACGACCAGATCGGCGCCGTTGCGCTGCAACTCGTCGGGGCTCGCGGCCCGGGCCACACCGATCACCAAGCCGAACCCGCCCCGCTTCCCCGCCTGGACACCGGAGAGCGCATCCTCGATGACCACGCTTCTCTCAGGCGAGGCGTCCAGACGCCGGGCGGCCTCCAGGTAGGTGTCCGGAGCCGGCTTGCCCTTCAGGTTCATCTCGGTGGCCACGTTGCCGTCCACTTGGGCGTCGAAGAGTCCCGCCAGGCCCGCGGCCTCCAAGGTCAAGGTGGCGTTGCTGCTCGAGGTCACCACGGCGGTTCGGATTCCCTGCTCCCGCAACTGCTGGATCACGCGCTCCGCACCCTGGAAAGCACGCACCCCTTCCCGGCGGATCACCTCATGCACCATCTCGTTCTTCCGGTTCCCCAACCCCCACTCGGTTTCGGCCTCCGGAGGATCGTCGGGGCTGCCGCCGGGCAGGGAGATGCCGCGGGACTCGAGGAAGTCGTGCACGCCGTCCTGGCGAGGCTTCCCATCGACGTGGAGCAGGTAATCGGTACCGATCTCGAACGGGCGGAACGGCTCGTCGCGCTCCCGCGACCGGTCCCTCAGATAGTCGTCGAACATGCGCTTCCACGCCTTGGCATGGACCTCGGCCGTGGCGGTGAGTACGCCGTCCATGTCGAAGAGCACCGCATCGAATTCGGCGGCCGGGATGACCGCGCCGAGCCGAAGCGGCGGGCGCTCGACCGGCCGCTCGATCTCGAGTGTGACCGGTTCTTCGGGCAGGAGGCGCACCTCTTTGTTCTGATGACGGATCGTCAGCTCGTCTCCGGCGAGAAGCGTGTAGGTGGCCTGGCCCGGCTCGAGTTCCACCCCCAGGCGTCGTTCCCGGACCGTGAGGGTGAATGCCAGACCCTGCCATTGCACCGGCACGCGTGGATCGAAGGAGAGATCCCCCTCGTGGTCGCGCATGCCGGCGAAGCCATAGGTCAGGGCCATCCAGGTGCCTCCGATGGCGGCGATGTGCGCGCCGTCGCGCACGTTGCCCCCGATGTCGGCCAGATCCATCAGAACCGCGTAGCGGAAGTACTCGAAGGCCTCCTCGTGATAACCGATCTCGCTGGCGATGATGCTCTGAATGCAGACCGACAGGGACGAATCGCCGGTGGTCAGGGGATCGTAGTAGTCGAAGTTGCGACGCTTCTCCTCCAGGTTGAACTGGTGGCCCTGAAGAAAGAGCGCCATCACCACGTCGGCTTGCTTGATGACCCGGTGGCGGTAGATGACGAGCGGATGATAGTGGAGCAGCAGAGGGTACCTCTCCGCCGGCGTGTTCTTGAGATCCCACCGCTGTTTTTGGAGGAAGCTGTCGTCTTGCAGATGGATCTTGCGCTTCTCGTCGAAAGGCACCCGCATGACCTGGGCCGCCGCTTCCCACTCGTGGGTCTCGGACTCATCGAAGCCGGTTCGATCCACGAGGGCCGCATAGCGCTCGGGTTGTGCCTGGCTGAGCCGCGGGAGCGTTTCGGCTGCGTATTGCAGGTTGTCGCGCGCCATCAGGTTCGTGAAGAGGTTGTTGTTGACGACCGTATTGTACTCGTCGGGGCCGGTCACGCCGTTGATGCAGAACTGGCCGTCGCACTGCTCCGAGAAGAACCCCAGGCTCCGCCAGAGGCGGGCGGTCTCGACCAGGATATCGGCGCCATGGGTGGCCAGGAACTCCTCGTCGCCGCTTACCTGGATGTACTTGCGCAGGGCGTAGACGATATCGGCATTGATGTGGTACTGCGCCGTGCCGGCCGCGTAGTAGGCGGAGGCTTCCTCGCCGTTGATCGTCCGCCAGGGGAAGAGCGCGCCCCTCTCACCGACCTGCGCCGCACGGCGGCGGGCCGCCCCCAGCATCCCGTGGCGGAATCGAAGCAGATTGCGGGCGATGCGCGGGGCCGTGTAGACCAGGAACGGCAGGACATAGATCTCGGTGTCCCAGAAGTAATGGCCGTCATAGGTGGGGCCGGTCAGGCCGCGGGCTCCGATCCCGGCGCCCTCCACCCGTGCGGACGCTTGCAACAGCTGGAACAGGTTCCAGCGCACCGATTGCTGCACCCGCATGTCGCCGCGGATCTCGACATCGCTCCGTTGCCAGAAGTCGGCCACGTAGCGTTCCTGCGAGTCGAGCAAGGCCGGCCAACCATCCTCGCACGCTCGATCGAGCGTGCGGTGGGTGCGCTCGGCCAGCTCCTGCACATCGACGGTGTGCGAGGTGTGATAGACGATGTACTTCGTGAGCCGGAACACGTCTCCCGGCTCGGCGCGGAGCGAGTAGGTGGTTCGGGCGCGATCCTCGTCATGCGTCGTCTCGGCCGTGACCTGCCCCTCGGCCGTCGCGTGCCCCTTGGCCTGCATCTCTTGATGCACCCCGCAGGCGATCGTCATGCCGCTGCGCCGGGTGCGATGACCCAGCAGGAGTCGGTCCTCCCCGGCCTCGTGGTGTTGGGGTTCCAGGGCCTTCTCCGCGAAGTCGCGGCCGCGGCGAGGATCCTCGCTCAGTTCACGGGTGAGCGCCGCCGGCACTTCGATGCCCGAAACCAGGGCCACCGGCGCTGCGGCGTCCTCGACGGAGACCTCGTACTGCAGCGCCGCCAAATGACGATGCTCGAACGAGACGATCCGGGTGGAGGTGATCCGCACGCGCTTGCCCGAAGGGGTCTCCCAGAGCACGTGCCGCCGTAGGTGGCCGCGCCGCATGTCGAGCGCCCGCTCGTATTCGAGCAACAGGGCATGTTCGAGCGCAAACGGTTCGTCATCCACGAAGAGACGGATCCGCTTCGCGTCGGCCACGTTCAGCATCGACTGGCCGGTTTCCGCGAATCCGTAGGCGTATTCGCCGTAGGTGATCGGCCAGGTTTCATGGAAGCCGTTGATGTAGGTGCCGCTCTGGAAGACCGGGCGGCCTTCCTCGAAGGCCCCGCGAATGCCGAGATAGCCGTTGGCCAGGGCGAAGAGGGTTTCGCTCTGCGGCACGTACCGCTGCACAAAGCGCTTCTCGATGACGCGCCACTCGTCCACGGGATAGATGTATTCGGGAGCGACCTTGGGTTCCCGGTGCAGCATGGCAGTGCCTCATGGAGACCAGCGTGATCCAGGGGTATCCGTAGGCGCACGGAAGACCTCGTTCGTTGCTGCACTTAGTAGATGCGAAAGGGGATTGTTCCCCCAGTGGGGAACAGCCGTGCCGGGGCCTGGGGGTAGCCCCCAATGAGACGAATGGCTCCCAAGGGGGCGATCGGCTCCGGGGAATCAGCGCCTCGAGAAGGGCATAGACGAGAAGCGCCGGTTCTACTCGTCCGCGTCTTCTCGCAATGGCCGGTCGGAAAGGGCCGGCTTACCGATGTCGTCACAGTGATGAAGGGGCAGGACCTTGGCGGGCAGGACCTTGTCGGGTCCGAAGCGGCTCTCGATGCGGTCGAGGGCGTCGGCCAGCCGCTCGCGACGCTCGTGCGCCGAAGCCGCGAAGAGATCGAGCGTGGCACCCGCGCCGGGATGGATCGCCGAGACCCCTAGCCCGATCAGCCGGATGGGCCGGCGCGTCCAGTTCTTGTGAAAGAGGGCTCGCCCCGCGCGGTAGATCTCCTGGCTGTCCGCGGTCGGGACCGATAGCGTGGTGCGCCGGGTGAAGGTGCTGAAGTCGCCATAGCGCAGCTTGATCTGGACGATGCGCCCCGCCACCCCATCGCGGCGAAGGCGGCGCGACACTCTCGTGGCTTCGTCCAGCAGCATGCCCTCGAGCACCTCGGGATCGTCCTGGTCGCGCCCGAAGGTGTGCTCGTGGCTGTAGGACTTGGCCTCCCAGTCGGGCACGACCTCGCGCGCGTCTTGCCCATGCGCGAGCCGGTACAGATGCTCGCCGTGCGCACCGAAGCGGGCGGTGAGCATCGTCCGATCCTGCGCCGCCAGGTCGCCCACCGTCTGGATCCCCATCGTGTGCAACGCTTCCTGACTTCGCGGGCCCACGCCCCACAGCCGCGCGATGTCCAGACCGTGGAGAAAGCTCGTGAGCTCATCGGACCGCACGATGGTCAGCCCATCGGGCTTCTCGTAGTCCGAGGCGATCTTGGCCACGAACTTCACCGGCGCCAGCCCCACCGACGCGGTGAGATGCGTCCGGCTCAGGATCGCGGCCTTGATGCTCTGGCCGATCTCGCGGGGTGAGCCGAACAGGCGCTCGGTGCCGGTGAGATCCAGGAAGGCCTCGTCGAGCGAGAGCGGCTCGACCTTGGGCGAGTAGGAACGGAAGATCTCCATGATCTGGCGCGAGGCTTCTTCGTACTTGCCGAAGTGGCCGGAGATACGCACCAGATGCGGACAGCGCCGAAGCGCCTCGGCCATCGGCATCGCCGAGTGGATCCCGTAGGTGCGGGCTTCGTAGGAGGCGGCACTGACCACACCGCGGCCCTCGGCCGATCCGCCGACCACGACAGGCTGTCCGGCCAGCGATGGATCGTCGCGAATCTCGATCGAAGCGTAGAACGCGTCCATGTCCACATGGGCGATCAGGCGCTGCCAGGGCTGTGATGGGGATGGATCCATGCGGCCATTGTCCCGTCCCGGGCCTGTGGATTACAAGGACGGAGACCCCCGGTTCCCGCCTGGTCGGGAGAGGCTGCGGCGCGGGTGAGTATGGGCCAAGCTGTTTGTGGCTGGCTGTGGCGTATGCGGGGTCTGGCGCGCTACAATGACAGACGGCTCTCAGAATGCAGATGACCCTCAGAAACACAGTAGAAAGGGAGGAGCATGACATCAGGGGAATCTCTGCGTCCGCGCGCAGTGTGGGAACGTTTTCTGGCCGCCAACGCGCGCTTCGCCGCAGGGCGGCCGACCCATCCGCGGCAGACCGAAGCGCACCGCCGCCGCCTCCTGGAAGGGCAGACGCCGCACGCCGCGATCGTGAGCTGTTCGGATTCGCGCATCGTGCCCGAGATCATCTTCGATCAAGGCTTGGGGGATCTGTTCGTGATCCGGGTGGCGGGAGGTGTCCTGGGGCAGGTGGGGCTGGCCAGCGTGGAGTATGCGGTCGGTCACCTGCACGTGCCGCTCGTGATCGTCCTGGCGCATTCCTCCTGCGGAGCCGTGACCGCGATGCTGAGTGGGCGTAAGCCAGAGGGGCACCTGGCGGCGTTGATCGAAGAAATCGCCCCGGCCGCGGGCGAGCCGGCCCGGGTGGGAACTGAAGCCGTGACGGCCGAACGGATCAATCGCGTGGCCAAGGCAAACGCGCATCTGGTGGCCCGGCATCTGCGCGAGAGCGAACCGATCATCGCGCCGCCCGTGGCGCGTGGTGACGCCGAGGTCGTTGCGGCCTATTACGACATGGAGAGCGGCCGGGTTCATGAGTTGACCGAGGGTTCGTGAGTTGACCAAGGGTTCGTGAGTTGACCAAGGGTTCGTGAGCTGAGCGAACGCTCTACGTCTGTGACCGGTGGACACGATGAAACCAGAGGTGCTGACAGCCAAGATCTCGATTCCCCAGCAGCCGGCCGGCTATCTGGAGCGCGATCGGCTCGCCCGCCAGTGGCGCCGTGGGGCCGGCCGCCGGCTGTGGGTGGTCACCGCCGGCGCCGGCTACGGGAAGACGACCTTCCTCGCCAGCCGGGCCCGGGCGTGCGAGAAGGGCTGTCTCTGGTACTCGGTCGACGAGCTCGATCACGATCCGTCCGTCTTCCTCAGCCATCTGGGGGCCGTGCTCGGCATTCCGGAGCCGGCGGCGGCCCGCGCCTCGCTCGATCTTGGCGAGCCCCGTGTGCTTCAGGGGATGCTTGCGGCGATCGCGCACGGTCTCCAGGGAGAGACGGCTCCGGAGATGATCGTGCTCGACGACCTTCATCTGCTGCCCGAGCACTCGCGCACCCTCCGTTTCCTGGACCGTTTGATCCGCTACGTTCCCCCCGACTGCCGGGTCGTGCTGGCGTCGCGGGAGCCGGTCGGGATCGCCACCGGCCGGTTGCAGTCTCAAGGGACCGTCGCCCGCTTGAACGCGCGGGATCTGGCGTTCCGCGAGAAGGAACTGCAAGAGCTGTTCGCCACGCGTTTCCCCGGCGAGCAGCTCAGCCCATCGCTCGCCCGCCGGATTCTGGCGCGCACCGAGGGGTGGGCAGCCGGCCTCGAGGTGCTCCTTCAGGCACTCGAGGGCACGAGCCGTGAGGCGGTGACCGACGCGCTGAGCCGCCTGGAGGCCCACGGCAGCCATTGGTTCACCTACTTCGCCGAAGAGGTGTTGCAGCGCCTGGACGATCGCATGCGGGACTTTCTGCTGCGGTCCTCCGTGTTTCCGCGGCTCGAGCCACGCATGTGTAACCAGGTGCTCGGCATCCGTACCAGTCAAGCGCTGCTCCAGCAGGCCGCCGACCGGAACATCTTCACCTTCGCTCTCACCGAGCCGGGTACCGGCTATCGCTACCACCATCTGTTCCGCGAATTCCTGCTCTCACGGCTGCGGGTGTCCTTGCCACCGCGCAAGCTGCGGGTCTTGTACCGCCGAGCGGCCCAGAGTCTCTCGCGAGGCGGTGCGTGGGCGGAAGCAGCCGCGTGCCTGGCCGATAGCGGTGATCACGTGGCCTTGCTGGAGTTGCTGGGCAAGCAAGGCGAGAAGCTTCTGGCGGGAGGTCAGCACCAGGTCTTGGAGCGTGCCCTGGAGAGCGTCCCGCCGGTCAAGCTGTGCAAGAGTCCCGAAGCCCTGATGATCAAGGGCCGGGTACTGGATATCCGGGGCGAGTGGGAGGAGGCCGAGCAGTGCTACCGGCGCGCCATCAAGCGCTGCACCCGCGCCGGCCGGATCGCCGAGCTCAAGGACCTGCTGGCGCATCTTCTGCTCCGGCGCGGGAAGTATCGCGCCTGTCTTCGTCTCAGTCGCCAGCTGCTGACCGAACTGGGCCGGCGCCATCCGAACCTCCGGGGCCAGCTGCTCACCAATATGGGATTGGCCTACTGCGAGATGGGCCGCTTGCGCGAAGGCGAGGACGCCTTCATCGAGGCCCAGCGTCTGTTCCGCCAGGGCGGCGACCGGGCCGGAGAAGGGCGGGTGTTCTACCTGCTGGCGGCGAATGTCCACTACCGCCGCGGAGAGTTCCGCCGCGCGCGCGAAGCCGCCCGGCGGGCGATCCTCGTCTTCCGCACGATCCACGATCCGCGCCGGCTATGTTTGAGCCTCGGCGTGCTGGGGTTCATCACGGCCGTGACCGGCTCGGTGAGAGAGGCCCGGGCGCTGACGCACCGGGCGCTGCGAATGGCCGAGGGACTCGAGTACCCGATCGTCGTGGGCTACTGCCATCACACCTTCGGTCTGTGCGACCTGCTCGAGAACGAGAACGCGTCGGCGCGGGGTCACTTCACCGAAGCCGTCGAGATCGCCGACTCGCTGGGCGATCCGGCCCTGCGGCTCATGCCGCGTCTGGGGCTGGCCGAGTGTGACTGGCGCAACGGCGACGCCCGCACGGCCCGGGTCGAGCGCGCGTGCCGGGAGATTCTGGCACTGGCCCAGAAGAGTGGTGATCCGTTGAGCGAGGCTCGGGCCCGCACCCTGCTCGGGCAAGTCGTGTGGGCGCAGAAGCCGCGCAGTGCGTACCATCAGTGGCGGGAGGCCGAGACATGCCTGCAGCGGCTGGATGGTGTGTATGACCGCCACCGGCTCCTGCTTCTGCGCCTGGCGCTCGGCAGCTATGGGCCGGCCGAGGAGGCCGGGCGTCTGCGCGAGCTGATCGAGGGCGCGGCGATGCATCAGCACGACTTCCTGTTCACCAGCATCGACCCGGCCCCCGCTGCCCGGGTGTTGACCCGGGCGCTGGCGCTGGGGATTCAGTCCCAGCATGCCGGTGACCTGCTCGTGCAGCTCGGCGAGCCGGCGTTGCCGGCACTGACGGCGATGCTGGATTCAGTTGATCCTGAGGCCGATGAGGTACGCCGCAGCGCGATCGAGGTCCTCTCGCAGATTCCGGGCCTCTCGGCCCGCCGGCTGCTCGAGCGCTTGGCCGCCACACCGGCAACCAGGGACGAGGCCGCCGGGGACCGGCTGGATGCATCTTCGGGCCGGTCGCCGTCGAATGCGGCCATCCGCGAGCTGGAGCGCCAGCCCCGGGCCGCGCTGCAGATCCTTGCTCTGGGGGGGCTGGAGGTGTCGGTGGGCGACCGCACGCTCGGCCCCGGTGCCTGGCGGTCGGTCCGGGCCCGGCGACTCTTCCAGATCCTGCTGCTCAACCGGTTCCGATGGGTGCCGCGCGAAGTGATCCTCGAAGCCCTTTGGCCGGAGACCGATCCCGAGCGCGGTGCCAACAATCTGTGGCAGACCATGCATCTCCTGCGCCGCACTCTGGAGCCGGAGCTGAAGGAGGCCCGCCAGTCGGCCTACATACGGGCCCGCGAGGAAGCCTGCCGTCTGGCCCCGGGAGATGGCTACCACTTTGATGTCGAGCTCTTCGAGAGCGTCGTGGCGGCCGGTGACCGTGAATGGCAGCAAGACCGGCCGCGGGCGGCGGAGAAGGCCTGGCGGCAAGCGGTGGACCTCTATCGCGGGGATCTGTTCGCCGAGAGTCCCTACGAGGAGTTCACGATCTCCGACCGCGAGCGGCTGCGCGAGCTGTTCCTGCGTTGCCTGACGCATCTGCTCACCCGATGCGAGCGCGGCAAGCGCTGGGAAGAGTGCGCCGCGCTGAGCCGGCGCGCTCTCGAGCTGGATCCCTATCAGGAAGACCTCCACCGCCACCGCATTCAAGCTCTTCTCGCACTGGGTCACCGGCGTGAGGGACTCGATGCCTACCACGCCTACGAGAAGATGGTGGTCCAGGAGATGGGCTTGATGCCGAACCGAGCCATGCGTGCCTTGGCGGATCGCATCGTGGAGGCGGGCACGTAGCCGCCGGTGGGCCGGACGGCTGCGTACGCGCCGAACCTCTACGTGGCCTCTACGTGACCTCTACGTGCCCACCTCGGAGTCCAAACCATCCGGCGGGCTCCACTCCTCCTGCGATCCGATCACACCGTTGAGCACGCGCATCTCATCGAGGAAGGCGATCAGCTCCGAGTAGGTCGTGAAGGTGACCTCCTCTCCGCTCGCCACGTGACGAACCCGCCCGCGGAAACTACTCTTCATTTCCTTGACGAAGCGCACCACAAACGTGGACATGACCGCTGCTCGCTTTCCCCTAGTGAATTAAGCCCCACGCAAAGCCCTACTCAGAGTCGTCCCCAGACCGCCACGCAAAGCCCTACCGAACGATCAGGACCCGGGCGCGGGCATCGAGGCGTTCCCCGCCCAGCTCGTGCACCCGCGCGCGCGCGAAGTACACGCCGCTGGCCAGCGGTTGTCCTTGTTCGTCCCGTCCATCCCAGCGGAACGGATGAAGACCGGCCGGTTGATCGCCGGATGCGAGCGTGGCCAACCGTCGTCCGCCCATGTCGTAGATCGACAGATCCACGACCGCTGGAGCGGGCAACGCCATCCAGAGATCGGCGCCGTCTGGGGCCGGGCGGGCTCGCAGAGCGAGCTGCGCCGGAACGGCGCCGCGATCGTCCCCGGGATCGAACTGCGGATCATGCTCTGGGTCGGGCGCGGCGCTCACGTCCTCGTAGAAGACCACGGTCACATGGGTGTCGTGGTACTGGATCTCGTACTGCAGCCCGATGCCCGGGCACCCGAATTGCACCTCGAAGGCGCCGGTGAGGCTCTCGTAGCTCAGCACCTGGAAAGTGTCGCCCGCCGCCGGCGTGAACCCGTCCAACACGCGGATCCATAGCGTGCCGGCCAGCTCCGCCGGGCCGTTGACCTGCAGATGGTCGTACTCACCCTCATTGCGCCCGCCAAGTTCGCAGTAGAGGACGCCGGCGGAGGTCTGCGTGTAGATGCCGCCGATCGTGAGCCGGCCCACCGAACTGCCCGGATCGATGCGGCCGTCGCTATGCACACTGGCGGCGATGGTGCCGTTGCCGAACAGCGTGCCGCCATCGATGACCAGGGGCGCGGCGGCCAGAGGCCACAGGACACCGTTGACCTCGGTCCAGCCGCTGCCGTCGTAGTTGTGACCGGCCGGGTTGATGCCGGCCTGGGTATAGGGGCCGTTGACGATCAACGAGCACGCCGCGCCCACCGTGACGCGGCCTTCGTTGTGCAGTGCGCCCTCGGTCAGGAAGTCTCGCTCATTCTCGATCCAGAAATGTCCCAGCGAGTCCACCTGCGCCAGGTGGAGCAGCGCGTCGCTGACGCCATCGTCCCGGTAGATCATCGAGCCCACTCCGTCGAGCAGCACTTCGGCGTCGAGCTTGTGCAGGTCGGCGCCCTGAAGGTAGAGCGAGCCCGCGTCATGGGCATGCCAGCGTCCACGCAGCAGGGTTTGGGACGCGTAGTTTTGCGACATGCTGGTGAAGCGCACGATGGCGCTGTCCTGCGCGGCCACGAGACCGTGGTTGGGGACATTGCCGTGGGTGAGCTCGAGCAGCCGGTGCGGCTGGTCGGCCAGGATGCGCCCGTGATTTTCGAACGCCCCCGAGATCCGGCCGGTGCCGCGTACCGTATGGCCTTCCATGTGGTGAACGGTCGTGAAGTAGTCGGTGAAGGCGGCGTCGTAGAGGTCGTCGCCGGCGCAGAGGACGATCTCGCCGGTGCCACTCAGAACCAGGTTGCCGCCGACTGCGCGCACCTGGGTGTTGGCTTCGTGACTGCTCGGATTGACGACGATCGTGCCGTTGTTCTCGCAGGCAACACTCAGATCAAGCCGGCCGGCTTCGAGCACCGCGAGGTGGGCGTCGCTGCTGACACTCTGCAAGGTCGCCTCGGCGCGGCATTCGACCAGCCCGTTGCCGGATGAGGCGAGCTGCCCGCCCTGGATGTTGGCTGCACTGGCGAGGGCAATGACGCCGCCGTCGGCCAGGAGCGCGCCGGTCTCACCCTGGGTGACGGTCACCGCGCTCACGGCCAGTTCGCCGCCGCTGATCGCCTGCACGAGGCCATGATTCGTCTTCGTGTGCGAGGTAAGCAGCAAGGGATCGCCCGGGCGGTCGGCCGAGACCAGACCCAGGTTCGTGAACGTGGCGTGGATGGTTCCCCCGCCCCGGATGGTGTGGTTCTCGCCTTGCGTGATCACTGTGAAATAGTCGGTGATCTGGGCGTCATTCGGATCACCGGCGGTTTGCATGTGAATCGTTCCGCTGCCGTCGACCAGTACCGGGGACCCAGAGACTTGAAGCCGGGTATCATTCCCGTCCAGAGCGTGGTTGATATGGATGTCGCCGTCGTTGACGAGGCCGGTCACCACCTCCAAACGGGCGGGACCTGAGAGGCGCAGCTCGGCGGCCGATGTCACGCCGTCGAGTCTGGGGCCAGTGACCGTGGTTTCGAAGAATCCACCATTGTCGCTCTCCAGGTGGCCGCCGGAGATTCGAGCGGCTGCCTCCAGCGTGACCTTGCCGTCGTCGGCCCGGATGAGGCCAGACGCCGACTGCGTGATGGCGCCGTCCTGAAGGATGATCTCGCCACCCCCGGAGGCTTCGATCACACCGTGGTTCGTCTTGCCTCCACTGGCCAGGTAGAGGGGATCGCCCGGACGGTCGGCACGGAGCGTGCCGGCATTGATCAAGGCGGCGTAGACGGTCCCCCCACCTTTGATCGTGTGTCCGGCCTCGTGGGTAACGGTCGTGAAGTACGTGGAGAGATAGGCGTCGTCGCGATCATTCAGGGTCTGAAGATGGACCGTGCCATTGCCGGCGAGGGTGGCATTGCCCCCGTAGAAATAAAGCCGGCTCGGATCATCGTCGAGAGCGTGGTTGACGTAGATGTCGCCGTCGTTCGTCAGTGTGCCCTGACATCGTACCTGGGTCTGGCCGGAGATGCGCATCTCGCCCAGCTGGGTGACATCGGTCAGAGTGGTCCCCTCGCCGTCGACGGCGATGTACCCGCCATTGGCCGCATCGAGGCTTCCCCCGTTGATCGTGGCGCTGGAGTTGACGAGCACCTCGGCGTCATCGGCCAGGATCTGTCCCTCTTCGTACTGGTAGGTTGTGCCCGAGCCGATCACGAGCTGCCCGCCCGCGGTGGCTGCCAGCAAGCCGTAGTTGTTCCGGTTCCTTTCGTACATGAAGAGCGGGTCGCCGGGGCGATCCGCGTTCACCGTGCCGTAGTTGTTCAACTGCGCCCGGATGTTGCCGCCGCCCCGGATCGTGTGGTCGCTCCCATGGGTCAAGGTTGAGTAGTACGTCCAGATGCTGGCCGTACTGCCCACCCCGTCGGTTTGCATGAGGAGTTCACCCGAGCCCGTGATCTGGGCGTTGTTGTAGACGGCGATCGATGTCCCCGCCGGTCCCAGCAGCGGGTTGAGCCGGATGGTCCCATGGTTCTCGAAGACGGTTCCGCTCAAGGTCAAGCTGGTATCGTCCAGCAGATCCCAGCCGGCGCCGGCCATGTTGGCGACCTTGCCCGAAACCGAGCTGACTCCGAGGTCGACGAGCACCGTGCCGTAATTGGTGAAGCCGTCCGGCTGGTAGAAGTGAAGGTCGTGGTCCGAGAGACTCAGCGTGCTCAGCGGATTGAAAAAGTCGATCTCGGCGAGGCTGGTGTTGGTGCCGAGTGTGATCGTGTAGATGCTCCCATCATCGGGTATGACGGCGATCTCCCCGTCGGCGTTGGGTACATTCTGCGGGTTCCAGTTCGCGGCGTCGTGCCAGCTTCCGCCGGCGGGGTTGACCCAGGTGATCTCTTGCGCCGCGGCCTGGAGCCCCAGGCAAGAAGCGCTCACCGTGGCCAAGACAACGATGGCGCCGCGGCTCATCAGGCAGCGCTTCATGGCCTCACGGCCGGTCCTGCGTGTCGACATGGCTTATCCTCCCTCAACAGATGCCCTCGGTGAATCGTCGTGGGCAGGATAGAAAGCGGGCCTTACGCGCACCTTACGGCGAGATTCCTCCGCCGGCCGGCCCGGCGGCCGGGCGGCGGTATGGCTAACCGGCTATATCTGAGGAAGATGGGCGTGCGGAAGGCGGTAGATTCGTCCCGGACGTGCTACAATGAGCGCGACCGACCGAGAGTGGCTGCGCCAAGCGAGAGCTTGGCCGATCTCCTCCCAATCAGAAGGGAACCGGTATGCTTCGAATCGCCACTCGTTCGGTGGCCTGTCTGTTCGTTCTGGGCATGGTGGTCCTGCCGCCGGTCGCTGGGCTTGATACCGCCACGCGTCTCGTCTCGCCGGTGATGGAGTGGACGGCCGCGGACCTGGAGCGCTTCGACGAGGCCTGGATCCACGTGAAGTTCGTGGAAGGCTCGAATGTCGTCACCGATGGCATCGCCTTCGGGGACGAACCACCGGTGGGTTCGGCACTGGACCTTGCGGCGGTCAACGCCTGCCTCGCCGCCGAGGATGTGCAGATCGTGCGGCGCACCTTCACGCACTCGCGCGGGCTGCTGAGGGAGTGGAAAGCGCGGGGCGAGATGCGTTCGCGCGAGACGGGTCCCGATCTGTCGCTGTGGTTCGATGTGCGCGTGGGCGGGGGGCGTGCGGCGGTGGCTCGTCTGGTCAATGAGCTCAACGCCTGCCCGCAGGTCGAGATTGCGCACCCCGTGGCCATCCCCGAGCCGGCGGGGTTCATCGAGAAGAGCGACGGTCTTTGTCGGGACGCCTCCGCATCCGGCAGGGGGCCGATACCCTCGTCCGCAGTGGACGCGGAGGTTCCGGCGTTCCGTACATCCGGCGGCGAGCGCCTCCCGACGCCCGATTTCAGCAATCAACAGGGATACCTCTACGACACGCCCCTGGGGCTCGATGCGCCGGCCGCGTGGGCCGAGCCCGGCGGCAAGGGAGCCGGGGTCAGGTTCGTGGACGTGGAGCTGTGCTGGACGGTCGATCACGAGGACTTCGCTGCGAGCGGGCCGTTCTACGTCGGTGGCGCCGGCATGAATCCCTCCTACGAGTACCACGGGACCCCGGTATTGGGCGAGGTCATCGCCCAGCACAATGGGTACGGCGTGAGCGGATTCGCGCCGGAGGTGGAGTTCGGCGTCGTGGCGGTCACTTTGGGCGAGTGGCCGTACGTGCCGCACTACTTCCAGGAGGCGGTGGATCAGCTCGACGCGGGCGATGTGTGGCTCATCGAGCTGCAGATGTACCCGTCAGGGTTCGACGCGACGCCGATGGAGTGGCTTCAGGTCAACTACGATGTGATCTGGACGAGCTCGTGGAGCCTGGGGATCATCTGCATCGAGCCGGCGGCCAATGGCAGTCAGGACCTGGACGATCCGGCCTGGGGCGGCATCTTCGATCGCAATCAACGCGATTCGGGGGCGATCATGGTCGCGGCCGGATTGCCCTATAGCCTTACGGCCGAGTGGTTCACCAACTACGGTAGCCGCATCGATGTGCACGCCTGGGGCTCGGCCATTGTCTCCACCGGGGGCGGCGACCTCTACTCGGGCGGGACCCCTCAGACGAGATACACCGCCAGCTTCGGCGGCACCTCCGGGGCGTCGCCGATGGTCGCGGGATCCGTGGCGGCCTTGCAGGGCATCGTGAAAGCCAACCAACCCGAACCCTACACGCCGCTCGAGATGCGCACCCTGCTGAGCGAGACCGGCACGCCGCACGTGGACTCGGACCAAGAGATCGGTCCGCGCCCGAACCTGGCCGCGGCGGTGGCCGAGCTTCCGCTCTTCTCGGGCATCGAAGAAAGCAAGCAGCCGGTGTCCCGCTGGATTCAGTTTGCGAACCCCTATCGTCCGAGCAGCGAGATGCGACTGCTCTTTCCCCTGGGCGGAGAGATTACCGCGAGCACTGGGAGTGCTGGGATCGCCGGCAGTGCAGGGAACGCCAACTACGCGGGGATCGCCGGGAACGGGGCCGCGCGGCTAGCTGTCTTCGACGCGACGGGCCGCCACCTGCGAACCCTGTGGAGCGGCCCCGCGACGGCGGACCCGCCATCCTTGATGTGGGACGGCACCGACCGGCGCGGCCGCAGCGTGCCGGGAGGAATCTACTACCTGCAGCTTCAATCCCCGGGCGTAGCCAAGCAGGCGCGGCTGGTGTTCATGAGGTAGTTGCTGGACAGTTGCTGCGCCTCGCGGGCACGCCGCGGCGTCCAGCTGTCCTTGCCGCTCAACCGTCC
Source organism: uncultured bacterium (assembly GCA_964573295.1). GTDB lineage: Bacteria > Eisenbacteria > RBG-16-71-46 > CAIMUX01 > WJJG01 > CAYQJL01. The sequence goes on along the minus strand of CAZNJE010000006.1, from coordinate 3,796 downwards.
TTGCCGTATAGCACGAAGCTCGCCCAGAAGAACGGGTGGGCGTACGGCCGGTAACCGTCAGCGTTCTGGTAGTCGCGGAGCCAGGCACGCGCATCCCGCAGCGCCTCGGCCATGGCGACCGGGCCGGCCGGATGAGGCTGCGAGAGCAGGCTCGAGTAGAACCGCTCCATGAGGAGAGAGGTGGCCTGGTCGGAGACCTTCCAGCGGCTCACGACCACGTTGTGAGCCCCGGCCTGCAGGAAGGCCTGTACGAAGCCGAGGGGCCCCTCGCCGCGCAGCACCCGCCCAAGGGCGGTGTCGCATGCGCTCAGCGTAACGAGATCACAATGCAGGTTCCACTCGCGAACGATCTCGCCCATGGAGAGGCAACCATCGTAGACACGGCCTCCGCTCTTGGCCGCCTCCAGGGGATCCGGAAGACCGACCTGCGTCAGCACCAGCCGCGAGTTTTCCGGATCCTCGTAGTCGATGAGGGCGTGGGTAGCGAAGTGGATGTGGCCGAACTGATCGAGCGCTCCTGAGCGCGCGAGGTCGTGAAGAACCATCTCATTGGCGCCACTCCCGGTCAGGCACAGGGCGTTCGCGCTGTGGAGTTGGGCGACGCGCTGGACTTCGTGGCGACTCGCCGCTAGACGGGGCAAGCCGCGCAACAGGTCGGTGTTGCCATTGACGGCGCTCCGCAACAGGAGCGGATTCTCGTAGAGCGCGGACCGCTGGGCAGCACTCCCGTCAGTGCGGACCGCCGGCGGACCGTCCGATGGGCCGGATGGGTTCTCTGCCTCCGCGAAGACCGGATCTCCGACAACCAGACACGTATGCGCTGATGGCGAGGGTGGGCACTGCCGCAGCCAGGCGAAGACGCGCGCTGACGGGGCATAGGAGACGCAGAAGGCCTCGTCGATCCATTGCTGCGAATCGGGGTCATGTAGGCTTTCGACCGGTAGGCCGGCCAACGGTCCGGATGGAATCACGATGAGATGACGGGCACCGTGCAGTTCCGGCAGCAACGGCCTGAGGTAGCGACGACAGAGTGCCTCCGCTTCGGCGGTGGGCATGGCTCCCGTGGCGGGCCGGCGCGCGATCGCCTCGTGGTAGGCGACGACCGGATCGTCGCGCGCATCGGTCTTCACGCCGGATAATCGTACCCAGCGCACGTCTCCATCGTTTCGAATCACGTAGCCCCACGAAAGGGGCGCGTTCAATCGATCATCCTCCAGCGAGAGCCAACCCAACACGGCGTCGTCGTGACCGAGCGCTTGTTGCACGGTCGCGAGGAGATCGCCCCGAGCCCGTGTGGGCGGAGCGTGCCGCGAGGTTTCCAGCTCGGTCCAGATCCACTCGGCCCGCAGTTTCTCGCGCCGGCTACGCAGATCGGCCAACAGCGCGACTTCGCCGTGGCCGGTCGCCGTCTCGAGAACCTTGATTCGCGCGTCCAGCGCCGCTGCTTCGGCATGCAGCGAGTCTCGCATCACCGCCAGACTCTCCGCACATACGTCCCAAGGCGGCAGAGTCTCGGCAAGAGCACGTCCGCGTGATCGTTCGAGAGCCTCCCAGGCCGCGTTCTCCTCGCCGCAGAGAAGGTGACTGGCGGCGAGTGCCTCGTGGAGTGGCGCCTCGTTGAACAGGCAGGCTGAGTAGGATCGGGCTACGCGGGGCCGAACCGCTTCATAAGCGGCCTCCGCCAGCTGGAGCAGGTCCACGGCCTCGCGAAACGCTCCGGCCTCGAGGGCCTCGATGGCCACATCGCACCAGCTCTCGACGACCGCCGGGTGCTCATCCCCCAGGATCTCGAGCCGCATCCGCAGCGCTCTCTCGAGATGGTCACGCGCGCCCTCCCGATCGCCCTGGAGCGACAGCACTACGCCCAGGATTCTGAGGTCGCGAGCGATGGCCACGTGATGGCCTTCGGCAGCCGTCTCGCGCAACCGCAGCGCTTCTCGCGCGTGAGTTTCGGCCAGGTCGAGAGAGTCCATCTCCAGATAGAGATTCGCCAAACGATCGTGAATCGTGATGACCCAGTCGCTCTGCTCACCGCACAGGCGCCGGCAGTGCGCCAAGGCGGCGGTCAGCAAGGACTCCGCTTCGGCATAGGCGCCGATGGACTGGCTTATCGCGGCGCGCTTCCTCAGTACGACCGAGTAGCCGCAAGCGTCCGTGAGGCCGAGTTCGTGCTGGATGGTATCGGCGGCCTCGACATGGGCCACGGCCTGGATGGGGTCATTGCGGGTCAGCTTGGAGTAGGCGAGATTGAGGTGGGCGGCGGATACCATGAGATGGACGTTGGGATAGGCCTTCATTCGCCGGGCGAGGATCTCACCGAGGATGGCCTCGCTGGCGAGCACATCGCCGCGAGCACCGAGTACGATGGCGAGAGTAGTGTAGAAGTGATCCAGCTCCTCGCTCCCTACGGGATGGCATTGCGTGGCCAGATCCAGCGCTTCCCGAGCCCTCTTCTCTGCCTCCGCCAGATGCCCCTCTTGTTGCAGGAGCTCGGATTGATTTCGGAGTAGCAACGCGAGGGTCAGAGTGTGATCTCCCGGACGGGATCGCAGGACGCGGCCGGCTTCCTCGAGTTCCTGGCGAGCCTCGGGGACCCTGCCCACGAGGCCAAGGAGTTGGCCATGGATCATCAGCGTGGTCTGCAGCTCATAGGGATCGGCGTACTCACAAGCTCGCAGGATGCGCAGCGCCTCGCGGGCATGCATCTCGCCTTCGGAGAACCGTCCGCCGGTGGCGATGTTGTAGGAGAGCTGCAAGAGCGCGAAAGCATGCGAGCGGCTGAGGGGACCCTCGATTCGCTTCATGCCGTCTACCACTTCCAGGTAGTGCTTTTTGGCCGCCTCCATGTCTTCGAGGCGGCCTTCGGTGAAGGCGATGTCATTGAGGTCCATGTAGTAGACCGGATGGTTCGTTCCCGTGACCGAGCGCCCGATCTCGCGGATCGTCTCAAACTCGCGCAAGGCCTCGGTCGCCTTACCCGCCATGACCATGGCGAAACCGCGCCAGCGGCGGCTGTCCAGGGTCAAGAAGTGGGTGGGGCCCAAGACTTCGGCGCGCAACGCGTAGGCACTGTCACCATCGGGTAACGCCGGTTGGTACTGCCCCTCCCGATCGTCCGCGAGCATCCGCGCATGAAGCCGATGCGCTTCCTGGAGCTTCACCTGCGCCGACTCGGGCGCGGTGGATGCGAACCGGAGATAGCCGAGAAAGCGCCGCGCATCATCTTCCTTGTAAGCGGGCGTTTCATCGTCGCCGGCGAGTTCGGCGAGCAGGTTCTCGATCAGCGGAATCGCCCCATCGAAGCGCCTCCCCGCGCAGAGGGTGTCTACCGCGGCATAGATGGAGTCCTCCCGCGCGGTGTGCCAATGGATCAGCGCATCCGCCGGTGGTGGTCCGATCAAGGGCAGTTCCGCAAGGAGAAGAAACGATGCGGCGGCGGCCAGCCGGCAGAGCGTGCGTGCGCCGGCGCGGACGGCAACGGAAGAATGCAACATGGCCCGTCCTCCATCGATGAGGCGTGTGGGCACCGCTATCTCGGTCTGATGCGCTGGGCCAGCGAGCGCGTCTCGGGAACTCGTTGCGGCGCGAGTGAGTGATGCCAAGAGGTTGGCACTCGCGGGCACTGTCCGGCAAGTGTGTAATGCGACTGCTCGGAATGAATCCGTCGAGAGCACGTTTGGAGGTGATAGGTTTACGTCTAACGCGTCTGGACGGCAAGGTCGCTGGACAGATTACAATCAGGGTAACGTCTCACCGGATTTCAGCACTTCCGTCAGGAAGCGGCGGGAGTTTGCCA
>CAZNJE010000005.1:38169-145864 GCA_964573295.1 uncultured bacterium | reverse complement strand
GGTCATCGTCGGAGAGCTCTTCCATACCCAGGATCGCGATGATGTCCTGCAGATCCTTGTAGCGCTGCAGAGTCGTCTGTACCTCGCGGGCGATCTGGTAGTGCTCTTCTCCCACCACCCGCGGATCCAGAACACGGGAGGTCGAGTCCAGCGGATCGACCGCCGGATAGATGCCCAGCTCGGCGATCTGCCGGGAGAGCACCGTGGTGGCATCGAGGTGTGCGAACGCCGTCGCCGGCGCCGGGTCGGTGAGGTCGTCGGCGGGCACGTAGATGGCCTGCACCGAGGTGATCGAGCCCTTCTTCGTCGATGTGATCCTCTCCTGCAACTCGGCCATCTCCGTCGAGAGCGTGGGCTGGTAGCCCACGGCCGAGGGCATGCGCCCCAGGAGCGCGGAGACCTCGGATCCGGCCTGCGTGAAACGGAAGATGTTGTCGATGAAGAGCAGCACGTCCTGGCCGACCTCGTCACGGAAGTACTCGGCCACGGTCACGCCCGTCAGTCCCACCCGCAAGCGGGCGCCCGGGGGCTCGTTCATCTGACCGTAGATGAGCGCGGTCTTCTCGATCACGCCCGATTCCTGCATCTCGAGCCAGAGGTCGTTGCCCTCGCGGGTGCGCTCGCCCACCCCGGCGAAGACCGAGTAGCCACCGTGCTCCTGCGCGATATTGCGGATGAGCTCCATGATGACCACCGTCTTGCCCACGCCGGCACCCCCGAACAGACCGACCTTGCCTCCCTTGGCGTAGGGCGCCAAGAGGTCGATCACCTTGATCCCGGTCTCGAAGACGTGGGTCTCGGTGTCCTGGTCGACTAACTTCGGCGGCTCGCGGTGGATCGGCCGGCGCTGATCGGGCTTCGCCATGGGTCCGCCCGGATCGATGGGGTCACCCAGCAGGTTGATCACCCGCCCGAGACACTGCTCGCCCACGGGCACGGTGATGGGCGATCCGGTGTCGAGCGCCTTCATCCCGCGCACCAGGCCGTCGGTGGACGCCATGGATACGCAACGCACGACCCGGTCTCCCAGGTGAAGGGCCACCTCGACCGTGATCGGCTTGTCCCGATTCGGGTCCTCGATGAGAATGGCCGTGTCGATCTCCGGGAGATCGCCTTCCGGGAAGTCCACGTCCACCGTGGGACCGATCACTCTCAGCACCCGACCTACGCCTACCGCCTCAGCCATCGTTCTTCCTTTCTGTTCTACTCCAGTGCAGCCGCACCGCCCACGATCTCGAGCAGCTCGCCGGTAATCGCCGCCTGGCGGAGCTTGTTGGCCGTGAGGGTGAGGTTGGCAATCATCTCGTCCGCGTTCTTCGTAGCGTTGCCCATGCTGATCATGCGCGCCGAATGCTCCGAGGCGAGCGAATCCGCGATGACCGACAGAATCTGGGTTCGCACGTAGCGTGGGAGCAAGGCCTCGAAGACCTCCTCCGCATCGGGCTCGAAGATGTAGGGCGTGTCGGCGTCCTCTTCGGACTCGGGCACGATCGGTAAGAGCGGCACGACCTCCACGGTCCGTTTCGCCGTGGTCACGAAGCGGGTGTAGACGAACTCGACCCGGTCAACCTGACCCGACAGGAACGATTCGGTCGCATAGCCGCCGATCCGCTGGACCAGATCCAGATCGATCTGATCGCCCAGCCGGTCGACGGCACCCGGAAGCTTCCAGTGCCGGCGCCGGAAGTACTGCCACCCGCGGCGGCCCACCGGCACCAAATCGATCTGCTCGGGCTCTAACCCCAGCTCTCGAATGCGCTCCTCCGCCCGGCGAAGGACGTTCGCGTTGAAGCTCCCGCACAGCCCCTTGTCCGAGCTGATCACGACCAGCATGACGCGCTCGATCTCACGCGCCTCGAACAGAGGATGCGACAGTGTACGAGCCGCGCTGGACAGGTTGCTGAGCACATGCTCCATCGTCTTCGCATACGGGCGGGCCGACTCGGCCTTCGACTGGGCCCGGCGCAGCTTCGCCGCCGCGACCATCTCCATGGCCTTCGTGATCTGCTTCGTGCTCTGCACGGAACGGATGCGGCGCCGGATCTGCTTCAGGGTAGCCATCTACGCCATCTCCCTCCTATGGATCATCGAACCCGCCGCCGGCACCGCAACAGGCGCCGCCTCGTTCTCCGCCGCCGGCACCGCGACGGCGTGTCCCACCGCCGGCAGGTCGTCCAGGCCCAGCCCTTCGGGCTCGGGACGGCCGGTCAAGAGCTCGCGCAGGCGGTCGGCCGCCACGGCAAAGAAGACGCCGGTGCGCTTGACGGCATCGCCCGCGGCCCCGCGCCAACGCTGAGCGCGCTCGCCCCAGAAGGGGGCGCCGGTGATCGCATGCAGGGCCTGCGCCAGCGCGGCATGAATCTCCTGGTACGCCGGACTCGTGGGCCGGTGCTGGAGTACGTCGTAGCGGGTCCAGTCACCTAGCTCGTACTGCGGCACGCGACGTTCGATCTGCTCCAGCGCGCGCAGACAAAACGCCCGGTACTCGGCATCACCGCTGTAGCGCGCCCAGTCCCACATGCCCAGCCAGGCCAGCAAGCAGCCGTTGAGCACGTGCGACGGCGGGCGGCAGGGGAACTCCTCGAAGAAGAGCCCCTCATCGTCGGGCTCGCCGTGCCAGACGATCGGGAGGCCCGGCGTGCGGAACGCCTGTGCGGCCCGGCCGGCCCACTCGCCGTAGCGTGATTCGCCGGTCAGGGACGCCATCCGGACGAGCAGCGAGACCGCCTGCCCTTGTGTCAGCGCCGAGATCCACGGCGCCTCCAGGCCGTAGCGATCGAACGTGTAGTACTGGGGCCACACCGGAATCCCGCCCGGCAAGAGCAGCATCGCGTCCGAGAGCAGGTACCCGACCTGAGCGCGCAGGATCAGATCGGTGGCCGCATCCCGGCCGTCGTACTGCTGATCGACAAGCCCCAGACAGGCCTGGATCATGCGCAGCGGATCGCGGCGGGCCCGCCCCTCGAATTCCACCGCGTCTTTGAAGTCGAGCAATCCCTGTTCGTCCAGATGATCGGCCAGCACGGCCGGCGGGAGATAGCCGCGCCAGTCGAGATAGAAGTAGGTCGGCACCTCTCCGACCACGCTCTCGGGGTTGAAGGTGGTGCCGGCATACTGGTGCACATAGGAAATGTACTTGGGCACCCCCAAGACGCCTCCGATCACGAGTGCGGCCAGTATGATGAGCCCCAGTATTCTGCGCATCGTTTCTCGCGTCCCTACTGGGCGGCAGTCCCAGCCACCGTCTCGGCCGGTGCCGTTTCGGTCGCCGCCGTTTCGGTCGCCGCCGCTTCGGCCGCTGCCGCCGCTTCCCGGGCCTCCTTCTCTCTAAGCTCCTTCTGCGCGTCGAACTGGCCCAAGAACACCTCGATGTCTTCCTTGAGCGCCTTCTCCATCTTCTCGGAAATGTCCTGCTCCTCGCCGATCGCGTTGGGCACGTCGGGGTTCTTCTCGTGCATGAAGGTCAAGAACTCCTTCTCGAATCGCGCCAAGCTCTCGATCGGCAGCTTGTCGAGGTAGCCATTGACACCCGTGTAGAGCACCATGACCTGATCCTCGAGCGGCAAGGGCGCGTACTGCCCCTGCTTCAGAATCTCGGTCATGCGCTCACCGCGCAGGAGCTGACGCTGGGTGGCCTCATCGAGGTCGGAGCCGAACTGCGCAAAGGCCTGCAGCTCGCGGTACTGCGCCAGATCCAGGCGCAGGCGGCCGGCCACCTTCTTCATCGCCTTCGTCTGGGCCTTGCCGCCGACCCGCGACACCGAGATGCCCACATTGATGCCGGGGCGAATCCCGGCGTAGAAGAGATCGCCCTCCAGAAAGATCTGCCCGTCGGTGATCGAAATCACGTTGGTCGGAATGTAGGCCGACACGTCGCCGGCCTGGGTCTCGATGATCGGCAGCGCCGTCAAGCTGCCCCCGCCTTTCTCGTCGCTCAATTTGGCGGCCCGCTCCAGCAGGCGGCTGTGCAGGTAGAAGATGTCGCCGGGATAGGCCTCGCGTCCGGGCGGGCGGCGCAGCAGGAGCGAGAGTTGGCGGTAGGCCACCGCCTGCTTCGAGAGATCGTCGTAGATGCAGACGACGTGCTGGCCCCGGTCGCGAAAGTACTCGCCCATCGAGCACCCGGCGTAGGGCGCGATGTACTGCAGCGGCGCGGGCTCGGAAGCGCCGGCCACGACGACAATCGTGTACTCCATCGCCCCGTGTTCTTCGAGCGTCTTGACCACCTGGGCCACGGTCGAGTCCTTCTGGCCGATCGCGACATAGATGCAATAGATTTCCGAGTCCTTCTGGTTGAGGATCGTGTCGACTGCCAGGGCCGTCTTGCCGGTCTGCCGGTCGCCGATGATGAGCTCACGCTGGCCGCGGCCGATCGGAATCATCGAGTCGATGGCCTTCAGGCCGGTCTGGACGGGTTGGTTCACGGGCTGACGTTCCACCACCGAGGGCGCGCGCGTCTCCAGGGGGATCTCCTCCTCGAAGATGACCTCGCCCTTGCCGTCGAGCGGCTCACCCAGGGGATTGACGACGCGGCCGACCACACCCTTGCCCACCGGGACACTGGCCACCTTGCCGGTGCGCCGCACCGTGTCACCCTCTTTGATCAGCACATCGGAGCCGAAGAGCACAACACCGACATTGTCCTCTTCGAGATTGAGGACCATGCCGGTCACGTCCCCGGGAAACTCCAGGAGCTCGCCGGCCATCGCCTCTTGCAGCCCCCAGACGCGAGCGATCCCGTCGCCCACCTGCAGCACCTGGCCCACCGAGGCCATCTCGAGCCGCGTCTCGTACTTCTCCAGCTCCTTGCGCAGGACCGAACTGACTTCCTCAGGCTTGAACCCCATGACTGATCCGCCCTTCTTTCCTCATACGCCTTGCCGAATCGTCCCCCCGCGGGGGGCCGCTTCCGTTTGGTCGGGTCGTTTCACACTTCATCGGCGATCCCGCGGTTCCGGCCGCCGGCGGCGTCGACCACCTCCGTCACGGCCGTCGCGCCGCCTACTGGAGGATCGGCACGTTCAAGAGATCGTGGCGCATCTCGCGCAGCGTCCGGCGTACACTGCGGTCGATGATGCGATCCCCCAGCCGGACCATCATGCCGCCCAGGATGCCCGGATCGACACGCTTCTCGAGCAGGATCGAGTGACCGGTCATCTTCTCGAGACGTCCCACCAGGGTCTGCTCGTGATCCTGCGGAAGCGTGACCGCCGTGGTCACCTCGGCTCGCGTGATACCGCGCGCCCTCTCGGACAGGTCGCGATAGCCCTCGATGATCTGCAACAGGATCACCAGTCGCTTCTTCTCCATGAGGAGGTGCAGCAGCTCGAAGACCAGCGGATGCACGCGGTCGCGGAAGATGTTTCCGACGATCTCGCGCTTGCTCTCCTGCTTGATCTGCGGCGCGGACAGGAGCTGGCCCAGCTCGGGAGTCTCCCGCAACAGCCGCCGGATGCCCTCGAGGTCGGCGCCGACCTCGTCCAAGGTGTTCCGGGCTGAGGCGGCCTGAAAAAGCGCCCGGGCATATCGTCTCGCCACTGGCTCTCGTATCATGACTTCATCCCGGGCCCATTTCCGGCCCGCTCGAGGTCGTCCAGGAACCGCGTCATCATTTCGCGATGCTTCTGATCGTCGAGCTGCAGATGAACGGCCTTCTCGGTGGCCAACAGCGCCAGATCCACGGTCCGCTTGCGAAGCGTCTCCGCGGCGGCCTCCTGGACGAGCCGGACCTCCTCTTCCGCACGCTCCAGGCGTTGTCGGCGCTCTTCCTGCGCCTTCTCCTTGATGCGCGCGGCGGCGGCATTCCCTTCGGCAACGGCTTCCTGAAGCTTCTGTCGGGCCTCGGTGTCGATGTTGCGCAAGTGCCGCTCGTACTCGACCTTCAGCTTCTCCACCTCGGTGTGTTGACGTTCGATCTCCAAGAACTCGCCCGCGATACGCTCGCGGCGGGCCTCCAGGAACGTAAGCACCGGTCCCAGCGCGTATCGGCGCAGGATGGCGAGGACGATCATGAACCCGATGACGTGGGTGATCAGAACACTTAGATCAATGAGTGCCACGGTTTTGCTCCTTGCTCACCGGTTTCGTGGCCTGGTCGGCGCACCGCCTTCCAGGCCAACCTGCACGGTCTGCCGGCTGCGCACCGTCTGCGTAGCCCGTCCGGCACCTTGCGAGACCGTGCGCCGTCCTGCGACGCAGGGAGCCCGCGATGGAAACCGCACGGGTGCGCAGAGGTCGCACCACCGGCTGCGCGTACGTCTTATATCTTCCCGGAGAGCACGAAGATGCTAACGAAGGCGTAGACCGTCAGCGCCTCGATGAACGCGGCACCGATGATCATCGCCGTCTGAATCTTGCCCGCCGCCTCAGGCTGACGTCCCATGGCCTCCATGGCAGTCGACACAGCGCGACCGAGCCCCAGTGCAGAACCCACGGCCGCGAGCGCGAAACTCAACGGAAGCGCAAATCCTAGGGCAGTCCCAGCATCCATTCTCAATCCTCCTCTTCAGGCACCCTTCTCGATTGACATCGCACGGGTCGCGCCCCCTCTCGCGAGCGAACCGCCACCAGTGTCGCTACTCCATGCACCGGCCCCTGAATGTCCGGGCCGTCGCTTGTCTTTCCTTTCATGCGCTCGCGAGCGTTCACGTGCGCTCGCGTGCGTTCGCTTGTGTTCGCGTGCGTTCGCCCGTGTTCGCGTGTGTTCGCGAGCACTTGCGCGCCGTCCAGGTCGCCCCTCGGCTGCGAATCTCTAGTGCGCACCCTCCAGCTGCGCGGCGGCATCCCGGGATTCGGGCGGCTTCGCGTGGCCCTCGTCGTCGTCGTGCGGCAACATCTGCATGATGTAGGTAGTGCTGAGTAGCGTGAACACGAGGGCCTGCACGGTGCTAAGCAGCATCGCCAGCAGAATGAACGGAACGTGCAAGGGCAGGCCTACCGGCAGCTTGGAGAAGGCCAGCAGGGCCACGCCCAGGCCGGCGAAGACGCCGATCAGCACATCTTCGCCGAGGATATTGCCGAAGAGTCGCAACGACAGGCTGACCGGCTTTGCGAACTCGCCGATGACGTGCAGCGGCAGCATGAGCGGCACGAGGCACCACCCCACCACGTCCCGAGGGTCGCCGGCCAGGTGAAGAAGGTACTTCTTCGGACCCAACCGCGTCAGTCCCGTGAACTGCACATAGAGGAAGACGCAGATCGCCAGGCCCGCCGTCGTATTCAGGGCCGAGGTGGGCGACCGCATGAGCGGCACGAGGCCGAACAGGTTCATGAACCAGATGTAGATGAACAGCGTACCCAGGAAGGGCACGTAGCGGTCGCCGCTCGGACCCAGGATACCCAGAATGAAACTCCGAAACCCATCGATCAAGTACTCGATCGCGTTCTGCAATGGGCGAGGAACCATCTCCATTTTCCGAGTGCCGACCCGCACGACCACCACGATCACACCGGCGACCAGCAGTGCGAAGATGATGTCCTGGAAGCGGTACATGAGCTTCGCCCAGGCCGGAGGCGCGTCCTCCCCGCTGCTGAGAGCCTTGTACAGCATATGTACGAAGTTGGGCAGCTCGGGTGGGTGTTCGTCGTGCGCGCCGTGTTCGTCGTGTGTGCCGTGCGCGTGCGTGAGATCTTCGGCGTGCTCGAGCGCCGTCGTGGCCGCGTCATCGGCCATCTCGTGGGTCTTGTGCGAGTCCTCGTCGTGGGAATCGTTGGTGTCGCCGGCGGCCGGGGCGCCGTGGGCGACCTCGGCTCCGGCCGGCCCCGTCCAGGCGGCCGAAACGAGTCCCACCACCAGGATGGCCGAGAGGGCCATCAAGACGCGCATCGCCGGTGGACTGGCCTGCCTAAGACTCGACATCGTTCCCCTCCGCCCGCTCATCATGATGAGCCCGGGCCCCAGACAGGCGTGAATCGAGCACGATGCGCCCAACCGCCTTGAGCACGATCACCAGCAACACGGCCGAGAAACCGGCCACCACCGAGAGAGCCGGCGGTTTGTCCCACAGGAGCAATGCAGCCAGGCCACCGTAGACCACGAGTGCTTTGAGAGCGAAGACCCCCACGATAACACTCACGCTGCGTCGTTCGGTCGCGAAAACGAGTTGGGCGAGGGTCGCGAGGAAGTACAGATTGGCCATCCCGATCACCAGCCCCCCGGCGAACCCCAGTGCCCACGGCCAGCCCAGGTACACCCAGACCACCAGGGCAACGATGGCCCCGAACCAGGTGCTCGTCACCAGGACTCTGCGAACGGTCTCCTGCCGGGGCATCCGGAAATGCCCGGCTGGATCTGCATTCGACTCCGATCCCTGCGAGAGGGGCGCCGGGTGGTTCATCGCCTCCCGTCCCTCCTGTCCGGCGCTCGGATCACGCCGGGGACACCACATCACCTAAAGCTCATCGACGTCGCGCTGAGCCTTCTTGAGAAGGCGTATCATCTCGCGGACGCCAGCGACAAATCCTAGCCCCAAGAACACCAGGCGCAATACCTGGCCCGTGCCCAGCCACTTGTCCAGCAAGTATCCCAGGCCAAATCCCACCATGGGCGAGACGGCCAGGATGAGGGGTATGGTGGCCAGCATCGAGAGCACTCTCGCCGACCGATACTTCGGATCCCTGGAACCGGGCATATCGGTTCCCCCACATCCGGCTCCGCCCATGAATCTCCAGGGAGGCCACTCTAGCAAAGAGCTAGATGGGGTCAACCAACTTCGTGAGACCAGGTTCCACGGTTCCGCCCAAGAGAGTCGACCTACTCGGAGGACCCGAGGGCGGCGAGCCGGACGTCCAGCGGGGGCTCACGGCCGGGAAGGGGGAAGACGGGGAGGAGGTTCAGGCGACGTGTCCGGCATCGAAAGTGCCGGCACCGCCGACAGGGCGGTCATGCGCGATGTCCCAGAGAATCCCGGTGAGCCGCAGCACGACCTCGGAAAACCAGACACCCATTTCCGGGAACACCCAGGCCAGGTCGCCCTTGGCGGGCAAGGCAATGCGGCACTGATCGATACCGCCCGGTCCCGAGGCTTCGGCCAGCCAGCCGGGCCACCCTTGCGCGGAGGGCAGGGTCGCATCGCGCGGCGCGGCCTGGACCCGACCGCCGGACTCGCTCTCCGGCGGACGCTGCCGCTCGCCGGATGCATCGAGGATCTTGCCGGTGTCGGGCTCGCCGTCGGCCGCCCGGAGGTTCGTCAACGGATCGAACTCCCGATGCCACAGGACCGGCTCGGTCGATGGGCTGGACTCGGCCGAGGAACGCACCCGCTCCTGGGCGAGGGTCCAAAGGTCGCGGTGGGTATGCGGATCCTGCGCTCCCCGGGGCACCGAGAGGATGGGTTTCCACACACCCCCCTCGGCCGTCAAGCGCTGGTGCAAGATCGATGGCGTCGACTCGGCCATCCGCTGAAAGCCCTGGAGCAGGACCGTGTGGCGGGCCTGGCGGACGAGGGGCGCCAGGCGCGGCGTCCAGGACCGCAGCTTGAGTGTCATCAGACCGCCGGCGGGAGCAGGTTCGTCACGATACCGGAGCTGTCGCTCGGCCGCCCCGAGCAACGACCATACCAGGGAGTCCTCCGGTGCGGCCACCTCGGCCAGCCCAAGCACGAGCAGCCCCTCGCGGGCCGGGCCATCGGGCAGAATCTGGGGATTATCGCGATCGTGTCGTGTCATCACCGCCTCTTGGCTCATCTATCGGCCTCGGAGACGGTTTCCTGATCAGCGGCCTCCTCGTCAGTTAAACAGCACCTGGCAGACGTCGCCTTCCTGAACCAGGTAGTCGCGCCCTTCGACTCGCAGGAGCCCGAGCTTCTGAAGCACAGCCCGTCCTCCGTGCTCGAGCAAGTCCCCCACCGACATCGTCTCCATCCGGATGAAGCCTTTCTCCATGTCCGAATGGATGCGCCCGGCGGCCCGGGGCGCGGTCGTGCCGGCGGGAATCAGCCAGGCCTGCAGTTTCTCGTTGGCGATCGTGTAGAAGGTAATCAGTCCCAGCAGCCGGCGGCCCTGCTGAACCACCCGGTCAAGGCTGGTTCCTTCGAGTCCCAGTTCCTCGATGAATGCGGCTCTCTCCTCCGGACTCAGTTCGGAGAGTTCCTCCTCGATCCGCACCGGCACGGCCAGCACCGCAGCCTCCTCGCCCAGAGCGGCCTCGAGCTTCTTCACCCAACCGCCCCCGGTAAGATCGCCTTCGTCGACGTTGGCCACCACCATCACCGGCTTGGCCGACAGCAGGCCGTATTCGCGGGCCCAGTAGCGTTCCTCCTCACCCAGCTCCAACCGGCGAAGCGGCACGCCCTCCTTCACCCGCTCGAGCAGGTGATCGATGCGATCCAGCGCGGCCTTCGCGCCCTTGGGATCGCCCTTGGCTTGCTTCTCGGAGCGTTCGCGCAGACGCTGCAAGGCCTCGAGGTCGGAGAGCAGCAGCTCGGTCTCGACGACCTCGAAGTCGGCCACCGGATCCACCCGGCCGTCGACGTGCGCGACGTTCTCGTCGCTGAAGCAGCGCACCACGTGCGTCACCGCATCCACGTCGCGGACGTGACCCAGAAACTTGTTGCCCAGGCCTTCCCCCTTGCTCGCCCCCCGTACCAGACCGGCGATGTCGACGAACTCGATGTGGGCCGGTAGCACTTCCTTGGGCTCGAGCACGGTGCTCAGGCGCTCGAGGTTCGGATCGGCGACGGTCACCACCCCGACGTTCTTGTCGATCGTGCAGAACGGATAGTTCGAGGCTTCGGCATGCGCGTGGGTCAGGGCATTAAGGAGGGTCGACTTGCCCACGTTCGGCATGCCGATGATTCCCAAGCGCAGCGACATGACTCATCCTCTCCTGGCACCACGATCTGCCCGTCGATGCCTACTCCTCGCCTTCATTGGCAACCGATGCCCACCGCGCTCTCCGGCGGCAGCCATATCGCCCCGCCTACCACATCGACGAGAAGCCCATGAATCCGATCATGGCGATGCCGAACAGGACCGTGAAGATGAAGGTCAGCAGCATGAAGGCCGCAAAGGGTACGATGACGGTGACGATGGCCTTCATCCGGTCGAATCCGAAGAGTTCTTCCACGGCCACGACCGTCATGACCAGCCACCAGATCAGCGCGATCGGACCGCCAATCACCGGGACGATCAGCAGCCAACGAATGATCCAGGTGAAGCCCATGAGCCGGAAGAGCGCCAGGTAGTCGCCGCGGCCGCCCAGGACGATGACGGTGAAGTGGATGACCGCGGTCACCACCACGAGCCCGATCACCTCACGGATCGGCATGTAGAGAAAGCCCAGCCCGGCGAGGGGAGGACTGAGCCAGTCGGCGATCCCGGCCAGCGCCACGATCATGAGGGCCGGGGTGAAGGCTTCGGGATCGAGCGCGACCTGCCGGAAGACCGGCCGGTTCAGCTTCACCAGTTCAAATCCCTGCTGGACGGCTTCCTTGAAGCTCATGGCTACCTCCCTGCTGGGGGGATGGGATGCGTCCGTGGCACCCGCGGCCGAGGAGGGACTCTCCCGGTCCGTTTCCCGTCAGATGCGAGCATAGGCACGAGGCAGTGGCCGGGTCAAGATGGCTCCCTTGCCCCCCCCCACATAGAAAGAGGGAGGCGGCCCGCAAGGACGCGGGCCTCCTCCCTCGATGCACTACCGCCGACGCCCCCGGCGGCACCCCCGGCGATGCCCACGGCATCCCGAGGCCAGGCGGCCGGCGGCTTTGGAGCGCTTACCGGTAGAGACTCTTGATCTCACCCCAGCTGCTGCTCTCGGCAGGCGTCGTGGGGCACGGATTCGGATCGCAGGTCTCGTACTCGTCACCGTACCACTCGCCCTGCTGCGAGAGGCACTCGTCCTCGGTCATGAGGACGCAGTCGGGCCCGAAGCAGCACGCGCCCATCGGAGGCACCTGGTAGTAGATGTCATCGAGCTTGCGCGGCTGAATCTGGAATCCCTCGGTGTAGGGGAAGCTGTTGTCGAACTGACCGGCGATGCCGATGCAGGTGAACGGCTCTTCCGGCTGCGGGCTGCCATCGATGTCGGTGTCGTAGTCGATGCGCATCACCGTCGGCAGGGCCGTCTCGTCCTGCACGTCGATATTGGCGTTGTCGCCTTCCATCGGCCAGGGATCACCGCCCACGATCGCCAAGTCGTCGATCATGATGAGGCAGGACTCGTAGTCGCCGCCGTTGACCGCCAGCTCCTCGGTGCTGATCAGCTCGGGATCGGGCAGGGGGTTGCCGGAGGAGAGGATCGTGATCTCGAGGCCGGTGAGCTCGAGCTTGCCGTTGTAGTTCTCGATGGTGCCGATCACATCGACCTCATCGCCCTCGTAGAGCGGCAGGTCGAGATTGAAATCGAACAGGTAGACGCAGCACTCGCCGTCGGTGGCGGCGTTGTCCACGCGGCCCTGGCCGACCGTGCCGTAGTCGTTGAGCACGATCAAGGGCTCGATGATGTGAACCCACTCGCCATCGTAGAGGGGCACGCCGTCGGCATCGACCGCGACCGCATCGCAGAGGTTCATGTCGACCGGGTCGGGGCCGCCGCCACAGCTCGGATCATTGCTGGCGCCGGGGGTGGGATCGCCGGCCGTCCAGTCCATCGTCTCGCGCGCGCCACCGCCGCAGCGCAGGTTGGAGTGGAAATCCTTGTTGCCGAACTCATCCTCGTTCAGCTGCGGCTGATCCGGCAGCAACAGGACGAGCAAGCCTTCATCATCGGCGTCGTTCGTGTCGTAGACGACCGCGTCGACCAAGTTCTCGGTCGTGACCGGCGTGTCCTCGGGGAAATCCTCGCCATCGCCGATGAAGAGGGCGATCGCGTCGGCCCCGTTCTGGATGCCGTTGCTGGGGATCACGATGTCCGGCGTCGGCACGACGTCGACGTTGCCGATCAAGAAGAAGCCGTCGCCATTGAGGGCGTAGCCATCGAGATCGTAGGCGGCATAGGAAGCGTCATCCGAACCATTGAAGAAGACCAGGACGTAACCGTCCAGGGCCATACCCGGATCGCCGTAGAGCTCGCAGAACTCGAGCATGTCGGTTCCTTGGGTATCGGAATCGACCTCGTTGATCAGAAGCTCGGCGCCCGCCGGGACGGCGAGGGCCAGGATGGCCAATAGAGATAGGATGGTGCGTGCACGCATGAGCAAATCCTCCCCTTTCCTAGGGTTGCCAGTAACAAAGGTTGCCATGGGTCTCATGACGGCCGACTGAGAACTCGCCGCCAGCCGCCGGCGCTTGGGATGACTCCGGGCGAGCGGCTTGTTGGTGGCCACACAACGTGAACCCACCCGGGCAGCGCCGGATAAGGGCCCTTCAGACCGAAACGGCGACTCTCTCGACTCTCGGGAAGTGTACTTCCAGGAGCCACTCATTTTCAAGTAAAAGGGAGGTTAGGAGATAGCCGGTGGGCCGGTGGGCCGGTGGGCCGGTGGGCCGCAGGGCCGCAGGGCCGCGGAACCGGAGGGCCGGACGCACCAATCTTCAGGAGTGGGGCGCCCGGCCGCTCTCACCGAACGAACTAGGGGGTCGGCCGCTCGAACAGCGATTCGTCGACCGGGGCATTGACCGCCGCCGACTTCGTCTCGACCGACAGGAACGGATCGCCCCCGTGCAGGACCTGGAAGCTGAACGGCAACGCAATGCCGTCGATCATCCGGTAGTCTTGACTGATCTCGGTCACCTCGACCGGGCCCTGTTGTCCCTTGCCGCGGTACTGCATGCCGCGGATGCGGTGCGTTTGGGGATCGAGGTAGATCACCCACTCCTTGATCTCACTGTCCCGGACGTAGACGGCCTGACAGGTCTGCCCGGCGAACTCCCGCTCACCGAGCGCCTGCAGCGTGTACTGCTCGTACTTGGGCAGGAACATGTGCGGCGTCCGAATCTGCTCGAGCCGGGCATCCTCGGCCTCGCCGGGGCTGCGATCCATGACCCCCTGCGGGGTCTTGGTCCAGCCGTCATCCCCAGCGCTGACCCGCTCCATCGTAAACATGCCGCCGCCGATCACGATCTTGGCGTAGGTGCGATCGGGCAGATCGCGCACCGTCTCGAGATCGAAGGCCATCTGCTGTCCCATGGCCGACATCTTGCCCGAACCGGTTTCCTTGATCGTCTCGAGCGTCTCGAGCGCTGATCCACCGTGCGCTTCGTAGGCCCGGGCAATCAGCTTCCTGCCTTGCGCCAGGGTCTCGTCGGTGGGATCGGGCACCTGGAGCGTGGCCGGTGGGTCGGGGATCGCGATGTCGATCTCGGTCACCGGCCCCAGCGTGGAAAGCGGCGCGTCGAACTTCTCCTCGGGACCGACGACGATCATCGCAATCTCCTCGGGCTGGATGTGCCGCTGGGCAGCAGCCAGAAGCTCCTCGGAGGTGATTGCCTTGATCTCGCGCTGATACGTCTCCAAGAAATCCTGTGGGTAGCCGTAGAACTCGTAGAGCATCTTGCGTCCCAGGATCTCCTGATCCGAAGAGAGATCGAAGACCAGCTCGTTCAGGACGATGTCCTTCGCAGTGGCGAGTTCTTCGGCTGCAACCGGTTCGGTGACGATGCGCTCGACCTCGTGCATCATCGCCTGGGATGCGGTGATCGTGGAGTCGGCCTGCGTGAGCAGGTAACAGGCCCACACGCCGGGATGGTGCCACCCGGTGCCGGCTCCCGAACCCACCGCGTACGCCAGCCCTCGCTTCGTGCGGATCTCGTTGACCAGGCGCGACGTGAAGCCGCTGCCCAGAATCTGATTGGTCAGCTGCAGAGCGGCATAATCGGGGTCGGATGCCAGGGTGCCCATGAGCCCGAAGAAGATCGTGCTCTGGGTCACGCCCTCCTTCTCGGCGAAGAAGACCCCGCGCGGCCCGGTCGGTGGCACGGGCGGATCGGGAGGCAACTCGGTCTTCGCCCGCGGCCAATCCCCGAACACTTCCTCGATCCGGGCCAACATGGGGTCCGGGTCGAAGTCACCCGAGACCGCGAAGATCATGCGGTCGGGGTGGATGTAGCGCTTGTGGAACTCGACGAGATCGGCGCGCGTGATGGCCTCGATCGTCTCGTACTCGGTGTGCCAGCCGTAGGGTGAGTGCTCACCGTACATCAGCTTGCGGAACTCGCGGCTCGCGATCGGGATGGGTTCGTCGTTGCGCGAGGAGATCGCCGTTCGTTCCTCGACCTTGGCCAGCTCGATCTTCTCCTCGGGAAAGGCCGGCTCCCGCACCACATCGGCGAGCAGCCGCAGGCCCTCGGCGGCGTCTTCGCTCAGGAACGAAGCTCGCACGCTGCCCGAGGAGCTGCCGATGCTCGATTCGATGTAAGCGCCCATCGACTCGAGGCGGTTGTCGAGCGCATCGCCCGGGTTCGATTGGGTGCCGCCGGTGCGCAGCACCTGGCCGGTGATGCTCGCCAGGCCGCGCAGGTGCTCCGGCTCGTAGATCGAACCGACCTTGACCATCGCCCGGAAATCGACCAGCGGGAACTCATGATTCTCCATGAGATAGACCACCATGCCATTCTCGAGCACATGGCGGCTGATCTGCGGCGGCTGGATCTCGCCCAGCTCGGGAAACTCCAGGTCGTCGGGATCCTTGAACTTGCCGGCCGTAGCCGGGCTGGCGCCCACGAGGCACGCCACCGCCAGCAGCAGGGCGGTCTTCATCCAGCTCTCTGCAATCCGAGCCTGCATCTGTCTACCTCCACTTCATCTCCGCTTCATCTCCGCTTCGGTCCCCTAGGATTCGACCTCCGGCTCGGGCACGATCATCGCCACCGTCCGCCGCTCCTTGACGAGCCGCTCGGCCGCTATGCGCTGAATCTCTTCGGCGGTGACGGCGTCGATACGGTCGAGCTGGCGGAATGGATACCGCCAGTCGCCCTCGCGCTGATCCGCCGAAGCCAGCGCCACGGCCAACCGACCCGGCTCACGCAGCTGCCGGAGCATCCGGGCCTTGTAGCCGGCCTTCACCTTGTCGACCTCTTCGGGCGAGGGGCCCTCGGCGATCAGCC
This sequence comes from uncultured bacterium, assembly GCA_964573295.1. Classification (GTDB taxonomy): domain Bacteria; phylum Eisenbacteria; class RBG-16-71-46; order CAIMUX01; family WJJG01; genus CAYQJL01. The sequence continues at coordinate 129,883 of CAZNJE010000005.1, read as the reverse complement.
GGTCGATCTCCTCGTAGATGATGCGCTCGGCCTCCAAGGGATCGCGGTCGGCGGCCATGATGCAGTAGACGACGGCCAGGTTCTCGTACTTCTCTCCGGGCAAACCCGTACCGGCGAAGAGTTGGGTGGCCACCTGCTCTTCCTTCACGAGGCGCTCGTAGAGCCGGCTCGACCGGCCGCCGCCCAGCACTTCCATGAGCAGCTCCATCGCGGCGTAGTCGGGATCGACGCTCGCCGGACCCTGATAGCCGATGATCGCGATGGGGTTGGCATCCTCTTCCATCATGACGCGGCGTTCGGCGGTGTGGACCGGCTCGGTGGTGTGGATCGGGGGCGGATCCTCACCCGCGCGCACACCGGAGAAGTACTTCTTGGCGTGCTTCTTGACCTCATCGACGGTCACATCCCCGACCAAACAGACGGTCATGTTGCTGGCCACATAGTACGTGTTGAAGAACTCCCAGGCGTCGCGCCGGTGGAAGTTCTCGATGTCGGAAGAGTGGCCGATGACGCCGTTGCCGTAAGGGTGCGCCATGAAGGCCGTCGTGAGGGCCGCTTCGAAGAGCCGGCCCGAGGGCGTCGATTCGGTTCCGATGCGGCGCTCGTTGCGCACCACATCCCGTTCCTTGTAGAACTCGCGCAGAGCGGGCTGGCTGAGCCGGTCGCCCTCCATGCGGGCCCACAGCTCGAGCCGGTTCGAGGGCAGGCTGTAGATGTAGCAGGTGATGTCGGTGCCGGTGAAGGCGTTGAGTCCGCGGACCCCGTTTGTCTCCAGCACACGGCTGAATTCGTTCGGAACCACGTAGGGCTGGGCATCCTCGATCGCGGCCTTGAACTCGTCCTCGAGCTCGGCCAGCCGGGTCGAATCGGCATCGAAACGCTTCGCCCGCTCGGCCAGCACCGCGTCCCAGGCCTCGTCGATGCGGTCGAAGGCCTTCTGCTCCTTCTTGTAGTCGGTCGTGCCGATCGTCGTCGTGCCCTTGAAGGCCATGTGTTCGAACATGTGCGCGATCCCGGTGATGCCGGTCTTCTCGCACACCCCACCCGCATCGACGCAGGTGGCATAGCTGAACACCGGGGCGCTGTGATCTTCGAGAATGAGGAAGCGCAAACCGTTATCGAGCTTGAATTCCTGGATCTTGCTCTCCAGCTCCTGCATCGATCCAGCCTGCCCCGGCGCCGGCAACGCCATGATCGCGACTATCGCGAACAGCCAGGCAGCGGCCGGCCCGGTGCGCCGGCGGGAAACGTCGAGACGGGATTCGTGTGCCATATCGCCTCCTGTATACAACAATGCTGCATTTGTAACGATTTCAGGGGACGCGAGTCACCCACGTGCAACAGCCCTTTGAAACAGCCGAACAGGGAGAATACTCCGCCAGAAAGCGATCGGCAAGGGGGCTGAGACTCCCCGGGGTCCTAATCGCCGACCAGCGCCTGGATGTCCTCCGGCAGGGCGAACCGATCCTTCGGCAGCTCGACGTTGTGCTTCACGCTGTCGAGGGTGAAGTGCATCTCCTGCATGCTCATGACGACCTGGCGGGTTTTGAAGGCCACCTTGAGTCCGTCAACTTCCCGGTAGTCGCTGATGAACGACTCGATCGGCACATCCCCCATCTCGGTGTTCAGGGTGAGTACGATCTTCGTCAGAAGGTGGGATTTCTGGTCGTAGTAGTGGGTCTCGGAACCGCCCTCGCCCTCGGGGGGCGTCATGATGAGCTTGTAGCACATCGTGCCGTCGAGCTCTTCCTCGCCCACCACCTCGGTCTTCGCATAGAGCTTCTTCCACTCGAGCACACTGTTGAAGATCGCCTCCCGCAAGGCCGCGGCACGCTCGGCGCCGGTCTTGACCCGGGGGCCGGTCATGGCCGTCTTCTCCCAGACCACCTCGCCGTTGGTCCCCGACTCCATCGATCCCATGCCCTCGGTCTCGACGATGCTGTACTGCAGATTGGGCGGGGCCGAGTAGGAGATCATCTTGCCGGTGATGCCCATCGCGGGAATCGACATCGTGCCCTCGGTCACACGGTTCTCGATCGCCTCGAAGGTCTTGCGTCCGCCCATCGCTTCGATGGACGCCTCCAGGACTTCTTCAGCCGTGGGCAGCGCGTGGGCCGCCGATACGGCCATCGTCAGCAGCGCGGCGGCGGCAAGCAGAGCTGCGGCCGCCGGGTGGATCTTCGTCGAGCGGGCCACTGCGCGGCCCTTGGTGCTGGTCCGATTCATTTGTCCCTCCTCCATGAACGAGAAGCCCCCGAATGGGTCACGGCGGCAACGATCGCATGCCAAGGCCGCAGTCGGCGACCTGTCGTGTGACCACCGGCCGGATGGACTCTCTCCTCCGGCCGGAGCAGGGTCAATGGATTTGTCGAATCCAGGCGATGGCGCTGCTCAGGATCGGATCGGCACCGGCCAGCAGCCGGGTCCGGGCGGGCTCGACCGGAACGTGTGGAGCAACGCCCTGTCCTTCGAGAACTTGCCCCCCTTGAGACACATAATTCGCCACGGCGAACTGGAAACCGTCGCCATTGGGAAGCCGCTCGATGTGCGAGGGCAGCGCCGCCCCGGCGGTCGTGTCCCCGAAGAGCTGCACACGGCCGATGTCCTTCAGGCCGCCGGCCAGAATCTCCGCGGTCGAGGCCGAGAGTCCATCGATCAGGACGGCCACCGGCCCGTCATAGGTCTGCGGGCGCGGGCTGACGATGAACTTCAGCTCCGAAGCCCGCGTCGTCATCGTACCCAGATGCATCCCCTTCTCGGAGACGAACCAGCCCGCCATCCCCATCGCCATCGCGCCGATGCCGCCCGGGTTTCCGCGCAGGTCGATGATGATCCCCGGCGCGTCCATCCAACTACGCATCGCCGCGTCGAAGGTGGTGTTCACGCGGGCCGGATCGAAGAACGCATTGAACGCCACGTAGCCGATGCCATCCTCGATGCGCATCGTGTCGATCCACGTATGCATCGCGGGCAAGTTCCCAAACTGAACCTTGTGGCCACGAGGTTCCCCCAGCGGAACCTCCAGCGTGATCTCCTCCTCCTGGCCGTCCAGGAAGGTAACGAGGCGAGATTCACCGATCTCGCCGCGCAGCCGGGCAGATACCGCTCCATGGATTCGGTAGCGCTTGCTGGGATTGTTCTCGATCTCGCCGATGAGCTTCTTGACCAGGCCCCGGATGTCCCGCTCACCGATTCGCAACACCTCCCAACCGGGCCGCACGCCCACTTCTTCGCCGCCCGAACCCGGATGCACCCGGGTCACCAGGGTCCGGACGCCCACGACGCGCACATCGATCCCGGCCGTGCCGTCTCCCTTGGCGGCATCGGGCGCCCGCAGGTCATCGTAGGCGTCCCGGGATATGATGCCGAAGTGAGACTTGCCCAGCCGGCCGATGAGATCCCACATCACGGCCCGCACGTCGGCCTGGGTCCTGGCCTCGGTCAAACGGGGTTCGAGCTCCGCCCGGGCGCCTTCCCAATCCACCCCGCCTAGCTCCGGATCCCAATGCTTGTCGGCAATGGTGGTCCAGACGTGATCGAACGACTCCTCGGCCAGTGTCCGCTGTTCGGGCGTGAGGGGCTCGACGCGGGGCGCGCGACTGCAGCCGGCGCCGAGGAGGAGCGGCAGGAGCAATAGGAGCGTTCCGCCGGCGACGAGTAGCCCGGCAGCCGGGATCCTACCCGGGAGCCGGGGTGCGCGCGGACGACTCCACCCCTGTGGACAAACAACCGAGGACGGAACACGGCGGGTCTTCCGCCGGCGGTTTCGAGATGACATGGCCCCTCCCCCTGGACACGAGCTTGCTTCACGAGGCGGCCCGGTGGTCCGCCCATTCTCCCCTGTTCTCCCCTGTTCTACTTCCCGCTGTGGAATCGGGTTGCGGAAATCGCCTCATCATGAGGCAGCCTCCCCTGACGGGCAACAAATCCCCCGCTGCCCGGGATGAGGATCTGAGGTAAGATGTGGCCCCGCGGCCTGGCGGAACCAATCACCGGTAGGCCGACCGAATGAGACACTCGAGAGGAAAGGACCCGCGGCGTGGATAGCGCGACCGATTGCACGGGACGGGAGTTGATTCAGCAGGTGAACGATCTTCTGGCCGAGACCGTGATCACCCACACCGGCTGCTCCATCGACGAAATGAACCTGCCCGGCGGTGTCGAGGCCCTGGCGGTGGTGCGCCCACCCCGCCCCGAGATGGGCGACCTGGCGTTCGCGTGCTTCCCGCTGGCCAAGGCCCTGCGCAAGGCCCCGCCGGTGATCGCCGGCGAGCTGGCCGGGCCGGCCGCCCAGCGCCTGCGGGAGGCGGCCGAGGAGGGCCTGTTGCCCGAGCCTGAAGAGGTGGTGGCGGCCGGACCCTACGTGAACATCCGCTTCCGGGCCGGATCGCTGGCCGCATATGTCTGTGACCGGATTGCCGGCGGCGCGCCCCCCTACGCCGCCCCTCTTCCGCCGACCGGCCGGAAGACGATGGTCGAGTACTCCGCCCCGAACACCAACAAGCCTCTGCACCTGGGCCACGTACGCAATAACCTGCTGGGCGCCAGCCTGTGCCGTATCCTGGCCGCAACCGGTGAGGAGGTCATCCCGGTCAACCTGGTCAACGACCGGGGCATCCATATTGCCAAGTCGATGGTGGCCTACCGGCGGTGGGGCGATGGCCGGACACCGGTTTCGGCCGGGCAGAAGGGCGATCACTTCGTCGGCGAATACTACGTCCGCTTCGGCACCGAGCTGACCGCCGAGCGCGACGCGCTGGCGCGCCAGCGGGGTCTGGATCCGGCCGCGCTCGACAAGGACACCGCCCGCCAGCTCGAGGAACAGACGCCACTGGCGGCCGAGGCCCGTGACATGCTGCGCCGCTGGGAGGAGGGCGACCGTGAGGTCGTCGCGCTTTGGCGAACCATGAACGGCTGGGTCTATGCGGGGTTCGACGAGACCTACCGGCGCCTGCGCTGCGAATTCCGCAAGTGGTACTTCGAGAGCGGCACCTACCAGCTCGGCAAGTCACTGGTTGAGCAGGGCCTGCGGGAAGGCGTCTTCGAGCGGCGCGAGGACGGCTCGGTCTGGGCCCCGCTGGAAGCCGAAGGGCTGAAGGATAAGATCTTGCTGCGCGCCGACGGGACCTCGGTCTACATCACACAGGACCTGGGCACGGCCAAGCTCAAGTACGACGATTTCGGTATGGACCGCTCCATCTACGTCGTGGGGAGCGAGCAGATCCTTCACTTCCAGTTGCTCTTTCAATTGCTACGGATGCTGGGTTTCGGCTGGGCCGAGGGATGCCATCACCTGAGCTACGGCCTGATCACCTTGCCGCGCGGCCTGGGCAAGCTCAAATCGCGCGTAGGCCGCAAGGTCGACGCCGATGACCTGCTCGATGAGCTGGCCGCCACCGCCCGGAGGAAGGCGGAGCAGGGCGGCTACGTCAGCGGCGAGGACCTCGATCTGGAGGCCCTGGCCGACGCCATCGGTCAGGGAGCGCTCAAGATGTACCTGCTTCAGGTGAGCGCGGAGAAGAACATCACCTTCGACCCCGACGCCACGTTGGATTTCGAGGGCGACACGGGACCGGCCGTCCAGTACAGCCACGCGCGGATCTGCAGCATCGTGCGCAAGGCGCTGGCCGAGGGGAAGATCCAGCTCCAGGACCTGATCGAGGCGGAGATGCCCAATCCCTTCGGCGCCTACGGCACGGGCTCGCCGGTCGCCGCCGGCGAGTCGGGTGCGGCACGCACGCTGGGCGACCTGGCGCCGCAAGGGCATGAGCCGCGAGGGCATGGTCGGCGTGAAGACGCGACGTGGCGGCGCTGCGGTTCTGCGGAGCACGAAGCCGTCGCGCGAGCCATTGGGCTGCGGCGTGAGGTGGCCCATCCCGAACTCTTGAACGCGCCCGAGGAGAAGCGCCTGACGCTGGAGCTGGCCTTCTTCGAGTCGGTGCTGCGGTCCTCGGCCGAACAGCTCAGCCCGTCGCCGCTCGCCGGGTATTTGCTGGAGTTGACCAAGACCTTCGCACGCTTCTACCATGGCTGTCCGGTCCTGAAGGCCGAGGGTGACGATCTCTGCCGGGCTCGCTTGCACCTGTGTCTGGCCGTGGCCGCCACCCTGCGGCGGGGACTGGAGTTGCTGGGGATCGAGGCGCCCGACGCGATGTAGCCTCTCGGGCGAACCTTCCGGAGCCCGGAAGAAGGACGGGGGCGTGACATGACCCCGAAGGTCGAACAGGGGCCGGGCGGCCGCGATGATCGCAGCGGGCGGGCCTGGCGGGTCTGGTTCTTGCGTATCGCGCTACCGGCGGCGGCGGTCTTGTTGATCGTGTGGTTGCTGCCTGACCGGTCTCTGCGGCGGAGTACCGATCTGCCGCCGGTGTTGCGCGGCGCCGCGCGCGTCACCGTGGCGCTCGAACCGATCGGCGCTGTCGAGCGTTTCCCGGAAAGATTCGCCTGGTCGGCCGACCCACTCGCCCAACGCTACCGCTTCGAACTCTACGACGCCGCGTCGACCTTGCGTCACACGCAGGTGACAAACGATACCGTGACCACCTTGCCGCCGGCTCTGCAGGCCGAGGCCGCCGGCGGGACCCGGCCGTGGCCGGGAGGTTCCTGGCGGGTGGTGCCGATCGATGCGGCCGGTCACGAACTGGCCGCGCCGCCGCTGCAACGGTTCGAGGTGGAATCAGCGCCCGAGGGGTTCGGGCTCCCGGCGATCCCTGAAGCGACCCACGCCCACTAGATGTGAATCGCGCGCCGGTCGACCGCCAAAGCGGCTTCCTTCACGGACTCGGCCAGCGTTGGGTGAGCGTGGCACGCCCGGGCCAGATCCTCGCTGCTGGCGCCGAACTCGATCGCGACGGCCGCCTCGGCGATGAGGTCGCCCGCGTTCGGCCCCAGGATGTGCACGCCCAGTACCCGGTCGGTTTCGGCATGGGCCAGGATCTTGACCTTGCCGACCGGACGGCCCAGCGCATGCGCCCGCCCGTTCGCCAGGAACGGGAAGGTGCCCTTGTGATGATGGACGCCGCGCTCGCGCAGCGTCTCTTCGGTGGCGCCCACCGTGGCCACCTCCGGCCAGGTGTAGACGATGTTGGGCATGGCATCGTAGTTGACATGGCCGTAGCCGGTCACCATGTGCTCGACGCACGCGACACCCTCATCGGACGCCGTGTGCGCCAGCATGGGGCCGGGAATCACATCCCCGATCGCGAAGATCCCGCCGGATGCCGTGGCATAATGTTCATCGACCGGGATCTGTCCGCGATCGTTCGTCTGGATCCCGACCTTCTCCAACCCGAGCTCCTCGGTGAATGGCGTGCGCCCCACCGCAACCAGAACATGGCTGCAGGCGATCGGCTTGCGCCCCTCGGCCTCCACCTTGCAGCGGCCGTTCTCCGAAACGCTGGCGCCGGTCACGCGCACGCCGGTGTCGATGGCAAGGCCTTGCGCTTCGTAGATCTTGCGGGCCTCCGCGGCAATCTCGGCGTCGATGCCCGGCAAGATGCGATCGAGGTATTCGAGTACGGTGACCTTGGCCCCCAGTCGCGCCCACACCGAACCGAGTTCCAGACCGATGGCGCCGGCGCCGATCACCACCAGGTGGCTCGGTGCGGTCTCGTAGGTCAGTGCTTCGGTGCTGGTCGCGATGCGCTCTCCGTCAGGTTCGACTCCGGGCAGGGCGGCCGGCACACTCCCGGTGGCAATGATGAAGCGGTCGGCGGAAAGGCTCAGCGCTTCCTCTTCGGCGGCCACCTCCAATCGCCCGGGCACCACGAAACGGCCGTGGCCGTGGTAGGTCGCCACCTTCCACTTCCACAGCAGCGCCGCCACGCCCTGCGTCACCCGATCGACCACACCCTGCTTGCGGGCCTGCATGGCAGCCAGGTCCAGACGGACACGACCGGGAAAGATTCCGTGCTCTTTCAGCTCCTGCGTGGTCTGCACGTAGCGATGGCTCGACTCGAGCAGCGCCTTGCTCGGTATGCAGCCCACATTGAGGCAGGTCCCGCCCATGCTCTTGCGCGACTCGACCAGGGCCACGTCCAGACCCAGCTGAGCCGCCCGGATGGCCGCCACATACCCACCCGGTCCGCCGCCGATCACGACCACGTCGTGCTGCTTCTCCGTCATCGCTTCGCCTTACCTCCTGCAAACGTCACCACGCCAGCACCTCACCGCGTCACTGCGTCACCGCGCGTCGGGATGCATCCGCGTGCCGGGATGCATCCGCGTGCCACGTCCGGCTACACCTCCAGAAGAATCCGCGCCGGTTCCTCGATGCAATCCTTGATGTGCTTCAAGAAGGTCACCGCTTCCCGCCCATCGACGATGCGATGATCGTAGGTGAGGGCCACGTACATCATCGGCCGCACCACGATCTCACCATCGCGGACGACGGGGCGGTCCTGGATCGCGTGTAGCCCCAGCACCCCACTCTGCGGCGGGTTGATGATGGGTGTCGAAAGGAGCGATCCATACACCCCGCCGTTGCTGATGGTGAAGGTGCCGTCCCGGAGTTCTTCCAGGGTCAGCTTGTTGTCCTTGGCGCGCCGCCCGAAATCGGCGATCACGGTCTCGACCTGCGCGAAGCTCAATCGCTCGGCGCTACGGATCACGGGTACCACCAGCCCCTTGCCGCCGCCGACCGCGATGCCGATGTCGAAGTAGTTGCGGTAGACGATGCTCTGCTCACGGATCTCGGCATTGAGCTGGGGCACGAGCTTCAGGCCCTCGATCACGCCCTTGACGAAGAAGGACATGAATCCGAGCTTGATACCGTAGCGCTGCTGGAACGCGTCCCGCTGCTCCTTCCGCAACCGGATCACCGCGCCCATATCGATCTCATTGAAGGTCGTCAGCAGCGCGGCGTCACGCTGCGATTGCACCAGCCGTTCCGCGACGCGCTTGCGCAGCGGCGTCATCGGTACGATCTCCTCATGCCGCATCTCGGGCGACTCCAGCGGCAACTCGGGCGGCGCGGCCGGCGGCGTGTCGGCCCCCGCAGCCCCGGCCGTGCCCGGAGCCGGCGCCGTGCTCGCAGCCCCGGCCGTGCCCGGGCGCGCCTGGGCCTCGCGCTGCGCGTCTTCCTTCAGAACACGGCCCCCCGGGCCGGTGCCGCGCACCTGCTCCGGCGCCAGCCCGTGCTCCGCCATCACGCGGGCAGCGGCAGGCATGACGGCCCCGGACTGAGGCGTAGAGGAGGCACGGGAGTTCCTCGCAGGCTCAGAGGAGGTCGGGGCAATGGCTGCGACAGGCCCCGATGACGCGGTGCCACCGCTCGCAGCCGGCTCCGCGGGAGGTGCCGCGGTGGTCCCAGCCGGCTTCGCGGGAGGTGCCGCGGTGGTCCCGGCCGGCTCGGCGGGAGGTGCCGCGGTGGTCCCGGCCGCGCCGACGGCAATCCGCCCGATCACTTCACCGACAGCGGCGGTCTCGCCGCTGGCCTTCAGGATCTCGGCCAGCGCGCCGCTGGCCGGCGCGGGCAAGTCCACCGTCACCTTGTCGGTCTCCAGCGCAACGAGCGGATCGTCCTCGGTCACCGCCGCGCCCTCGGGCACCAACCAATCACCCACCTGCACCTCGGTAATCGACTCGCCCACCGAGGGCACCTTGACATCGACCTTCTCCACGACCGCTCTCCTTGATGACTCCTGGATGACACCTGGATGACGCCCTAATGACGCCTTGATGACGCCCCCAAGGGCTAAGCATCCTCGCCGAAGGCTCGGCGCACCAGATCCGTCTGTTCCCGCTTGTGCATCGACGCTGATCCGGTGGCCGGGCTGGCCGAGGCCGGCCGCGCCACCGAATCGATCGACCGCCTCGCGATCCTCTCGGCCCCCAGCACACGCGCCAGATAACACCAGGCCCCCATGTTCTCCGGCTCTTCCTGCACCCACAAGACCCGCGCCTCGTCCGGATAGGCCGCCAGGGCCTCCTCGACGGCGGCGGGCTGGAGCGGGTAGAGCTGTTCCAGCCGGAGAATGGCCACATCGCGGCGTTCCCGCTCGCGGCGGTAGGCGGCCAGGTCGTAGTAGACCTTGCCGCTGCAGAGTAACACCCGCCGGATCGCCGGGTCAGCGGATTCGCCGGCCGAGCGGTCTGCCGCCGATTCACCGGCCGCGCGGTCTGCCGGGGTCGCCGTCATCTCCCCCTTCGGCGCCCCGGAGCCATCGAGGCTCGGCGGCTGGTTGGGCAGGATCCGGCCGAAGCGGCCGCTGGTCATCTCCGCCAGGCTCGACACCGAATCGGGCCGGCGCAGCAGGCTCTTCGGCGTCATCACGACCAGCGGTTTGCGCCACGGACGTCGCGCCTGCCGGCGCAGCAGGTGGAAGTACTGAGCCGGCGTGCTGGGGCTGGCGATCTGGATGTTGTCTTCGGCCGCCAGCTGCAGGAAGCGCTCCAGACGGGCACTGGAATGCTCGGGTCCCTGTCCCTCGAACCCGTGCGGCAGGAGCATCACCAGACCGCTGCGGCGGCGCCACTTATCCTCGCCGCTCGTCAGGAACTGGTCGATGATGACCTGGGCGCCGTTGATGAAGTCGCCGAACTGCGCCTCCCAGATCACGAGGCCCTCGGGCCATTCCATGCTGTAGCCGTACTCGAAACCCAAAACCCCGGCCTCGGAGAGCGGTGAGTTGAAGACCTCCACCGGGGCCTGATCTGGCGACAGGTGCTGGAGACCGGCATAGGGCTTGCCGCTGCGCATGTCGTAGAGGATGGCATGGCGATGGGAGAAGGTGCCGCGCGGGGTATCCTGGCCGGTCATCCGGATGCGGTGTCCCTGCATGGCCAGGGAGCCGAGCGCGAGTGCCTCGGCCGCGGCCCAGTCGAGGGGCTGCTGCCCGGCCGCCATCTTCCGGCGGGTGTCCAGCAGCCGCGACAGTTTCGGGTGCGGCGTGAACGCCTCGGGCACCTGGCCCAAACGCTCCAGGATCAGGCGGGCCCGCTCCGGGCTGATCCCGGTGTCTACGTCGGGGATCTCATCGTCGGTCCCGACCATGATCTCCCGCCACTTGCCTTCCATCACGTCGATGCGGTGGACATACTTGTCACTGCGCGCCACCGAAAGCTCCCGTTCCAGATCCGCCTGCCGGGTTCGTGCGATATCGTCGGCCTCTTCCCGCGTCACGCCGCCGAGCTGGAGCAGGTGGTCCAGATAGCCCTGCCGGACCGACTTTCGCTTGCGGATGGCCTCGTAGAGCTCGGGATGGGTGAAGGCGGGCTCGTCGCTTTCGTTGTGACCGTGCAGGCGGTAGCAGTACATGTCGATCACCACGTCGCGGCGAAAGGTCTGGCGGAAATCCATCGCCAGCCGCACGACCTGGGCCACGGCCTCGGGGTCCTCGCCGTTGACGTGGAAGATCGGTATCTGAAGCATCTGCGCGATGCCGGTGGCGTAGGCGCTCGAGCGGCTCTCCTCGGGAGAGGTGGTGAACCCGATCTGGTTGTTGACCACCACGTGCAAGGTGCCCCCGGTGCTGTAAGCGGGCAGCCGGCTCATGTTGAGCGTCTCCTGCACGATCCCCTGTCCGGCCATCGCCGCGTCGCCGTGGATCAACACCACGAACCCCCGATCGCCCTTCTGGTCACCGATGCGATCCTGCTTGCCGCGCATCCGGCCTTGCGCGACCGGATTGACGTACTCGAGGTGACTGGGATTGAAGCACAGGGACACGTTGACGGCATGTCCTGAAGAGGTGATCCGGCGCGCGGTGTAGCCGAGGTGGTACTTCACATCTCCGCCGCCCTCGAGACCATCCTCGGGACGGTCCTCGAACTCCCGGAAGATCTCCTGCGGGCTCTTGCCGATGACATTGGCCAGCACGTTGAGACGTCCCCGGTGCGCCATGCCCATTACGAGCTCGTGCAGGCCCTGCTCCCCGGCCTTCTCGATGACTAGATCCAGAAGGGGAATCAAACTCTCGGCCCCCTCGAGCGAGAAACGCTTGGCACCAATGTACTTCTTCTGGATGAAGCGTTCGAAGATGATCGCGTCGGTGAGCTCGGTCAGAATGCGAATCTGCTCGTTTCGATCGAGCGTGAGCCGGTTGCGCGTGCTCTCCATTCGGATCTGTAGCCAGTTGCGCACGAAGGGGTCGGCGATGTGCATGAACTGCACACCGATCGTGCGGCAGTAGGTCTCCTTGAGAAGCTCGATGATCTCACCCAGCGAGAGCGCGTGCTCGACCCCCGAGATGGTTCCTTTGGCGAATCCTCGATCGAACTCGGACTCGCTCAGGCCGTGGTAGGCCGGCTCGAGTTCGGCCGGCCGCGGACGGGGCCTCCCCAGCGGATCGAGCGAGGCCGCCATGTGACCGCGGACCCGGTAAGCGTGCACCAGGCGCCCGACCCGCTCCTGCAGAGCGGAAATCTGCCAGATCGCGCAGGCGCCTCCCCGGCACGTGGCGTTGGGCGGATTGAACAGGCTCGAAGGCGCGAAACTGGGACCCAACCTGTGGTGCGGGGGCACGCCGGCGGTCTGGGCTTCGCGCGTGAAGCGGTCACGCCACAGCGGCGCGACCGATTCGGGATTCTGAAGGAAGGCTTCGTAGAGCGACTCGACATAGGCCAGATTCGCCACGTCGGCTTCCGGTGATGGGTCACTTTTTTGCATCTAGGCCTCCGCGCACACATTGCCCGTGCTGGGACCCGTGCGGCGTCCGTTTCATGGAACCGACTCCAGGAACGCATTGCCAGGGTGCATTCCTAGTGCATATATAGAAGCAATCTCGTCGAGTTCCCAAGAACTCTTGATGGAATCTGTTTTTTTGTGCGCTGGAGAGGACGGGGCGTTCGCGCGCAGCCATGCACGCGAAGCGTGGATGCGCGCACGAGTTGCGTGGAGGGCATGCACGCGACGCGTGGATGCGCGCACGCGACGCGCGGGGGCGCCCATCGGGGACGCCCCCACACCGTGCCGGGTGGAGGTGGTTAGCGGAAGAGCCCCTTGACCGCACCCCACGTGCTGTGGTCAGGCGGGGTGGGCCCGCCGGTGGTCAACCGCTGGTGGTAGATCGCCTGGTCATTCGACTGGCTCTGGAACGATGCCGGCAGGGGGTCGTAGCCGGTGGCGTAACCGTGGGTGTAGCCGCCGAAAGAGGTCCCCTGGTAGTCGCCCGTGCCGTAGAAGTAACTCAGCGTTCCATCCCATGAAACGGCGATGATGTAGTGCTCGCCGGCGGTCATCTCGACCGCGATCTCGCCCGAGGAGTACCAGCCCTCGCCCGCTCCCTGGACGAGCGCCATGTCGCGATACACCTCGGTGTAGGTTCCGAATTCGGTCGGGCAGGTGAAGACGTAGAAGGTGAGCGTTTGGGTGCTGGTGAAACTGAGGTAGAACTCCGCTTCGGTCAGGGTCACGGTCGTGAGCACCTCGTAGGAATTCCCCTTCGCCCGGCCCGTTCCCGTCGACATGTTCGAGGTGTTCCCCACGATGTCGACGGTACGCCCATCCTCGATGGTGTAGGGAATGGGCGGCACCTCGAACAGCTCCATCAGGGACGGCTCGCCATCGATGAAGGTATCGACCTCGCCGGCCTGGACGACGGGCGCAAAGACCGCGAGAGAAGAAACTGCGCAGCAGGCAGCAAACAGGACAGACAGAAGACCGACCAAGCGTGGCTTCATGACATGCTCCTCCCTATGTTGCAGGTCGCTGAGGCTGGCCGGGCATGCTCTCGAAATCCGCTACCTGATGTTCGCCCGGACCAAGCCAGCTTAGCACGGGGTACTGCAGATTGTACAGCAGCGATTTCATGCCGGACGAATCAAACATAGAACTAACCGGTGTTAAGCTTACGCGTATAACATCCCGCTCACCCTGATCCCGCGAGTCGCTGAATAGGCATCCATCGAGGGAGGTCGCCATCGAGAGAACAGATCCGCGCTCCAAGAGTCGGCGATTCAGTCGCATCGCGCACCGGGAGCAAAGCAAGACGCTGTCAACTTATCTAACCGCTACTGGGGAAAGGTCATGATAAACACATCCCGCTCATATCCGTTGCGCTCTATGGCGTCGAAGGCTCGTGCGAGCGTCCGCGGATCCAGCTGCGGAGTACGGGCAAGCACCCAGCCGTACTTGCGGTCCGGCGTGCCGACGACCGCCCACCCGTAGTCCTCGGCCAGACCCAGGATCCAGTAATCCCCCCAGAACGGACGCCAGCCGAGGAAGCTGACAAAGCTCACCTTGAGCTTCGCGTTCGTGTCGGGATCGGCGACCTTGGCCACACCCTCGACCTCATCGAGAGTGCCGTCCTCACGGTAACACCGGTTGATGACGTTCAGGCGGCCGTCGTCGCGTAGCCGGTATTCGGCCGTCGCTCCTTCAGCGCAATCGCTCTGGAAACGATTGGGAATGCGAGCGATCTCGTACCAGAGCCCCACGTAGCGCTGCAGGTCCACCTCATTGACCGTCGTCATGGAAGGAGCCTCCTGTGCCTTCGCGGTCGGGGCCGTCGAGGCGGCCAGGGTAAGGAGGACAGCCAGGATGAGCGGGACGGTCCGGGTGAGCGGATCGGCCCGGGTAAGCGGGTCGGCCCGGGTAAGCGGGTCGGCCCGGGTAAGCGGGTCGGCCAGCAGACAGACATTGACCGGGTTGAGCAGGGCCAACGCGCGTTTCATAGAAACCTCCCTTTCCGCATCTCCTCAGTCTGATAACTCTGCCTTCAGTCTGATAACTCTGCCTTCGGTGCCGCCCCGTCCCGGCCCGCGACCGGGAGGCCCCGGCCCACTACAGGCGCCTCCTGGCTTTCGGCGTGTGCTTGCGGCACACGAATCCGCAAGCACACGAAGAAGCCAGCCAGTGCGATGGCGCCCGCCAGAAGGAACACCCAGCGATACCCCCACGCGTCCCAGATGTATCCCGAGAGCACGGGCAGACTCATGGCGACGGCGTGGTCGATCGTGATCCCCATCGAAACGGTGGGCGTGATGTCGGACGGGTGTTCGGCGATCTTCTTCAGGTAGGTCGTCCGCGCCACGCGCAGGGCGAAGAGCACGGAGTCAAAGACGTAGGCGGCATAGAGCATGTAGAGGTCCCAAGGAGCTCTCAGCAGGTCGGAGGAGAACGCGTAGGTCAGACAAATCATGAGTAGCAAGATCTCATCGACGGCCAGAACCACGCGCTCTCCGAGCCAGTCGATCACATCGCCGAGCAACGGACGGATGGCTACGCCCAGAGCCGAGGCAATGAAGTAGAGCAAGGCGATGGTGGAGACGGGCACATCGTGCAGCGCAACCAGAACCCAGGTGCCGAAGGCCAGGAAGATCTGCTTGCGAATGCCGAAGATCGCGCTGATCGCATAGAAGATTCTGTAGCGCCTCTTGAAGACGATCCTGCGCGAGGGGGCGTCCCCGTGCCCCACGCGCAGGCGGAAGTAGTACCAGGCCGCGCCCGCCGCGCACGCGGCCGCCAGAACGTAGAAGACCTCGTAGCGATCTCCGAACGCCCGTGCCAGAAGGAAGACGCCGCCCACGCCCACGATGGTGCCCAGATTGCGGGCACCCCCCAGTTGGCCCAGTCGGCGGCCCTCCCCGCCCGCGGTCGCCAGCTTGAGACCGAGGGGCCCTTCCACCGCGAAGATGATGTGATCACCCAGCGACCAGATCATGATCCAGACGATGACCAGCGCCGTCGCCGGAGACAGGTAACTGAGCCCGATCGCGCCAATCGCGGTGAAGACCATCGCCATGGCGGCCATCTGACTCTCTCGAAAGCGGATGAGCATCGCACCGGCCACGAAGATGATCAGAAAACCCGGCAGCTCCCTGGGCAGCTCCAGCCAGCCGCGCGCCGCGGCATCGAAGCCGTGCACGTCGGAGAGGTAGTTGTTGAGAGTGGCCATGAAGATGCCGCCGGCGGCCCCGAAAAGCAGAGTGGCCAGGAGCATGTACCGAAAGTCAAGGGACAGCCCCCGCAGCCGGCCGACGGTGGAACGTAATCGCATGGATGTGGATACCCTCTGAGATCCCTCTTTCCTCTGAACGAATCGCGCCATTCTACCACAGGCCGGCGACCGCTGAGGCGTGCGCGGACCCGCTCGGAACAGCTCGGACCGGCTCGGAACGTCGGACCGCCTCGGACCGCCATCGCGCTAGAGCCCACCGAGAGAAAAGGCTTTCTGAATAGCGGGCCTTCGCATAGGCTTTTAGAAAGCTCTGAGAAAGACATCATCATCCGCGAGCTAGACCGTATGCGTACTATCGAATGAAGAGCGACGGGATGAGAGTACTGGTGCAGCGTTGGCAGAGAGGGGTGCGGGGCCTGTGGGGCCACCTTGCGCACGGGCTTCCCGTTTCATTCGACCCCAGCAAGCGAAAGCTGATCGACACGGCGTTCGGCACCCTGCGTCCGGCGGTGAGCAGCAAGGCAGGCGAATATCCCCAGCTCGATCTCGATGAACCCGACGATTCCTCACTACAGGGACTTCTGGGAGAGGCCCGAGGAGATACACCCGCAGTACCAGCGCCCTTGGCGGGACATCCACAACGTCTGGCAGTGGGGGATCACCGACCGCGATCTCGAGTCCCTTCTGAACGGCCTGGGCTTCGTGTTGCGGCACAAGCGCAACTGCGGGCGGTTCAGCAGCTGGGAGAGCTTCGAGAATCACGCGTTCGTCTTCACGCGCTGACGCGCAGGTGGCCCTACCGCCGCCGCTCCTAGCGCCGGCGGATGCGCTTCTCCCGCGGCCGGAAGGTGGCCCCCCTCACGGTACGGCCCCGTCGAACCCGCCGTCCAGCCTCGACCGGCGCTTCCTTGATGCGAACGTGTTCGCGACCGGACTCGTTGGCCCCGTCGGATGTCTGGCTTTCCGCCGCGCGGTCTCCGGATTCCTGACCGCGCCGAGGCTCCTCACGGCCCTCAGGTACCACACGGCGTTCGGTCTCCTGACGACGCGGGGACTCCTCCTGGGCCCGCGACTCCTCCCGGCGAGGAGACTCCTCCTGGGCCCGCGACTCCTCCCGGCGAGGGGCCATCTCACGACCCGAACTGGGTCGATCGCCCCGCCGCGAGCGGCCACCGCGACGTGACCGGCGCCGCTTGTCTCCCCGCGAGGATGCTTCCGAAGCGGTTTCGGAGTCTACCGTTCCCCTCGCTTCGCCAGGTTCCCCCGGCAGTGGTTTGAACTCACGATCCTGGGAGGCTTCAGAACCCTCCACCCTATCGGCGCGCTCGCGTCCCTGGGAGCCACCCCGAGAGCCACCCCGGCGCGGGCGCCGCCGACGGCTGCTCTCCCTTCGGTCGCTCCGGCCCTCACTGCGGTCGCTTTGGCTCTCGCTGCGGGTTCCGCCCGCCTCCTCACCGCCACCCGATACGGGCGCCCCGGACGTGGACGGTCTCGAGGTGCGCGGCTGGCTGGAACGTGAGCTGCGCCGGCTATCGCCCCGGCCACGCGAGGACCGGCTCGAGGATCGGCTCTGGGACCGACCCGAGGACCGACCCGAGGACCGGCCTGACCGTGACGACCGCCCGGAGCGGGAAGCCGTTCGTCCGCGGCCACGTGAATCGGCGCGGCCGCGATCGGCCGGCAGTCGCAACTCCGCCAGGGTATCGGGACTGTAGAGAACGATGAGCGAGAGCGTGAGCAGAAGCGCACCGCGGAGGGCATCGATCAGCAGAAAGACCCAGGCCCACCCAGTGCTCCCAGCCGCGGCGAACAGAAGGACGCCTCCGACCAACAGGAATGGACCGTAGATGTGGAAGAGGGCGTGCCCCTCCTCCCGGTCTTCGCGCACCCAGCGCAGGGCGTGGAACTGCAGCACGGCTCCGAAGAAACAAGCCGTCGCCAGCAGGATCCTCACGAACACCGCCGGCCCGGGGGCCGTGAGCGCTTCGGAAAGGGGCGCGGGAAACCACGGCAGGATCAGATTGGTCAGGCTCGGAACGAGAAGAAAAAACCCGGCGACGATTTCGATCGCCACCGACAGGATGGCAACTCCCTCGAACAGCTTCCTCATGTAGTCGCGTACTCCCTTGCTCGGGCAAGGGGAAGGCTGTGGCGCATGGATTCTGTGCCGCGCGACGCGGACCGGCTGTTGACGGCCTTCGTCCCGGCGGAGGCCCGTCCATGGGCGGGCCTCCCAAAAAAGCTTCCTCGGTTCGGCGCCCGCACCGGGTGGGTCGCCGGCGCTCTCCGGACGCTCGCGCCCATCCCTGTCCTTCCACCGGATGGGGGCATCGACGGAGGTCGCCAAGGGGAATTCGTCTCCGGCCTCCGCCGTGCGGATGCCGGATAGCCACGGCTTGTCCCCTGCCTCATGACGCGCTTGCGCGCAAACGTACCTTTCGCATCGCCCCGGCGAGTCCTCACAGGGGGACTTCCAGCCCTGGGCGTTCTTCCGCTCACGACGCGGACGTGTCATCAGCTGCCGCGACACGCCCGGGCCTCGTCAAGTAAGGCAACATCGAAGGATACGCCCGCAGCGCCGGTCGGGTCAAATGATCAGGTGCGTCGCACGATAAAATAGTCGGCCAGGCCCCGCAGGATCCGTCGCCACTCGGGTTTCTCGGTGATGCCATCGACGTACACTTTTCCCCGCTCGACCTGTTCTCGCCCAATCGCCTCGGAACGGGCAAGAGCGCCCGTTTCGCGCACGATGCGGCGCACGCGCGCCACATCCTCGGCGGTCAGACCGCCGTTCCCGTGAACAACCCTCAAGAAAGCTCGGTCCTTCTCATGCGCAGCCGCATAGGCATGTACGAACAGGAGCGTCTTTTTCGCCTCCTTGATGTCCGAATCGACCGGCTTGCCGAGTTCCTCTTCGTTGCCGAAGAGGCCCAGGATGTCGTCCTGGATCTGAAATGCGATACCGATCGGCACGGCGAACTCGCGGATATGTTCGAGGGCCTTTGCGGGCGCGTCGGCCAGCGTCGCCCCTAGCAAGAGCGGCAACATGATCGTGTAGTGGGCGGTCTTGTATTGATGGATTTGCAGGACGAGATCCTCGGTCAACTCCTCGATCTTGATGTCCTCGACGTCGAGCAGCTGGCCCATCACGGTCTGGATCGTCACCTCACTCAGCAGCGTCACCCCGCGCAAGAGCACACCGGTAGGGAAGCCGGAGGAGATGAGCAGATCCTGCGCCAGCGCCTGGCCTTCGTCGCCGAAATTGAGCGCGATCGCCCGCCCGTACTCGAGCGCCTCCTCGTCGGAGGCGAATCGGCTCCGCGACGACTCTGCGTAGCGGCGGTGCACGGTGGGCACGTTGCGGCGCAGGCTGCTGTTGTCGACGATGTCGTCGTGGATCAGGAAGGCGTTGTGGAGCACCTCCACGCTGGCGGCAGCCCGCAGAAGATCCTCTGCGGTGCGCGGGACCGGCGAACCCGGGTGCAAGCATGCATCGTAGCCCAGCTTGACCAGACTGGCGCGAATCTTCTTCCCGTCACTGGTCAGCACATCATAGGCGTCGGCGGCATCGGCGACGATGCCGGCCACCTGGACCCACGATTCACGCTTCTCCCGCCAGTACTGGCCGAGGACTTCGTTGAGCGCACTCGCATTGCTCTTCAGATAAGACCTGGCGTCTTCGACGGCGGCTGGATCGATCCTGGTTGTTCGCACGGACTCCCCTTATCATTGCGGGTCATTGGGCGCGAGCCCCGGGGGCGCCCCCCAGAGCCACCGCAACCGGCTCACGAAGACACGGGCCGGCGCCCGAAGCGCCGGTCTCGCGAGGCAAACTCGCGCAGTGCCTCCCGGAAATCCTCCTCGCTCAGCTCGGGAAGCAACCGCGTCAGAAACACCATCTCGGCGTAGGAAGCCTGCAGGGGCATGATCCCGGAAAGCCTGTGTTCACCGGAAGAACGAATGATCAGATCCGGATCGGGCTGACCCCGGGTGTCCAGATGAGCCTCGAGTTGCTCCCAGGTGGCGCTCTTGAGATCGGTCCCGAGCGCTGCCGCGGCGTGCACCGCCCGGACGATCTCGTTGCGCCCGCCGTAGTCGAGCGCCAGATTGAGATGATAGGGCCGATTCTCCTTGGTCTCTTCGATGAGATCCATCATGAGCCCGTAGAGGCGAGGATAGCGCTCCCGGATTCGGTCACGCCGGCCCAGGTGCCAGAGGCGGATCCCATCACGGCGGAAGCTCTTACGGTTGCGGCGCAGCGCACCCTCGACCAGCTGCATGATTGATTTGACCTCGCCGGCGGAGCGCGCCCAGTTCTCGGTCGAGAACCCCCAGATCGTAGCGTAGGGCACATCCCAGTCGCGGCATACGCGCAGGAAAGCTTCCACCGCCTTCGCGCCACGCCGGTGTCCCTCGGCAGTGGGCAGGCCATGGCGGTGGGCCCAGCGGCCATTGCCGTCGGGTATCAAGACGACGTGCTCGGGCACTCGCTCGGGCACTGGATGATGGGTCGGCTTCGCCATGCACATCTCCCGATGTTCGCGGTTGGGCACAGAACGGGGTCCTCGCCGGATCCTGGCGCGTCCGCGCGGGGTGCTCGCGGCGTGCTGGCGGCGTGCTGGCGGCGCGCTCGCAGCGTGCTCCGTGAACCCTACTCCCGTGAATCCGGAGAGTCTAGACGAGCTGCGCCCCCGGCTTCAATGTTGAAGGTGGCGGTCGACGATCTTGCTCCGATCGATCGTTCGGCAGTAGGATACCGCCACGAACGAGGCGACTACGCCTAGTCGCATTGGTCGCATCGGTCGATCAGTCGATCGGTCGATCGGTCGCTGAGACCGTCGATCGAGGTCATGTCGCAGGCCATGTCGCAGGTCAATCATCGAGTACCATGTCGAGGGCTTGTCAATCGAGTGCCATATCGAGGGCTAACATGAGTCCCAGTTTCGCTTCCGGACCGGAATGGGTCGGGCGGGTTCCTCCCTACCTCTTCGACGAGATCAGCCGGATCGCCGGCCACCTGGCGGCGCATCCGTGGACCGAAGCCGGTGCCGGCAACCTATCGATCCTGTTGCCCGAGGGGGTGCGGCCTCAGCTCGCGGCCACACCCGGTCTGGCCGAACCTCATTCGCAGGCCTTGCCTCTGGCGGCACTCGGCGGTCGGTCGATGCTCGTCACCCAGACCGGCAGTCGGATGCGCGACATTGCGGCGTTTCCGCCCGACGGTCTGGCCTTGACCGAGCTTGACACGGCGGCCGAGACGCTGTGGGTCACGGGGGGACGCCCCACATCGGAGTTGGACTCGCACCTGGCGATTCACGCGGTGATTCTCGAGACCCACCAGACCGCCGGCGCGATCGTCCACACGCATCCGCCATCACTGATTACACTTAGCCATCTGGGCCAACAGGGACCGGCCCTGAAACGGTGCGGCGCGCCACCCCTTCAGGCCTGCGCTCCGCCTCACCTGGCAGGTTTCCTGGGAAGCATCACACCCGAGGCCGCCGTTCTCCTCTCGGAGCGGATGACCGTGCTGCCGCCGGAGGATCCCGGCGGCCGGGCCCTCGCGCGCTGCAGCGCGGAGGCGGCGCGCAAATATCAGGTGATCGTGTGGCCCTACCATGGTGTCATTGCGTGGGGCGCGGATCTGGCTGAAGCGCTGGACCTGATCGAATGCGCGGAGAAGGCCGCGGAGATCGCGGTGCGGATGTTGCCCTGGATCGCGGCCACGACGGCCCCAGCTGCGAGACGGGCTGACTAGGCGGGTAGGCATGGGGCATCCCAGCGGCACCGGCGTATGGCGGTGGTAGGCACAGGACCCGGCGGCCAAGGTGTGTTTTCTTTGCAGCTGGCCGGGCCCTGTGACGGGAATCGGCGTTGAACTCCGGGTGGGATCGGCCTTGCGTGCCAAAGACGCAGCCGGACTTCAAACTGCCCTCGATAGGGATGATCGGCGCGGGTGGGCAGGTGATTGACGCGCGAATACGCGCAGACGGATTCCTTGGCCTAATTGCGCCAGAGATAGGGATCTGCCTCGTATGGCCGAATGATAGAACTGAGGACCGGCCTGTGCTAGGTTCGCGGACGGTCCATTCGGCTCAGGCGACTCATGGGAGGCTTGTGTGAAGGAGATGATCGTCCCCAGGCGCGAGGCGCCCCGCCGTCCGGCTCGGGCGGTACGCTGGGCCGCCCCACTCATGTTGGTTTCGTTCGCTTTGGCCACGCTCGCCTTGCTCTCGCTCACGGCCGGTCCGGTTGCCGCCGCCGAAGAGGAGACCCCCCGGTCGGAGAATGAGCCGGGCGGCGCGCGTGGACTGCGAGAAGCGCCCGACCGCGACCCGCAGCAGGCGTCTCTGCTGGTTCCCCGCGTCTTGCTGTTTCCCGCGCGGGCGGCCGTCTACACGGTGACCTATCCGGTGCGCACGCTGGCCGGGCTCTTCTCCTCCTCGGGCTTGATCGAACGTACGGCCAACGGCGTGCAGAAGGAGCAGTACTTCGTGCCGGTCGTGGGCCTCGATCCTGACCCCGGGGTCAATGCCGGCTTCCGGGCCGCCCACTGGAATCCCCTCCACGACGGCAGTTGCATCACCTACCGCGCCGCCTGGGGCGGCACGAAGTCGCAGGTCTACGCGGTCACCTTCCGCACCCGTGACATGGAACGTACCGGGTTCACCTACCGGCTCACCGGCAAGTACGAGATCACGCCCTACAACAACTACTTCGGAATCGGCAACACGAGCCTCCGCGACAACCGCGCCTACTTCACCGACGAGCGCTACCTGTTCCTGGGCAAGTTCGGTTACGCGCCCAGCCGCTGGATGCGCTGGCACCTGACCGGCGCCGTCCAGCGCCACCAGATCGAGCGCGGCGCCTACGTCGAGGGCGACGAGAAGAGCATCGAGGAGGTCTTCCCCAGCGAGTCGATGGCGCCGGGGATGAACATCGATCCCCAGAACTTCTCGGGCGAGTTGGCGCTCACCCTAGACTTCCGCAATGAGCGCGGCCGGCCCACCTCCGGCTTCTGGGGCGAGGGCTACGTCGGGTACCACGAGGGCACCGGTTCCGATGGCGTCAACTACATACGCTACGGGGGCGAAGCACAGGGCTATATGCCGCTGGGCAATCAGCGCACCTTCGTGTTGCGTGTCGCGGGCGAAGAGGCCCGCACCGACGGCAAGCGACCGATCAAGATCACCGAGCTCATGACCCTCGGCGGGCGCAGCAGCCTGCGCGGCTATCACGAGGACCGCTTCCGCGACCAGGCGTCGTTGCTGGCCACGGCCGAGTACCGCTACCCGATCAGCCCCTTCGCCGAGATGTGCCTCTTCGCCGACTTCGGCAAGGTCATGCCGCGTCTGCTGGACTTCGATCTCGACGACATCCACCGGTCCTGGGGCGGCGGCCTGCGCATCGCCATGGTCGACGAATTCTACTTCCGGGCCCAGGCCGCGGCCAGCGACGAGGATTTCATCGTGTTCGCCACACTCGAATCGGCCTTTCAACGTGACGACAGGAGGGACCGGCGATGAGACCGTCCGTTCGCATCGGTGTCCTGCTCATTGTCGCCCTGGCGCTCGCTCTGCTCGGGTCTCATCCGACAACCGCCGCAGCCGGCGGGCTGCGCTTCCAGGCCAAGCCGCCCATCTGGGAGGTCGACGACACCGCCCCGATCGACGAGCCGCAGGTGCGCGATTGGAATCGCTATCACAGCTATATCGACGGGTATTGGCTGCGTCCGCTCGATGACGTCCTGGGACTGCACACCGGCCATCCGGCCCTCGATATCAACAGCGTCGAAGGCGTGCCCGCCTCCTCGTGGTTCACCCCGCGGGTGGGCCATCTCGATCTTTCGGCCGCGGACGTGGGCCGGGGCGCCGTGTCGCATCCGGCCCTGGCCGCACGTGACACCTATCCGGTACTGGCCGCGCGCGTCGATGGTCCCGAGCCCTTCCTGCTGATCGCCGAGGACGAGGAACGCCAGTGCCGCTTGATCCTCGATGACCCCGCCTATCCCGAGATGCGCACCGGGGCCACGGTGATCGCCGGCCGTCTGCTCCACGCCTGCGGGTACAACGTGTTCGAGTCCTTCATCGACCACATCCGCCCCGAGCAGCTCGTGCTGGCCGAGGACGCCGAGGAGCGGGAGCGCTACGGCGGGACCGGTGATCTCGACCAGAAAGGGCTCGACGCGCTGCTCGCCCGCTTGGCGCCGGAGGGGGAACGATTGCGCGTGGCGGTCTGCCGTTTGCCCGAAGGGACGCCGAAGGGCGGGTTCCCCGACCGGGGCGTGCGCGGCGATGACCCCAACGATCAGATTCCCCATCAGGACCGGCGCTCGTTGCGGGGCCTGCGCGTGTTCAGTTCGTGGATCGGCCTTACCCGCATGCGCACCGACCGCACGCTGGACGTCTACCTCGACGACGGCCGCTACCTGCGTCACTACTTCTATCGTCTCGGGATGAGTCTAGGAGCGCGTGTCCAATCGCCCCACCCCTTCGGCACCGAGAGCGAGGAATCGTACTGGGCCATGGACGCGTGGCTGGGCAATCTCTTCCAGTTCGGTTTCGGCAAGAGCTACCAGACCCACCCGCCGGCGGCCCGGTTTCCCGGCGTGGGCGAATTTGCCGCTCGCGGCTTCGATCCGGTGGCGTGGGCGCCGGCTTATCGGTACGAGCCGTTCGCGCGCATGGCCTGGGGCGATGCGTTCTGGGCCGCGGACATCGTCAGCAGCTTCACCTCCGAGCAAATCGGGGCCGCGGTTGCCGCCGGAAAGCTCAGCGATCCACAGGCGGAGGCCTACCTGCGCGGGACGCTGATCGAGCGTCGTGACCGGCTCGCGGCCGGGTGGTTCGCGGAGATCAATGCCGCCTGCGACTTCGAGATTCTGCGGCCGAGCCAGAACCGCTGGCTTCTTTCCTTCGACGATCGGGGTGTTACGGCCGGGGTGATGCTTCCCGAAGACACCCAGTACGTGATGGAGTTCTCGCTGCCGGAATTGAACGAGCTTCTCGGCGAACAGGCCCGGGGCGGACACTATCTGGAATTCGACCTCTCGCACTTCGTGCCGCCGCCGCACCTGCACCGCAACGACCCGCGCCGCTACGGCGTCGCCAGCCTGCGGGCCTATTCCTATCTCGGGCGCCTGCGCTCGGGTGCCTGCCACGTGCACCTCTACTTCGATCCCGAGACCGGACCGCGCGTGATCGGCATCGAGCGAGACTAGGAACGCGGGGCCCCCCCGGCTCAGGTGAGGATCTGCTCCAGGTGGCGGACCAGGGCCGGATCGAACTGATGCCCGGCCCGTTCGCGGATCAAGTGCAGCGCATCGTCGGGTTCGTAGGCCGCCCGGTGCGGGCGGTCGTGGATCAGAGCGTCGTGGGCGTTCGCGAGCGCCACGATGCGTGAGGCCTCCGGAATCGACTCGCCGGCCAGCCCATCAGGGAGCCCGCTGCCATCCCAGTACTCGTTCAGATGCTGCAGAGCGGTCGTCACCTCCGGCATGTGCGCATGTTCGAGCAGACGTTTGACGGCTTCGACGCTGCGTTGGCGCAGGGCGCTGCGCTCGGCGTCATCGAGCTGGGTGCCCTCGGCGAAGAGCGCCTCGTAATCCTCCAATGCGCCGAGATCGTGCATGCGGGCCGCGTAGGCCACCGTTTGCCGGTCGCGCTGCGGCACCCCCAGGGCCAGCGCGAGTTGCAGCGCCAGGTCGTGCACGCGATTCGAGTGCCCGGCAAGGTTTTCGTAGCGGGCTTCGATCGTCTCGATCAGCCCGGTGGTGGTATCGACGAAGGTGCGGCGCACCTGCTCGAACATCTCGGCCGTTCGGATCGAGGCAGCCGCCGATCGAGCCAGCACCGACAGCAAGTGCAGGTCGATCGGTTCGAGCGAGACGCCACCGGGCTTGTCGCCACCGGCAATCAGGGCCACCGCTTCCCCATCGATCTTGACGGGCGAGAGGTGCGTGAACCCGGCCGATGACAGCTTGAGGAACTCCTCGGCCGCCCGCGGATAGTCGGCGAACTCGTCGATGCTCATCGTACGGGCTTCGAGGC
This sequence comes from uncultured bacterium, assembly GCA_964573295.1. Lineage (GTDB taxonomy): Bacteria > Eisenbacteria > RBG-16-71-46 > CAIMUX01 > WJJG01 > CAYQJL01. Next base: position 103,995 of record CAZNJE010000005.1, on the reverse strand, counting down.
TGAGCACCTGTGACAGAAACCCCTCGGAGTCGAGTGTCAAGTTGAGGATCGCCGATTCCGCGGTACCGCGCCAGACCTGTGGCCGGTACCGCTTGGCGGGCAGGTCCCGGGTGAAGATGCAGACCATCTCGATCCCGACGTCGGTCATGATCGCTTGCAGGAAGCCTTCCAGCATCCCGGTGAGATTCTGGTGTTCGCCGAGCTGCTGGGCGCGCTCCAGCACTCCACCGATGCGCAGCAGGTTGGAGTGCATTTCCGCGTGGGAGTGAACCAGCTCGTCACGTTGCCGCGTGACTTCAGCCTCCAGGGCGTTGGTGCGTCGGCGGAGGATTTTCTGATCACCCACACGGTCCAGGATCCGGCGGATCTTCATGATCAGTTCACGTGGCGAGAACGGCTTGCTCAGGAAATCGTCGGCGCCCAGTCGCAGCCCCTGGATGCGTGTCTCGTTCGATGGATTGCCCGAGATCAAGATCACGGGAAGCTTGGCCAGGTCGGTCCGGCCACGGATGTGCTCGAGCACCTGGAAGCCACTCCGGCGAGGAAGCCGCACATCGAGCACGATAAGATCCGGATCGTCTTTCTCGATGTGCTCGAGCGCGCTTTCACCGTCGAAAGCGGTCTTGACCTGATAGCCTCGCCCGGAGAGCGTGATCTGGAGAAGCTCGATGACGCGTACGTCGTCATCAACGACCAGGACCGTCTCCGGCGCTTCGGTTCCCGAAGGGGTCCGCGAAGAGCCAGGTGTCGTTTTGCGCGTTTGCATGGGCGAACGATCCCCCCGCCGTCTCGTCCTGCCAAAGGGACCGCAACCAGGCCACAACCGACTCGACCTCGTTTCGTTCGAACGGGCGTGGGAGGGCGGCTCCCTCTGCGGAATACACCCCGTCGGCGGGAACGCGCAGCGAGCCCTCCACGGTCAGGAGGACCAGCGGCACCTGCGTGGCGTTGGCCGCCGGATGCGTACTCCAGTGATCTCGTAGACTCTCATCCAGGAAGAGAGCCCCTGCTCCTTCAAGATCGGCAGGCAGGAGGGGATCATCAAGGTCCCGTGCTTCGTGAACTTCGATTCCAACCTCATCGAGGTGACGCATCAGAAAGCGGCGGGCGAGCGCCGAGGGGGAAACAACCCAGACCAGGGGCCAAGGGGCGGTTTCCCCAGCATGCTCGGACGATGGGATCGGATGGACCCCAAGCTCGTTCTCGGGCCCAGTCCCGGGGTCGGCTTCAGCCTCTGCCGCGGGTTCGGCTTCGGGCTCTGGCCCCGGTTCGGCTTCAGCCTCTGCCTCGGGTTCGGCTTCGGGCTCTGGCTCCGGTTCGGCTTCAAACTCTGTCCCGGGTTCGGTTTCGGCCTCTGGCCCCGGTTCGGCCTTGAGCTCGGCCCTGGGGTCGGGGAGCCAGTCGGGCGGTGCCGGTCGAGTGGTATCCAGCGGGGACGGCTCTTCTGCGCGGGGAGGCAAGTGCGCCTCTGAGTCTTCGTTCCAAGATGTGACTGGCGTGGGCAGACAGTTCAGGCTCGTCACCCAGTAGACGTCTTCGGTCCAGTCCTGCAACTCCTTGGCGGACCAAATCCCCCGAACACGCCTCACCTTGATCCGGCGGATACTCTCCCCATCATTAAGTATGAACGCCTCGGGCGCACAGGAGGCGGAAAGACGGGTATCGGCGATCCACTCCCAGGGAATCGCCATTCGGCGGTCGTTCTCATCAAAGCAGACCAGGAAGAGACGGCCCAAGTCACCGGCCGGTGCCGATGATCCGGTCGACGCCGAGGGTCCGGTCGACGCCGACGGTCCAGCGGAACCGGCCCTGATGGGGGACTGCTCGGCGTCGGCCCTCTCTTCAGCTTCGGGCTCTTCGGTGACCTCGGGCTCCCGCTCGGACTCGGGCTCCCGCTCGAACTCGGGCTCCCGCTCGGACTCGGGCTCCTGCTCGGACTCGGGCTCCTGCTCGGACTCGGGCTCCTGCTCGGACTCGGGCTCCTGCTCGGACTCGGGGTCCTCGTCGGCATGCGGTTCGTCTTCACCAAAAAGGGCGGCAAACTCCGCATCCAGCGTTTCGGCGATCTGATCGGCTGCCACGCCCGGACCAGGCAGATCATCCTGTCGGGACTCGAGTGCCGGTGGTTCGGGCTCGGCCGCAGGCGACGGCGCAGGCGCAGGCTCGGGCTCGGCCGATGCCGGCGTGGAGATGGTTCTCGCGGCTTGGTCGTCAGTCTGCTCTGGGATTCGATCCTCGGGAGCCGTAGCCGGCCCGAGCCGCTCCACGCGACTCGTTTGCATCAAACCGCCCACTTCCTGGATCATCTGTCCCATCAGGTCCAACAGACGAGCCATCCGCTGATGGACTTCCTGATCACTTGGATGCGTCAACCTCGGTGTCCTCCCATGGTGCGGTCTTCGTGCCACGAATGCCATCCTGCAATTCCCCGACCCGGACCGTCAAGCTCCGCAATCTCTCCCCCAAGCGGTCCCAGGTGTGCCGTAATTGTACCGCTTCCCGGGACAGGAATCCGGCTTCTTCTCCTGATCCGGACAACGCCTCGCCAAGCCGGGACAGGCCGGTGGAGATCTGCTGCAGCGTCGCTCCCCGACCGGAGATCACACGCTCGATCTGCTCGTCGAGGAGTTCGTGACTCTCCTCGATCCAGCGCTCCCACTCCCCCATCCGGGCGGGCTTGCCCTGGACCTCCAGAGAAACCGCTATCTCGGCGCGCCAGCGGTCGATGCCCAGGCGCAGATCCTCGAGCAGTGAGCGCAGATCATCCCACGCCTGCCGCCGCTCGGCGGCGCCATTGAGCATGCGCTCGAGCCGTTCGAGCTCGACGCCAATCTCGGCCTGGAGGAGGTAGCTGCGCTCCGCCCGCCGGGAAATCTCCTCGACCGTGAGCGTCTCGGCCCGCCAGTCTTGCTCCAGCAGTCCCCGCAACCGCGTCACGCTTTCGTCGGCGGATTGGACGCGCTCCCCACGGGTGCGGAAGAACTCCACCAGCCGGTGGGTCAGGCGATGGCTCACCGCGCCGGACAGCCAGCGGTCTTGCGCGAGCTCTCCCTTCTCGGCCGCATCCAACACGGTGGAGATCTCGCTGCGCAACGAATGCAACTCCTCCATGGCGGTCGCGCCGGATAGGTTCTGGCGGATCAACACACGCACGCGGTCGCACAGGATGCCCAGCTCCCAGTCGGCCGCCGGCGGCGGCATCTGGCTGAGCAAGCGAACCTGGCCTGCGTCGATCGCACGCAGCAGCCAGGCCACTGGGCGCGTGAAGCGATCACCCATGTGAAGGGCCAGGCCGATCGCAAGCAGAAGAGCCAGCAGGACGCCGCCGGCCACGATGAGCCGGATGACGGTGACCGGTAGCCCACCGACGTAGGTAGCGCCGGCAATCAGCTGCTCGGTCATGAACACAAAGATGCAACCAAGTATCACCACTGGGATCAGGAACGCCATGAGCAGGCGGACGCGAAACCCTCCTGGTTTCGAACGATTGGCCGGCGTGCGCTGCCAGGCCCCCATGACCGCCTCCCGGTACCGAACGGACCGCAGAATGCATCCAGTCCGGCCACTCACGAATGCAGATCGCAAGTGCCAGAAGCTGGTGGTATGTGCGTATTGCCGGTTTTGCGCCTGATTCTCGAAATCGGCATCTGGCGCCAGAGAGGAAAAACTGGGTGCGGGAACCGAGTCCGGGCTGGGACGAGAGCGCTCGTGTGCGACGCCCGAGGAGGAACTCCATCGCCACCAATGCAACCAACTTAGCAGCGTGAGCCGTCATGCTTGCCGGGAACAGACCCTGCGCACCTGCAGGCCACCCGATGCGTCGCTCCGCTCCACCCCAACCGCCGCGGCGCCACCGGCCAGGCAGTCCTGGCACAGCCGTTGCTGATTCTCCCCACCAGAACCCGGCATCCGTGAGCATGCGAGCACCCACAGCGGGTGTCAAGCGATTCCGGAGCAGCGCCACCGGGCAACGAATCCCGGGCAGGGACGAGCACCTTCGACAGGGAGTTTCCGGCAGATGTCCACCCGCACCAACTACATCGACCTGGCAGGCAAGACTCGGGATCTCAAACCGACCTACTACTTCATGATGAAGTGCCTACTCTACTCGCGGATGGAAACCGGGCTCGTCTCCAACAAGGATTACTACGATGAAGACGTGAACGTCTACATCGCCCACCTGCTCAACTCCTTCATCAACCCGGAATACATCCGGCGCGCCTCGAAGTACCTCTCGCGCTACGACAGCGAGGTCTTCGCCCGGCTGGCAGAGTCGCGCGACGCACGATTGAAATACACGCTCTACAAGACGAACGCCGACTTCCTGCTGGTCTCGCTGGGAATCTTCGACAATCCGGTGGCGACCGATCCGGTCAATCCATCCTCGCTCGTATCGCCCGCAAACCAGATGTTCCAGCCGTCGGAGGAATCCTACATCGGACGCGGCAAGACCTACTACCGATTCGCCTACAGCTACAGTCAGAAGATTCACGATCCGAACATGGCGATCACCGAGGTCCTCGAGAAGCTCAGCGTGGGCTTCGAGAAGTACCTACGCATCCTGGCTCACATGCGCGGCGAGTACTTCAACCTGATGGACAAGCTCTCCCACGGCGAGGTGTATCACCTCGAGCGCTCGGTCAACGAGTCGAAACGCAACGAGGCCCTGCGCGCGAAGCAGGATGAGTTTCTCGATCTATACACGGAGTGGAAGAAGAATCGCGATCCGATCATCCGAGGGAAGCTCATGGCAGTGATCGAGGGAATCCGCGTGCTCGATCCCAGTTTCACCTTCGAGATTCCCGAGTCGGAACCCCATCCGCGATCGCCGTAGCCGATCCGGGCGCGGAGAGGCGCCACCCCTTCGCGGCGTGCTTGAGCACCAACCCTCGCGCGCCGGGCCTGTCTCCGCGCCCCCGTTTCGTCCGTGACATGAGGGTGAGGCATGTCACGAGCCCCCGCTGGCCCAATCACCTCCCCTGCCCCCGCCCCCAGTCGCGCTCTACGGAGTGGCGATTGGGGGCGGCAGCCGTTTAGGCGAACCGGTAGCGCGCGGGGCGCGGGCTGGCTCGATCGGATCGGGAGCGTGCGGGCGGCAGGCTGGCTCGATCGGATCGGGAGCGTGCGGGCGGCGCCGGTCACGGGCTAGTCGATCTGGTAGTTGGGGGCTTCCTTGGTGATGGTGACGTCGTGCGGGTGGCTCTCGCGAAGGCCGGCACCGGTGATCTTGACGAACTGCGCGCGCGTGCGGAGCTCATCGATCGTGCGCACACCGACATACCCCATCCCGGCTCGCAGACCACCCACGAGTTGGTAGACTACCGCTCCGACCCTGCCGCGATAAGGCACCCGGCCTTCGATGCCCTCGGCCACCAGCTTGCGTGCGTCCATCGCGTCGCTCTGGAAATAGCGGTCGGCGCTGCCGGCCTTCATCGCGCCCACCGACCCCATGCCGCGGTAGCTCTTGTAGGTCCGCCCCTGCAGGAAGATCGTCTCGCCCGGGCTCTCTTCGGTTCCGGCCAACAGACTGCCGGCCATGACCGCGCTGGCCCCGGCGGCCAGGGCCTTGGTCACGTCGCCGGAGTGCTTCAGGCCCCCGTCGGCGATCACCCGCACGCCGTGACGGTCGGCCTCCCGCGTGCAGTCCATGATCGCCGTGATCTGTGGCACGCCCACCCCGGCGACAACACGCGTGGTGCAGATGGCGCCCGGGCCGATGCCGACCTTGATCGCGCTCGCCCCGGCAGCGATCAGATCACGCGTCGCCTCGGGCGTGGCCACGTTGCCGGCCAAGACGGGCACCTTGGGGAAGGTCTCGCGCAGGCCCTTGAGCGTATCGATTACGTTCTGGGTGTGGCCGTGCGCGCTGTCGATCGCCAGAACGTCGGCTCCCCTGGCGACCAGTGCCTCGGCCCGTTCGAGCGCCGCCTTCCCAACACCCACCGCCGCGCCGGCGAGGAGCCGGCCGAGTCCGTCCTTGGCGGCCTGGGGATAGGCGATCCGCTTCATGATGTCCTTCACCGTGATCAGGCCGCGCAGGCGGTATTCGTCGTCGACGACCGGCAGCTTCTCGATCCGGTGTTCGTGCAGCAGGCGGCGGGCAGTCTCCAGGTTCGTGCCTTCAGGAACCGTGATCAGATTCTTGGTCGTCATGACGTCACGGATCAACACGGTGCGATCGTCGATGAACCGCAGGTCCCGATTGGTCAGGATCCCCACCAGGCGTTCGCCTTCGGTGATCGGCACACCCGAGACACGATACTTCTCCATGATCTCCAGGGCGCGCCCCACCGGCAGATCCGGTGGGAGGGTGATCGGGTTGGTAATCATCCCGCTTTCGGAACGCTTGACCTTGTCCACCTCGTTCGCCTGGTCCTCGATCGAGAGGTTACGGTGGATGATGCCGAGCCCCCCTTCACGGGCCATGGCGATCGCCATGCGGGACTCGGTCACCGTGTCCATCGCGGCGCTGATGATGGGGGTATTGATGTAGATGCCCGGACAGATCTCGACCGCGGTGTCGGTATCACTGGGCAAGATCTCGGACTTCTGCGGGATCAGCAGTACGTCATCGAACGTGAGACCCGCCTTGATGATGCGGTCGTCCATCCCTGTGACTCCTCCATGCGCCGGCGGATACAAAAATGGGCCGACGTCTTCCTCTCGCCGGCCCCGGGCTCACGAAGCGGAGCCGATCATCGCCCCTCGGCCCCTTCGCCTCGCTCGTTTACGATCAGTCCCTCGCGCGTGGAGAAGTAGTAGTTCACCCCCACGCGAATATCCACGAAGAGGTCGTTACCGCCCAAGGCGGCCTTGAAATCGTCGCTGTGCGCGGAATAGATGTAGGTTGTCGTCAGCTGATGGGTCAGTGTGACGTGTTCGCCGATGTGATGCTCACCGACCAGCCCCAGGAAGACGCCGGGATCGGTGGCGTGGTACTTCTGCTGGGTGATCGCGTCGCGGATGAACTCGCCATCGCGGCGGCGCCCCCACACGTAGATTCCACCGCCGAAGTTGAGCGACGTCGTCATGTCCCAGTACTGGCCCAAGCGTCGCTCCACCCCCACCGTCGCCGGGATGACCCAGTGGACGAGGTTGTCGCTCTCGGCATAGCTGTTCCAGCCGAATCCGGACTCGAACGTGGCGGCCCACTGGTCGCTGAAGCGATAGCGGAAGACCATCTTGCCGATCGGCCGGATCTGAGCCGCGTTGCCTTGCCACTCGGCGGCGTCCGAATCGGCAAACCAGCGCATGGCGCCCAGGCTGATGCCGAAACTGCCCAACCCATGAAGCTCTGCACTCACGCCGGCCTGGCTGGAGGTCGGTAGTCCCAAGGCCAACACACATCCAACCAGAAGACATAGCCTCTTCATTCCGTGACCTCTTCTTCTCGGCTCGCCGGCATCGGGAGGCCTCCCACGCGTGCAATCCACGAGTACGCCTGCGCCGGAACCTCCGTCTAGATACTCAATTGCTGCACTATATCTGCCAGGCCGAACCCATGTCAAGCTGACGCCCTACCCCCACTATACCCCGCCCGACTCCGGGGGCGGGCCCCTGGACGGGCCCCTGGGTGGGCCACTGAGTGCCCCCCTGGGCGGGCACCGGCCCCGCCTTGGCGACAGCGGGGGCGTATCAGCGACGAGGTCGGTGGCATCGGCGGTGGCGTCGGCAGCGGCGGCCTCCAAAATTGGAGTTGCCCCGGCGGGTGAGGTTTCGCTACATTCCTCTGCTACCGGCGGCGTAGCTCAGTTGGTTAGAGCAGCGGAATCATAATCCGCGTGTCCGGGGTTCGAGTCCCTGCGCCGCCAAGCCTCCCCTCCTGGCAATCAGCTCCCAGTATAGGTTTTTCTCCATTATGTGTGGCACGGCGGGGCGATCCTCGCGTGGGCCGTAACGAGCAGCCCGTGGCGGTGGGGGGCCCGGCCAGGCAGAGGAAGGGGTAAGGTTGACGATCCTATCGAGCAGGCCGACGGCCCCACGAGCAGCGGTCCGGAGAGCAGACGCCCGGAGAGCAACCACCCGTAGAACAGCCGCCCCGAGAGCAGCGGCCCGGCTGGCGACAAGCCTGAGGATAGCCACCTTGCTGGCGGCAGGCCTCATGGCCGCCGGCGTGCCCCCAGCAGGCGCCCTGCCGGCTGCCTGGAACGAGGCCGGCGCCATCGTGATCGAGGCGGGAGACGATAGGGGGCTTCTGAGGATCGAGACGGCCGAGGGCATCCGCGAGGCGCGATTCGATCTCGATGCCATCCGCGGCGGCGAGGGTGAACTCATCTTCCTGACCGAAGGCGATCAGGAAGATCAAGCCGGCCAGCTCTGCTTTCGTGCCGACCGTCTGGAGTTCGCGGGCGAGCGCTTCGTCTTGGGAGAGCTGAGCGTCGAGACGGTCTCTGAACACGGAGACCGCATCAGAATCCGGCTGGTCAACCGCGCGCGCTCCAATGCACCGGACCGGCGGACTCGACGCACCTGGATCGAGGTAGGCGGCGACCTTCGTGTCGAGGCAAAGGACCTCGTTCTCGGGGACGTGATCTGCTTGGGAGGGAATATCCACGTCGACGGCGAGGTGCGCCGCAACGTCATTGTCATCGGTGGCGACGCGCAGGTCTCGTCGACGGGGCGAGTTCACGGGTCGGTGGCGGCGATCGCCGGCCGGGCCTCGATCGACCGGATTGCCCGCATCCGCGGAGACGTCCTCAGCACCCACCAGGCGCGCCACCGCAACCCGCGGGCAAGGTACGATCTCGACTGGAACCGGGCGGATCTCCTGGACCTGAAGGGCTACTACAACCGGGTCGATGGCGGCTGGCTGGGGCTGCAGCTGACGATCGCCAGTGCCGACTCCGTATTGCCCACCTTTCACATGTGGGCCGGTCGCGCTCTCTTGCGCAAACGCTGGGATTTCGATCTGGGCCTGCGCCAGCGGTTCTTCGAGGCGCTACCGGTAACCTTCGGGGGGCGCTTCTTCCGCAAACTGGCCACCGACGACGACTGGTTTGCCCCACGTGCGGAGACCTCGATCCTGGCGCTGTTGGCCGCGGAGGACTACGGCGACTACTATCTCGAGAAGGGTGGAGCGGCATTCCTGACCCTGAGTCCGCTGCGCGATCACATCGTCGGCGCCAGCTACCGATACACCGAACTGACCTTCCTGGATCACTACCCCAACCTGTGGCACCTCTTCGACGCCCACAAGCAGTTCCGGCCCAACTTCTCCTCCGTGCCGCAGGAGAGTCTGGCGGCGGGGATGGCGGCGTTCGAGGCCAAGCTGGGCGAACTCAGAATTTGGTACGAGTTCGACTGGCGGGGCCGCCTACCCGGCGCCGCGCGCGGTGCCCTGCGCGGCGACTGGCGCAGCAGCCTCGCCGGCGGCTGGCGCGGCCCGCGCCACGAGTCGCGCGAGTGGCTGTATCTGCTCGCCGAGTACCAGACGGCCGGTGGAGATCTCGAGGGCGACCTCGATTACGAACGCTATGTCGCCGATCTGCGGAGGCGGCAACCGCTGGCCCGGATCGGCTACCTCGACCTGCGTGTTCGCTACGGCGGCAGCGGGGGGAATCTGCCCCTGTTCCGCAAGTTCTACCTGGGAGGTTCACGCACGATCCGGAGCCTGGATGAAAAGAGCCTGATGGGCGAACAGATGATCCTCGGCAATCTGGAGTACGTGCCGGACATGCTGACGGCGGTCTTCCGGCCCTATCTCTTCTGCGATGTGGGCAAGACGGCCGGCCACGACGAGGGGCTCTTCGATGATGGCGCGTTTCGCTCGTCGATCGGTCTCGGATTGGAGCTCGGCGGTGCGATCCGCGTCATGGTGGCCAAGTCTCTCGACGACGGCGACGCGGACCCGAACCCATGGGTCACCATCGGCGATGCCTTCTAGAGCGGCTCCCGTGACTCTTCCGCAGAACCCAGAATGAGAAGGCGCTGGTTCTCGGACCGGTAGCGACCGATGACCGCTCGCAGCTCCTCGATGCGCGCCGGTGGAACCCGGCTCATCGGTAGCGCCAGCGTCCATTCGACCACCACGCGTTTTCCTCGCGCTTCATCCGTCGCCACGCCCCCGTCTTGCTTCGCGCCCCAGTCCCCCTTCGGACGATCGGTGACGGTGGTCGTGCAGATGAAGCGCCCGGCATCGTGGTCCTCTGCCGCGGGCGCCGGGACATACACCGGATGGATCGATGCCGGCAGCCGCACCGACCATACGACCCGCTCCACCGCGGTTCCCGAAAGGAAGAGCGGCGTCGCGCGGTCCACCCGGCGTAGCGCCTCCGGAGATACGATCGCCGCCACTTCGACCGGTCCGGCCGTCAGCGGCAGGTAGCCCCGATCCCCATGCCAGTCGCCCAAGGCATCGGCCTCGACCTGAACGCGCAGGCCGCAGCTATCGGCCGTGTGCCAGAGCAGCTCATACCCGGCCGATCGGCCCCGGGGCAGGAGCGCGGCGACCATGCGGTCGGCCATCGCCTTCACGTCCCGCCAGGGATCGGGATCGAAGATGTGTCCGGCGAGACGCAGGACAGCGGTTCCCGAGACGGCGCCGCCGACGTGAACCTCGAGATCGACGTCGAGTCGTGACCGGGCCGGCCGGGACTCGCGGGTGAACCAGTGAGTCCCGGCCGGCGTAAGACCCAGCACATCCCGTCCCGCGGGCGGATCCACCCGGGCCTCCTCTCGAATCGGATCCAGCCACAGGGGCCCGGGGGCGCCGGTGGCCCGAAGCCAGACCTCGTCAAACGCCCCGACCATCGGCACGCGCGAAGAGGCTCCCCACGGATGACCCACGAGAACGGGCTCGGTGTCCACCCCGACCGCGGCAAGCAGGCTCATGGCCAAGACGGCGCGATCCCAATCCGAGCCGCACCGGGACGCGAAGGTCTGCGGTGCCGGTTGCAGTTCGGGCAGCGGCGAGGGCGAGAGCCCGGTAGCCCGGATCTCGGTGCCCGAGAGCGCCAGCACCGCGGCGGCCCGTTCGCGCACGGGGAGGGCCTCGAACTCCTCGGCAGCCAGGCGCAGCGCCATCAGGGAATCCACCCGCACCGCGTCGGCGAAGCGCTCGCGCACCGATCGCGCCAGGTAGTCCCAGCTGGGACAGGTGCTGTAGAAGAGCGCCTTGCGCGTGCGCCAGCCCCCGCAACCGTCATCGGTCTCATGCACGGCGGCAAGGGTAGCAAATATCCAGCGGTACTGCCTGCGCCCTTCGCTTTCGTGCGCCTTCGGCGCGGGGATCGTGCCCAGCGAGCTGTAGGTGAGCGGGAGATGGCTGGGCGTCTCCACCACCAGCTCGCGGCGCTCGACCGGATAGGCCTCGTGGATGCGGGTGCTACCCTCGAGCCACCTCATCGACGCCCGCAGATCACGGATCTCGACGTCGAGTTCGATCACGCAGCCGGGTTCAAGACCCATGTGCGTCACCACCATGTCTTGGTAACGGATCGAACCCGGGCAGTGCGCGGCCGCCCCGGGCGTGACCGGGTTGATCGCCCGCGGCGGCGCATCGAGCACCTCTCCCCCGGGCGTGTAGGTCCGGCAACGATGCACGATCAGCTCCTGATCGTGCTCGTCGAACCGAATGCGCGGATCGCCCATCTCGCCGATCGCGCCCCGCCCCAGCAGCCGGACGACGCGGTGCTCGCGCCGAGCGCAGGTGCCGTCGGGCTGCACCAGGATGCGCTCACCCCAGTACAGATACACCGCGCCGGCTTCATCGGAGGTCACCCCGATCGGCTGAGCCACCAGCTCCCGCACCTCCTGCTCGCTGAGCAGCGGCGGCACGACGCTCTCGACGCTCCCGACACTTTCGGCGCTCCCGGCGCTCCCGACACTCTCGGCGCCCCCAACGCCCTCGACGCTGTCGGCCCACGAGGCCCCCGCCGCGCCCGTGACCAGTAGGACCACCGAGCCCAACCATAGCGTTCGCCCGATCCACTTCGCCGTTGCCGGCCATGCACCGAATCGCATGCGCGTCTGCCTCCCTAGCGCTTGCCCGACCATCTTCGACCGGCCAGCACATCGACCGTGTCCGCCACGGCGGCCACGCCTGCCCATTCGGCGGGCAAGACCGTTCGCTTGGTCAGCGCGAGGCGTGACGTCCACTCGAGCGTCCGCCCCGAGACCTGGCCGTCGCACTCGAACTCCGCCGCCGCGAAGGCGAGATCACAACCCGGCGGCATCTTCGCGAACACGTAGCGCTCGGGCAGCTCGAGCTTCGCTTCGATCGAGACCTGCGACGGCGCCCAGAAGTTGGCCGGATGGCGGCGATCCTCCTCGGCCTCCACTCCGAGAAGGCGCACGAAGGCCCCACTGCCGGCGAGCAGCCGCAGCGCCGGCAGACCCAAATCGATCGTGGAGTCGGTCACCGCCGCATAGCCGGGAACGCGAAACTCGGCCTCACAGCGCATCGGTTCGCCGTAGTCACCGACATCGCCGTAGCGGCTCTTCGTGACCGTCAGCCCCGGGCCGATCGGCGCGAGCAGCGCCGCGAGACGGGCGTCCCACTCCGCGGCGGGCCGGAACAAGAACTGCCCGCGCAGCCGTCCATCGAGATAACCCCGGGCCTCGAAACTCACCGATCCACTCAGGTCGCCGCTCTCCGCCACACGGGTATCGAGGCGTATCTCCAGGGGACTTTCCTCGGCCGTGAAGCTGCGAATGGCGCACAGGTCCTCACCCTCCGGCGACCCGATCACGTAGTGCTGCTCCCCCTCGGCCTTCGACCAGAGGTCGCGGGAGTGCGCAACCCAGGTAGGATCCAGCATCACGTAACTGCCGTCCTCCTGCTCGACCGCCACCACGCAATGATTGAATTGGTCGGCGGGCACCCGTTCGACCCGCGCGCCGGCCATCGTCATCGCCGGATAGCTGGTGTAGCCGGCCGCCCGCAGGAAGGTCACGAGCATTCCGGCGATGTCCTTGCAGACCCCGCAGCGGTCCTCCCAGGTCATCCGGCTCGGATGGATCGTGTAGCCTTCGCCCTCGCCCATGCTGAGCCCCGAGTACCGGATGTTGTCGGCCACCCAGTGTGTCAGGGCCGCGAAACGCTCCTCGTCGCTGTCCAGCCCGCGGATCAGCTCGTCGACCTTTGCCTGGATCGGTTCGTTCCAGGCGAAGACCGGGTCGTTGACCTCGAAGAACCAGCGCGACTTGGCGGGCCAATCGGGTACGGTGGCCATGACCACTTTGGCTACGAAATCGCTCCGGCTGGCCTGCCGGGGCTCGACGGCGACCGCGTCCCGATCCTGCGCCCACCAGCGATAGGTCAGCGAGCTGTCGGTGAAGGCCTGCGCCGCGAAGACTTCCTCGTTGTACACCGCGTACTGGAGCGGCTTATCGCGTGGCAGCTCCACCGCGTAGTGTTTGATGCGGAAAGGGCGGCTCTCGCCGAAGAGCACCGAGTCGTAGAAGTGGCCTCGCATTGGCGGGATGTAGCGCTCGTCTTCGTCCCGGTCCTCGGCTCGTTCGAACGCGAGCAGGTACGCGATCAGAAAGCCCTTCTTGTAGGTCACCGTCTCGACCAGGTCGCCGGGGCGCAGGCGTGGCAACCCCATGACCTTCATCCGGGCGCCCCAGTAGATCGAATGGGCAGGTGCGTAGGCATCGACGGCGCCGGCCGGATCGAGGTCCTCGTAGCGCCCGTCTGCCCGGTGCACGCGAACCCGACGCACCTCGATGAGGTTCGAGGCCGGATCGTAGTCGAACCTCAGCGCGGAGAGATCCCGGGCTCCGGTCTCGTCGATCACCTTGACCAACCGGTGGTGGTGGCGGTGCGTCAGACCCGTGGGTTCCACCCGCACCCGCGTGCTGTCGAAGAGGGTCACGACCGAGGCATCGCGCCATTCGGGGGGCATCTCACGGCCGGTGAGTTCGCGTAGCGCCGCCGGCGTTTGGCCTCGGGCCATGATCTCTTGCGCGTCGCCGGGACCGGCCGTAGATGCAACCAAGGTGAAGACGAGGATCGACAGAAAGAAGGGCAGGCGCGGACCGGGGGTTCGCGCTTGGTGTTCTCTGGCGCCCATCGGTATCGATTTCCTCCCGTTTCGCGGACCCCGGGGGGCATCGGTGCCCCCATTGCGCCGTTCGCACCCGATCCGATCATCGGGCCGGAGGGTACCGTCAGACGCAATCACCTACAACATGACAGGCTTGCCGGGCAGATTCCCGGGCGGCTTGCCGGCAGGCTTGTCGGCAGGCTTGTCGGCAGCTCTCGAAAGGCAGGGCACAGAGCTGGTCCAAGACCGGGAACAGGGGATAACATCTTCGAATGGAAAGGAATAGAGAAGGGTATGCGGCAAGGGAAGAGAGTCTGAGGCAAGATGGTCTGAGCAATGATGGTCTGAGGAAAGATAGTCCCAGGGAAGATGGTCCAAGGGAAAAGGAGTCCAGTGGATCGATGAACCGATCACCTTCCCGAATGCCCCCTCGGTTGCGCCTCTGTTGCTCCTCTGTTGCTCCAGCCTAGATGTTGCGTTAGAATGAACTTGCTAGAGTATACGAGCCAAAGCTTTGGCCGCGCCGATGAGAATGCCGGCAGCACTTCGTCGTGGCCCAGGCTCGCCCACACGCAAACCACAAGCGGCGCCTTCGGTCGGTTGTGCACAGGGCTTTGCATCACCGCTATCGCTGCCGGACATCGGAGGTTTTACGATGTTCACGTCACCCCTCACGCATCGGGTGGCCGTGTGTCTCGCGATAGTCGTGGCGCTCTCTCCAATTGCCTTCTCGGCGCTTGCTGATATGGGGGTCAACGAGGGCGGCTATCTCATGGTCCACTCGGATCCATCGATCGTGTACGATCCTTCGTATCCCGATCCCAGCTACTACATGGAGCAGTTCCCCGCGGGCTGCCCCAGCATCTCGCCGGACAGTTGCGGTTACTACCGACTGGTCAAGGACTGCCACTACGGCGACGAGCTGGTCCCGACCCTGCAGAGCGAGAATCCCGCGTTCTTCGGCGAGACCGGCGTATTCTGGGTCTGCGCGGTTTTCCCCGACACCACCTGCGTCGATCTGCACATCGTGGAGTTCGGGACGCTCTTCCTCGAAGGCCAGATGGAGCTCTTCGACTGGGGCCACGACGCCCGCTACGCCTACCCGCATGTGAACTGGCCGGGCAACATCACCGGCATCCGGCTCGAGTTCGATCCACCCAGGACGAGCCATGTCGTCCCGCTCGTCTGGATGGCGGCCCGCACCAACGCCGGCAACGGACGCGCATGGTTGGGGCCGTACCCCCAGCACGGCAAGGTCTATTTCTATCCCAACGGAAGCGACGATCCGGTCGAGGCCCTACGGCCCTATCCGGGCTGGGGCTTCAATCTGACCGGCATGAATCCCACGATCAACCTCGGTCCACTCGAGCGGGTGTGTTGCGTGGGTTTCAACTGCTCGATCGTCGAGGAAGCCGACTGCCAGTCGCTGGGCGGGCTGTGGTTCGGGTTCGACATGCAGTGTGATCCCAACCCCTGTGACATCTACGTGCCGACCCAGGAAACGTCCTGGGGGCAGATCAGGGCGCTGTACCGGACGGTCACCGAATGAGCGATCTGCAGAAGGCACTCCGCGAGGCGGGCCTGATATCGGAGAAGCAGGCCCGCCAGGCCAAGCACAAGCAACGTGTGACGCGGAAGGAACTCGGCCAGGACGGTCTCGCCGAGCAGCGGAAGGAACGCGAGGCCCAGCGCCAGGCCGAGCAGATGCGCAAGCGCGAGGCCGACCGGGAGCGCAATCAGGCCGTGATCGAGGAGAAGGCGACGGACGGATCCCGACACCGGGTCCATTCGCTGCTCCGCGAGGAGAGTCTGCTCGAGCGTGAGGGCGGGCCGAAGCGGTTCTACTTCGTCCTGCCCGACGGGCTGATCACGTTCCTGGAGGTATCCCCGGGTCTGGCCAAGCGCCTGGGCCAGGGTGACGCGGCCATCGTTAGCGCGGAGGGCGTGCTGTCGAGCGAGTTCACCGCGATTTCGGGCAAGGCGGCCGCCGAACTCGAACGCTTGGACCGTGGCCGCATCCTGATGTGGAACGTGCGACGCTAGGACACCTGGGCTGCCCGGCGTTCTAGCCCATCGCCGCCTCTGATCACTCGTTGCCGCTGACCGTCGCGCCGATCGCCGCCCGCCGCGACAGACGGATCTTCCCGTCCGGCGTCGTCCCCAGGACCTTGACCTTCATGGTCTCCCCTACCACCGCGATCTGTCCGGGATCGCTCACCGGCCCGTCGTCGAGCTCGGAGATGTGCACCAAGCCCTCGATCCCGTGGAAGAGTTCCACGAAGCACCCGAATCCGGTCACCGCGGTGACGCGTCTTTCGTAGACGGCCTCGACGCGCGGCTCGCCCGTCAAGAACTCGATCCGCTCCAGGGCCTCTTGCAGCTTCGCGCCGGGCACGGCGTAGATGCGCAAGCGACCGTCCTGCCCCACGTCGATTTTGACCTCGGTGTCCCGCTGGATGCCCTGGATGTTGCGTCCGCCCGGCCCGATCAGGTCGCGGATGCGGTTCTCGCGGATGCGCAGGGTCAGCACCTTGGGCGCGTGCGCGGGTGCTCCCTCGCGAGGTGTGCGACAGGCGCCCCCCATCGCCTCGAGGATGTGTAGGCGCGCATCGCGGGCTTGTTCCATGGCGCTCGCCAGCACCTCGGCCGGGAGGCTGCCGATCTTGTTGTCCAGCTGCACGGCCGTGACACCGACCTCCGTGCCCGCCACCTTGAAGTCCATGTCCCCAAGATGGTCCTCGTCGCCCAAGATGTCGGTCAGGATCGCAAACCCATCGCCCTCGGCGATCAGACCCATGGCAACCCCCGCCACTGGCCGCTTGAGAGGTACACCGGCATCCATCATCGCCAGGGTCGCGCCGCAGACGGTCGCCATCGAAGAGGACCCGTTCGACGCGGTGATCTCCGAATCCACCCGGATCGTGTAGGGATAGTCCTCCGGCCGCGGCAGCACGGGCAACAGGGACCGCCGGGCCAACCAGCCGTGGCCTACCTCACGGCGGCCCGGTCCGCGCAGCGGCCGCGCCTCACCGACCGAGTATGGCGGGAAATTGTAGTGCAGGAGAAAGCCCTCTTTGTGCACGCCATCGAGGTCCTCGACGAGTTGTTCGGATTCCCCGGCCCCCAGCGTGCAGGTCACGAGCGCCTGGGTTTCGCCGCGCGTGAAGAGCGCCGAGCCGTGCGCTCCCGGCAGAAGGGCGACCTCGGCGCTGATCGGACGCACCTTCGCACTTGCTCGGCGGTCGAGGCGCTGTCCCTCCTTGGCCCGCCGGCGGATCTCGGTTCGAACGGCCGTCTCGGCCAGCTCCGCCAGCAGGGAATCGTCCGGGGCGGTCACCGTCGGGGTGGCATCGCCGTCGCCGGCGCCGGCTGGTGGCTGATCGAGGAGCGCTTTGAGCCGTTCCACCACCTGGGCCCTCAAGGCCTTGATCCGGTCGCGTCGCTCGAACTTGCCCCCGGCGGCATACACCTCGTCCATGCCGGCGGCGACGGCCTCCGCGGCGGCGCGCTCGAGCGCCTCGTGCGCCGGCGCTTCGCTCACCGTACGCTTGGGCCGGCCGGCCTCGACCCGCATGCGCTCCTGGAGCGCCAGAAGCGGCTCGGCCGCACCGGCGGCGGTCTCGAACGCCGCCAGCAACATCTCCTCGGGCACTTCGTCGGCGGCACCCTCGACCATGACCAGCCCGGCGCGGCCGACCGTCACCACCAGATCCAGATCGGCCTCATCGCGCTCGGGCCCGGTTGGCATCGCAACGTACTCGCCCGCCACGCGGGCGACCCGCACGCCGGCCACCGGCCCGGCCCACGGAATGTTCGACAGGGCCAGGGCGATCGACGCCCCGGTGATGCCCAGCGGCGCGGTGTCAGCACCGGCTTCATAGCTCATGACACTGGCAAGAACCTGGGTCTCGCAGCGGTAGGTTTTGGGGAAGAAGGGGCGGATGCTGCGGTCGATCAACCGCGACGTCAGGATCTCGTGATTGCCCGGCCGCGTCTCGCGGCGCAGGAAGTTGCCGGGGATCCGGCCCGCACCGGCCAGACGCTCGCGGTACTCGACCGTGAGCGGGAAGAAATCCAGTCGGGCGGTTGGCTCGGGCTGGCTCACCGCCGTGACGAGCAACACGGTGCCACCCAGTTCGATCCACACCGCTCCATCGGCTTGCGGGGCGATGCGTCCGGTCTCGAATCGGAGCGTCTTCTCCTGTACGCGGTGGACATGCTCCCAACGATGTCTCTCGATGCTCATCCGCCTCGGGCTCCTCTCGTCCTGTTTGGTTTGGTCGGTGCGGGCTCACTGCTCGCGTCCCGTCTCGAGCAGGCATTCTACTCACCCCTGCCGAACCACGCCGCGGATCGAAGCAGGGGCCCCTGCGAGACAGAGCCCAGCTTACCCAGGCCGATGTCGCGGTCGCAAGATCCATGACGTTCGGGCGGACGATGGTCTGCCCGCGAGCGGCCCGGCCGACCGGCTCCGCGTTTTGCGCGGTGAGGCCCGGCCCGGAAGGGTAGAGCAGGGCAGGGCAGGGCAGGGCAGCGCAGCGCAGCGTGGGGCTTGCGCCCCGTGACCTCGAACGGTAGGCTGATACGTCTTCTCAGGAGAGAGGGTGCATGAAGGCGGACTACTATCGCTATCTGTCGAAGCTAGGGCCGGTGGCCTTCTCACGAGGCCTACCCTACGCACGCTGTGTCGAGTATCCGGAGGTCATCTCGCGCCTCCAACTGCGCCCGTCCGACGTGCTCCTGGACGTGGGAAGCCGCTATGCTCCCCTGCCGCAGATTCTCGCCCTGCGATACGGCTGCACGGTGCATGCCGTGGATCCGGAGCCCGACTTCCGGGAGAAGCAGCTGGCCATGACCCGCAAGGTCCCGGCGGCTGAAGCCCTTCGCCAGGCGGGCAAGCTGGAGTTTCGGGTCGCGGATGCGGCCGACCTGGAGTACCCGGATGCCTCGTTCACACGGATCTCGGTGATCAGCGTCCTCGAACACATCCTGGATGAGGGTCCGGTCGTCGATGAGCTGGTGCGAGTGCTCGCTCCGGGCGGGCGGCTCGTCATCTCGGTGCCGTTCGATCCCTGGCGGGACGAGCCGCGCTACCACCGGCGCAGCGTCTACGTTTCCGGCACCGAGAGCGAGGACTCCTTCTACATGCGCTACTACTCGATGGAGAACCTGAACGAGCGCCTCATCGAGCCGAGCGGCCTGGTGCTCGAGTCCCTCGACACCTTCGGCGAACCCTGGCTGAACGCGCACAATCTAGTCTTCGGCAACCCCCACATCCCCTGGTACGTGCGCCGACTCTTCTTCCAGCCGCTGGCGCCGCTGCTGGCCCCCTTGCTGATCCGCCCGCTCCCGCCCGAGCGCTTCCGCCGGAAGACGAAGATGTATACGGCCGACGTGGCCGTTCTGGTTCTCGTCAAGCCGGAGCGGGCCGCCTGACCGGCCGGCGAAGGGTCCGGGCGCGCCCGGGGGCTCGGGTCCGCCGGGGTGCTCCGGGGGCCTCGGACCGCAGGGGAGCTCCGATCCGCCGCGATGCTCCCGGGGGCTCCGAGATACCCTAGATAAGAAAACCTAATCCGAACGGGCTCGTGGGACGTTCTCCCCGCTCTCGGGCGGCTCCGGCGTGCGGGCGTCCTCACACGAAAGCAACATTGACCCGGCTGGGGGGCTCGGCTATTCTCCCCCCTTGTATGTTTTCTGGGCGTCCCCGACGGAGGGGTGCTCGGATGTTGTGTTCCGTTCTGTCGCCAGCCGGACGAACTGAGGTCCGGCGCTCCCAACCGGTCCTATGCGTCGAGATACGGGTTCCCGGTATCGGTGTGCCCGGAGCGGGTGCTGTGCGGGCCGCCGAGATGACAGAACGGCTGCGGGTCCGCCAGGGGGGCGGACGTCGAGCTATGAACCTGTAGATTGTGGGGAGGCAGAGAAACGATGAGTGACGTCTACAAGCCCAGCGCCGAAGCCAGCCAGCGCGCCTTGATCAAGACCATGGACCAGTACAAGGAGATGTACGATCGGTCCGTGAAGGATCCGGCGGGATTCTGGGCTGATTGGGCAGAGAATTTCCACTGGGAGAAGAAGTGGGACAAGGTCCTGTCGTGGGACTTCGACAAGGACATCGAGATCAAGTGGTTCGAGGGCGCCAAGACCAATGTGTGTTACAACTGCCTGGACCGCAACTTGGAGAAGCGCGGCGACCAGGTGGCCTTCTACTGGGAAGGCAACAAGCCGGGCGAGGATGCCAAGATCACCTACCGCGAACTCCACGAGCAGGTTTGCAAGTTCGCCAACGTGCTCAAGGAGCGCGGGGTCAAGAAGGGTGACCGTGTTTCGATCTACATGCCGATGGTCATGGAGCTGACCGTCTCGGTGCTCGCCTGCGCCCGCATCGGCGCGATCCACTCGGTCGTCTTCGGCGGCTTCAGCGCCGACTCGCTCGCCGATCGCATCCTCGACTCCGACTGCCGGATCGTGATCACGACCGACGGCGTCTGGCGCGGCGCCAAGGCGGTTCCGCTGAAGAAGAACGCCGATGCCGCCATGAAGATCGCCGCCGACAAGGGCACCAACGTCACCACCTGCGTGGTCTACAAGCGCACGGGCGACGAAATCGAGATGCAGGACGGCCGGGACATCTGGTGGCACGAGGCGATGGCGAAGGCATCGGCCGAGTGCGAGCCCGAGTGGATGGATGCCGAGGACCCGCTCTTCATCCTCTACACCTCCGGCTCGACGGGCAAGCCGAAGGGCGTGCTGCACACGACCGGCGGCTACATGATCTACACGGCCCACACCTTCAAGCACATCTTCGACTACCAGGACAACGACATCTTCTGGTGCACGGCCGATATCGGCTGGGTCACCGGGCACTCCTACATCGTCTACGGCCCGCTCGCGATGGGGGCGACCTCGGTCATGTTCGAGGGCATCCCCACCTACCCGGATGCCGGCCGCTTCTGGGAGGTCGTCGACAAGTACAAGGTCACGATCTTCTACACGGCGCCCACCGCCATTCGCGCGATCGCCGCGCAGGGGAACGAGTTCGTCACGAAGCACAGCCGCAAGAGCCTGCGCATCCTGGGCACGGTCGGCGAGCCGATCAATCCGGAAGCCTGGCGCTGGTACCACGAGGTGGTCGGCGATTCGCGCTGCCCCATCGTCGACACCTGGTGGCAGACCGAAACCGGCGGCATCATGATCACCCCGCTGCCGGGCTCGCATCCGCTGAAGCCGGGTTCGGCCACACTGCCCTACTTCGGGGTCCAGCCCATGCTGGTCGACGACCAGGGCAAGGAGCTCGAGGGCGCCGCGAGCGGCATCCTGACGATCAAGCATCCCTGGCCGGGCATCATGCGCACGGTCTATGGCGACCACGAGCGCTTCAAGCAGACCTACTTCTCCACCTTCAAGGGCCTCTACTTCACCGGTGACGGCTGCCGGCGGGATGAGGATGGCTACTACTGGATCACCGGCCGCGTCGATGATGTCATCAACGTCTCCGGCCACCGTATGGGCACCGCCGAGGTCGAGAGCGCACTGGTCTCACACGCCAAGGTCGCCGAGGCGGCCGTGGTGGGCTTCCCGCACGACATCAAGGGCGAGGGCATCTATGCCTACGTGACCCTGAACGTCGGCGAGGAGTACACCGACGAGCTCAAGAAGGAGCTGGTCACGCACGTACGTAGCGAGATCGGTCCGATCGCCTCGCCGGACGTGATCCACTGGGCGCCGGGTCTGCCGAAGACCCGCTCGGGTAAGATCATGCGCCGCATCCTGCGCAAGGTCGCCTCGGGCGAGCTCAAGGACATCGGCGACACCAGCACGCTGGCCGACCCTTCGGTCGTCGAGAACCTGATCGACTCGAAGGGCAAGTAGCGGCCGCGGTGGCTGGCCCTGCAATGATCCGCGCGTGAACGAACAGGGGAAGGGCCCGGGAACACAGGGTCCTTCCCCTTTCCCATGAGCGGCCAGGCCCGGTGGCGCCTGGCCAAGAGCGAGTGAGGGGGAGCTGTCATGGAAAACCAAAAGGTTGGGAATCGTTGGCTGGTGGTCGTGGGTGCGATTCTCATTCAGCTGTGCTTGGGTGCGATCTACGCGTGGTCGGTCTTCACACCGAAGCTGACCGCGGCCGATTGGACCAAGGAACAGACCCAGTGGGTGTTCGCAACCGGTCTGGCCTTCTTTGCCATCGTGATGGTCATCGCCGGCCGCCTGATGCCGAAGGTCGGGCCGCGGGCGCTGGCCTGGGCGGGCGGTATCGTGCTGGGCCTGGGGTACTTGCTGGCCGGTTTGACGGGCGGCACGAGCTTCTGGCCCACGCTGCTGCTGATCGGTGTCGCCGGTGGTAGCGGAATCGGCTTGGGGTATGTCGTGCCCATCGCCGTCGGCATGCGCTGGTTCCCCGACAAGAAGGGACTCATTACCGGGCTGGCGGTGGCCGGCTTCGGATTCGGCGCGACGCTGTGGGTGAAGCTGGCCGGTTCCTGGGGGCACATGCTCGACAACCTCGGCCTGGGCACCACCTTCATCGTCTACGGTATCGCCTTCGCCGTGCTGGTCTTTATCGGCGGAACCTGGATGAAGTTCCCGCCCGATGGTTGGGTGCCGAAGGGGTACCGGCCGCCCGAGGTGGCCAAGGGCAGCGCGCCCGCCGGCTCGGTGGACTACACGAGCGGGCAGATGCTGAGCACCCTGCAGTACTACCTGATCCTGTTCACCTTCGTCTTCAGCGCCGGCGCGGGACTCATGAGCATCGGCCTCATGAAGCTCTTCCCCATGCAGGCCCTCATGGACGGCGGCATGGATGAGATGGCCGCCAGCGCCGTGGCAGGCACCGCCATGGCGGTGTTCTTCTCACTGGCCAACGGTATCGGACGTATCGCGTGGGGGACCCTGAGCGACAAGCTGGGCGCCAAGACATCGATCGTCATCATGACCGCGACCCAAGGCGTTCTGGTCATCCTCTTCCAGTTCATGGCCGGCACGACCGGCCTGCTCTATCTGGGCGCGACCTTGATCGGCTTCAACTTCGGCGGTAACTTCTCGCTCTTCCCGGTGATCACCGCCGGCACCTTCGGCGCCAAGAACATCGGGCAGAACTACGGCTGGGTCTTCCTGGCCTACGGCATCGGCGGCATCGTAGGTCCCATCCTGGGTGGCCGCCTGGGCGATATGGGGAACTTCCCGCTGGCCTTCACGATCTGCGGCGTGGGCTGCTTGCTGGCCGCGGTCCTGATCTCCATGGTGCGCCCGGCCAAGCCCGTGCAGCACGCCTAGCCGATCGCCCCCCGCGCCCACCTCGCCGGGAGTCGCCGGCGGGAGTCGCTGCCGGGGCATCGGATACATTCGGCTCACGATGACCACGTAGGGGCCGCCTCATCAGGCGGCCCCTACGTCAATGACTGGGGCGAGAGCATGGTTGCCCGGATCATCAAAGCCATCATCGTCCTCTTCGGGGTCCTCTTGGTGATCTACCCCTGCGCGCAGTACGCCCGGGAGGCCACCAAGGTCGCCACCATGCTCCGCTCGGGCACGTTCCGCAGCGAGATCACCCTGGCCGGCAGCGATCTGGACAGAAGTGATCCGGACGGCAACGATCCGAACGGACGCGATCCGGACGGCAACGATCCGGCTGGCCCCGACAGGACACTCATCTTCGTGCGTGTCGACTCACTGGACTTCGCATCGCCACCGATCCCCTCCGACGGCGATACGCTGCTCGCGATCATCGACTCGAGCGGCGTGAGTGAGGACCCGATCACCGTCTTCGAACGCCCCCACGCCGTGGGCGATTCATTGAGGCTGATCTTCCGCGCTGCCACACAGGCACAGCAGGACACGAGCATCGTGGTGGCCCGCCGGCACGAGCTCGCCGCCGTGCTCTCGGTGTTCGGTCTTCAGGTTCTGCGAGTGCTGGTACACCTCGGCTACCTGGTCGTGGGGTTCTGGGCATTCCTCCGCCGACCGGATTCGGCCGGCGTGCGAGCATTGACCCTGTTCTGTCTGGCCATGGTGGCCTTGATGACCGTTGGCGTGCAGGTTCTTCCCGCCAGCTATGCGGGCTTCGACATTCCGGGCCAGCGAAGCCTCGGGATTTTCCTGACCGGGTTCTTGCTCTTCTTCGGATCCTTCTGGCTGAATCTGGCCGTTCTGTTCCCGCGCCCGATCGGATTTCTGCGGCGCCGACCCTGGACGGCCTACGGCCTCATCTACGTCTTGCCGGTTGCCGTCCTGCTCGGCCAGCTGCTGGATCTGGGGCTTCCGCCCTTCCTGCCGGCGTTGGCCGTCGCCCTCGCCATCGGAGCAGGGTTTACCGTGCTGGCGACGAGGCGGTCGCGCACCACCGACCCGCTCGAGCGCCGCCAGCTGGCACTGGTGGGCTTCGGCACCGGCCTCGGTCTGGGAGCGCTCCTCTTGGTCGTCTTGATCAACTTCGTCCCGGGTCTGGGGCCCCGGCTGGGCCGGCTCTTCATGGTGGGAGCGGTCATCTTCGCCTTCCTGTGCATGCTGATCTCACCGATCTCCTTCCTGTATGCCTTCGGCCGGTACCGGCTGCTGGAAGTCGAGGGTCGCATCCGCCGCGGCACGCGGTTCGCGGCCGTCACCGTCCTCTTGCTGGCAGCCTTCGTGGGAGTTCTCTTCGGCGTCAACGAGCTTCTGCTCAAGGTACTGCGGGTCGAGAGTCGCACCCCAACGGTGGCAATGGCCATGATCTCGGCCCTGGGGTTCTTCCCCGTGCTACGCCGAACGCACCGGCTCGTCGAGGATCGCTTCTATCCCGAACGACGCCGGCTTCGCGCGCTCCTCAACGATCTGCTCACGGCCACCTCGGCGATGCCGGATCGAGAAGCGCTCTGGACCCATCTCCAGGATCGTCTGCAGGCCGGCCTGGGGGTCTCGCGCGTCATCCCGCTCATCTTCGACGACGAGACCCGTGCCTTCGTGAGCCCGGCCGGCCGGATGGCGCCGTTCGACGGGCAGGGCGCTCTCGTGCGCGAACTCGTCATGACTGGGCGACCCCACATGGTGGACGAACTGCGGGCTGCCGCGCGGATCGAGATCCCGGGCGATCTCGACCGGTGGCTGACGACCGAGAAGGTCTCGCTTCTCTTGCCCATGATCGTCCACGGCCGCTTGCGCGGCATCCTGGCGCTGGCCTTCGATCAGGAATTCGAGAATCTGGCGGCCGAGGAACTCTCGCTTCTTTCCTCGGTGGCCTCGCAGGTCGGTCTGCAGAGCGAGAACCTTCGGCTCTTGGAGGAGAACATCGAGAAACGGCACCTGGCCGAGCAGCTCGCCACCGCACGGCGCGTGCAACAGCGGTTCTTGCCGCAAGAGCTGCCCGCCACCCCGGGCCTGGACGTGGTCGCCACGTGCATCTCCTCCCTCGAGGTCGCCGGCGACTACTACGATGTGATTCCTCTGGGGAAAGATCGCACCCTGCTGGCAATTGGCGACGTGTCGGGTAAAGGCGCCGGGGCGGCCATGATCATGGCGAACGTGCAGGCGTCCCTGCGAGCGCTCTCGGGATTCAAGGTGGAGCTCAGCCAGGCGGTCACGCAGCTCAACGATGTGATCTACGGAAACACCGAGACCGGCCAGTTCATCACCTTCTTCGCCGCCATCTACGATCCCGCCGGCGGCACCCTCACCTACGTCAATGCCGGTCACAACCCGCCGCGCATCGTCCGCTCGGCCGGCGAGGTCATCTCCCTGGACGCCGGGGGGCCGATCCTGGGTGTGCTTGCGAATCTTCTCTACGAGCAGGTTCAGGTCCACGTACGGCCCGGTGACCTGTTTCTCTCCTTCACCGACGGGGTGACCGAAGCCCGTTCACCCGATGACCTCGAGTTCGGCGAAGACCACCTCGTGTGGCTCGTGCGGGAGCATGGGACCGAACCACTGGAGACGATCCCGGAGACGATTCAGCAGGCGGTGGAGACCCACACGGGAAGCACCAGCTTCGCCGACGACCTCACGCTGCTGATCGCCCGCGTGCGCGATCTCTCCTGATCCGTGCCCCGGCCCAGAGGTGGTCACTGCCAGCGATCGATGCCAGTGATCCATGCCAGTGATCCATGCCAGTGATCCATGCCAGTGATCCATGCCAGAAGACCGACCATGAGGACAAAGCGTACTGCAATCTGCAATTTCTCCGGGACGTAGGCGCCGTCGTGCAATGCGGCTTCGCGAGGGCCGGTCGGCGGCGTAGCAGCCATTACCCGGGTAGAGCGCCGAGCCCGAACTCCGCAACCCCTTGACATCCCCGCCGTTGGCCCTCGCAGCCCGATATGCGCCTCGCTGCCCGCCTTCGCCTGGCACCTCTCTTGCACGTTGGGACCCGGATCGTTCCCATTGGGCAGTGGGCACCCGCAGTTTCCATTCAGGTGAGGGGGCAGCATGTCGAGCGGCGAAGAACACGCGAAATCGCAAGCGGACGCCACGGCCCGGCCGGCCGGCGGCTCTTCGAAACGCCCGGGGCTACCGGTCGGCCTCCTGGCCGGCCAACTGGCCGCCCTCTTGTTGCTGGCCGTGGTGACGAGCTGGCTGCTGCAGCGCGGCGAGGTGAAAGAAGACGCCGCCCAGCAGCAGTCCCGCGCTCGCTGGACGGCCGAACTCATCGCGCAGGCCGTGGGGGGATCGGTCTCTCTCCAGGACTCCCCTCGCCTGCTCCCCGTGCTGGAGCGCGCCACGCGGGACGCCCACCTCGAGGCGGCCGCGATCCTGGACACTACCGGCACCATCGTGGCGCACACGAACGTGACCCGCACGGGGCTGCAGCTCGCCGTCCCGCGAGAGTCCGATCAGTCCAGCGCCGAGCTCGCCCGTAGCCTGGGCACCCGCCTGTTCGGCAGCGACACCCACCCGGTCGTACTCCACCCTCTTTTGGGATCCGACGCGGCCGTCGGCACGCTGGTGTTGCAGTTGCCGCAACCGCGGGGCGGCTTTCACGCGCTCAGTCCGGAGGCCTTCCTGCCGGTGGCGATGCTGCTTCTGGCCTACGTGGGCCTAACGCAGGCCACCGTTCGCAGGGCCATCGCCCCGACATCCGCGTTTCTGGAGCGGCTCGCCCGGACGCTGCAGCCCTCCGGAGACAAGCCCCAGGGCGCGGCCGGAGACTCCTACGGCCAGGTCATGGAAGAGACCGTCTCTTTCGTCGATGCAATGCGCCAGGCCAAGGAATCGCTGACGATCGAGAACCGGCTGCTGGGTTACGAGCGCAAGCGCATGGAGAGAGTCCTCGATCAGCTGCCCGACGGCATTCTGATGCTGGACCGCGGCGGGGAGATTTCCTACCTGAACCGCGCGGCCATCGGCCTCCTGAACATGAAGCCGGACGGGGCGTCCGAGCATCACGCCCCCCAGGTTCCCGACGAGTACAAGGAGGCCCTGCTCGAGGCCGAGCGAAGCGGGCGGGCCACGCTCTCGAAGCCGTCCGAATCGCAGGACCGGATCATTGTCATCACCCGCATCCCCATGCCGGCGACGACCGGGCACACGGCGGGCACCCTCTTCACCCTGCGCGACACGACGGCCCAGCGATCGGCCGAGCGCGCGCAGACCGAGTTCCTCTCGCAGGTCGCGCACGAGCTCAAGGCCCCGCTGAACACGATCGTCACCTACGTCGAAGCGCTGGCCGACGATGCGCTGCTCAGCGCCGACGAACGGCGTGAGTTCTACAACACGCTCAACAGCGAAGCGCATCGGATGAGCCAGCTCATCAACAACCTGCTTCAGCTCTCGCGCATCGGTCTCGGCAATCTCTCGGCCAAGTTCGCCTTCGTGAAGACGGGCGACCTGGTGCGCATCATCGGCGATTCCCTGCGCGCCCAGGCCGAGGGCCACGGCATTCTGTTCAAGATGCACGTGCCCGACAACCTGCCCTCGATTCAGGGGGATAAGGATCTGCTCGGGGTGGCGATCACCAATCTCGTCACGAACGCCATCAAATACACCGCCGGTGGCGGAAGTGTGCAGTTGACCGCCGTCGAGGCCGGCGGGGGCATTGGCATCGAGGTCACCGACACCGGGTGCGGCATTCCCGAGGAGTTCCAGGAGCAGGTCTTCGAACGGTTTGCCCGCTCGGACCAGGAAGAAGTGCTGGAGAAGTCGGGCTCCGGTTTGGGCCTGTCGTTGGTGCGGGAGATCGCCGATATCCATGAGGGACGGGTTGAGCTTTCGAGCCAGGTGGGCGAGGGCAGCACCTTCCGCCTGTGGCTGCCGATTCCTGAATCCGGTTCGCAGTTGAGAGTCCCGGCCGCGTAATCAACGCGGTGCATCGCGGAGACGTGAGGACATGAGCACCCGCAGAATACTGATCGTTGACGACGACTCGAACGTGGTGCGCATTCTGGCGCGCACCTTCGAACGCTCGGGCTATGCCGTCACCACCGCGCGCAACGGCGCGCAGGCCCATCATGCGCTCTCGAGCCAGGAGCCCTTCGAGGCCATGATCTGCGACATCCAGATGCCCCAGCTCACCGGCCGCGAGTTGTGCCAGAAACTGGCGAACGAAGGCCCCTACCTGCCGGCGGTGGTGGTCGTCGTGACCTCTCGCTCGGAGGCCGATGAACGCGACTGGGTCCGGGAGATCCCCGCCATCACCCTGATTGAGAAGCCGGTGGGACCGAAGCAGCTCCTGCGAACCGTGCGTGAACGCCTGGAACAGACCGATGCGTGCGATCAAGCGACCGACAGTGAGCGGAGGGCGGCATGAGCGGCGAGATCTATCGTGAACAGGAACCGGGCGTCTTTGGCGACTTCGTTGAAACCCAGTACGCCGAGTGGCTCGCCGAGCTGTCGCGAACCACGCGGAGCCCGCTGTGGATCGTGGATCCCAAGGGACAGGTCATCCTATCGGCTGGCCCGGACGAGGAGCGGGCGGACGGCCCCATGCAGGTCCGCTTCCCCATCCAGGCGGGCGATTCGGTCTACGGACAGGTCGTCTGTCGCTCCGGGGATGGGGGCGCCGAGATCCTGGCGCGCAACCTGGCCGAGCAGATCGGCCGGCACTTCGTCACCTTCATCGACCTGGACCACATGACCGGCCAGCTCGCCGACAGCTTCGACGAGATCAATCTGCTCTACCGGTTCAGCAAAATCCTCCGTCCCGACGCCAGTATCCTGACCACCTTCCGCAATCTGATGGCCGAGACCGCCGACCTGCTGGCCGGGCGGCTCCTGGTGCTGCTCGACACACGCAAGCAGCACTTCGAGTGGGCCGTAGCGGAGGGAGATGAGCTGTGCCCGGCTCAAGAGTGGCTGATCGAGAACCGCGGCAAACTCGAGGCGCTCTTCGACCAGGTTGCCGGATCCGGCAACCCGGGCAGCCCCGCCACTCGCATTCCGGGCGGATTCGACTCGCCCCACGGGGACATCAAGTTCGTGCTCTCGCCCGTTCGCACGGGGGATGAGTTGACCGGCTACGTAGGGCTGTTCCGCAAAGACACCGAGATCTTCTTCGAGACCGGAGAGCTACGCCTGCTCGAATGCCTCTCCGAGGAACTCTCGAACGCCACGACCTCGCGCCACCTCTACCAGGAACTGCAGGACATGCTCTTCAACACGGTCAAGAGCCTGGTGGCCGCCGTCGACGCCAAGGATGAGTACACGCGAGGCCATTCCGAGCGCGTCTACGAGGTCGCCATCATGCTGGGCGAGCGGGTCGGGCTCGACACCTCCGATCTGCGCGATCTCAGCTGGGCGGCGCTGCTCCACGACGTGGGCAAGATCGCGATCGGCCGCGAGATCCTCAACAAACCCAGCCGGCTTTCGGACGAGGAGTTCGCGATCATCAGGACGCATCCGGACCGGGGCGTGCGGGTGCTGGAACCGATTCCACAGCTGCAGCAGATCCTGCCGGCCATCCGGCATCATCACGAACGCTTCGACGGCCACGGGTATCCCCTCGGCCTGAAGGGCATGGAAATCCCCCTCGCCTCGCGGATTCTCGCGGTCGCCGACACCTTCGACGCGATGGCCTCCTCCCGAGCCTACCGTCCGGCTCAGGACCTGGAGGTCGTGCTGAACGAGATCCGCAGGTGTTCGGGGTCGCAGTTCGATCCCGACATGGTGACGGCCTTTCTCGAACTCGCCGAGGAAGGTGCGCTCGACGAGGTCGTCGAGCGTCAGAGTCGGGCACACAAGGCGGCATAGGAGCGGCCCACAATCATGACCGTGCGCAAGACCCGGCTGGGAGTGGCGATCTACCTGACCCCCGACGGCGCTCTGGTGGCCGAGACCCTGCCGGCCTTCCAGGAAGCGGTCGGCGAGACACAGGGCAACGGCGACGCCAACATCGTGCTCGATATGAAGCAGGTGCCGTTCATCGACAGCGACGGGCTCGAGTACCTGTGGGACCTCGCCACCAACCTGGGCACCCAGGGGGGGTCGCTTCGCATTGCCTGCGTCAATCAGACCTGCAAGGACATCCTGCGCATCACACGCGTCGATCAGACGATTCCGGTCTACGATGATCTCGAGACCGCCGGGCGGAGCTTCCTGTAGTGCGCAAGACCGACGCCCAGAGACTGCCCCTCGGTGACTACCTCGTGCAGCGGGGCATGATCACCGCGGATCAGAAGCTGCAGGCGCTCAGTCTGCATTCGCAGACCGGACGGCGCCTGGGCGAGGTCCTGGTCGAGATGGGTGCGCTCACCGAAGACGACATCTCCCAGGCACTGGCCGAGCGCAACGGGATCCCCTACGTCCACCTGCGCGGTGGACTCGTCGACCCGCGCATCGCCACCTCGATTCCGCGGGAGAAGGCCGATCTCTACGAGGTCCTGCCGCTGTTCCGGATCCACAACCGTCTCTTCCTGGCCGTCAGCGACCCGAACAAGGTCTTCGTCCTCGACATCATCCGCAAGCTCACCGGCTGCGAGGTGCTGTCGGTCGTCTCGCCCAAGGAAGAGATCCGGCAGATGATCGCCGACTGTTTCGAGGGGTCCGCCGAAGAGACGATCGGCGATCTGGTCTCGGGGATGGAAGAAGCCGACGTCGAGCTGGTCTCCCAGGAGGTCGAAGGCAACTACGAAGACATCGCCGACATGGCCGGCGAGAGTCCGATCATCAATCTGGTCAACCTCATCATCCTCAAGGCCATTCGCGAACACGCCAGCGACATTCACCTAGAGCCCGAACGCACCTTCTTCCGGGTCCGCTACCGGATCGACGGCATCCTCTACGAGGTCATGCGCCAGAAGATCGAACTGCTGGCGCCGGTGATCTCGCGCATGAAGATCATGGCCAATCTCGACATCGCCGAGCGGCGCCTGCCGCAGGATGGGCGCATTCAGGTGATGGCGCACGGACATACGGTCGACTTGCGCTTCTCCTCCCTGCCGGGCGTGATCGGTGAGAAGGTGGTGCTGCGCGTGCTGGATCGCGAAGCCGGTGTCCTGGGACTGCATCAGATCGGATTCTCCGAGGAGACGCTGGGACGATTTCGCGCCCTGCTGCACCGGCCGCACGGCCTGGTCCTGGTCACGGGGCCGACCGGCAGCGGCAAGACGACGACGCTCTATGCGGGCCTGCGCGAGCTGAACTCGCTCGAGAAGAACATCGTTACCATCGAGGATCCGGTCGAGTACCAGTTCGAGATCATCAACCAGAATCAGGTTCGCGACGAGATCGGTCTCACCTTCGCCCGGGTGCTGCGCCACACCCTGCGCCAGGACCCGGACATCATCATGGTCGGGGAGATCCGTGACTCCGAAACCGCCGAGATCGCCGTGCAGGCCGCCCTGACGGGTCACTTGGTGCTCTCGACCATGCACACCAACGACGCCTCGAGCTCGATCAGCCGGCTTCTGGAGATGGGCATCGAGAGCTACCTGCTGGCATCCTCCCTGATCGGGGTCGTCGGCCAGCGGCTGGTGCGAACCGTATGTCCGGATTGCATGACCCGCTACATGCCCACCAAGCCTGAGCTCGCGACCCTGGGCATCCCCGAGGACCGCAAGATCCAGCTCACCCGCGGGCGCGGGTGCTCCTCTTGCTTTGATTCGGGGTACCGGGGCCGGCTCGGCATCTACGAACTGGTGCAGATTGACCATGAACTCCAGCACCTGATCCTCCGGGACCCCTCTTTGGAGGAAATCCGCCGTCATCAAGCCAACCACGACCTGCCCACCCTGCAGTCGGAGGGCTTCCGCCGGGTCATCGAGGGCAAGACGACGCTCGAAGAGGTCGGCCGCGCCGTATCGATCGAGTAGCCCGAGTAGCCAGAGTTGCCAGCGTAGCCCGAGTAGCCCGGCGTTCTCGGTTCACCGCCGCCCGAACCCGCTCACCGCCGCCCGACCCCGCTCACCGCCGCTCGAACCCGCTCACCGCCGCACGAACCCGGCAACCGCCGCCCGACCCCGCTCACCGCCGCCCGAACCCCGCTCACCAGCACTCAAGGCGCTCCTCTCCGCATCCGATAACCATGTATGCAATGGGCGGATCAACCCGGGAGGGGGCGTGGCACTCAATCTCGCGAATCTAGAGGCATCTCCGGACCCGGTCTCCGAGGACGCCATCGCTCTGTCCCCCCGGAACTCTACCAATCGGGATGCCGCCGGCCGAAACAGGTCTTCCTGGCTGGCGCGACTGAACCAGATCGAGATCCACGCTGCCAAACGGGTCGGGGTTGCCGAACTGGTCCTCTTCACCCAGCAGCTCGCCCTGCTCCTTGGCACCGGCAATAGCATCGCCCCCTCGATCGGAGCGATGGCCAGCCAGATGCGCTCGCCCGTCTTCCGCCAGACTCTCGAGCGCGTGCATGCCCGGCTGGAGGAAGGGATTCCGCTGTCGGACTGTCTCAAGCAGCATCCCAAGGTCTTCGACGCCCTCTACATCAGTATCGTGCGCGCCGGAGAGGCCAGCGGGGCCCTGCGCGAAAGCCTGGAGCGCCTGGCCCATATGCTCGAGGTCGAACGGCAGGTCAAGGCCCGGATACGCGAGGCCATGACCTATCCGACGGTGCTCACCGTCATCATGTTCGCCGTCGTGCTCTTCATGGTCTTCTATATGGTACCCCGCTTCGAAGACATCTTCGCCGAAATCGGCGACGAACTGCCCCTGAGCACCCGCTGCCTCCTGGGCGGAATGCAATTCCTTCGCTCAAGGTGGTGGCTTGCGATTCCGATACTTGTAGCAGTGGTGTTTACGGTTCGTAGGGTGCTCATGTCCCAAGCGGTCGCCCGAACCTGGGACCGGCTCAAGCTGCGGTTGCCGCTGGTCGGGCGGCTCTTCTACGAAGCGTATCTCTACCGGCTGTTCTCCAGTCTGGGTCTGCTGCTCAGCAGTCATGTCCCGCACCTGGAAGCGATCGACATCGCGCGCCATTCCGTGCGTAACGAGCGATTCCAGGAGTTGTTCGACCGGTTGCGCGAACAGGTGGAGGCCGGCCGCGGCGTCGCGGCAGCGTTCTTGGAGGTGCGGTTTTTGCCGGAGGCGGTCCAGTTGATGATCTCGACCGGCGAGGCCTCCGGAGCACTGGATACGGTCATGGCGAGGCTCAGCGAGCGCTATCGGGAGGAACTCGAAAGTGACATTCGGCGCCTCAGCACACTCATCGAACCGGTGATGCTGGTGGCGATGGGGCTGGCGGTGGGATTCATCGCCGTCTCCTTCATCATGCCGCTGTTCAAGCTGAGCCGGGCGGTGCACTAGAGAATAGGTGAAGCGGCTCGCTGGCGGGCCTATCACACGAGGACAGAGCAAGAAAGGGAGTCAGAACCATGGTACGTCGCCTTTCCATGCGGTCGGGATTCACGTTGGTAGAGCTCCTGATCGTGGTGGTCATCCTGGGTGTCTTGGCCGCGATCGCGATCCCGCAATTCGGGAGCAACACCGAAGACGCCAAGCTGGCGGCCCTGGATGCGTCGCTGGCCGAGTTGCGCAATGCGGTGGAACTCTATTATCACCAGCATGGCGCGATTTATCCGGGGGCCAAGAAGAACACCGACGGTTCCGACATCGACAACGCGGCCAACGCGGCCACCGCCTTCGTCGAGCAGCTCAGCAAGTACAGTGCGGCCACCGGCGTGACGTCGGACACGAAGGACGCCACCCACAAGTACGGGCCGTATCTGAAGAAGGGCCTGCCGGTCAATCCCATGAACGGCCTCACGACCGTCTTGATCGACATCACCGAGGCCGACATCACGGCGGCGGCCTCGAGCGGCACGGCCGGCTGGAAGTTCTACATCAAGACCGGCCGCCTGATTGCCAACGACGGCAGTCACGACGCCCGGTAGCGCGCGTCACTCTCCGTGGCCCCGGGGGCGGCACTGGGCCGCCCGGGAAGTACGATCCGCCACCCGGCCGGCCGCGCGATCCGCCGGCTCGGCGGAACTCGTGCCGTCGCTGGATCGGGGACACCAGGCTCGGGGAGCACGCTGGACAACGGGGTGGACGATGATCGGCCGGAGCGGACCGCGGCGAGCGGATGCGCAGGGCGGGCGGAGGCATGATCCTCCAGCACCGCCCATTCCGTCTGCGGCCGGGCTCGCACGCGCGGCCGGGCTCGCACGCGCGGCCGGGTTCACGCGCGCGGCCGGGTTCACGCTGGTCGAGTTGATGGCGGCGATCGCCGTGCTGGCGCTGCTGGCGGGCTCGGGTTATGCCCTCCTGGCCGGAGGGCATCACGAATGGGCCGCCGAGAGCGCCGCCGGCCGCGTGGCGGCCGACATCGAGTTCGCCCAGAGCGACGCCATTGCCCGGCACGAGGTCCGCACCGTCCGATTCGACACATCCGGCGACGCCTACTTCATCGTCTCGGCGGGCACAAGCATACGGCATCCGATGACGAACATGCCCTACCGCGTTCAGTTCGCGGAACAGTTCCCGGGTGCGGTGGTCGATCTGCGCGACGCGGCCTTCGGCGGGGCCGACAGCCTCACCTTCACGGCCGACGGTTTGTGTGTCGCGGGAGGCAAGGTCAGCATTGATGTGGGGGAACGCTCCTGGTCCGTCGCAGTGGCGGACCATACGGGACATATCACCGTCGCCCAGGAGAGGTAATCTGCGGCGCCGGTGCTTCGACTCCCCGGCGGTGCCACCCGCGCCGACAGCGTCAGCCGTGCCGTCCGGGCCGTCCGGGCCGACCGCGCCGACCAAGACGTCCGCGCCGACCAAGACGTCCGCGCCGCCCCGAAGCCCGTCCCTCCCCGGCCCCCGCGCTTCCAGGGCTTCCAGCGGATTCACCCTGGTCGAGGTACTCATCGCGAGCACGTTGTCGGCGATCCTCGGCTCGGCACTGATCTATCTGCTCAGCCACTTCGCCACGCTCACCGACGACCTCAATGCCGGCCGCGCGCTCCAACGGGATCTCCAGCGCGCGACCAGCCTACTGCGCAAAGATGTCAGCCAGGCGACCGCCGTGCTCGAGGCCGGCCCCGGCCGGCTGCTCCTGCTCTCGGCCGCCGGAGACAGCGTCTACTACACCCTGAGCGGGACCTCGCCCGATACTCTCTGTCGCTACAAGAGTGGCCAGACCCCGGCACCGGTCGCCACCGGGATCGATTCGTTCTGGACGAAGGTCCATACGATCACCGTCCCCCGCTGGCGCGAGACCGACGTTCCGGACACTATCCGGATCGTGGCAAGCCAATGCGACGAAGCCGACATGGACGATCAGGCCGACTCGGGAGATTGCGACGAATGGGAACGCAAAGAACGGGAGATCAAGGACGATCACTGGATCGCCGCCCAGTTCTGGGATACCGCGGATCAACCCGGCTTCACCCATGCCCAGGTCTGCGTGCGTAACCGCAAGCCCCACGTGGACGTGGACTTGATTCTCGCAATCTACAAGAACGATGCCGCCTACGGCGATCCGGGGACCCTGGTGGCCGAGGGCGAAATCTCCAAGGACGAGATCACAAACGATTGGGCCTGGCACGGCACCGAGTTGACGATGGCGATCGAAGAGCCGGTCACCGCGGGCGCCACCTATTGGCTCGTGGCCCGTCCCGAAGGTTCGGGCCACGCCACTTACGCCGGCCATGTTCGCTGGGGAGAGATGGAAGACTGTGACGAGGAGCCCGAAGGCAACGGCAAATGCTTGGGGTTTTCAGACGATGCGGGGGATAGCTGGAAGGATACTCATAAGCTCGACCGGGAGCTGCTCTACCGGGTCTACAGCCCCGCCTACCAGACCACGTTCAAGGAGGTCGTTCAAGACGATACGGATACAATCGGCATCTCGTATGCACTGATTCTGGGGCACGAAGACAAGGAAGGCCGCAGTGAAGGCTTCATCGCGCTTCACAACCTCTAGCCGCCAACGCGGGAGTATCCTGATCGTGGCGGTGCTCGTCACCCTGATCACATCGTTCATGGTGATCGGCGCCGTCTACCAGGGAGGATTGCGTCTTCGCCAGCGTGGCCAGCTCGGTGACGCCGGCGCGGCCTTGGCCTGCGCCCAGGCGGGTCTCGAGTCGGCGGCTTCCTTGGCCCAGAAATCCCCGTCCTGGCGCGTGCTTCAGGGTACCGGCGCCTGGGTCGCCGGCCAGGATATCGGCAAGGGCCGCGTCTCGGTTGCCGCCACCGATCCGGCGGATGGATCGGTCGAGGTCGTGCTCGGCACCACCTCCTCCGTCGCCGACACGGTGAGACTCATCTCGGCCGGATCCTATCAAGGCCTGACGCGCAAGCTCCAGGCCGACTATCTGCCTCCTCCCCACGAGAGCGTCACCTACGTCATCGGTTCGCTCTCGACCGTCGGCTTGCAAAACGTCAACGTCACTGGACGGATCCGCGCCAATGGCACCATTTCCGACTACGGCGGGGTGACGCTGAACGGCAACCTCACCACCGTCGAGGGCAGCAGTGTTTCACCGAGCCTGGTCGACTTCGACACCGACACGCTCTTCGTCGCCGACAGTCTGTCGTTCCCCGACATCAACTTCGCCTATCTCCGATCGGTCGCCGAACCGCTCACCGTACCATGGGACCGGACTTTCTCGAACCACGTCCTGAGCCGGGAACGCAATCACTGGGGAGCGGTCTCGCCGGCGGGCATCTACAGCATCGACGGAGGCGGCGGCGAGATCTACATGTACAACTGCTATCTCGAAGCCTGCCTCATCGTCTACAACACGAGTGTCTTCAACATCCACACCCGGTGGTCGAGCGATGCGGTGTGGTTCTATCACGCCTCACCGGACACCTCCCGCCTCCCGGCGCTGGTGGTCGATGGCGATGTCGACATGCGCGTCGAGCATCTCTCCATGGATGTCTACCATCCCACTCTCGGGCTCATTCAGGTGCGCAGCGCACTCCATGGGGCCTTCCTCTGCACCGGGGAGTTCTGGGGCCCCCAGACCTATGCCGACGCACCGATCGAACTGGTGGGGACGATCATCGCCGCGGAGGCTCACATCCGCGGGCCTGGAACCGTGATCCGCCACGATCCCCGGCTCAATCGTTCCGCGCTCGTGGAGCTGACGGAGCCGAAGGGCCTGCGGCTCGTCCCCGGCACGGTGAGGGAGCTGTGATGCGGCGTCTGAGCGACACTCGCGGCGTCACCTTCGTGGAGGTCATGGCGGCCACCGTGATCATCGGAATGCTCGCCGCGGCGCTTCAGCACGCCACCGGTTTCATTCTCGAGACCGAGTCCGAGGCGTCCTCATCCTGGATCATCGAGGAGCTCGGCCTCTCCTTGCTCGAGGAGGTGGCCGCCACGGCCTTCGACGATCCGCAGACCGGAAGCAGAACCCTGGGGCTCGACGCCGGCGAGTGGCCCGATCTCAGTGTGATCCCCGATCATGTCGATCTGCCCGATCCGGTCCCGTTTGGAACCGGCGGCTCGCCCCCCGAGGGCATTCCGGTGGAGGTTTTCGCGGAGATGCCGGAAGGGCCACCCGGAGGGGTGCCGGGAGAGGTGCCGGGAGAGGTACCCGGAGGGGTGCCGGGGAACGGGGCGCAGGAGAAGACCCGCGCTTTCTTCGACGACGTCGACGACTACACCATCTGGGACGGGACCTATCCGCTGCAACAGAAGGATGGGAGCGGCATGGGCTTCACGCGCTACACCCGCAAGGTAGAGGTCGTCTACACCACCCCCGCCAGCTTCACCGCCGCCTCATTGGTGGCAACCGCTTACAAGCGCATCACGGTCCAGGTGCTCGAGGACGGCAAGATCGTGGGTGAGTTCTACACCATCCGTGTGCAGGGAGGACGCCATGTCGACGCTGCTTCCTAACCTCCGTCCGGGCCGGCTGCTGAGCATCTTCTCCCGCGCAAACCCCTATCCGGTGGGTGTGGAAGCGGGCGAGACCTGGCTGCGCTTCGCGCAGTGGCATCCTTCCCGGGGCCATCAGGCTCCGCCGGAATCGGCAAGTGCGACGCCCTGGCGCTTCACCGACCTCGATGAGCTTCATACCGGCGGCGCGCCCCTGACCGATCTCGGAAAGGTCCACCGGAACCGGCTTCAGGCGGCAGGTCTGCGGGGCCGGCAGGTCTTGTGCGCGATCTCCTCGCCGGCCGTCGAGATCTTCCCGGTGAGCTTCCACCCGAAGGGGAGTGACACACTCGAGAGCCTGGTGATCTTGAACGCCCGCGAGCGACTCAGCTACCCGCTCGAGAAGGCGGTGCTCGACTATGCGATCCTGCCCGAGGAGGTCAAGCGATCCGGGGAAGATGCGGTCTCGGTCTTGATCTTCTCCGCCCCCCGCGTGCTGGTGGAGATTGCGCTGACTCGGCTCGAGAACCTGGGGCTGGAGGCCGCCCGGATCATGACGCCGGGTTGTGTGCTCGCGCCGCGGATCAAGGGCGATCCCGAGGCGCGACACCTGGTGGTCAACGCGGGCGAGATCGCCTCCTCGATCGCCGTCGTGCAGAACGGGGCGGTGTTGCTCGAGCGCATCCTGCCCTGGGGACTGCAGAGCCTGCTGATCCACATCCAGGCCGAGCTCGATCTCACCGAGACCCAGGCCCGGCAACTCATGGACGAATTCGCGGCAGAAGCCTCGCCTCGGAAGACCCTGCACCGCACGCTCGAGTCCATCATACTCTCCCCCTTCCAAGAACTAGCCCACGAGGCCGCGAGTTGCTTGGGGTACTGCGACTCCTATCTGCAACACCGCGTGGCGGCCTCTTGCGTGGTGCTGGGCACACTGGCGACCCAGCCGACGCTGCGCAGCGTGATCGAGAACCGCCTCGGCCTTCCGGTCGTCGGTGCCGATGAGGGGTGTAGCCTGCCGGAATGGTACGCCCCGCCGGACGGCGGTTGCTATGCCCTGGCTGCGTGCGCCTCCCTGTGGCGAGAGGAGGATGCGGCATGACGGTGATCAACCTGATCCCCCCGGACCGGTTGCAACAACGTGAGGCGCGCCGCCGCATCGCTTCCTGGAGCGTCAGGACAGGCGCGTTGGTAGCGCTGTTGGGCGGCCTCTACGCAGGCGCGTCCCATCTGGCCGCGGGACAGAGCGGCGAGATCACCACCATCACGAGCCGCTACTCGAGTCTTCAGCAACGGCTGAAGTACGCGCGCTATCTCCTCGGGGAGCGCGAACGGCTGGCCAGCCGTCAGGAGGCCGTTCATGCAATCCGCGACCCGCTGCCGGCCGGCCTGATCCTGGAGACCATCGGCGGGCGACTCACCCCCGAGAGCTATCTCACCTACCTGTCGCTGCAACGCGATAGCGGGCAGATAGAGGACCCGAACGAGCGCCAGACCCCCACGCTGAGTCTGAAGGGGCGGGCGCCGGGGCATACCGATGTCGCCCGGATCATCAGCAACCTCTCCAGCGCTCCCGGCATGCACTCGGTTGTGCTGGTGGCCACCCGGGATGCGCCGCGCCGAGAAGGCCGCGCTCGGGAGGTGGAGTTCGAGCTCCTGTGCCTGCTCGAAGAAGGAGGCCGGATGTGATCGCCCCGCATCGCTTCGACACGCTGGGACGCATCGCCGTGGCGGCGGTCCTGACCGCCTTCGTGCTCTTGATCGTCCATACCATCCTGCGGCCCATGCACACCACGCAGCGTGATGTCGCGGCCTTCCGCGAAGCGGTCGAGATCCTCGCCGACGCCGAGGGTAACGTGGACCGGCTGGACGCGGAGATCCAGCGAATCACCACCGAAGTCGAGCATAGCCATGCCCTGCTGCCCCGCGATCTGAACCTCAAGGAGTTCCTCGAATGGCTGGGGGCGATTGGCCATGAAACGGGGGTGCGTGTTGAGCGCCTCTCGCCGGGCGTCGTCGATCATCAAGCGCTCTACCGCCGCCAACCCATCCGGGTGCGGATCACCGGAGATTTCGAGGACATCTACGATTTCCTGATCGAATTGGAACGTAACGACCAGCTCTCGCGGGTCGAAAGTCTGCAGCTAACGGGCTCGGCCGATAGCAGGCAATGCGCGGCGGAGCTTGCGATCGCGCTCTACTTCGCTCCCGCGCCGGAGGAAGGCCGATGACCGAGCAATCGAAGGGGCGCCCCTTCTGGCGTCGCTTGCCCGAGGGCCCCACGATCGCCGCCGCGGCGGTGACCCTGGTCATCGTCTCGATGGTCGCGATTCCCGCGCCCTCGAACGATTCGGTGCGTGACCCGGTGGCCGAAGCGGCCGAAGCCTATCGCTCCCTCCTGGACCAGATGGAGGAGGGGGTGCGAACACCGGCGACGGAGGTCACCGTCGCTACCGAGGATTCCTCCGGCGGGCGGGCGCCTCTGGATCGGGACCTGTTCCGCCCCAAGCCGAAGCCACGGCCGCAACCGCAGGTCCCGAAGAAGCCGGCGGCACCGAAGCCGCCGCCCCTGCCGACGCTGTCGGCGATTCTGATCGGCGGCGGCGGGCGCCAGGCAATCGTGGGCGGCGAGGTCGTCACCGTCGATGAAGAAGTCGTAGGGTACCGCGTAGTGGCCATCGAGCGAGATGCCGTCATTCTCGCGCACCAAGGACATATCCACCGATTGAAGATCGGAGGTTCGTGATGAGGCTGGGGATGAGGAGGAGGTTGGGGATGAAGCTGGCGATGAGGCTGGGGATGAGGAGGAGGTTGGGGATGAAGCTGGCGACGAAACTCGGAAGCCGGTGCCTCCTTCAAGGGGCTCGCCTAGCCGGCTGGCAAGAGGCTCGCCTGGCCGGCTGGGTCACGGCCGTTGCCCTTGCGCTGCTTTGCAGCGGGGTGCTCCCGGCCGGGGCACAGATGTTCACCCAGACAGGTGCCGTCCGGACCGACACCACTCAGACAGGCTCCCCCCAGACAGGCGCCGTCCGGACGGGTAGCTCCCAGGCGGGCTCCCAGGCGGGCACGGCCCCGGCGGGCACCGCCCAGGCGCCCGAGCGCCTTGCTCCGGTGACGTTGTCGGTCCAGCAGCTCGACGTTCGCGAGATCCTGAGCTTGCTTGCGCAATCGCGCGAGATCAACATCGTCTGTGAAAGTGATGTGGGCGGTCCCATAACGGTCGAGCTGCACGAGGTCCCCTTCGAGGACGCGTTGCGGGCCATCGTTGCCATGGCCGGCTTCGAGGTAGTGCACAAAGGCAACATCTACTACGTGCACAGCGCCGGCGACAGCGATCCGACCATCAGCGTCGGTCGTAGCGTCCGCACCTTCCGGCTCGACTACGCCCAACCCGAGGCCATCCGATCGGTGGTCGAGGAGTTCCTCTCCCCAATCGGCACGGTCACCG
Source organism: uncultured bacterium (assembly GCA_964573295.1). Classification (GTDB taxonomy): domain Bacteria; phylum Eisenbacteria; class RBG-16-71-46; order CAIMUX01; family WJJG01; genus CAYQJL01. The sequence continues at coordinate 62,390 of CAZNJE010000005.1, read as the reverse complement.
CCTATACCCCGCTGCGCTCGGTGGTCGTCGAGGACTTGCCACACGTGCTGGACCGCCTGGCCGACATGGTCCTGCTGCTCGATCAGGCACCCCGCCAGGTCCTCATCGAAGCGAAGATTCTCGAGGTCTACCTGTCGAAGGACGCCTCCCTGGGTATCGACTGGACCTTGCTCTTCAGCGAAGACGGCGGCAGCGGCACGGTTGACGTGCAAGGCTTCGCCAATCCCGCCGCCAGCGGTCTCGAGGGGGTTTTCATGAGCTGGGGCAAGGGCGACTTCACCGGCGCCCTGGAGGCGCTGGCCGGCATAGACAAGCTCAACACCCTGGCCTCGCCCCGCGTAATGGCCGTCGACGGCATGACAGCGGGGATCCAGATCGGTGGACAGCTCGGATTCACGGTGCGCACGATCGTGGACAACACCGTCATCGAGTCGGTTCAGTTCCTTGACACCGGCGCTCAGCTCACCATCACCCCCACCATCACCAGCGACGGCTACGTCCAGATGGAGATTCACCCAGAGCTTTCCGACGGTGTCATCCAGGAGGGATTGCCGTCGAAGACCACGACCCAGGTCACCAGCAACGTGCTCGTGCGCGATGGCGAGACCGTCTTCATCGGCGGACTGATCCGCGAGCGTGAGGAGACGATCCGCAGGGGCATCCCCCTTCTCATGAACATCCCGCTCTTGGGCATCTTCTTCGGTCACAACACGATCGATGTTCAGAAGAGCGAGGTCGTCGTCCTGCTGACCCCGCACATCCTGGATCCAGGCAGACCCTACCCGTACGAGCCGAAGCACTTCTCGCGGGAGCGGCTCGGGGTCATCCGGGGCGCGCTGGGCTCCGAGCGGGTCGCCACGCGTGAGGACGGCGAGCAGGACGAGCCGCCGCAACCAGACGAATAAGCCGGGCGGCGCCCCGGCTGCCTAACGCACGAGCCGGAAACCGCGCCCCGGCTGCCTAACGCACGAGCCGGAAACTGCGCTCGAAGCGCTGCTCGCCAATGCGGGCCTGGTAGAAGTACGCCCCCGATCGCGCTGGGCGCCCAGAGCGATCCTGCCCGTCCCAGTTCAGTTGCAGATAGGTACCCGTCTCCCGGGCGGGACCATGGCGCCACATCAGGCGGCCGACGCTGTCGTAGATCTCGACGGCCACCTCGGCGCCCCCGGGCGGCAGCCGCAAGGGGATCGCCACCCGTCCGGTGGCCGGGTTGGGCACCGCTGGGGCAGCATAGGGGTTGGCCACATCGTAGTCCTCTCCCTCGATGGGCACGTCGCCCAGGATCTCGAAATGATTCGAAAACACAGTAGCACCAATCGTGTCGGGCCCGGCATGGAAGAGATCGAGCACGAGGTCCCACGTATCCGGCGCGAGATGAGCCGGTGTGATCGTGACGTCGAGGGAGGCGGTGTCGGCCTCCGTTCCTCGGACGAGATAGACCTGGGAGCTTCCCAGATTGCGGAAGGCCATACCTTCGAAGGCACGGGCCTTCAGATAGACTTCGGCTGAATCGCCCTCCTCGCCGTAGTTGGCATCCCACTGCAGACGAAACGCCCGGTAATGGCCGTCGCCGTCGACATCGACCTCGGCGGTGATTCCCACCCACCCGATCGAGAAGGCCGGCGGCAGGTCCGACTCCTGATCTCGCGCGGCGCCTTCGACGGGCAGATCGCCCATCACCGGGAAGAGGTCCGGCGTGGCGACCGCTTGGAACTCATCGGGCGCCTCGACGTCGAAGAGCTCCAGCCGGAGGTCCCACGTGGTCGCCTGCAGGGTGTCCGGTGTCACATCAAACTCCAGCACGATGTCTTGATCGATAGTCTGGCCGTGAATCTCGTAGGTGTCGCTGGCCTCGAGCAGTGTTTCCCAGGTCTGCCCGTCGGCGGAGCGCAGCACGCGCAAGAAGACCGAGGCCTCGCCCCATTCCACATCGGGGTCGGCGGTCAGCGCGAAGCGGGCCATCCAGCCGTCGTCGTCGATGTCCTCGAGGGGAGCCACCGTGATGGTCTTGAAGCTGTAGGCCGGCTCCTCGTGGCCATCGATCGGATAGAAGTGCGGCTCGCGGCCGGGCACGAACTCGGCGAGGGTCTTGATGGGAATCGACTCCCAGTTGCCGGGGTCCGAGCCCATCTTCTGTGAAGCCACCACCCAGTAAGGGAATCCTTGCTCCGAACCGCTCGCCACGGTCGGGTAGAACTGCACCGGGTCGCTGGCGTACCCATTGTAATGACGCAATGCGTAGAGCGTGTCGCCCCGGGTCATGATGAAGTTCAACCTGTTCCTCGGCGCGGCGGCGGCCACCTCGCGCACGCCCAGCCGCAAGGCCTCGGCGGTCGTGAGCTCGGGATGTTCCCGGCGGTACTTGTTCAGCAGCAGGAAGTAGAGCTCGGAATCGATGTAGTCATTGCGGCCGCCGCTGGTGTCGTTCCAATCCGGCGGATAGGTATCGAGATAGTCGGGATCATCGGCCTCCAACATCGAGAGCAGCGTCCCCTCGGGTACCGAACCGTTATGGACGAAGACAGCGCCCTCGTGTTGGAAGGGGTGTGGGTCGGGCACGCCCACGTGTCCGGAGCTGCGGAGGCGAACATGGCCGAGGATCGTCCGCGGACGAACCGCGAGCATCTCCTCGACCGCGAACCGGTAGTCCTCGTCCTCCGGGGCCGGTGGTCCGCCGCGCCGAAAGATGGGACGGTTGAGCGGCACCGCATGACTCTCGGGCAGGTAGTAAGCGAAGGCCCATCCGTCATAGTTCTGTCCACCCAGGTCGCGCAGGCTCTGGAGGCCGCCGTCGATCAGGTGCGTGTTCAGGAGGTCGCCGGAATAGTCCGCACCGATGAGGCCCCAAAAACGGCAGTTGTGGGGAATCTCGGAATCCGGCGACTGAGCCGGCGGCTGAACTGTCGACTGAGCCGGCACCTGAGCCCGCACCTGAGCCGGCACCTGAGCCGGCACCTGAGCCGGCGACGAAGGCTGTATCGGCCGCGGAAGCTCCGCCAACCGTGCGGACTGGAGCTGCTCGGCGGCGCGCATGGAGGGCCGCGCCTGGAAACCAAGCTGCATCACGGGCGCCACCAGGAGCGCTCCGAGCAGAAAGACCCCCAGGGGCCCGGCGCCGGCGACCACCGCCAGACGGCCCGCCAGGCTGGGGCGGCAGACCATCGCTGGGCCACCGGACAGGCTCGTTCGGGTGGCCGGCGTGGATCTTCCCCGATCCCGACGAGACCTCATCCCGCATCCATCGCTCACGGGTGCCGCCATCTTCTCGCGCGCCTCCTCTTGCTGGGCACTCGATCTGGACATCTCGGACAGTCATCATGGTCACGCACCATGGTCACGCATCTTGGTCACGCACCATGGTCACGCACCATGGTCACGCACCACGGATACGCATGCCAATGCGCACGTAGACCATCCTTGCATGCATACAAAGGTGACACTCGCCGGGTCCTGGAATCAACTCCTGCCTGCGACCTGGTGGCGCCCCCCGCGCCCCCCGCGAAGCCCCCGGAGAGCCCCCAGCAGCGAGACGTTCCCATGGTTGCGCATGACCTGGCCTGTCCCCTACTGTTGCGAAGCGTCGGCTGCGAAGCATCGGCTGCGAAGCGTCGGCTGCAATGCATCGACTGCAATGTATCGACCGGCCGGCCCCAATCCGGAATCACTACCAGGGAGTGACACAGGATGGAATCCACCGTCTACTTCGTCCCCATCTCGGATTGGACGAATCCGGCCACCGTTGAGGAACGCTTCGGCGCGCTTCTGGCCCGTCTGCCGTGGGAGGCTGCTTCCGAGAAGGCGTTGGCAGCGATCAAGCTCACCTTCGGCGAGGCGGGAAATGCGGGCCATCCGCCGGCTCACTTGATCGCGGCTCTGGTACGGCATCTGAAGACCCGCGGCTGTCGCCCCTTCCTGACCGAGACCAACACGCTCTACCATGGCCGCCGCATGAACGCGGTAGACCACTTGGAAGTGGCCCGCGAGCACGGGTTCACGCATGAGAGCGTGGGGGCGCCGATCATACTGAGCGATGGCCTGGCCGGCCGTGAAGACCATGTCGTCCCCTTGGGTGGCAAGCGTGTCGAGAAGGCCCACCTGGCACCGGTCGTACGGGATCTGAACTTCCTGGTGGCTGTAGCCCACCTGACCGGTCACATGGTCGAGGGGGTGGGCGGGGCCGTGAAGAACCTGGGCATGGGTCTGGCCTCCCGGGCCGGCAAGCTGGACCAGCATTCGGCGGTCAGTCCGTTCGTCTCGGAGGAGAAGTGTGTCCGCTGTTACCTGTGCGGCTCGGTATGCCCGGTTGAGGCGATCACCCTCTCGCCCACGACGGCCCTCATCGATCGTGCTACCTGCATCGGCTGCGCCGACTGCATCGCGGTCTGCCCCACTGGCGCTATCCGGATCGACTGGAGCCGGGAATCGGCGCACGTGCAGGAAGCCACGGCCGAGTACGCACTCGGTGTCGTGCGGGCCATCGAGGGGCGCGGCCTCTACATCAACCTGCTGAACCACATTACCAAGCAGTGCGACTGTGTGGGACCGACGAAAGACCAGCTGGTCGGGGACATCGGCATTCTGGCAGGCAACGATCCCGTCGCCTGTGACCAGGCCTCGATCGACCTGGTGAACCGGGAGGCGGGCGTGGATCTCTTCCGCCGCACCTGGCCGGAGATCGACCACGAGATCCAGCTCCGGCACGGTGAGGCAATTGGCTTAGGGACAAGAAGTTACAGGCTTGAGACCATCTAGGGCTGTGTACGGCGGGCAAGCCCGGCCGGCCGGCGCGCTCACGGAGTTCCTGGCACGGCGACGCTCGACAGCAGCAAGTCACCTTTGGGAATAGGGCGGAACCGGCCCGGCCGATAACCATATTAGGAGTATGGGCTTGCCATGGATGTCGGCAACGTGGGGAGGCGTCGTGCGCGCTGCGTGCGGCCCTCGCACGGGGCGTGAACCTTGCGCTGCGTGCGACCCTCGCACGGGGCGCGAACCTTGCGCTGCGTGCGACCCTCGCACCGAAAGCGACTCTCACGCGGCGTGCGGCTTTCGCACCGGCCCGACGCCTGCGGCGCCCATTCTGCCTACACATGCGACCAACCCTGCGGTCAGGAGTGCCAATGACGACACGACGTATCCACCAGATGCTCGCGCTCTTCACAGCTACCGGCCTGTTCGCCAGCCTGGCGTTCTCGGGCTGCGCTGTGCTGCGGACCGGAAAGCGCACCACCAACATGGAGGTGCGTTTTCTTACGCAGAGCTGCTTCTTCGGTGAAATCGTCCCCTGTGGGTGACACGGCAAGCGCGGCGGGTTGGCCCGGCGGGCCACCTTCATAGACAGCTTGCGGCACTGGGGCACCGAATTCCTGCTCATCGACGGCGGCAGCTTCTCGCACAAGAGCAAGAACAACATGCCTGAGACCGTTGCAACCTGGCGGGAAATGGACCGTCTGGGTTATGACGCGATCACCCTCGGGGTCGAGGAGATCGGCTACTGGCAGGAAACCGACAGCCTGAGAGCGAGCCTGGATCTGCCCATCGTCTGCACCAATCTCGAGCAGCGACAGGGTGATCGCTGGGTGCCGATCGGTGAGCCCTACCGGATCGTCGAGCACAAGGGCATCAACGTCGGCATTCTGAGCGTGACGAACGAAATCATCATGAGCGAAACGGTCCTCCAGAAGGCCGGCGGCCAGGTGCGTCTGCTCCCGCCCGAAGAGACGACCCACAGGGTCTCGCGCGAGCTGGCCGAGACGTGCGATTTAGTGGTTCTGCTGGCCCATGTGGATCCGACCACCATGGAGCGATACGCTCAGGAGTTCGAGCACGTCGACGTCGTCTTGGGCGGACGCAATGCACCCAAGGACGAGGGGCCGCAACGCTACGGCCACGCCATCGTCAACCGATCCGGCACCCGTGGCCAGTACGTGGCCAACACGCGCTTGATCCTCTCGCCCGGGAACGAGATCGTCGATTACGGCGGGCTCAACATCTCGCTGAGCACGGACATCCCCGAAGACCCGGCCGTGCTGGCCGAGGTGGCGAAGGCCGAGGCCGAGATGGAGAAGCTGCGCAAGCAGCGGCCACGGCCCGCCCTACCGCGGAACCGGGAGCTTCCGGTGGCACCCGGCGTCCACCGCCAGCCGCTGCCGCGAGACAGGGACAAAGAGAGCGAGTAGGGCCAGAGGCCGAAGCAACCGGGATACCACCAGTCGCCGCGCTTATCGGGCAACTGCTGTCCATACAGAGATTTGCACCTTGGGACAAAGCATGGAAACACTGCCCGGAACTGGGGTATAATTGTTAGTCCGTACGGGTGAGGGACCGCTTGCCGCCTGGTGCTCCAAGCGCCCTCAGCCGCGCAATCATTTGGATGTCTTGGTCACAATGGAGACTCACGCATGACCATCAGACGATCGCTGCTGGGCGTATCTGCCGTATTGGCCGTATTCCTGTTTCAGGGCTGTGCACTGATGGGCGGGAGTTCGGGCAAGCGGGCGACCAATGTCGAGGTGAGGTTGCTTTCGCAGAGCTGCTTCAACGCCGAAGTCGTCCCCTGTGGGTGACACGGCAAGAAAGGTGGGCTGGCCCGGCGGGCTGCCTATGTGGATGCGCTGCGCAAGCAGGAGGCCCCCTTCCTGCTGATCGATGGGGGTGATTTCTTCCACCGCAACCAGCGCAACAACTTCCCCGAGAGCATCGCAACCTGGACCGACATGCACCGGATCGGGTACGACGCGGTGACCTTGGGTGAGATGGAACTTGAGCAGTGGGATCTAACCGACAGCCTGCAGCAGGTGATGCCTTTGCCGCTGGTCGTCTCGAATGTCGAGATCCAGAGGGATGGCGTCTGGCGGCCGGTGGCCGACCGGTACCGGATCATCGAGTCGAACGATCTGCGGATCGGCTTCATCAGCACCATCAGTGAGGCGCAGGTCAACCAGACGGCGCTCGATCGCAGCTCGGGCACGTTTCGTATCCTGCCTCCCATGAGCACGACGACCGAGCTCATTGGCGAGCTGCGTCCGCGGGTGGACATCCTGGTGCTCATCGCCCATCTCGATCTGAAGGTGATGGAGCAGTACGCCGTCGCGCTGCCCGAGATCGACGTGGTCCTGGGCGGTCACGTGACTCGACTCGATGATGCGCCTTTGATGGTGGGCGAGACGATCTTGAACCGCTCGGGTACGCGCGGCCAGTACATCGCCAACACGCGGCTCATCGTCTCACCCGACAACGAGATCGTCGATTTCGGCGGGCTGAACATCACCCTGACGGCTGACTTGCCCGAAGACCCCGAGGTTGCGGCGCTTGCGGAGGCCGCCACGGAGCAGTCCTCCCGGGTTCGCCGGGAACGTACGCAGCGTGCCCGCGAAGAGGCCGCCCGCAAGCGCGAGGCCGTCCGCGAGGGCGCCCAGCAGACGAGCCCAACGCCGGGTCGTATGACGAAGCCGGTCGTTGGCCCTGACAACAGCAAGGGCGAACCCGAGTAGGCCCGTCTGCGGGACCGCCTGCGGGAGACCGCCTGCGGGCGCTCCTGCGAGCCCCTCTGTCCCGGCTGGGGTGGAGCCACGCGCGCAATCGTAACGCGAGCGGTAGCCAGCAGTGTCCCAGGCCGCGGACAGCCGCTTCTCAACAGGACGAACAAGAACGGCGAGCGCCCGCTACCCCGGCGGGCGCTCTTTTTGTGTCCGCGTAACTCCTCTTGTGCCCGCGTGAGGCATCCCGTTGCGCTCCAGAATGAAGACGCCACCTCGCACTCCAGGATGAGAACACCACCTCGCGATCCAGGATAAGGACGCCATCTCGCACGTCTCATCGTGGCGGAGATGCAACCGCGGTTGGGAGAGGGCACCGGCGTGCCGATGATGCAGATAGACGAACGTGCGGTCAGAAAGGGAGGATCCGATGTACTCTGGCCAGACCGGCGCGATGAGAGAAACGAATCCCGTCATCCAGAAACTCACGAAGCTGACCACCAGACTGCTAACGGCGATCTACATCCTCAGCGTGACGATGATTCTCCTCATGGGCGGGATGATCTTGGTGGTCTCCGCGGCCGAGCGGAATCAAGCCGCCGACACTCTGGCCCAGGAAGGTCTGGCAACCGAGCGTCCGCTACCCGAATCGTGGGCCGCGAGCCGGATGGTCATCGCGGGGGCCGGCGTGCTGTGCCTTCTGGTCGCTCAGTGGGGTCGCGCCTTCCTGCTGAAGCGAGAGCGAATGTGGATGGGCACCAGCTCACTGGTCGATCTGGGACGGCTGATTCAAGAGAAACGCGCCGGCCGGGCTTCCTTTCTGCGCTGGCCGGGTCCACGAGCCCGAACCGGTTCCGCGCACCCATTCCTTCGTGGTTTGCGCCTGGCGGCCGGTGAAGAAGACCCGGACACCGACAGCAACCCCAACCCCGACACCGACTCTGACCCCGACAAACGCGCCGCGGTCTGGGGCGCCCAGCACTTGATCTCCCGTATCGCCGCCGCGCACGCGTTCGGCATCGTGATCGCCCAACTGTTGGCCGTCATGGGCCTGCTCGACCTGATGCTAACGGGACAGCACGCAATCATGGCGGGATTGCTGCTTGCGGCCGGCTATCTCCTACTCCACAACCGGCCGTCGAGAGCATCCATCGAAGCGATGCTCACGCCGGATCCGAGCGGAGCCCTGGAACGTTCCGCCTGAGATTCGATCCAGGATCTGAGCGCCCATCTTGCCCCTCAGAATCCAACCTCCGAGCGATGGGGTGAGGTGAGGTGAGGTGAGGTGAGGTGAGGTGAGGTGAGACTACTTCGCGCCCTGGGACTCGGGCGCGTCCCGCGACCCGGTTGCGCTCCGCGACCCGGTCACGCTCCGCGACCCGGACACGCTCGGGAACCTGGTTGCGTCATAGGCCCACCTTCGCGCCAAGGGCCCCCTTCGCGCCGCGCGACATCATCTCGGGAATCGGCAGCTCATAGGGGCATCGCGTAGTACAGGTCCCACACGCGACGCAGTGCTCGTAGCGCTTCTCGAGGCCGAGTAGGCGCTCACTGGCCCAATCGGTCATTTCGTAGCGTTCGTGATAGGCCTGCAGCAGGAGCAGCATGGGGATGTTCAGACCCTCGGGACAGGGCATGCAGTACCCGCACCGCCGGCAGAACTCCCCCGTCCAGCGCTCGCGCTCCTTCTCCAGCTGCGCGAGCTCGGTTTCGTCGGGCTCCCGCAGGGGACTGCCGGCGGCCGCGTTGATCTCCACCTGCTCGATGCTGTCGACCCCCGGAATGGCGACGGTGAGGCCGTGGGCCAAGCCCCAGCGCAGAGCGGCCGCTGGACACCGATTGAGCGCCCCGCCGGCGATCGGCTTCATGCCGATGACACCCATCCCCGCCCCTGCCGCCGCCGGCAGCACTTCGTCCGCCCATTCGGTCTCAATGGGGTTGAAAGGTGCCTGCAGCGTGGCGAACTTCCGTGTTGCGATGGCCTCGGCAGCCAGGTCCCGGCTGTGGGTCGTGATGCCAATGTGACCGACCTGGCCTCGCGCGCAGGCCTCCTCCAGAACCGAATACGCCCCATCCGGACCCAGCACTTGCTCGAGCTGCTTGGTGGAACCAACGGCGTGGAGCTGATAGAGATCGATGTGATCGGTCCTGAGAAGCTTGAGGCTTTCGGCGAGTTCGGCCTTCATCCCGGCCGCATCGCGCGACATGGCCTTCGTCGCCAGGACGAAGTCCTCGCGCCGGCCCGAGAGAGCCTCCCCGATCTTTCGCTCGCTGTCGGTGTAGCCGCGAGCGGTGTCGAAGAAGGCGATTCCCAGGTCGAGGGCGCGGCGCAGCACCGCCCCGGCTTCCTCCACCGAAAGCCTCTGGATGGGAATCCCCCCGAAACCGATGACCGATACCGTGAGGCCCGTGCGGCCCAATTTGCGTGTGTCCATGGAGAGATTCTAACGCACTGAGACGCAGCGACAAAACGATGATCGGCCTCGTCCCGCTGCGCGCATCCGGCCCGGCCGCTCGCATCGGGCAGCCGCGTTCGCTTTTTGCCCCGGGGCAAATACCCACCACGCTTGCATCGGGGCAGGCTTGCTCCTACAGTCCTGTGGAGCGAAGCTGGCCGCATCCCCATGGCGTCCGGCAGTACCCACAAACCCCAGGAATCCATGCTGATGAAACACGGTCAGACAACCCTGATCAGGGCAACCTTTGTTGCTATCGCTTTCGTTGTAATCGGCTTCGTTGCTATCGCTCTCGTTGCTGGTCTCGCACCGCTGGGCGTGAATGAAGCCACCGCGCAGAACTGGTCCGCTCCGACATTGACCGGTCAGCAGCCGAATCCGGTACCAGCCCGTCAGCAGGCGGATCCGGCACCGACCGGTCAGCAGCCGGATCCGGTACCAGCCCGTCGGCAGGCGGATCTGACACCGACCAGTCAGCCGGCGGATCCGGCCACGTCGGTTCCGCCTGAGTACGCCTCGGCGCGTCCAAGCCCCTCCTCCACACGGGGCTCCGGAAGTCCGTCCGGCTATCCTGACCTTTCGCATGTCGAAGAGATCCAAGGCGATTTCGCGGCGGCCCTGGTCATGGACGCCGAGAGCGGCGAGGTTCTGGTGGCAAGCAATCCTTTCACGCAGAGGCAGCCGGCATCGATGGTCAAGATGATGACCGAGCTGCTCGTCCTCGAACGGGTTGCCTCGGGTGACATCACGATGAGTGACTGGATCACCGTCTCGGCCCACGCCTCGCGGATGGGCGGCTCCCAGGTCTATCTCAAGCATGGCGAGCAGTTCACCGTCGAGGAACTGCTCATGGCGCTGGCCATTCACTCGGCGAACGACGCCGCCGTCGCCCTGGCCGAGTACCATGCCGGGAGCGACGAGGCGTTCGTGGACCTCATGAACATCCGCGCCCGTGAACTGGGGATGCGCCGCACCGTCTTCCACTCCGTGCATGGCCTACCACCGGGCTGGCAACAACAACCCGATATCACCTGCGCCTTCGACATGGCTTTGCTGGGACGGGAGTTGATGAAGCATCCGGAAGCGGTGATCTGGGCCTCGACCGCGACCGCTGAATTCCGCGACGGCGAGTTCACGCTCTACAACCCAAACCGGCTAATCGGGACCTATCGCGGTCTCGATGGCATCAAGACCGGCTATCACAGCGCTGCCGGCTACTGTCTCACGGCCTCGGCGGTGCAGAAGGATCGCCGTCTCATCTCGGTCGTGATGGGGTGCCCGGCCAACGAGGAACGCGCCAGCGAAACCACCCGCCTGCTCTCCTACGGTTTCAACCTGTTCGTGCAGCTGCCCCTCGTCGAGCAAGCCGGGTTGCCCCTCGACCAGCCGCTGCGGATCAAGGACGGCAAGGAACGCGAGGTGGCGGTAGGCTACGGCGACCGTCTCGCCGTCTTCGTCCGCCGTGATCGGACCGAACACGTGACGATCGAGATGAATCTCCAGCCAGACGTGGTAGCTCCGGTCGAGCAGGGGCAGATCCTCGGCCGAGCCACAGCCAAGCTTGGCACACGTGTGCTGGCGGAGGTGCCGCTCGTGGCACTCGAAGCCGTCGAGCGAGGCAACTTCTGGCAACGGCTGTTCAACTGATCGAGCGAGGCCGGCGGCGGTATCGCGCACCGGGCTCAGGGCCCCGGCCACCAGCGGTATCGCGCACCGGGCTCAGGGCCGCGGCCACCAGCGGTATCGCGCACCGGGCTCAGGGCCGCGGCCGCCACTGCGGCGCCCAGCATCCCGCCGGATCGGCTACGACTCGCTGATTGGTCGAAGCGTCGCCGTTGGCGGCGATGACATAGATCGCGCTTCGGCCATCCGGATAGGACGTGTAGGCAATCCACTCGCCGTCGGGCGACCAGGCCGGATCGGCATCGACATGCGGGCTCCTCGTCAGACGACGCAGGGTGACCGGATCCCCGCTCACGCTCACCACGAAGATGTTGGGATTGCCGTCGCGGTCGGAGACGAACGCCAGCCACTCGCCATCGGGCGAGTAGGCGGGATCCCAATCCCCCGCCGGATGGTCGGTGATCTTGACGTGGTCTCTTGGATTGACGCGGGCCTCAGTCGATGCTGTGTAGATGTTCCAATCATCATCGCGGTTGCTCGTGAACGCCATGCGCAGACCGTCGGGCGACCAGCAGGCGTCCCAGTTGGCCTCGTCGAGATCCTCGTCGTTCTCGTCCCCCGGGTACTTGACGTCCGTCAGATCGACGCGTGAGTCCGGAGCACCGTCGACGGCCAGGCGGCTGACATCGATGTTCTCGTAGCGGTCGGACGTGAAGAGAATGCGCCGTCCGTCGGGAGACCAAGACGGGTAGGCCTGGTTGTCTTCCAGCGAAGTCACCGCCTGAGGGGTCACCGCCTCGCCGCCCGCCTCGATCCAGTAGATCGTCTGGGCATCACCTCGCTTCATCGTGAAGGCAATCCGGGTGCCGTCAGGCGACCACGCCGCATCCAGGGCATCCTCGTCACTCTCCAGGAGCCGGAGCAGTGTACCGGAAGCTCCGTTCGCGGCGATCGTGTAGAGCTGCGAGTGGCCGGTGCGTCCGGAGCTGAATAGCAACTGGTCCTCCGCCGGCGGGGTCGCGCTGGGCGGGGGCTGCGTGGAGGCCGAGTCATCGCAGCCGGTGGCCAGACCGGCAGCGGCAGAGAAGAACAGGAGACCGGCAAGCCGGTTCATCGAACCGTTGGAGATGATCATGGTGAATGCTACTCCTGGCAGTGGGTTCGGAAGCGCATTCTACCGGATCCACAGATGGCTGTACCAGTAGTAACGCACACCGCCAGGCAGGCCGCCCGGAACGCCCTCGGGGAAGCCCGGCAGGGTTGCCGGATCAGCCCCCCGCTGGGGCGCGGTGATGTTGTAGCGGCTGCGGCCCTCGGGAAGATCGGCGGAGGGAACGATCTCGATGACCGCGCCAGCGGGGGTCTCCGCGGGACCCCGCTCACGGTCGGCCGCGCCCGCGATCGCCTCTGGATCCCCCTCACGGATGATTCGGACGTCGATTCGTCCCTGGCCACTGGCGTAGGCGGCCAGCTCGCGGAGGCGGTAATCCCCGGCAGCCAGCTCCAAGCGCAACACCGGGCGCTCGACGCCCTCGGGAACGACCGGATCAAGCGGGTCGGCCCGCCGCACCGGAAGCGGCAGCGTGTAGAGCTTCGTCGCCAACTCGCCCAGGTCCGCGTAGGGTCCCGAGGCCGGGAAGCGTGGCAGGGCCAGCGTATCGCTAAACGGGCCGACCGGCCCCGAGTGCTGGCCGAAGCCCACCAGGCCCAGATCAGAGACGATCTCGCGCAGGGCGCGGTCGTACTCCCCATAGGGATAGGCGAAGAGCCGGCACCGCGCATCGCCCGAGAGGAGTTGCTCCTCGACGCGCTCACAGCTGACACGAATGTCCTCACGTACCCGGTGATGCCATTCGGACTCGCTCTCGTCCGGACGCCGGCGGATCAAGTAGTCGTGCGTCACGCTGTGGCCGCCGAACTCGGCGCCTTCGGCCGCCATCTGCTTCATCTCATCCCAGGTCAGGTAGCCGGCGATCCCTTCGTCCACGCCCCCCGTCGTCACGAAGATCGTGGCCGGCCATCCCCGCTCGCGCAGTAGCGGCCAGGCCGATTCCCCGACAGAGCGGTAGGCGTCGTCGAAGGTGATGCCCACACACAGATCCGGCAATTCGCGGCCCGATCCGAGGGCCTCGACGATCTCGCTCACGGGCAGGACCGTGAACCGGCGCTCCTCCAGATAGTCCAGATGGGCGGCAAACACCTCCGGCGACACACTCGTGCTGAGCGGCGTGGAGGCATCCACATGGTGATACTGAAGGATCACGGCCGAGTCGGCCGCGCCGGCCGGTCCGGCGAGGAGCGCCGTGACGAGGTGCGCCATGACGAGGATCGCCATGACGAGAAGCGCACCAAGCAGGCGCATGACGGTCGAAGTCCGGAAGGCAAATGGTAGAGACATAATCCAAGCTCAGGCCGGGCCGAGCAGACCGTGATTGACCCGCATCATGAGCCGAAGGTCCTCGACGTACGCCTCGCGGCGCTGCGAGTACTTCAGCAGGCCGGCGGCCAACGCGTAGGCGTCGAGATAGCCGTCTTCGCCGCGCATCTGCGCGCGCATGCGGCGGAAATCCAGGTAGGCCCGGTGGGTGTTGAGGTTGCGAAGGTAGCTGCGGACGGCCTCGTTGACCGTCTCGAACCGGGCGACTTCGTAGGTTGAGCCCGCGGGCCGCTCGCGCGGCACCATGCCGGTGCCGGGCCTGAAGCTCCACTGGCCGAATAGGCTATTGCCCTGCCGGGCGAATCGCGAAGTGCCCCAGCCGGATTCATTGGCGGCCTGAACGAGGGCCAGCGGGGTGGGCACGATATCCACCCGCCGGATCAACGCCTCCCAGTGACCGGGATGATCCAGATCGAACTCGTCAACGCGATACCGGTCGGCCAGGCTTTGCAGCCAGATCTGGTCCTCGGGCGCCAGGGTCGCCGTCTGCCGGTGGCGTTCGTGCAGGCCGAGCAGGCGCAGCCGCTCGCGCAAGATCCGCCCGTTCTCCGCGCTGACGATCGGACGCATGAAGTCGAAGAAACGCTTCTTGCGCTCCTCCACGCTCTGAATCGTATGGAAATCGGGGAGATCGGTGACCACCCTCTTGGCCCCCGGGCCGGTGACGGCAACCACGGCATCCCCGGTGGCATCCCCAGCGGCATCTCCGGCGGCATCCGGACCACCGGCGACCTCACGACTGGCCCGCTCGATCGACAGGTAGGCCCCTGCGACTGCGAGCAGCGCCACGGCCAGCCAGGCGAACGGGAGAGTGACGCTCGCGCGGCAGAACGTCGCGGTCTCTGCGCCCGAGCGGCCGTCGGACAGGCCGGCCGCGGTTCGGCGATCCGCACGGCGGCCACCCCGAAGGCCATCGCCCGACAGGCCGCCCCCCGAAAGACGGCCACGCCGAAGACCACCGCTCCGAAGGCGGCCGCCCAGGAGGCGCCTGATGTCGCGTAGATCCAGTCTCATCCTGTCCCAGTCTCTTTGCCGTGGAGCCCGGATTCCATGGGGGCATCAACACTCACGACCCCAGGAATTCTCCATGAAAACCCACCAGGTGAGCCTGCAACGGGCCGCGCACGCTCGCACCGACCCTTGCGAAACCAGCCACCCGGGACACGCGCACTCATTCCTCACACACCCGAAAAAGATGGCCGACAGTATACCATAGGGCATCGGTCTCGCAGCCAGTTGTTTCTGCTTCTCGGAACCGGGCCGGATTTGCTACAGTCGTTTAGCTTGCATATGATGAGCGCCACTGTCGTGCGACGAGAAGGCACCTGTGTCGCAACCATTTGCATTGCAGTAGCTTAGGGCCTCGTTGGCGTTGGCGCCCCCCTCACTGTCCCACGGGGGCCCGGAGGGTCTCAGGAGCGTAATTCTTTGGAGGATAAGAAGATGCAGCCGGATACCGCAGGGAAGGTTGACCGCAGCCGCACCCGCGAGATGATCGCGCTGGCGGAAACCTACAGCGCGAACAACTACCATCCTCTGGACGTCGTCATCGAGCGCGCCGAGGGCATCTGGGTCTGGGATGCCGACGGAAAGCGCTATCTCGACTGCCTTTCCGCCTACTCGGCACTCAACCAGGGCCACCGCCACCCGGCCATCATCCAGGCGATGATCGACCAGGCCGCGAAGGTGACCCTGACATCCCGCGCGTTCCACAACGCCGAGATGGGGCCCTTCCTGAAGGAGCTGTGCGAGCTGACCGGTATGGACATGGCACTGCCCATGAACACGGGCGCCGAGGCCGTCGAGACGGCCATCAAGACGGCGCGCAAGTGGGGGTATCAGAACAAGGGTCTGGCCAAGGGAGAGGCAGAGATCATCGTCTGCGACGGCAATTTCCATGGCCGGACGACCACGATCGTCGGCTTCTCCTCCGAGGAGAGCTACAAAGAGGGTTTCGGGCCCTTTACGCCGGGATTCAAGCTGATCCCCTACGGTGACATCGAGGCGCTGCGCCGGACCATCACGTCCAACACGGTTGGCTTCATGGTCGAGCCGATCCAGGGCGAGGGTGGCGTTCTGGTGCCTCCCGACGGCTACCTGAAGGCCGCCCGCGATCTGTGCACCGAGAAACGGGTCCTTTTCATCGCCGATGAGGTGCAAACCGGCTTCGGTCGCACCGGCCGCCTGTTCTGCTGCGATCACGAGAACGTCAAACCCGATATGTACATTCTGGGCAAGGCGCTGGGCGGGGGCGTCTACCCGGTCTCGGCCGTCACGGCCTCGAAGGAGATTCTGGGCGTCTTCCGGCCCGGCGACCACGGCTCCACCTTCGGCGGCAACCCGATGGGCGCGGCCATCGCGCGCGCGGCGATGAAGGTGCTGCTCGACGAAGGCCTGGTCGAGAATTCCCACGAAATGGGCGAGTACTTCCGAGCCCAGCTACGCGAGATCGGCGCGCCGGTGGTGCGCGAGGTACGCGGCAAGGGCCTCATGACCGGTCTCGAACTCAATGAGCCGGCTCGCTCCTACTGCGAGGCCCTGCGCGATGCGGGCATCCTGGCAAAGGAGACGCACGAGAACGTCATCCGTTTCGCTCCGCCGCTGACGATCAAGAAGGAGGACATCGACTGGATGATGCCCAAGATCGCCGCGGTCCTGACGAAGTAGCGACGCCGGTGCTCGGCCACTGTGCTCAGAAGGCGGCGGCGCCGGACGGTCGCCGCCGCCCGGACGATGCAACGATGCCCGATCTCCGCCGCGTCGTCGTGGTGGGAACGAGCTGCGCGGGCAAGAGCACCGTTGCCCGCCGGATCGCATCAGCTCTCGAGGCACATCTGATCGAAGCCGACCAACTGCACTGGATGCGCAACTGGGAGCAGAAACCTACCGAACAGCTTCGCACCGAGGTTGCGAGGGCCACCGACCGCTCGCGCTGGGTCTTCGACGGAAACTACGCGATAGTGCGCGACATCGTGTGGCCGCGGGCGACGACGATCATCTGGCTCGACTTCCCCTTCCCGATCGTCTTCTCACGGGCGATCCGGCGGACCCTCCGACGCGTGTGGACGCGAGAAGAGCTCTTCGGCGGCTGCCGTGAGACCTTCCGCCAGTCCTTCTTCAGCCAAGACTCGATCCTTTGGTGGGTGATCACCACCTTCAGCCGTTCCCAACGAGAGTACCGCGCTCTCCTGGGCAGCGGGAGATGGCAACACGCGCAGGCGGTCATCCTTCGTCGTCCGCGCGAGGCCGAGGCGTTTCTGAGAGATCATCTCACCTAGGCCCTTCTTGTACCGATCCTGCCAGGACCAGTTGCCCCAGGCATGCTCGCGCGTGTCATACCCGACCAGCTCGGATCTGCCGTCCCTGGCTCGCTCGAGCCCGTCGTTCCCGACCCGCTCGCGCTTGCCGCCTCCAACCGGTGGGCGTATGATCCGTGGCCCGACATCAGACCAGAGGGAGGGACACCATGCGCCCCGAGCTTCCGACCATCGGCAAGATCTCGGCTGAGGTTTTCGACACGATCATCTATCCCCGTCTCGGCCGGCGACGCCAAGAGGTGCTCATCGGTCCCCAGCACGGAGTCGACATCGGCATCGTCGATCTCGGAGGCGGCCAGGTGATGGCCCTGACGACCGACCCGGTCTTCATCGTACCGCCCTACGGATGGGAACGATCGGCCTGGTTCGCCGTCCACATTCTCTGTTCGGACGCGGCGACCTCCGCGCTGCCGCTCGCATACATGACGATCGACCTCAACCTGCCTCGTTCGATCACCGGTGAGCAGTTCGAACGTATGTGGACGACCATCCATGAGGAGAGCGAGAAGCTGGGCGTGAGCATCGTCACCGGGCATACGGGACGCTATGAAGGCTGTGACTATCCGATGGTCGGCGGCGCCACCGTGATCGCCGTCGGCCCGAAGGAGAAGTACATCGCCCCCACGATGGCGCGGCCCGGCGACGCGATCCTGATCACGAAAGGCGCCGCAGTGGAAGCGGCCGGCCTCTTCGCCGCCACCTTCCCCGACCGCCTCGCCGCCGAATTCGGCGAGACCTTTGCCCACGAGGCCCAGGAGATCTTCTGGCAGATGAGCGTGGTCGAGGAAGCACGGATCGCGGCGGATCTGGGTGTGCGCGACGACGGCGTCACCGCGATGCACGATGCCACCGAATGCGGAGTCTGGGGCGGACTCGTCGAGATCGCGGGCGCTTCGGACGTGGGATTCGTGGTCGAGAAGGAACAGGTGCCGGTGCAGGAGCCGATCCGCAAGATCTGCGGGTTCTTCGGCATCGATCCCTACACGTCCATCAGTGAAGGTACGCTGCTGCTAACCTGTCGTCCGCACAGGGCCGCCGAGCTCGAGCGCGCCTTCGGTGATGCGGGCATCCTGGCCGCGACGATCGGCGAGATCGTGCCCCGCGAGCAGGGCCGCACGCTCCGGGTGGGCGGTCGCAACGAACCACTCGAGCACCCGCGGATCGATCCATTCTGGGAAGCGTTCGGCAAGGCGGCCGCCCAGCAGCCGCAGGACTAATCCTCGGGCACCGACCGGCCCAGGTGAAAGCTGCGCCGCAGAAACTCGGTGGCGCGGCCCCTGCGATCTTCCCGGAGTCCTTTGCGCAACTCGATCGTGTTGATGAGGTCGTAGCCACGGCGCCGGTAGAGATCCAGCGCGCGCAGGTTGCCCGGCCACACCATGCTGAGGAAGAGGTCGGTTTCCCCGGCCGCGCGCAGCTCATCCTCGATGGCTGCCAGCATGCGTGATCCCAAGCCCTGGCCCCGATGATCCTGCGCGACGACCAACTCCTCCATGAAGTAGATCCCTTCGTGACGGGCTCGCGCCAGAGCTCGCAGGTGGCCCTCCTGTTGCCAAACCCAGAGAACGTTGTTGTGCCGGTGACGCCATTCAAAAAGCGTCTCGCGCGCCTCGGGAAGACTGAAGGCCTCCGCTCGCTGCAGGCTGCGATGATGGTCGTAGAGCTGGCGGATCAGTTCAGCCGCCTCGTCCCAGTCATCGCGCACGAAAGGCCGGAACCCTTCCCGCCGGCCTTCGCCGTGATGCAGCCACTCGGTTCGCGTCATCCCCCAGCGGACCGCGTCGTAGCGCTCGCCCCTCACGTCCCGGGCCTCCCGGAAGCGGGCTTCCTCGTGCATGCCCACGCGCGCCGCCAGATGGATCATGCGCACATTCCCCGACCAGGTGCCCATCCCGATGCGCGGCAGCTCGTGGGCGCGCATCAGATAATCGGTCCACAGGGTGAAGGCTTCCCGCCCCCTGCCCTCGCCCCACTCGTCCGGCTCTGCGATCACGATGCCCGCATCTCGCCAGCCGCTCCCGGGATCCACCCAGTAGCTGCCGACCCATCCGATGTGGCGCCCATCGGCCGTCTCGATCTCCAGACTGGTCCGCGGCGCTTCCGGGGACCGCTGCGCGTTCTCCACGACCTCCCGCCACCGCCGCTCGCGCTGCTCGTCCCATACCAGGGTCTCCCAGGGCGCATCCCAGTGGCGCCACTCGGCACCGGCGGCAAACCAGCGCTTCGTATCGTCCAGATCGTCCTCGCCGCGATCCCGCAAGCGAACCCGTTTTCCCTGGATCTCCATGACCACTGCTCCCCGCCACTACTTACTGTTACTGGCTGCTCCCTGGTCTCGTCGCACCCTCGTGGCCGCCGTGCCGTCACCTCACTGCGGCCGTCGGCTGCGTCACTTCGCCCCAGCCGTGCCGTCACGTCGCCCCGACCGAACACGGCCCTCCGGGTAAGCTCCGACTTCGCCACCCCTGGCCCTTGAGTTCGGCGACCTCAGCCGGGATGATCCCCACACAGAGGAGACGACGCAATGTTCGAACCCGGCTATCTTACGCTGGCTCGCAGCGGCGAGCTCGATGCCCGCATCGCCGAAGCCCAGGCACGGATGAGGAGCTGCGACCTCTGCCCCCGTCTCTGCCACGTGGACCGCGTCGGCGGCGAGTTCGGAATATGCGCTACCGGTCGGCATGCCATTCTGGCCAGCTGCGGACCGCACTTCGGAGAAGAAGCCCCGCTCGTTGGATCCGGCGGCTCGGGTACGATCTTCGTCTCCTCCTGCAATCTGCTATGCGACTTCTGCCAGAACGCCGAGATCAGCCATGAGAAGCTGGGCCGCGAGGTCACCGCCGATGAATGGGCCTCTGTGATGCTCGACCTGCAGGATCGCGGATGCCACAATATCAACATCGTCTCGCCGTCCCACGTCGTGCCGGCCATGCTCGAGGCCCTCGCGGTAGCGGCCAGGAACCATCTCCGGCTTCCCTTGGTCTACAACACGGGGGGCTACGATTGCGCCTCCACCCTGCGCTTGCTCGAGGGCATCGTCGATATCTACATGCCCGACTTCAAGTTCTGGGATGAAGACGTGGCGCAACGTTTCTGCCGCGCACCGGACTACCCCGAGCGCGCCCGCGAAGCCCTGCGAGAAATGCACCGACAGGTCGGCGACCTCGTGATCGACCAGGATGGCATCGCCCGGCGTGGACTCCTGGTGCGGCATCTGGTCTTGCCCGACGGGCTGGCTGGTACGGGCGAGATCTGCCGTTTCATTGCGCGGGAGATCTCGGAGCGAACCTATGTCAATATCATGGAGCAATACCACCCCGCCGGCCGGACCGCCGAACTCGGCCCCCTTCGCCGCCGGATCACCCAACAGGAGTATCATGATGCGCTCGCTCTCGCCAAAGACGCCGGTCTCAAGCGCCTCGACTCGCGACACCGCTTCTAGGGCGCTTCAAGCCTCCGGGCGAGTCTTCCGGGTTCCGTTCGCCAGGATTCTTCCCGTCGGAATCCATCTCGCTGGCTCTCATCTCGCCGGCACCCTTCTCGCCGGCATCCTACTCGCCCGCACCCTTCTCGCCGGCACCCTTCTCGCCCGCACTCATCTCGCCCGCACCCTTCTCGCCGGCACCCTTCTCGCCCGCACTCATCTCGCCCGCACCCTTCTCGCCGGCACCCTACTCGCCGGAATCCTCCTCCCCGGCTGCGGTTACACCGTGTTGCAGAGCCCCAACCGAAACGCTGATGTCACGACGGAGAACCCCGCCGGCGGGATCAGTGAAGACGAGCTTCCTCCGGGCCACCCACCCATCGACGAGCCGCCCGATTGGGCCGACCGCAGCTTCCTGGACGAGATCGTGGGCATCGATGAACCGTATCGATTCGAGAACGTTCGGCAGCTCGATCATCTCAACCTGCCGAGCGAGAAGTCCCAGCTGACCCTGCGCATGCACGTGGGCAGCAGCGCCGTTGCCGACATCTGGCAAATCCGCGTCGACGCGTTCGGATGGGTGACCGTGTCCCAGTGGATCCAGGGCGCCACCGGCCCCGAGCTGGACGAGTCGCTCGCATCCCGCCGCGTGGAGTTCCGGCTCGACCATGCCAGCGAAGCGGCCCTTCGCATCATGATCCTGGGACTGCTACCCGACATGCAGCGTGCCCGCACATTCCCTTCGCTGAACTTCCACGGACTGGACCACGAGATGTGGCGTTACTCGGAGTCAGGCCTGCTGACCCTGGACTATCGGGTGGAATCGCTCAATCGTTTGGAGAATGACTGGCCGGGCGGCACGCTGAAGGGCCCACTCGATCTCATCCAGCTCCTGATTGGGACTTGGGATAGCCCTCCGGCGGAAGAGCTCCAGGTTCTCATCTACCGCGTGGCCAACGACTACCCATCCCTGATCCCGGTGGCCATGATGGTCGAGGCCCTGGTGCTCATCTGGGAAATCGAAGGCGCGGAGCAGGACCGGATAGAACTCCCACTCGAGGTGGGACGCTAGGAAAACGAGTTCAGCCGTTGGCGGGGACCCGTCGGCGACCAGGGTCAGCCGGTAGCCGGAACCCGTCGGCGACCAAGCTCAGCCGGTGGCCGGGACCCGCCGGCGACCAAGCTCAGCCGGAACCCGGAACCCGCCGGTGACCAAGCTCAGCCGGAACCCGGGACCCGTCGGTAACCAAGCTCAGTCGGTGGCCGACGTCCAGGCCACAATGCCATGACGGGCGAGTCGCTGAAGGGTGAGTTGACGGAGCTGGCGCCCCATCAGCTTGAACTCATCCGGCGCCGGGAAACGGATCTCGTCCTTCTGCAGGTCCAGTGCTCCCGAGTGCCCCTGCCCCTCTTCATTGAATCCGGCAGCCAGAGCGTAGCGCTCACCCGCATAGCGATACACCGCCAGAGCCACGATCCTGGTATCGTCGAGCTTACCGCCCAGCAAGAAGTCCACCCACCCATCGATATCTAGATCGATTCGTCCCTCGACGAGCCCCCAGACCGTGACATCGCTCAACTCGACCGGCTTCTGGTCAGCCGTCCCGGCCAGACTCAAGTCGCCGATCCTCCACTCCATGAGCAGGACTTCAGGGGTACTCCGAATCGATCCAGGATGATAGCCCAGGATGCTGTAAGGCACGGCCACATCGAGCGGCTCATGGAAACGCATACGAATCCAGGCCCGCGGCCCACCCTGATCAGGCATCCGAACCACGTCGCGAATCAGTTCATAGGGAATCTTGCTACGCTCCGATGAGGCCTCCGTGGCAGCCCGGAGGTGCTCTGTCTGAACGAGGCCATATCGCCCGTCATCCAGAAGCCCCAGCAGGTAGGCGAAGACCGGATCGCGGCACTCCAGCGAGTAGGTTGGCTCGGGTTCGATCGGCAGTGTCTCGGCCAGCGCAAGCATGCGTAGCCCGCGCTCGAGCGTCCGCCCAGCCCGCCCGACGGCAAACGACGGCTCACCGCCCGCATGCGCGCTGGCATCGGCCTGCGCACCAGCATCGGCCTGCGCACCGGCATCGGCCTGCGCACCGGCGTTGGCGTACGCACCGGCGTTGGCCTGCGATGCGGCCGCGAGTTGGGCGCTGGCGGTAAGGGCGACTTGCCCGGCAGCGCTTCCAACACAAAGAGGCAAGAGGATCGCCAGCGCCCCAAACGCGATTGCCAGCATTGGTTGTCTCAGCCCGGGAGGGCGAGGTCCGGGATGACGAGGTCCGGGATGACGAGGTCCGGGATGGCGAGGTCCGGGTCGTTGTGGTTCGGGCCACATCGCCCCGAATCGTCCCCTCGAAAAAGACCACCCGCTCATCATGAAGGCTCTCCCATCATCTCCTTCACTGATCCACCCCTCCTCTATATAAGTAGTTTCGTGCCAACCAGTGTGGAAGGTACCCCTTCCAGCTACAAGAGGAAGATGAGTGCTCCTCCCGCACCCACCAGAAACTCCGCACGGCCAGCGCCCCGGCCCTCCTCATGGCGAGCGTCCCCCGGCTTCTGCACGGCCAACGCCCCCACCTTCCTCACGGCCAGCGCCCCCACCTTCCTGACGGCCAGCGTCCCCCGGCTTTCGCACGGCCAACACCAACGCCTTCCTCGCCACCGAACCCATCTTCTTGCCACGTATACATGATCCTCGTAGAATGCGCCGCGAGATGTGTTCTTGCATCCATTGTCCGAGTGGCTCCCCAGTCTCGTGACCTATTCAGGGAGGTAAGGATTGGCCCTCACGGAGCTCTATGTCGTACGGCACGGGTTAGCGGCATCCGAGCGGCATGATCCCGAACGTCGTCTCACCTCGGAAGGCCGTGCTCAGGTGGAGCGTGCGGCCACGGTCCTCGCCGGGGCCCAGATCGGCATCGATGTCATGTATCACAGCGGCAAAGCGCGCGCCGAGGAAACGGCCGAAATCCTGGCGGGAGCATTGCAGCCTGTGGCGGGCGTTCGCTGGCGGCGCGGGCTCGGCCCCGCCGATTCGGTTGAGGAGTTCGTCTCGGAGCTCGAAGAAGAGGATCACGACAGGGTCATGCTGGTCGGGCACCTTCCCTTCGTCGAGAAATTGCTCGCCCTCCTGCTAGCCAGCAAGACAGACCCGCCGGTAGTCCGGTGCAGCGAAGCCTGCGTGGCTGCCCTGGTTCGAGCCGAGGATGGATGGCGTCTGCGCTGGATGCTCGATCCCACGCTCGTGGAATTCTGATCAGCCAATTGGCTTTTGCGCAATGAGATGCCGCATCGGGCCCCATCGGGTCGGGCTCACTGGGGACGGTCCGTACACCGGCGAACGGCGCTGTGCCCCGAAGCACCGAGACACCGGCGACGGGTCAGATCTGATACCTGAGATACCTGAGATGCCTGAGATATCAGGACTCTTTGCCCCGGGGCAAAAACCACGCACGAGTCCCAGCGTTTTGCCCCGGGGCAAAA
>CAZNJE010000005.1:31201-38069 GCA_964573295.1 uncultured bacterium | reverse complement strand
TTTTGCCCCGGGGCAAAAACCACGCACGAGCCCACGTTTTGCCCCGGGGCAAAAAAAACCACGCACGAGCCCACGTTTTGCCCCGGGGCAAAAGGGCCGTGGTCGAATGGTTGAAGCTCTTCGGCTCCTCGGTAACACGACGCTCCATCGCCATGTACTTGCATCAAGTGACAAAGGCAAGGACGACAAGCGAAGAGAAGATTAGACCAGAAAGGGCTTGCACAATCTGCGACGTAGTCTCATAGTGACCTTTGTCCATCAACTTGCTAGACAGCTAGTGGACATTCAGTGGTTCCGGCCGCATCTTTGACCAAAGCAACCCGAATGGGGACCACTGAAGAATAGCTTGCGTTGGTTCGCGGAAGAGATCGTGGTTCGCTTCCTCCAGAACTCTTCCTTCACTGCGGCGCAAGACGCAGAAGCCCAGTCGGCCGAAAGGTCCGCTGGGCTTCATGCTACATAGAAATGTTGTCCCCTATCCCTGAAGACCAGCCCTCAGAGATGCCGCCCCGGGCGGCCGGGCCACGGCACTACTCCTCCAAGATCGTCAAACGCTGGCTGCCCATGCGCTGGCCGGCGATCTCGAGTACGGCATGGTAGATGCCGGCTGGGAGGTCTCCCGCCGTCCAAGGCACCTCATGCCGCCCTGCCGCTTGGTACCCGGTGAACGGGCGGGCCACCTCGCGGCCCTGCAGATCGATCACGCGCAGGCTCACCTGTGCCGGTTGGGCAAGACGGTATAGGAAGCTCGTTCCCGAGCGCACCAGGCTCGGGTGCGGCGGCTCCAAAATGCCACGGGCGTGACTGCCAAGCGGGATGTCGGTCACCGTGGGGGCATCCGACGTATCCCAACGCAGCACCGTGATCCAGTCGGGTCCCGGCATGGCGACGGCAGCGGTCCCATTCGATCGATCGCCAGGAACGATCGCATCCGGCCCAGCGAAAGTCAGGTAGGCCGGAGCGGCCGGCAGAGTGAAGACCTCGCCGCCCCGGTGCAGGTGGCCGGGTTCGTCACCGGTCGAGGAGGTGAGGACGATAGACTGGCCGTCGATCGCGTCGTAGGCCACGCCGATGATGGGGCCATAGCTGGTGAAATAGTCGTTCCCGAGAAAGGCGCCCGTCTCGGGATCGACACGAGCAAGGGTCCTGGAGCTGTAGTGGCCGATCCCCATCTCGCCGGTGACGCTGTTGTAGGCCAGGCGCAGCGGACCGTCCCCACCCGGCGCCCCGAACGTACCGACCACCGTCGAGGCAGCCCCGTCGACCTGGATGACCGAATAGTTGTCGCTGAAGTAGTTCGTAACGACGGCGTAGTCACCTGTGTCGTCAAAGGCGATCTCGAGAGGAAAGTCCCCCACCGGCAATGAGGCGACGATCGTGTTCGTCTGGGTGTCGAGCACCTTGACCTGATCATCGAAGGAAGCGGCGATCAGGACCTCCTCGCCATTCGGGCTGCACTCGACATCACTGCTCACGCCGTAGGCCGCCCACACAACGCCTATCACTCCGCAGTAGACTTCGGCGACCTCGTAGCTCGCCGCTCCATCGAGCGCAATCACCGAGACCGTGTTCGAGGTGATGTTGCCCACATACGCATGGGCATCGTCAGGGCTGATCGAAACCACACCAGCGCGCGAACCGGCCGGGACCTCAGCCTCAATCGTGAGTGTGGCGAGGTTGATCACCCTCACGGAGTTCGACTCGAAGCAGCAGACGACCGCGTAGGCCCCGTCGGAGGTGATGGCCACATCCTGAACGCGATCACCCATGGGCAGAACGGCCTCCACGGCCTGCGTCTGAAGGTTGATGATGCTTGCATTGTCCGACAGCACATTGGTGACCACCGCGCGCGTACCATCGGGCGTGACCGCCACCCGCCGGGGCGCATCGCCCTCGGGCGCCTCACCGCTGTTGACGGCCCCGACGTACTGCGGAGACGCGACGTTCGTGTAGTCGTAGTAGTAGATCCCTTCGTGCCGGGTGGGGTCAAAGCCGATGGCCCGGTACCCCACCGGGGCCGCGGCGCCGTTGTACTGCGTGTTGCCCTGATGCTGGCCCACCAGCGTCTCGTTCGCGAAATCGATGATCGAGAAGCGGTACTGCCCGCTAATCGCGTATTGGTGATCCGGGCTGACCCCGATCCAGAAGGCCGAATAGGTGTTCCCGAAGATCACGTAGTCGGCGGTGGCGAAGCGAATGATGGCAGTCTGATTCCCGGAGAGGGAGACGAAGGCCTTCGACCCGTCTTGGTTGACAGCGGCATTGTAGGCCGTCCCCAAGGACAAGCCGCCGACAACCACCGTCTGCTCCAGGGCCGGCGCGGCCAGGTCGATTTGGTGTACCTGCAGAGGATTGGTGGAGGAGAGTGCAACGGCTCGGCTTCCATCTCCGGAGAGGTCGATGTTGATGCAGGCCTCCACGCCGGCGATCGTGTAGTCGATCGCACCGGTCATGGTGTTGAAAAACAGGACCTGATTGTCCCAGTCACCGACGACCAGGTGCTCACCATCGGGCGTCACCTGGAATCCCGTGAACCCGACAAAGTTGCGGCCGTTCTCCGAGCCCCAGCCGAAGGTGTAGAGGGCAATCGGGAACCCCGTGATCGTGAACTCATGGGTAAGCGTGGCCAGGTTGATGACCTCGCAGGTATCGTCGATGTCGCAGGCCACGTAGGCGTACTGCTGGTCGGGGCTCACCCGGATGACCCAGGGCTGCTCACCCGTGGGGATCACCGCCGCGACGCTGTAGTCATCCAAATCCAGAATGTAGACCTCGTCCGAGAATGCGCAGGCTACGATCGCGTACTCATCGGTCGTGGCGATGCCGCCCGGGTAATCGCCGACATCGATATTGGCCAGAACACTCATGGTCGCCCAGTCGAAGACGGTGACATTGTCGGTCATCCGGTTCGTGAGCAGGATGCGCGAGCCTCCATCGGCGGCCGTCGTGAAGCTCGCCCACCCGAGGTAGTCCCCTTCCGGCGCCGGGCCGGGATCGGTGTCGGTGGTGGTGCGCAGCGCTCCGTCTGGAGAGAGGAAATCGGCGAGCGTTTGTCCCCGCTGCACACGAATCCAGTTCCAGTCCGAGTCGCCGCTCGAGGAGAAAGAGGTAGTGCCGGCTGCGTCCCGCGATGCCTCGTCTAGCAAAGCCTGGGCCGGCGCCGCCTCGCGCCGCGATACATCCTGCTGCCGGAGCAGGGTGGTGGCGGCATGCGCGGTCGGGACATGAAAGCCCGCGATCCCGATCATGGCAAAGAGTGCCACCAGCCCGGGAAAGCGTCTGCTGCGTCGACTGCGTCTACTGCGCGTGGTGCTCTGTCGCATTGGATCTACCTCCTGCTGACGGGTAAGTGCCCCAAGTGGATGCCGACGCAAGGATACCACGACCGCGGCCCGCGGAGCAGCTGTCCGGTATCAGCCCCCCCAAGCCGACGCCCCAACCGGGGAAGCCAGAGCAGCGGTCGCAGCCCGAGATCCCCAGCTCGAGGGGCCCGGGACGAGGGAGACCTGGCCCGAGAAGGATCGGAGCAGAGAAGACTGAGCCCGAGGGGAACCGGTGCGTGCACCCAGCCCGAAGAGACCTGCCCCCCCGGGGGGGCGCGACGGCTCCAAACGCCACGTGACGAATCTGATCCAGGGAACCGGTTGTCCCACGAGGTGTGAGGAAGTATTCATGGTGGCAGGCACGGTGGATGAGCATCCGTGGACAGGCACCGTGGGCAGGCACCGTGGACAGGCACCGCGGGCAGGCACCGCGGGCAGGCATCGCGGGCAAGCACCGCGGGCAAGCACCGTGGGCAGGCGGGATGGGCACGGCGCCCAGATCTCATGGGGGAGCGTGGGGATTCGTGATGGAGCAGCATGAAACGAAGCCGGGTGCTCTCGGTGCACTCGGCGCACTCAAGAGGAGGTTCGGCGTGTTTGGCGATCTGCTGATCCTGGCCCTGGTGGTGGGAGGTTGGTTCCTGCTACAGGCGGTGATTCTCCCCCGACTGGGCATAAACACCTGAATGAGCCAAGCCTGTCAGTTGCCAGGCAAGGACAAGAATGAATCGGCGGTGAGCGCCCCCGCCGACCCGGATCCGTCCGTCCGCACTCCCCCGGCCTCCGAAGACGCTTCGTCGCGGCCGCGCTGATCCCAACTCTTATCCCAACGCCAATCCCAACGCTGATCCCAGCACCCTCGCTTTCGAAGCTCCCCTTGACCTCGCCCCGGACACGCGTAGGATAAGCGCTGATCGGGAAGGGGTCCGCGTTCAGCCATCACGCCAGAGCATCCACCGGGCGGATTCGGCATTCCCATGACTCCGGCCTTCGACTGGCGAGGATCGTCGTGCAGATATCACCCATCCGGACCCTTCATCGGTTTGCTTCCGCGATACTGGATCCGATCTGCGTCCGCCTCCCGGCCCGGCGGAGGCTCCGGCATCGCCCGGCAACATCGGTCGTCGTGGCGCTGATCCTCTCCTCTGCGATCACCGGCTGCCGGACGCCTCACTCGGGCACCCCGCCAAAGATCGCCAAGGGGGACGAGGCGATTGAGAAGGTGCTCGGGCAAGCCGGCGTGAATCGCGGCGAACTCGAAGCGGTGCTCGAGCACTACAGCCAGGCCGGTGACCGGCAGAAGCTACGCGCCGCTCGCTATCTGATCGAGCACATGGGTGCCCACAACTACGCGGTGCTGGCCCTCTACGACTCGAGTGGGACCGAGGTGGAGCTCGATGTCCTGGCCTATCCCGATTACGAGCACCTGATCGAGGCCGTGACGGCCATCGAACGGGACCGCGGCGAGCTCGACTACGATCGCAAGCTCCTCGAACCGGATCCGGAGCACATCACGGCCGGCTTCCTGATCGAGAACATCGACCTGGCCTTCGAGGCCTATCGAACCAAGCCCTGGGCCCAGAGCCTGGCCTTCGAGAATTTCCTGGCCTATGTCCTTCCGTACCGGGGCAGCAACGAGCCCATCGAGAGCTGGCGGCCGTTCTTCCTTGAACGCTACGCCGGTCTGGCCGACCAGATGGATGATCCCACCGATCCGGTCGAGGCCGCCGCGTTGGTCAACAAGGATCTGATGACTTGGTTCACGTTCGATTCCCGTTTCTACCTGCATCCGACCGACCAAGGACTTGCCGAGATGCGCAGGAACGGCATCGGCCGGTGCGAAGACATGACGAACTTGGCCATCTACGCCATGCGTGCCCTCTCGTTGGCGGTCACCAGCGACTACACGCCCTACTGGGCCGACTCGGGCAACAATCACGCCTGGAACGCGATCCTCAATCGCGAGGGCGAGGTGCTGGCCTTCATGGGCTCCGAAGCTCCACCCGGCGAGTACCGCCTGTGGAACAAGCTGGCGAAGGTCTATCGCAAGACCTACGCCCGCCAGTACGAGAACCTGGCGTTCCGGAAGGACGAAGACGAGGCGGTGCCACGGTGGCTGGCCGGGCGCAACTACCTCGACGTAACGACCGAGTACGGTCCAACCGCCAATCCGTCGATTCAACTCACGCGCACGGTGCCCGACTCGCTGGACTATGCCTATCTCTGTGTCTTCAACTCAGGCCGCTGGGGAGCGATTCATTGGGGCGCAATCCAGCAAAGCGCAATCCAGCGCGGCGCGGTCCTACAGGACGCGGTCCTGCGGGACGCAACCCAGCAAGGCGCAATCCAGCCAACCGGGGGCGACCACTTGGTGGCGCGCTTCACCAACATGGGTTTGGACATCGCCTATCTACCGGCACTCTACCAGGAGAATGAGATCGTCGCCGCCGCCCCAGCCTTCATCCTCACCGCGGAGGGCGCCGTGCGTCGGATCGAGCCCCGTGCGGACGCACCGGTAGACCTGCACCTCTATTCCACCACTCGCCGCAAGCAAATCTCCGACACCGACAGCGTTCAGGAGGCCGATTTCGAAGCCGGGGAAACCTACGAACTTTTCTACTGGAACGGGGAGTGGATCTCGCTCGGCACGCGCCTGGCGGGCGAGGGTCCACTTCACTTCCACGCCGCACCGTCGAACGCACTCTATTGGTTGGTCAAAGAGGGGTCCCGCAAAGAGGAGCGTATCTTCACCTATGAGGAAGGGCAGCAAGTCTGGTGGTAGCCGATCGCCCCGTATGAGCCGGACCGAAAGAGGTAAGCTACTGGCGCAATTGCGCCGGGATGCCAAGCGGATCGCCGCGCATTTCGGGCTGACCTACACCGCCATAGAAGCCGAAGCTCCGCGCGTCAAGCGCCGCTACGGGGCGTGCTTCTCGGATGGACGTATCAAGATACGCCTGAACCACGCGCGGACGGGTCGGCCACTCAAGTACTCGAGCATGATCGACACGCTCTGCCACGAACTAGCGCACCTGAAGCACTTCAATCACGGTCGGCGATTCCGTACCTTCTACCAGGACATCCTGGCCTGGGCGCGCAACGCGGGGATCTATCAGCCCGGACTCCGGACGACCCTGGATCCCTTCGCTTCGCATTCGACGATCCCTGAGGCCGCGGCGACTCCCGCGGGCTCTGCCATGCCGGTTTCTGGCGCGCGAGAGCGCCTGGCCGAACTGATGAGCACGGTGTTCGCGGCAGCATCGCCCGAGCCGCTGGGCTCCCAAGCAACGGCAGGGGCAGCGGCAGCGGCAGGGACGGGCACGGGAGCGGGAGCGGAAGCGGAAGCGGGAGCGGGGGCGGGGGCGGGAGCATCGCTACAAGCCTCGAATCGCCCCGGCGGTCTCGTCCACGCCGCTGATGCCCCAGACAGCGGACGCGTGCCGGGACAGGAGACGACTGCGACTGCCGGCCCACAGCCGACAACGAACCAGAAAGAACCTGCGGCAACGCGCCCGCAGCCGCCAACGGACCGGGAGGCGAGCACG
>CAZNJE010000005.1:176-31101 GCA_964573295.1 uncultured bacterium | reverse complement strand
GCATCGCGGCAGCAGCCGCCAACGGACCGGGAGGCGAGCACGGCATCGCGGCAGCAGCCGCCAACGGACCGGGAGGCGAGCACGGCATCGCGGCAGCCTGCCACTGGCCGGGAAGTGACCGAAACGAACCGAACAGCTCGAGTCCCCGATCAAACGACAGCGAAGCCGCGACCTCGAAAGAGTCGTCGAACCTACGAACAGATGTGGCTCTTCGAGTAGCCGCGTCGAGGACGGCCCGCCTTGGATGCCGAGACGCGACCAGCGGGGTCAGTTACCGGCCCGCGTGCCGGTAGCCGAATCCCGGAATCGCCTACACTGCCGTGGACCGGTAGCCAAACCCCGGAGTCGCCCGCACTGCCGCGGGCCGGTGGCCGCGCATCGGCGGCGCTGGCCCGTTTGCGGTCCGACTGCCGCGCGACGGCGCTACGTTTTGCCCAGACAGTCGCCCTGGATTCCCGGAACCGCTCCCTGTTCCGACCGCCCGCAGAAGAAGCGGCCACCACGCTCTGGCACGCCACTCTGACTCTTCTGTTCAACCTGCTACACGAGCGCCACCACGCACCGTCGCCGAGTCCGTCGCCACCGGAACTCGCCTTCTTGGGGGAGCATCGGATTGGAGAGCATCGGGTTGGGAAGTGCCGGACTGGGGAGTACCGGACTGGAAAGTACCGGACTGGAAAGTACCGGATTCCGCGTCAGGCCTGGCGGCGTCTCCTGGCCGACATCGCGGATTGTGATGAGGCTTTTCGCCAGGCCGCGCCCCGCACGCTGGATTCCGCGCCCCACACACCTGGTTCCGATGCACGGCTCTCACACACGGATGCGGCCTGGCCGGCCCCGACCCTGACCCGGACCCGGACCCTGACCAGAGTTTACGAGGCCATGGCGGGCTGGACTGCCCGAATCGCGACAGCCGAGCATTGTCACCTGCGGCATGGCCAACGCGAGGTCGTCGTACCGGCAGCGGCCTGGGATGTTCGTGACCGGGGGGCCGACCATCCATCCGCGCTGCACTGCATCCGGCGTATCGCCTCCGGAGAGCTCTACCTCCAGCCCGGCTTCGGAAGAAAGACCCAGGGAAGTTACTACACCCCGTGGTGGCTGGCCCGCTATCTGGCCGCCACCACACTCGAACCATTGTTGTCCGCCGTCGGCAACGAACCGGCAGCGATCCTGCGCCTGCGCATTCTTGACCCGGCCATGGGCACCGGTGTGCTGCTCTCGGCCGCTCACGCGGTTCTGGGCGAGGCACTTCAGCGCTGCGAATGCGAGACGCAGCTGGCGGCACGTTGTCTCTTCGGGATTGACCGCGATCCGGTCGCGACTCATTTGGCGAGCCTCATGCTCACGGACGTCGGCGCAAGGGAGAACGAGAGCAGCCAGGCTGCAGCCCGGCCGC
The DNA here is from genome assembly GCA_964573295.1 of uncultured bacterium. Lineage (GTDB taxonomy): Bacteria > Eisenbacteria > RBG-16-71-46 > CAIMUX01 > WJJG01 > CAYQJL01. The sequence goes on along the minus strand of CAZNJE010000005.1, from coordinate 29,702 downwards.
GGCCGCGCGAGGATCTGGGCGAGGTTCTGGGCGAGGATCTGGGCAAGGTTCTGGGCGAGGATCTGGGCGAGGATCTGGGCGAGGTTCTGGGCGAGGATCTGGGCGAGGTTCTGGCGACGCATCTGCGCAGCGCAGACGCGCTCACCGATCCCAAGCTCGAACCCGGTACGTTCGACGCGGTCATCTGCAATCCGCCCTGGGAGAAGTCACTGCCGCTGGCGCGAGAGTTCTTCGCCGCCTACGATCCACACGTTCTCACCGCCCCGACCGGACGGGAACGCCTGCGCATCCAAGCCCGCCTCCTTGAAGATCCCGCGGTGGCGAGCGCCTGGGATGAGGTGCGCTCGAGCTGGCGACGCTACCATGACGAGCTTGCCAGGCGATTCCAGCATCAGACCGTGAGCCTCGGCGAGACCCACCGGCGCCGAAGCAAGGGCCACGCTGACCTCTATCGCTACTTCGTCGAGCGAGCCCACGAGCTCTGCCGGCCCGGTGGCATGGTGGGCCTCATCCTGCCCAACTCCTTCTACGCCAACGAGGGAGCCACCGGCATCCGCCGACTGCTCCTCGATCGATCCCAGCTCTTGCGGGTGGACGGCTTCGTGAATGAGCGGCGCATCTTCGACGCCGCCGCGGGGCTGCGTTTCTGTCTGGTCTTCTTTCGCAAGGGTGGCACCACCCGCTCCTTCCCTGTCCGCTTCGGGATGACCGGTCCAGAAGACCTGAACGCACTCCCCCACCTCACACGCAGGCGCCCCACAGAGCGGCACCCCGCCGACCAGCGCCCCGCGGACCAGCACCCCGCAGACCAGCACCTCGCGGACCAGCGCCTCGCGGACCAGCACCTCGCGGACCAGCGCCCCCCGGGCCAGCGCCCCCCGGGCCAGCGCGCAGGCAGCCTGCGCTACAGCCGATCGATGTTGCGTCGCATGGCGCCCGAGCACCTCAGCTTTCCCGAATGCCGCACGTCCCGGGAGGTTCAATTGCTCGAGGCGCTCTACGCCCACGCGCGCTCGTTCCGTGACTGGACCGGCGAGCGAGGGATCCGTCTCTACCAAGAAATGAACATGACCCATCACGCCGGACGGCTGGAGGTCACCCGGGATGTGCTCACTGCGATGTCGGCCGGTGGGCCAACCGGTGTACCGATCGGCCGGCCACCCAGTTTGCCGGGCGACCGGCCAGCCGACCGGCCAGCCGGCGAGCCAGCCGGCGAGCCGGACGGCCCGCCGGTGGATGTCCGCGCCGGTGTCAACGCCGATGTCCGCATCGAGCCCCTGCGCAGCCGCCTCTTGGAGCGCGGGTTTCTGATCCTGCATGAGAAGGGCACGTTTCAGGCCTACGACGACCGGGTGCAGGAGTGTCCGCGCTACCTCTGCCCGATCCGCAGGCTCGAGGATCGCCCCCATGTGCTCGCCGCCGCCGAGCACTACCGGCTGGCGGCGCGGGCGACGATTCACGCCGGCGAGGCCCACAAGAGCGCCTTCTGCTTGCTGCCCCCCGGCGTCGTGGTCGGCAACAGCGCGCTGGCCGAAGCCACACCCCAAAAGCGCAGCGTAGGGGATGCCCTGGTGCTGCTTGCGATCGTCAACTCGCGATGCTTCGGATTCGCGGCGCGGGCCCGCATGAGCACCAATCTGAACCAGTTCATCCTGGGTGACCTGCCGGTACCTCCGACCGAGGAATGGCAAGGCTTCCTGGCACACGGCGCTCTTCGCCTCAGCGCCAATCACGCCGCCTATGCGCCGCTGTGGCCGGCGTGCCGTGAGAAGCAGGAAGCGGGAGGATCCTCACCGCGAGGATGGGCCCCGCTCTCGCAACCGGCCCGAGGCCGGCTGTGGGCCGCGCTCGACGCGGTGGTCGCGTTCTGCTATGGACTCACCGGGAAGCAATATGAGGGTCTGCTGGCCGCCACGACATGGCCGTCACCGAGCAAGCCGACCTCCAGCACACCGGCACCGGACCCCGCTCTCGCAACCGGCCTGTTCGAGCGAATCATCGCACTCGGGGCCGACCGATTTCAGCGGGAAGAGGATCTCTGCGAAGCCCCGTCGTCGCCGGATGCCTCACGGCGGGATAGCAGTTCCTCCGAATCGAGCACGAAAGGATCGTACAGAACACCGCCGTGTTCGATCCCGAAGAGCTGCCAGACGGCGCGGGAGAAGGTGTCGGGCAGGTAACGCCCCCACATCTTGACCGGAAGAGAATCGATGCGAGTCGTCGGCGAGATCGCCAGCATCATCATGTACTCGATCAGGAAGGCCGCGTTCGCCGCGATGCGGCCCGCATAGGGCGCACTGCGTCGCTGGGCAACGATCCGCTCCTCGTGGATAGAGCGACCGAACTCGGCCTCCGCGAGTTCCTCGTAGGTGGTGAGCACGACCTCGGCCTGAATGCTCCGGCTTCCTCCGAGCACGTATTCGGGAAACTCACGGGCGAGATCCTCCGGCTTCAGGCCACGTCCGCGTGCAAACGCCCAGTCGCTGGTTTTCACGCGCGAGACGATCTCGTCAGCCGGTGGAAGGTCCAGGTCCACGAGTAGGCTGATGTCATTGTAGTCGCCGGTATGGACGGCGCGATCCACAATGCGGGTCCCAGGATGTGCGGCGATCCCGGCCTCGATCGCTCCGAGCTCGCGCACCGAACCCACGAACTTGAATCCGATCGCATCGTCGACGGCCACATCCTCGGGAGCCATCACGACATAACCGTCACGGAACGTGTGGGAGACGACCCGCTCGGCCTCCGCGAACTCCCTGCGCATGGTGTCGGCCGAGGAGATGAGTTCTTCCAGTCTCACGCCCGCGGCGGCCGCCCGGGTCGTGGCCACGCGCTGCGCCTCGCTCCGAATGCTCTCGGCCAGGTGATCGGCCACCCGCCGCGAGGCCTTCTCGGCGACCCGGCGCACGCGCTTGAAACGCGTCATGCCAAGCAAGGTCGCATCCTCCCCCACCGCCAACACCAAATCGGCCGGCGTCCGGGGAAAGAACTCCTCCGGAAAATCCAGATACTGGCGAAAGAGGGCCTCCATTCGCTCGGTCGGGTAATGGCAGCCGGAGATGATCGCCTCGCGCAGGTCGTCCTTGCGATAGACCCGCTCCAGGTAGAAGGGCTTGCCATAGACGCGTCTGAGAATGTCGCTCAAGAATTGCCGGCTGATGGGTCCGTTGATCAGGCTCTCGTAGATGTGCAGCTTCGTCAGGAAGGCCCCGTCCTGGGGCAGCGGCTGATCGGAGAACCACCGGTTCGTGATCTGCCAGAGCCGATCGCGCTGGACGTACCCGGTCAGATACATGAGCCTACCGCCCCTCCTCGGTCTGGAGGACCACCATTTCCTGTTTCGGCAGGAAGGAGTCCCACACCACCACATCGTGCGCCACACCGAAGAGGTCCCAGATTCCGGCCGAAACGTTATCGGGCAGGTAGCGCCCCCACATCTTGACCGGCAGCGACTCGATGTGCACCGTCGGCGAAAGGCCCACCATGAGCAGGTACTCGATCAAGTAGGATGCGTTGCTGGCGATCCGGCCTTGATAGGGTGCCGAAGTGCGTTGATCGAGCACATGCTCCTCGTGCATCGACCGTCCGAACTCGGATTCCACCAGCTCCTCGGGCGAGGTCAGGATCACCTCGGCGCGGAAGGTGGCTTCGCCGGACTCGACATACTCGCCGAAGCCCTCGCGCAATCGGACCGGCGGGATTCCGCGCCCCGCGGCGAAGCTCCAATCGCGGTCGCGCATCCGGTCCACGATACGTCCGGCCGGCGGACGCTGAAAATCGAGCAGGAGGTTGACGGCGTTGTAGGATCCGGTGTGCACCTCGCGTTCGACGAGCGTCGTGGACGGATGGTCGCAGATTCGTCGCTCGATGGTCCTGAGCTCCTCGGACGTGCCGATGAACTTGAAGCCGATCACATCATCGATGTGCATGTCCGCCGGACGGAGCATGGTGCGCCGGTCGCGGAACGCCTGCGAGACGACACGTTCAGCCGCCGCGAACTCCTCGGCCATCTGCTCGGGCGAGCTGATCAGCTCCTCCAGCGTCACCCCCGAGGCCTGCGCGCGCAGTGCCGCGAGGGACCGCGCGGTACCCCAGATGGTTCCGGCCAGCCGGTCGGCGACACGACGCGACGCCTTCTCGGCCACCCGGCGAATGCGCTTGATCCGCATCATGGCATGCAACCGTTCACGCGCCCCAGTGGCAAGGATGACGTCGACGGGCGTGGAGGGGAAGTATTCATCCGGGTTGCGGCGAAACTCGTCGTAATGCGCCTGCATGGCCGGGGTGACCACCGGCAAGCCATCGATGATCGCCTCGCGCACCTCGTCCTTCTGGTACACTCGGCGCAGATGGAGCGGATCCGGATGGGTCTGGCGCAAGACATCGACCATGAAGTCGCGTCCCACGGGACCGCAGATCAAGCTCTCGTAGACGAAGACCTTGGTCAGAAACTCGGCATCCCTGGGCTCCACATTGTCATGGAACCACCGCATGGCCACTTCGAAAAGGTGATCGCGATGAATGAGTCCTGATAGATACATGCCCGGTTCCCGTCCGTTCGCGCCGGCGACCTGCCGCTCTCGCTTGCGAATCCCATGCGAGTCTCATGCGAATCCCATGCGCATCCCTTGCGAACCCCAAGAGAAGGAGTCTAGCACGGCGCCGGTCTCCTGCAATCTCGGATCCCGGCCTTCGTGTTGAGTGTAGGATGGTCAGATGGAGGCGACATGAGCATGCTTGGTAACATCCTGTGGATTCTCCTCGGAGGAGGCCTGGTGCTCTTCCTGGAGTATCTGTTGGCCGGAGTCGTGCTGTGCCTTACGGTCATCGGGATTCCGTTCGGTGTACAGTGCATCAAACTATCGATGCTGGCCCTATTGCCCTTCGGCAAAGAGGACTATAGCCGCAAGCGTGCCACGGGATGTTTGGCGATGGTGATGAACGTGTTGTGGATCATCGTGGGCGGGATCGCCATCACCCTAACCCATCTGCTCTTCGGCATACTCTGCGCTGTCACGATCATTGGGCTGCCTTTCGCGAAGCAGCACATGAAACTGGCCGAGCTGGCGTTCACGCCGTTTGGCCGCGACTTCCGCTAGGTACCGCGACCGCGATGCCGGCGGACCCAGCGACCACGACAACGCCAGATCGCTCGACCACGGCTTCCGCCGCACCCAGAGGCGGGAGCCGCCAGCGGGAGCCGCCAGTTATCTTCCGGACAAACAGCTGCAAGCCGCGATCCAGGAGAAAAAAGAGCCCAGGGAACTGCGCGCAACTGTGATGCATCTGTGCGCTCCCCAAGATTCAGGCGCATGGGCTCCGTCGTCCACGGCGTCTGTCAGGCTCCGTCGCCCACGGACGGCTGTCAGACTCCGTCGTCCACGGCGTCTGTCAGGCTCCGTCGCCCACGGACGATCGTCAGCCGATCTTCAGCTTTCCTCCTCCCGTGGACAGCACTCGTGGGAGAAGCCGATCTTGGCAAGGTCGTGGCACGGTCGAGACCTATAACCCATGTGATATCAGTAAGTTAAGTTTTTTGCCCCGGGGCAAAAATGACGAGACAATGTTGCAACACAGGCGACTAGGGTCGGGTCACAGTGCCTGCATGTGGGGTGAGTTTCTGTCTAGACAGAAATTCGTTTCATCCGCTGCGGGTCGGCCGAACGGGCGGTGACGAACTAGAGTGTAAGTCGATGTCACCACGATGAGCTCGGGATTTGTGGAATTGACTGACTGCAAACGGAGGGTTTCTCATGAAGCATCAACACGCTCAGTCCCACACTGACCATGCCACTGCGCACTACTCTCGTCCTTCTGGCCGGGCTCCTATTCTCTTCGGTCACCGTCCCGCAAGCGCAGGAGCTGGGTGCATGCTGCATCACCACGGGCGAGTGCCTGGAGTTGATCCTTTTCGACTGCCTGCTCACGTCCGACTCCTTTGCGTGGGCTGCCGATCAGCCTTGTGACCCGAATCCTGATGGAAGATTTCTGTCTCGGAGTCCCGGAGGCTGTCGAGTGGATGCGGATCCAGACCTGTGATCCCAATCCCTGCAACCCCGTTCCGACCAGGGAAGATACGTGGGGCAAGGTCAAAATCGAGTTCGACACCTCAGGCGGACTGGAGAAGTAGAGTCTCGTGGCCGGCTCATGAGGCGAGCCGCCCACGAGACGCCAGCCGGCCTGGGGAGCCACCCCTCGCGGCATGGCTCCTCTCTCCGGCCGGCCGGTAGCTTTCGGCTAGTCGAGCGCGGCCCGCACGCCCTCGGCGTAGGCCGGGTCGGCCTTGGCAAAATGGCCGAGCTGACGCTCGATGATCTCCTTCGGCACGCCCCGCATGGCTCCCGCGATCGCCTTATGCAAGCGCTGGCGCTCATCCTCGGGCAATAGCCGGTAGAGGTTGCCGGCCTGCGTGTAGTCGTCGTTGCCCTCACGATGGTCGTAGCGGTCGGCATCGCCGGAGATCTTCAGGGGCGGCTCCTTGAAGCGTTCGTCCTGCACGGGTCCGCCCATGCTGTTCGGCTCGTAATTGACCGCGCCGCCGCCGTTGTCGTCGAAGCGCATCTGGCCGTCCCGATGGTAGGTGTTCGCCTCGCACTTCGGCTTGTTCACCGGCAGGCTCTCGTAGTTGACCCCCAAGCGATACCGGTGCGCATCCGCATAGGAGAAGATTCGCAGCTGCAGCATCTTGTCGGGACTGTGCGAGATGCCCGGCACCACGTTGGCCGGCGAGAAGGCCGACTGCTCCACCTCGGCGAAGTAGTTCTCCGGGTTGCGGTTCAACTCCATGATCCCCACCTCGATGAGCGGATAGTCGCCGTGCGGCCAGACCTTGGTCAGGTCGAAAGGATTGTAGGGTGTCTTCTCGGCGTCGGTCTCGGGCATGACCTGCACCATCACACGCCACTTGGGAAAATCACCCTTCTCGATAGCGTGGAAGAGGTCGCGCTGATGGCTTTCCCGGTCCTCGCCCACCAGCTTCTCGGCCTCTTCCTCGGTGATATTCTCAATCCCCTGAAGCGTCTTGAAGTGGAACTTGACCCAGTAGCGCTCGTTCTCGGGGCTGATGAAGCTGTAGGTATGGCTGCCGTACCCGTTGACGTGCCGATAGCTCCTCGGCAAGCCGCGGTCGGAGAATAGGATCGTCACCTGGTGCAAGCTCTCCGGCGACAGCGACCAGAAATCCCACATCGCCTTCGCGCTGCGCAGGTTCGTCTTGGGGTCACGCTTCTGGGTATGGATGAAGTCGGAGAACTTGTAGGGATCGCGCACGAAGAAGACCGGAGTGTTGTTGCCCACCAGGTCCCAGTTGCCTTCCTCGGTGTAGAACTTGAGGGCGAAGCCGCGCACATCGCGCTCGGCATCGGCCGCGCCGCGCTCGCCCGCTACGGTCGAGAACCGCAGGAAGCACTCGGTCTTCTTGCCTACCTCGGAGAAGATCTTCGCCTTCGTGTACTTGGTGATGTCGCCGGTGACCGTGAAGGTGCCGTAGGCCGCCGAGCCGTTCGCATGCACGACCCGCTCGGGAATCCGTTCACGGTTGAAGTGGCCATGCTTCTCGAGGAGCTGCCAGTCCTGGACCAGGAGCGGTCCGCGCGGACCGGCGGTCAGGGCGTTCTGATTGTCGCCGACCGGAACGCCGGCGGCGGTGGTCAAACGTTTCTTGCTCACAGTGGATTCTCCTTTCCTCGCACGCGGCGTGCACGGCCTCGTGCCGCCGCACCGCGCGCTCCCTCCCGGACGGCTCAGCGGCCGCCCCTTCTCGGTTTCGTGCCGGCGCTCTGCTTCTCATTCGCCTGACACGATGCGCATACACCTCGGAACTGAACGACGTGGTCGTCGATATGGAAACCCACCTCTTGGGCCGCTGTTGGCACGTGTAGCCGGTCCAGGCGCCTCTCTTCAAAGTCAACCAACCGCCCGCAGGCCGTACAGAGCAGATGATGATGCGGCTGGATGTTGGGATCGAAGCGCGCAGTGGCTTCCGGGTGGCACACCTTCTTCAGAAGGCGAAGACGCAGCAGTAGGTCGAGCACCCGGTAGACGGTCATCCGCGATATTCCGGGCAAGTCCTCTTGCACCGCTTCGAAGATCTGATCGGCGGTGGGATGATCCGTGCGCCCCAGAAGCACCTCGTAGACCCGGCGCCGCTGGACGGTGAAGGGAATCCCTTCCTGCCGGCAACGCTCGTGGAATTCACTCAGCCGCCGGACCTTGTCTTGTGCTTCCATATTGGTTGAGAAGTTATATCACATACGATGTAAGCGCAAGCAGATTCGACGAGCCGCCCTTGGGCAGCCCACCCATCTAGCGACGGCCACCTGGGGCAGCACACCGGTGCCGGGCGGCCGCCCCACCTGGAGGTCGGTCACCCAAAGGATCCAGACGCGAAGATTGTGAAGATACTACCGAACCAGGAGCATTTTGGCCGTTTCGGTGGTCCCGCCCGCACGCAATCGGCACAGGTAGGCGCCGACGCCAGCTGGGCGTCCGCCGTCGTCGCGGCCGTCCCAGGCCACCCGGTGCACGCCCGGGCCGTAGGCCGCGCCGGCCAGCGTGCGGATCACGGCGCCGCGCACATCGAGGATCTCCAGGTGCACGACCTCGCGCGTGGGCAGGGCGAAGACGACTTCGGTGGCCCGATGGAACGGATTGGGGACCTGGGCTCTGAGCAAGCGGGCCGAGAATGCCAGCTCCTCCTCATCGACGCTGACCGGATCCTCGCATTCAACCCCCAGTGCTCCGATGAGCTCACTGCACGGGCTCACCTCCGGCAAACACGGCGAGGAGGGCCGCAAACCCAGCTCTCCGGCCTCCACACCGCACAGGAGCGGGTCGATGAGCTGCTCAGGTGAATGTTCCACCGTGCCCGGGCCGTCGGTGTTGCCCCAGAGGGCGCAGCAGTCGGCCATCGGCGGTGTGTCGAAACCGCCATTGGCACCGCCCACGGCAGCGCACCCTTCCCCAAACGCGACGATGCAGCGCGTGAGCACCGCCCCGATGATCCCGAACTGACCTTGCTCGTGCCAGTGCCCAACCTGGCCGATGGCTGTGGATGGGTCCAGAACCTCATTGGCCACGATCGTGCATCCGGTCAGGGTGGCACCTGTGTTAAACAGGAGGGCGGCCGTATACTCGCCCGCGCTGTTGTCCCAGACGATGCAATCAACGAGCTCGCTCTCCGCTCTGCTACGCAGCGCACCCGCAAAACCTTCCGCGTGATTGCCATAGAACTCGCAGTCCTGCATGTACGACCAGAACCCATACAGATACACGGCGCCGCCGTCAATGCCGGCCGTGTTGCCTTCGCAGTAGAGGTCCGTGGCAAGGGTGCTCGAGCAATACAAGGACGCCGCGCCGCCGCGGCCCGCGGCGTGGTTGTTGAGGAACTCCACACCGGTGAGAACCGCCTCGTGCGCACCTCCATGAGAGAGGGCCCCGCCATCGCTCGCAGCGGTATTGGCGATGAAACTGCAATTATGCAAGGCGACTTGCTTGACGCTCGAGATGGCACCCCCATCGTGACCACTGCTGTTGCCGGAGAAACCACAGCCCACGAATCGCGGTTCGCCTTCGTTATCCGAATCCCGGAACGTGACGGCGCCTCCAGCTTCGTCGTTCTCGTTGTCGATGAACTGACAGCTGTCGAAGGTCAAAACGCCCTCGAGTCCGTGGATGAAACACCCGCCACCGGCGCTGTTCAGGATCTCGGTGGTCGCGATCTGGGATCCGTCCGCCGGTGCGGCGGCGTAGAGGGCGGCGCCGCGGCCGGCTGCGTTGCTGTCGAGGATGACCTCGTAGAAATCGAGCAGGCAAGCGTTGGCAGCGATCGCGCCGCCGTCGCCATCGGCGCTATTGGTCTCCAGCCAGCAGTCTTCCAGCGTCAGCGCGGAACCGGTGCTCCAGAGGGCCCCGCCGTCGCCGGTCGAGACGTTGTCACGCACCATGCAGTTGCGCAGGATCACCGACACGCCGAAGGGCGCACGCAGCGAGCCGCCCTCGTCGGTGGCATACCCTCCCTCGAGCGTCAGTCCCACTAGCTCGAACACGCTGCCCGCGCCGGAGAGGTCCAGGTGGCGGTGCGGGTTACCCGCCTGTCCGCCGGCGGCGAGCAGGCAGGCGGACTCGACGCCGCTCCGCGAGGCCAGCTTGAAGGAGCTGCCCAGATTGTCCAGGTCGCGGTTGCCGGCACCGGTGTAGGTGCCATCTTCCAGCCACACCTCGGCCGGACCGTCTACCAGCGCGAAGGCCTCCTGGATGGTCGCCACCAGGCCGGACCCATCCGCGGCGACCCCGTAGATCACCGTATCCACATCCAGTTCAGGCCCGGCTCCCATCGTGCCGCAACCGGTCACCGCGGCGCGGCAGGGCGACCCGGTCGTGAGCCCTACGTTGGGCAGCGGCGCCATGGGATCGGCCAGCTTCGGATCGGCGCTGATGTTGCCGTTCACGCCCAAACCACCGGCTCCGTTCACCCAATCGCCCCCGCGGTTACCGTAGAGGTTGCAGCAAGCGAAGTCGGCGCCGACCGCGTAGTACTCGCCGTAGGCCGAGCCATCGGTGCCCCAGGCAATGATGCAGCCGGCCACCTCAGCGGAGGCATCCATGTCCAGGAAAAGGCTGCCGCCCTCGGGCGCTCCGTTGCGTACCAGCGTGCACCCGATCAGCTCGAGCTCCACATCACTCGATCCACTGAGCGCGCCGCCTTGAACGCCGGCCGTGTTGTGCGAGAAGATGCACCCTTCGAAGCTAACCACGCTGCCGTACTGCCCGTGCCAGACGCCGCCACGCTCCTCGGCATGGTTCTCGAGAAAAAGGCAGTCGGTGAAGCTGTAGGATCCGGCTTCCGTCAGGGCGACCCCGCCAACGGTTTCCCAGCCACCTCGCACCGTGACGCCGACGATGGCTCCTCCGGTCTCCTCGGTGAAGATGAACGCCCTGCGTGGCGCGGCGGCCGTGCCCTCGCAGTCGATCACGCAATCTCCGTACCCACCGGCGGACTGGATCGTGACCTGGGAGGTCATCTCGAGATCGCGGTTGCCGGCCCCAGTATAGACCCCGTCGGCGAGTTCGATGACGTCTCCGGCCCCGGCCGCGTCCAGCGCAGCCTGGATCGTCGGATAATCTCCTGATCCATAGGGATTTACGTGGATGAGTGTGGCGAAGGCCGTCGGGACGAACATCAGAGCGGACAAAACGATGAGCATAGCGGTGCCGAAACGCAAGGTAGTCCTCCTTCAAGGATGCTGATGTCAACGATGTCGTCTGGTCTACCCTCGGCAATCAAGCCAAGAACGTAACATTATAGCATATACACGTGTGCCTGCACTGGCTTCTTTGCCCTACGGAAACCTTCTTCCCGACCATGAGAAGGCGGGCTGAGGCCACAGCGCAAACGCCCTATCCCTCGCTACTACCGCACCACCGTCAGCCTTCGCACCGCGGCGCGCTCGGCGCTGCGCACCGTGCAGGCATAGATACCGGATGCCACCGGATGCCCGCACTCATCCCGGCCGTCCCAGGTCAGAACCTGAGGGCCCGCCGGCCGAACCCCGTCGGCCAGCGTGCGAATCAGTCGTCCGCCGGCATCGTAGATCGCGACTCTTACGCGAGCCGGCGCCGGGAGGTCGAACTCGATCGAGGTGCTCGGGCCGGCCAAGTGAACCGGATTCGGACGGATACGAACGGGAACCGATTCGGCTCGATCGGGCACGGCCGAACCGCTGCCGCTCACCTCGTGGATGCCGATATCGACAATCGGCGGCGTGCCCTGGCCCGTGTCGGGCACCTCGGGCACGTCGTGCCGGCGCCCATCGCCGAAGTAGTCGTAGGGTACCGGCTCGGCGGTGTCACCATCGCCGTCGAGATCGGCCAGATCCGGTGGCAGGGCATCGTTGCTGCCGGCATCGATGCACGCAGAACTGCTGGTGAGGTGGAAGTCGCCGCTCTGGGGATCGGTTAGCCCCGGATCGCCCGTGATATTGTGCCATTCGGGATTCTCGAAGCCGCTTTGTTCGATGGCGCAGTAGGTCACGCTCGGCTCCGAGCCCCCGCCGCTGTAGATCCCGTCCTGTCCCAAGATAATGCAGTTCGTGATCACCGGATCCGAAAATTGGTAGCAGTAGATGCCGTCACCCACGCAACCCGACTGGTTGTCGTAGACGACGCAGTTGCTGATGATGGGACTGGCATTGTGATTGTACATCGCGCCGCCGTGCGCGTTCCCTGCCGTGCCCACGTTGCCCTCGAAGATGCACTGCACAAAGGTCGGATCCGCGCCGCCGCGGTTGTAGACCGCCCCACCGTAGAGCACCGCCGTGTTGCCCGTGAATCGGCAATCCACGAAGTAGGCGAGGACGCCCGAGCCGTCGTTGCCCACCGCTCCCCCGTCGAAATTGGCCGAGTTGCCGGTGAACGTGCAGCCGGCAACCGTCGGGCTACACGTGCCATAGGAATACAGCGCGCCGGCGAAGCCGTTCGCGCTGCCCTCCAGACCGGCGTGATTCTCGCTGAACTCGCAGTCCTCGAAGATGGGCGATGCGTTCCACATATTGGCCACGGCCCCGCCGTAGCGGCCGCAGAGGTTGCCGGTGAAGACGCAGTCGGTGAAGCGCGGCGATGCGAACTGGTTGCACACCGCCCCTCCGTCGGAGTAGTAGTCGGCCGAGGCTTCGTTGCCGGTGAAGACGCAGTTGACAACCGTGGGCGAGGCATCTTCGTTGTACATGCCTCCGCCCCGAGCGCAGTCGCCCCCGGACTCGTTGGCGCAACCGGCCGTCACCACGAAACCGTCCAGGACAGCCGTTTCGTCGAGATTCGAGTCGGCCGGGTGGTAGAAGACGTGGTAGCAGTTGTCGGTCATCTCGCCGGGCACGCCGACATCCCCGGAGAGCGTGGTCGGGTGAAGCTCGGGATCACGCTCTTCGAGCGTCTCTTCTCCTCCGGCAAAGCCGCCATAGAGCGCCACGCCGTTCTCGAGCGAGAAGCAAGCGTAGCGCTGGCCGGTCCCGCCCACCTCCGCGGATGGGTAGTAGACCCCGGTCGCCACCCAGATCTGATCGCCGGCGGCAGGCGCCGCATCGAGCGCGAGTTGCAGATCGGTATACGCATCCTCCCAGCTCGTTCCATCGCCCTGGCCGGTTGCCCCGGCATCAACGTAGATCACGTCGGCCTGGGGCGCTGGCGTCGTCAGGGCGAGAGTCATCAGAACGAGGCAGGGCAGACAGAGGTAACGAGAAAAGCCCCTGAGCATAGGGTGCCTCCATTCGTTGAGATGTACGGGAACGGGATCATCGGCACATGACATGACCGAATGGCTCCACTTAGATGCAGTATATCATGCGAGGCGAAATCCCGTCAGCCTCCTCTCGGCCTTAGCCTCCCTCCCCTAGCTTCCCGGACCGAGTAGAGCCGCCCCGAGTAGAGCCGCCCCGAGCCAAGCCGGCCCGAGTAGAGCCGGCCCGAGTAGAGCCGGCCCGAGCCAAGCCGGCCCGAGCTTCCCGGCCCCAGGCACGCCTGCCATGCTCTGTTCCGCGTCCGAGGTGCCGTCCTTGTCCTGCCACCTACAGCACCCCACCAGCGGTGACGCCGGGTAGCCAAGCCAAGGAGACTAGGACATCACGTCCCGGCGCCCCTTGCGCAGCACCCGCTCGTAGAGGAACCAGGCAATACGCACCCAGACGTAGTAGGCCGCCGGCAGGGAGAGGAGGATCAAGACGACGCTTGCGGTCAGGCCGCCGATCGAGGAGAGCGCCAGGTTCTCCCAGATGTCGCGGCCTTCGAGTTCATCGAAGCGAATGAGCAGCGGGGCCAGCCCCACGATCGTCGTGCCACTCGTCAGCAGGATCGACCGAAGCCGCACACGGGTGCCGTGACAGACCGAGGCCTTCAGCACCTCCACGCGTTCCGCCAGCGGCAGCTTACGCAGGCCAAACGGCCCGCGGGGCAACAGACGCTCATCCACGGAGAGCTCGGCCTCATCGCCGCCGGCACGGGCCTCTCTTCGGCCCAGTAGCCAGCGCCGCATGCGCTCACGTGCCTCGGTCCGGTAGCGCGCCACGAGCAGGATGGCATTGTTGACCACGATGCCGAAGAGCAGGATGAGGCCGATGTGGGCGGAGGAGTCGAAGGTCGTGTCGGTCAACCAGAAGATCAGAAAAACGCCCACCAGCGACATCGGTACCGACACGAGCACGAGGAACGGCAGCGTCAGGCTCTCGAAGAGTCCGGCCAGGATCATGAAGATGAAGGCCACCGCGAGAACGAGCATCAGGGTGAGCTCTTCTTCCTCTTCCTCGGTGAGGTTGGTTTGCTCGGGCTCCTCTGCCGCGTAACCGTAGGGTAGTTCGAGCCCGGCCAGGGTCCGGCGGATGAAGCTGGATCGCATCGACTCGGTGCCGACGTACTCCCAGCTCACGTAGCGCGCGTAACGCTGATCCTCGCGCACGATGGGGCCGGCCAACCCGATCGTCTCGAGTGATAGGATATCCCCCAGTCGCACCCGTTTCCCGCTCGAGGTGCGGACGATGCGATCGGCGATCCCGGAGAACTCGATCTCGTCGGCGTCATCGTAGCGTAACTGCATGCGCTCGGACTCACCGCCGATGATCATGCTCGTGGGGTAGTCGCCGCCGATGATCCGCCGCAGCAATCCGACCACCTCGGCCACGCTCACGTCCAGGTCCTTGAGCCTGTCGCGATGGATCGTGATCACCGACTCCTCCTGCGGCGAGTAGAGGAAGCGCATGTCGTTCAGAACCCGGGCGTGACGCACGCGGCGCACGCGGCGAACCTTCTCGTAGATATCGTCCGTGATCCGCTCGAGGTACTTCGAGTTGTAGCCGGTGACACGGATCGTCGAGTTGTTGTGCATACCGCCGAAGAAGCCCTTGACGTAAGCCTGCTCGTCGAAGCCCGCGATGTAGATCCCCATGCCCGCCATTTTCTCGGCCAGATCGATCAAGCGATAGCGGTACATGAGCGGGAGTTCGGTCTTCATCTGCTCTTCTTCGAAGCGGATGTTCATGCGCCCGTAGTTGCGGTAGGCGGTCATGGTGACCTGCGCGCCCTCGGGCACCGGGAGCAGCTCATGCTCGAACCGCTTGGTCGTCTCGTAGGTCATCAAGATGTCGGTACCCTCGGGCAGACGCAGGGAGACGATCAGCTCCTCGCGCTCGGGCATGCGGAAGAAACCGCCCTTGTTGACCTTCTCGTGATAGATGTAGTAGCCGGCCACGAGGCTGGCCAGCGCCAGTGGCGTTGCGATCCACCACAGTTTGAGTGTCACGCCCACGAACCGCTCGAACCGGCTCGGCGGCTCTTCCGAATGCAGCACGACCGGGCCGTTGATGCCACCACCGCCGCTGATCCCACTGCCACCATCGTCGCCGTTCGCTTCGGTGGTGCCCGTTATCCGGCCTGTCTCCGCGGTAACGCCCTCGCCCTCACCGGCACGATCGCGTTCATCCAGCGCAGCCCGTACCCGCCCCACACCGCGCAGCCAGACGGTACGCAGGGCCACCGGCATCCAGCCAAGTGCCACCAGGATCGAGGCGCCCATCGCCGTCGCCACGGCCACGGCCAGCGGGGCGTAGTAGAGCGAGAGGCGGCCCGAGAGGAACACGAAGGAGAGGAAGGCCACCATCGTCGTCAACGTGGTCCCCAGAATCGGAAAGGCTACCTCGTTCGCGCCGCGGGTGATCTCCCGCAATGCGCGGCGCGGAGACAAACGGGAGCGCCAACCGGCGCTGAAGCCGCCTACCGACTCCCCCACGCGACGGTGCACGCTGTCGAGAACCAGGATACTGTTGTCGAGGATCATCCCGAAGCAGACCGTGAGCCCCGAGATCGTGATGAAGTTGACCGAGATCCCCAGAAAGTAGAACAGGCTCAGACTGATCACCACGGCCAGAAGGATCGAGGCGATCACCGTACCGGCGAGCGGTAAGCTGCGCATGGAGATCAATAGCAACACGAGCAGGATGCCCAGAATGAGCAGCGACCGGTAGACCAGCTCGACCAGTTTCTGCTCGAGATCCTCACCGGCATCCTCATCCACCTCGAACTCGACCGGGAAGGGCAGCGTTGCCTCGATCTGCGGCAGCTTCGATCGAATCGCCCGGCTGACGGTAACCGCATTGCTGCCCCGCCGCTTGTCCACGTGAAGCTGAACCAGGTTCTTGCCGTTCACGCGAACCAGGTAGATCGGGTCCTCGTGTTCCCACTGGATCGTAGCGACCTCGGAGAGCCGGATGAGCCGCTCGCCGCGCCGGTCGATGACCAGGTCGTGAAAGGCCTGCACGTTCGACTCATCGCGGATGCTGACCAGCAGCTCGACCGGCCCGCGCCGAACGACCCCGCCGGCGGCGATATCGTCCATGCTCAGGATCGACCTCAGGATGGCGTCGGCCGAGAGCTGTTGCAGCTCTATTTTCTCGCGATCCAGAATGACGCGCAGCACCCGGTCGGCCCCGCCGCGGATCTGTGCGCTGGCCACCCCGTCGATGCCCATGACCTGGGGCACGATCCACTTCTCAGCCTCGGCCCGAAGATCGTTCGGATCCAGCGAGGAGGTCAGCGAAACCGAGAAGAACTCCTCGGTCTCGAACTCGTCGGGCACATCACCCACGATCTGCGGGGGCTGCGCGCTGCTGGGCAAACTCTGGCGCACCGCGCCGAGCTGCTCGGCCAATTCCAGACGCGCGTACTCGACATTGATGTCGCGGCGGAAGGACACATCGACCATCGAACGGCCCGGATAGCTGCGGGCCACGACCTCCTCGATGCCGTGCACGCGGCGCACGGCCTCTTCGATGGGCACCGTGATCGAACGGTGCACGGCGGTCGGCGAGGCGCCCGTCCAGTTGGTCGCCACCGTCACCGAGGGCAGCTCGACCTCGGGCATCGACTCCACGCGCAGCTTGGGGCAGGCGTAGACGCCCAGCACCACCAGGGCGGCAAAGAAGACCCAGGTGGTGACCGGACGGTCGAGCAGCAGCCGCGTCATGGCTCTGTCCCGCTCACGCTCTCGCGGACCGCTTCGCGCGGGTGGGCCGCTTCGCGCGCGTGAGCCCACTCGTAGAGCAAGGGCGTGAAGAAGAGCGTCAGCATCGTGGCCAGGCTCAGGCCGCCGATGATGGTCAAGGCCAGCGGACGCTGAAGCTGCTCGCCCGAGCCCAGGCCGATCGCCATCGGAATCATGCCGGTCACGGTGGTGACCGTCGTCATCAGGATCGGCCGGAATCGCAGCCGGCTGCCCTCGTAGATCGCCGGGCGCAGGGCCATCCCCTCGCGCCTGAGACGACGGATGGTGTCGACCTTGACGATCGCGTCGTTGACGCTGATTCCGATCAGGGCGATGAGCCCGATCAGCGAGAGGATGTTGACCGACTGGCCGAAAACGCCCAACGTCATCGCCGCTCCACCCACGCCGATCGGCAGGACGAAGGCGATCAGCAGCGGATCGAGGAACGACTCGAACATCCCGGCGAGGATCATGTAGACGATCAGGACGGCCAGCAGGAGCGCATAGCCGAGCTCGCGGAAACTCTCGTTGATCTCCTTCTGTTCACCCGCCTCGATGATTCGGATGTCGGGCGGGATCCCGGTCTCGGCCACCGCCTGGTGCACATCGCGGCGCACGTGATCGGTGCGGCGCCCGCGCACATCACCGGTGACCGTGACCATCCGGCGCTGGTCACGCCGCACGAGCTCACGCACCGGCACTTCCTCGGTGGTCTCGACATAGCGGCCGAGGCTGATCATGCGCCCCGGGCTGACCTCCACCGGCGTGTTCAAGACAGCGGCCAGGTTCTCG
The DNA here is from genome assembly GCA_964573295.1 of uncultured bacterium. GTDB lineage: Bacteria > Eisenbacteria > RBG-16-71-46 > CAIMUX01 > WJJG01 > CAYQJL01. The sequence continues at coordinate 11,890 of CAZNJE010000005.1, read as the reverse complement.
CGCTCCTCTTCCTCGAACCGCACCGCGATGTCGATGCGTTGTTCGGCCTCGTTGAAGGCCGTGGCCACCACACCCTGGATCCGGCTCCGCAACTCCCGCACCAGGAACTCCGGGTCCAGACCGCTGCGAATGGCCTCGGCGCGATCGATGCGCATCGCCATGATCGGCGTGCCCAGGATCCGGTCCATCGAGAGGTCGTGGAGGCCCTCGATGCCGCGGAGCTCCTCGATCAGATCCTCGGCGGCCCGTACGGCGGCCAGTGGCTCCTCGGCCATGACGCCCAGGTTGATCGGCGCGCTGTCGCTGCCCAGGATCTCGCGCAATCCGATCCCCTCCTCGCGGAAGGCGTGGACCACCGAGGGGAACTGCTCGAGGTAGGCGTCCACGTGATTCTCGAGCGCCTCCACGTCGCCCTTGCCCGAGCGGCCGGGTGTCATGATGATGCGCAGCTTCGTGGTGTGGGCGGCGGTGTACTCCTTGACCGCTGCCAGCGTTCGCTCGGTCGTGCCCACCTGCGCGAAAACGGTTTGCACCTGCGGCAGGGCCTCGATCTCCTCACCAATGCGCCTGGCGACCTCGGTGGTCTCCTCCAGCGGCGTGCCGGCCGGCATCTCCAGGTAGAGCGACATGTCGCCCGTGCTGCGTTCGGGCAAGAAGCTGCGGGGCAGGCCCCAGCCGACGATGCCGGCGACGGCCAGGTAGAGGAGCAGACCGGCCGCCCACAGCAGCTTGTGATCCAGCGTATGCTCGAGCACTCGGTGATAAAGGTCGTAGAGCTTGTGGATCATCCAGGTGAAGAGCCGGAAGGGACCCCGCGGCGCGATCTCCTTCTCCTTCAAGAGTCGCGCGGCGAGGGTGGGCTGCAGCAAGAGCGCGGTGACGGCCGAGATGAGCAGGGAGAAGGTCACCGTGAGGGCCTGGTCGCGGAAGAACTCGCCGGCCACTCCCGAAACATAGACGACGGGGAAGAAGACCGCGACGGTGGTCAACGTAGAGGCGATCACCGCCCCGCTCACCTCGCGCGATCCGGTCACCGCCGCGGCCTTGACCAGCTCGGGGCCCGAGAGGCCTTCCAACTCCGCGATCAAGGGAGAACGGCCGGCCGGAGGCGTGATCGGTGAGCGAGCTGGCGGCGTCGCCGTCTGCCCCGATGCTCTGCCCGGCGCGGCGCTCGGCGCGGCACCCGGCGCATGCGCCGACACCGGCGAGCGTCCTCGCCCACGCCCGTGCCGCGGGCCCTCGCGCAGGTGACGCGTGATGTTCTCGATCACGATGATGGCGTTGTCAACCAGCATACCGGCTGCCAGAGACAGGCCGCCCAGGGACATCAGGTTGAGCTTGACGTCGACCAGATACAGGAAGGCGAAGGTGACGACGATCGAGGCCGGGATGGCGATGCCCACCACCAGCGGGCTGCGCGGGTCGCGCAGGAAGAAGAACAGCACCAGGAAGGCCAGGCAAGCGCCGAAGACCAGGCTCTGAACCAGACCACTGAAGCTGGCCTCGATGAACTCGGCGTCCCGATAGACGAACTCGCACTCGAAGTCCTCGTATTGCCCCTTCAGCAGATCGACGACCGTATCGACCTCTTCGGCCACCCGGATCGTGTTGGCGCCGACCTCCTTGTAGAGCAGCAGCGAGACCACCTCGTCCGAGTGCAGCAGGGTCGCCCCCTCGGGGTCCTTGACCCCATCGACGATGCGGGCCACATCGCTGATGCGCAAGGGGCTTGCGCCCGGGCGCGTGATGGCGGTCTCGCCGATCTCCTGCAGCGACTCGAACTCCCCGATGATGCGCAGCGACAAGTGCAGCGGCCCCTGACGCACCCGCCCGCCGGGGAAGGAGATGTTGGCGCGCTGCAGCGCCTGCGCGATTTCGTCCATCGTTAGGTTGTAGATGCGCAGCTTCTCCGGATCGGGCTCGACGCGGATCTCCCGGTCCAGACCACCGACGACCTCGGCCTGCGAGATGCCCTGGATCTGTTCCAGTGCGGGCTTGACCACCTCGGTGGCGAACTCGGTCATCTCGCGCAGCGGCTTCTCGCCTTCCAGGACCATGATGCTCACCGGACGGGCCGAAGGATCCCAGCGCAGGATCAGCGGGCGCTCGGCGTTTTCGGGATAGTCGTTGCGGAAGGCGACCCGGTCGAGCGCTTCGCGCAGGTGCAGCGCGGAGAACTCCATGTCCGTGCCCCATTCGTACTCGACCGTAATCGTGGAGAGCCCCTCCCGTGAGCGGGACTCCACGCGGCGAACGCGCGCAAGTGAGGTCACGGCCGCCTCGAGCGGCACGGTCACGAGGCGCTCGACGTCCTCAGCCTGCACATCGGGGTACTGGGTAACGACGGTGAGCCGCGGGTAGTTGATCTCCGGCAGCAGGTCGACCGGAATCCGTTCCAGGGATACGACCCCGATCAACATCAATCCCAGACAAACCATTGCGGTGGCTACCGGCCGTCGGACGGCGAGACGTATCATGGCCGGCTAGCCCTCCTCGGTCGGGAAGTTCTTCTTCCAGGGATCCTCCACCGCGATCGTCCGGCTCACCTTGATGGCGGCCTCGTGCGCCAACGTGAGGTGGTCGGAGACGACCACGCGGTCCCCGGGCTCGAGCGTCTGCCCCGCGGCACAGCTCGTGATCTCGTAGTAGAGCTCGTTCGACTCCCCGGTGCTGACATAGACCCAGAGCGCCTGATCCTCTTCGGCCTTGAACACCAGGGGCCGGCCATCGCGGAAGAGCACCGCATCCTTGGGTACCAGAAGACGATCCGCCAGGATCTCGGTGGCGATCTGGGCCCGCACGAACATCCCCGGCCGGATGCGCCCGGAGTCGTTGCGGAAGCGGAAGAGCACCCGGCACGTGCGGCTGTCGGTGTCGACGTCGGGGCTGACGACACTGACCTCGACCGGCAGCGTCTGACCAACGGCCGTGATGGTGAGCAGCGCCGGGTACCCCACATCCAGGCTCCCCAGATCCGACTCGAGCACGTAGACCTCGGCTTCGAGCTCCCGGGTGTTGACCAGCCGGCAGATCTGCTCGCCGCTGTAGATGCGTTCGCCCAGCACCGGCTCGAGATCGGTGATCGTGCCGGCAAACGGCGTACGGATCTCGGTGCGCTCCAGGTTGAGCAGCGCCCGCTCCTCGGCGGCGTGCGCGTCGGCGAAACCCGTACGAGCCTCCAGTACCTCGCGCCGGAACGCCCCGGCCCGCAACGCCTCGAGCTCGAGCTCGAGGCTTCGGTCGGTGAACTCCTCGTGCGACAGGCGGCCGGCCTGCAAATCCGTTCGCAAGCGTGTGATCTGCTGCTGGTAGTTCGCCTGCGCCTGCCCATCCACCGTGCCCGCCATTTCGAGCTCCAGGTTGACGGCCAGCTCCGAGAGCGCCTGTAGGTGGCGGGCGCGCGCCTCGGTGAGGCTGGCCAGGTACTCGCGCTGATCGAGCACCGCGATGAGCTGGCCGGCCTGGACCTGATCGCCCTCGGACACCAGCAGCCGCTCGACGGTGCCGGTGAGCTCGGTCTTGATCTCGGCCTCCTTGCGCGCCCGCAGGCGGCCTTCCGCCGTGACCGCGTGCACCAAGCGGCCCCGCTCGACCGGCCCCACATTCAGACTGAGCGGCTTCTTGACCCGGGCCGGCTCACTCCCGGCATCCTCATCGCCGGCGCCGTCCTGAGCAGTGGCGGCACCGTCCTGGGCAGTGCTGGCGCCGTCCTGAGCAGTGGCGGCACCGCCGCTCTCACCATCGGGCGAGCAGGCGGACAGGCCGAGAAGGAGCGCGATCAGAAGCCAGGCCAGATGGCCGGTCACAACGCCGTGGGTTTTCGTTGTCTTCACCGGAGAACCTCCTACCGGTTCATTGCTCCCGCTCTCAGGCGGTTCACGCCGTTACTCCCCAGTGGCACGTACACTCACTCTTCCGCGGTTCACACACTGGCTCTTCGGCTGGTTCACTGCTCCTACAGGTCATAGCAGATGATCGAGAGCTCCTCGGGTTCTTGATCGCCGGCCGAACTCTCGTCGGTCCCGCCGCCGGACATGCCGAGCACCGCGTCGTAGAACCCGCGGATCACGACCACCTGATCACCCAGAGGATACGCCGTGTCGCGCGTGGGGTCACCCGGGGCGCGCAGGTCCACCTGCCGGAGAAAGCGGCCGGTGTGGCTGTCGTAGACGTCGTAGACCCCCATGCTGCCCTCGGGCGCGCGGTAACGGCCCTCTCCGGAGAGCGCCCACAGCTCGCCGCCGGGGCCCCAGTGCAGTTCGTCGACCGACCGGTGGCGCTCAGCGATTTCGAGTCTCGCATTGGGCACGTTGCGTGTGAAACCGGCGAAAACCTCTTCCACCATGCGTCGCTCCTCGGGTGTGCGGTCGATCGGCGTGTACTCGCGGGTGATGCCCAGAACAGGCTTCCCGTCGGGGCCGAACACCTGGATACGGTAGTCGAGCCAGTCGGTGACCGCCACCACGGCGCCGTCGTCGCGTCCGAGAACCCGTTCGCTGTAGCGGGTCATGGCGGTTTCATCCATCGGATAGCCACGCGACATGTCCACCTTGTCCCGTTCGCTCCACAGCTCGACCGCCAGCGCGCCGTCGAGCTCGAAGATGCCGAGCATGTGATGCTGTTGCATGCCGTCCTGTCCGAAGACCTGATCCATACAGGCCATCACCAGCCGCTCGCCCGCCCGGTGCGCGCGGTAGGCCACCAAGAAGCTTTGGGGGCTGGCCTCGGCGGCCAGGCGGGGCACGATCTCGCCGGCCGGCGTGCCGTCGGGGAAGTAGGCGATCAGCTTGCCCGGGAACGACTGCACCACGCCAAGTCCACCGCCGGGCATCGTGGTCAAGCCGATCCCTTGCTGAAACTGGCCCGGCCCCTCACCGCGCCCGCCCACGGTCTGCAGGGGTTCTCCGTCCCGGCTGAAGAGCTGAATCTCGCACAGCTGGTTGTCGAGCACCGCGATGTGGCCTTCGTCGGTCCGCACCACGCCGGCGATCGCGCCGAAGATCTCATCGGAGTCCGGCCCGCCCACGCGCCAGCGCTCCTCGAGCTCCAAGGCCACGCGTCCACCCTCGGGCTGGTTGGGGTTGTGAACCCATCGCACGCCGTCAACCGTCTCTTCCCGAACCCCGTCGCGGGCATCGGTTTGGGCCTCGGCCCAGGCCACGGTCCCAGCATCGCCGGGCACACCGAGGGGCAATCCGGCCATAAACAGCAGCATAACAGGCAGATACAAAACCGCCGTCCAAACAGTACCCCTGTCTGAACGGCCCGAATACACTCGTTCCACGGCAGACTTCGCTTCACCCTGTCGCATCGATCCCCCTCCTCCGGTTGCCCGCCCCGTGAAGCTCCAGCCTGCCGGGCCCGGCCTCCCTGCCCCACCGGCTCCCCTACGCACGCTGGTAGGACGAGTTGCGGGCGGAAAGACGACTCCGCGCGACGGGTTGAGATTGCAAACAAACCCCAGTCTCAACTATACCCTTACATGCACTCGCGCGGGCGTCCATCATCGAGCCCGCGCAACACATATATAACCGATTGGACGAGGAGCCTGATGGGGCGCATCTCAAACTCGCGTACATTCCGCCCACCGACCCTTATCACCGTGGCGCTTGGCGCATGCTCCCCGCTGGGATTGCTTGTGCTTACGCTGTTCATGCTAGCGCTTTTCGCGGTCACCCCCGCCGGCACACTCGCCCACCCCCAAGACGTACCAACCGGGCGGGCCGTTCATGCGAGATCCGGCACCATGGCCGCCCTGGCCGCCCTGGCCGACGGCGATCGCATCGGAAGCTTCAGGGCCGAGGCCCGTTACACCGGGGTCGAAGGCCTCCCGGCCGGGATGCGGTTCATACACGAGCCCACCGGCATGCCCATCGACCTGCTCTCGTTCGACTCGATCCCCCAGGCCATGATCTGGATCGAGACCCCACCGGTGTCCGACCGCGGCGCACCCCATACCGCCGAACACCTGGTGCTGGGCAAGGGCCGCAAGGCACGCTACGCCGCCCTGCTGCTGGACATGTCGATGGGATCGAGCTCGGCCTCCACCCATCGGGACAAGACACTCTATCACTTCCACACGGCCGGTGGCCGCCAGTCGTTTCTGGAGCTGATCTACCGGTTCTTGGATGCGATCGTCGATCCCGACGTCACCGACGAGGAGATCCGCCGTGAAGTCGCCCACTGGGGCGTGTTGCCTGCCGAGGAGGGCGGGCTGAAGCTCGCCGAGAAGGGCACCGTCTATCTGGAGATGTTGAGCAGCTTCGAGAAGCCCGGCACGATCGTCTGGAGCGAGGCGCGCCGGCTTCTCTACGGCGCGGGCCATCCCCTGGGCCTGGAATCGGGCGGGCGACCCGAGGCCTTGCGGACCATGACGCCCGAGCACATCCGCGACTTCTTCGCGCACCGCTACCGTCCGGGCGAGACCATGGGACTGATCCTGGGTCTGCCGCCCCACTTCGAACTGGATCTGTTGTTGGGCGATTTGGACGGCATTCTGCGCAAGATCGCCAACGGGATGGCCAAAGAAACCGCTGGTGCCGCGGCCGGCGCCGCGACCGATGCCACGCTCGATGCCACTGGCAACCCCGTGACCGGCGCCGCGGTCGATGGCGCGACCGACGCCACCGGCAACCCCGTGACCGGCGCCGCGGCCGGCGCCGCGGTTGACGGCGAGATCAACCTCGAGACCGGTTCGAACTCGTCCTGGCCCACACTGGCCACGCTCCCGCCGCCGAGGTCTCCCGATCCCCCCCGCATCGTCCGCCTGCCATTCCCGAGTGCCAACACCGCTGAGCCTGGGCCGGTTTTGGTCGGCTGGGCGCCCTTCGACGAGCTCACGCCCGAGGACCTCTTCCGACTCGAAGCCCTTTGGCATGTCTACAGCGGCGACGACGCCTCGCTCCTGTACCGGGACCTCATCGATGGCGCCTCGCGCCGGGTGGGCCCCGGGATCAGCGATGCCAGCGGCTGGATCTTGTCCATGCCCGGACACTGCCCCATGCTGTGGCTCGACGGCGTCTCTCCGGATGCCATGACCGAGCAAGCGTTGATCGAGGTTCGAGACGTACTCACCCGCCGGCTGGCCTGGATCGCGAATCTGGCACCCGGCTCCGCCGAGCTGGAGAGCTTCCACGAACAGATCCGCACCTACCTGACGGCCACCCACCGACACTTGATCGAGCAAACCGAGGCGCCTCCACGATTCGGCTACCGCGGCACGGGGGACTTCTGGTACCAGCACCTGCGTGAACAGATGCGCCAGGGGGGATTCGAGAAGGACCTGTTGCAGGAGGACCTGCGCGCCGGGCTCCTGCGCGATCTGGACACCGGCAACCCTTGGGCGGAACTGATCGAGCGATTGGGTCTGTTGCGCCCACCGGCGGTCATGGTGGCGGCGTACCCGGATGTGGATCTGCCCGCCCGGCAAGCGGAGCAGAAGCAGGCTCGCCTCGAGCAAGGTCTGTCCGATTTGATGGGCCGCTATGACACCAACGATCCCCAGGAGGCGCTCGACCGCTATCAGATCGACTTCGAGAAGAAGACCACCGAACTCCGCCGGATCGAGGAGGGAATCGGCAAGCCGGGTTTCCTGTCGGATCCGCCCATGACCCTCGATGATACGATCGACTCACGGGTCACGTCGCTGGCGCTCGAGACCGCCGCGGGCCAGCCCATCGAGGTGCCGGTGTGCTACAACCGCTTCGGGCGAACATCGATGCTCGATCTGGGGCTTTACTTCGACGTCACGCCACTGGCGCCCGCTCAGTGGATTTACCTGTCGATCCTGCCGCAGGCCTTTGCCGAGCTGGGCTGCTGGTATCCAGATGCGGCCGGAGACGAGGCCCCCGCCCGCTGGCTGTCTCACCAGAAACTGCGTGAACGTCTCCAACGAGAGGTGAGCCGCCTCGACGCCGATTACGCCGTATCACCCCGCGAAAACGGATCGCGCGTCGAGTTCGCCATCTACGGAACCGGTCTTGGACTGGAGGAAGGCAATGCCGCCCTGGGTTGGATCGAAGCGCTCATGCACAGCGCCGCCCGGGTCGACACGACCGCCCTGGTGCGTTTGCGGGATCTGGTGACGCGCGAGATCGGCGCCATCAAGCAACTTCCCTTACGTTCCGAAGAAACCTGGGTTGATAACCCGGCCCGCGCCTACCGGTATCAAGACGAGCCGGTTCTGCTCTCGGCCACCTCGATGTTCACCCGGCTACACAACCTGCAACGGCTTCGCTGGCGCCTTCACACGCCGCCCTCCGATCAAGCGCTCGTTCCGATCGCGATGTGGGTGAACGACACGCTGGGCGAGGAGGACCTCACGCGAGAGGCGCTCTACGAAGCGATTGATGCCCTGCCGGCAGATACAACGGCCGCACGAGCCGAATCCGAGATCCCGGAATCCGAGACCCCGGAATCCGAGACCCTGGAGGCAGGCACAGCGGCCAAGCCCACCAGGTCCGTGGCCACCGGATCCAACGAGGCCGCAAGCCTACGGGCGGAGGTGGCCGACTACCTTCGCGCCGAGTTGGAAGCCTGTCCCGACGAATCGCTCGAAGAAGACTTCATTCGGCTCGCCGGCGAGACGCTCGAGGATCTGATGATCCCCCCTGAAGATGTGCTGGCCGGCCTACGCACCACGATGGTCTCCCTCCTGACAATGGGGCCCGAGCGTGCTCACCTGACCGGGAGCACGCGCAACGTGGATCGTCTGCGCCCACAACTCGAGATCCTGCTGGCCCGCCTGGCTGGAGGAGCCGCGATACCCGCCGGACCGGCGGACGATGGCCTCTCAGAACGCGGCGACGGTCCGGGGCGCGACGACAGATCAGGACGCGACGACAGCCCGGGGCACGACGACAGCCCGGGGCACGACGACAGCCCGGGGCACGACGACAGCCCGGGGCGCGACGACATGGCTCTGGACACGCTAGGGAATGCAGACCCTCTTCCACCGGTCCCCGCAAACTCGATGCTCATCACCGCCAACTTGCGCAGCCGCTATCCCGAGATAGCCGCCGGCGCGCGGACGCGTCCCGTTCACGCCGCGCTTCGGCTGGAGTCCTCGCGCAGCGCGGTCTTCGTTCATTCGGCCGACCTGGTGTCCTACGATCAACGCTACTACTCCCGGCTGGTCGATCTGCTCGCGGCGCGCATTTTCAGCGGCGCGGGCGCCCACGGTCTCTTCATGCAGACCTGGGGAGCCGGGCTGGCCTACTCGAACGGGGTGGGCGCCAACACGCGCAGTGGCCTGGTGTCCTACTACGCCGAGCGTTGCGGGGATGGCGTAGCCACGCTGCGCTTCGTGGGCGATATCCTCGCCAATGCGCCGACGACGCTGAGCGAGGAGTTCTACCTCGACTACGCGCTCGCGGGCTGCTTCGGCGATTACCGAGGCGGCGACACGTATCTTCGCCGTGGCCGCGCCATGGCGGCCGACTGGGCCGACGGCATCACGCCGGAGAAGGTGCGCGAGTTCAAGGAGGCTCTGGCGGGTCTCCGGCGCAAGTGGCAGGAGACGAGTACTGACCGGGGAGCGGAGGTGACTCTGAGCGCCGGGAACCTGCTCGACCAGGTGATTGCGCGGCTGCCCGCCGTGCTGGGTCCGGTCGTGCCGGGCTATGGGGCGGCAGCCACTCCCGAGGCCGGTGCGGTCAGCTTCATGATCGGGCCGGAGGAACAGATCCAGGCGGTCGAGCGGTACTTGGCCGCTGCGGAGCAGGCCCGGAGGGTGGCGGACCCCACCGCAGCGACTCGACCAGAAGCAGATCCTGGCCCGGCCCCGCCTTCTCCGAAGATCCTGCGGCTATACCCACGCGATTTCTGGATCGATGGAGAGACCCTGACCCATCCGTGAGCGGGTGGGTTCACCGGCTGCCGGGCCCTCGCCCGCAGCCGGTGCGCTCGCCCACCGCGCCGCCGGGCAGTCTGGCTTTCGTCCAGCTGGAAGCCTGTGGTATTCTCCCCTGTTCCGAAGCATGTAATCGTGTGGCGGCGTCCGGATGATCCGCCACCGCGGACACCTGGTGGAGACGGCCGGCATCCCAGACCGGCAAGGAGGGGTAGGATGAATCTGACAGATCGAGCCCGCCAGCTCACCGAACGAGTCGTGGCCAACAACCTGTGGCGCCAGCGCCAGTGCATCAATCTGATCCCTTCAGAGAACACACCGAGCCTGCTGGTCAAGATGATGGAGATCTCCGATCCGGCCGGCCGCTACGCCGAGCACCGCACCATGAAGGGCAACGAGGTTTACTTCTACCAGGGCATCGATTTCATTCGCGATATCGAAGAAGCCGCTCGCGAGCAGATGTGCACCTACTTCGATTGCCCGCGGGCCGAGATGCGGGCGATCAGCGGCCAGATGGCCAACGAGGTGGTCTTCAAGGCCGTCACCAACTTCGTCAATCGTAAGAGCGAGGAGGGCGCTCCCTGGCGCCGCATCCGCTCGGTCATGAACAACGACCTGACCAAGGGCGGCCACCTGTCCTCGCAGCCGATGGGCGCCCTGTTCAACTATGTCGAGCGCGGCGACGACGGCAAGGAGAATGTCACCAACTTCCCCATTCGCAAGGACAATCTCTACAAGATCGACACCGACGAGCTGGGCAACCTGCTGGCGGACAGCAAGCCGGAACTGATCATCTTCGGCAAGAGCATGTTCCTGTACCCCGAGCCGGTGAAGTTCACCTTCGAGGCGGTCAAGGATTGGGACCCGCGGCCGATCATCATGTACGACATGGCCCACGTCCTAGGGCTCTATGGAACCTTCCAGGAGCCGTTCGCCGAGGGAGCCGACATCGTGACCGGCTCCACGCACAAGACCTTCTTCGGCCCCCAGCGCGGAATCATCGCCTCCTCGATCGAGAAGAAGACGCCGCTGTCGAAGCTGTGGCTCGACATCAAGAGCCGGGTCTTCCCCGGATCGACCAGCAATCATCATCTGGGCACGCTGCTAGGATTGCTGATGGCCGGTTACGAGATGAACGCCTACAAGCAGGACTATCAGACACAGGTCATCAAGAACGCCAAGGCCTTCGCGCAGGCGCTCAAGAAGGCCGGCCTCGACGTGCAGGGCGATCCCGCCGACGGATACACCGAGACCCACCAGGTGCTGCTGCGGGTCTCCGAGCACGGGGCCGGCATGGACATCGCCCGTCGTCTCGAAGAGAACAACATCGTCTGCAACTACCAGGCTCTGCCGGATGACGAGTCGTTCTTGGACTCGAGCGGTCTGCGGCTCGGCACGCCCGAGATGACCCGTTTCGGCATGAAGGAAGCCGACTTCGAGCCGCTCGCCCAGCTGATGGCCGACTGCATCATCCGCAACGAGACGGTCAAGGACGAGGTAGCCAAGCTGCGCGCCCGCTTCAACGAGATGGGCTATTGCGTGCCGGCCAACGAGGCCCTGCCGATGGCGGCGCGGATCCTCGAGTCGGCCATGCCAAGCAGCGACTACGCCAAGGCGTTCATCGAGAATCTGAGCGCCACGCTCTAGAGCCGCGCGGGCAGGCGAGGATGTGAACATCACGCTTTGACGCGGAGCAGGCAGCCGAGGATTCGAGCATCACGCTTTGACACGGAGCAGGCAGCCGAGGATTCGAGCATCACGCTTTGACACGGAGCAGGCAGCCGAGGATTCGAGCATCACGCTTTGACGCGGAGCAGGCAGCCGAGGATTCGAGCATCACGCTTTGACGCGGAGCAGGCAGCCG
>CAZNJE010000005.1:0-76 GCA_964573295.1 uncultured bacterium | reverse complement strand
AGGATTCGAGCACTGCGTGTTGACCCTGCAGTTGCATGAAAACGGGGTGATTCGAGCAATTAGAACTTGAAAAGTG
>CAZNJE010000004.1:136284-155355 GCA_964573295.1 uncultured bacterium | reverse complement strand
GTGTGCTTGCCGGCGTGGTCGCGTGTGTGCTTGCCGGCGTGGTCGCATGTGTGCTTGCCGGCGTGGTCGCATGTGTGCTTGCCGGCGTGGTCGCGTGTGTGCTTGCCGGCGTGGTCGCATGTGTGCTCGCCTGGGGACTCGCCAATGCGCGGCTGGTGACGGAGGCGCTCTAACGCTTGACCGCCCTGAGAGCCGGCGCCAGATGGAATGTCGTACTTGCCTTGCTGACTGGATCTTGGAACCACGTTACCTCTCCTGCCCCACCTCCACCGCGCCCTTCGCGCCATGGGATCGGCCTACCGAATCTACCAACTTCGCACCCCGGTCGAACAGGGGGTACTAGGCCCAGCACGGAGCTTTTTTCCACCCATTCTCCCGCATAGAGCGTCACCAACGGATTTCGTGGCGCTCCCAGCGACAGGTATGGGTGCCCAGCAGCCCGGGTTCAGACGCGCCGCTGCGGTTATTCGCGTTCTCCATTCCCGCTTGGCCCGCACGAAGCATCGACCAACGAACACGCCGCAAGTCACTTTATCACAAGCAATTAGCGCACGATTCCGGAATCCAAGGCCAATTGATTGCCACATAGGGACTTACGCGATTCGCCCGTGCCAAGTCTTCAGACCAGCGGTGATCCAACGGGAATCAACTGGATCGTTCGGTATGCACGCGGGGCACGGGTGGCATGCGCGCGGGGTGCTGGGGGCTCGACCGATGTCGGCCCTAGGGTCTGGTGACCGACGGCGCGCAGGAAGGAGAGCCTTCCGCGCGCGGGTGGGCCTGGTCGAAGGCGCGGCGTAGCTGTGCCGTGGAGAGGTGCGTGTAGAGCTGGGTCGTGTTGAGGCTGCGGTGGCCGAGCAACGCTTGAATCGCCCGTAGATCCGCGCCGCGGTCGAGCATGTGGGTTGCGAAGCTGTGACGCAACAGGTGGGGGTGCACCTCACCGAGCACCGGGTCGGATAGGCGGCGCTGGACGATGCGCTGGATCGAACGCACCGAGAGCCTGGTTCCGCGGGCATTCAACAGGAGAGCTTCCTCGACCTCGCCGGCAGCGTGTCCAGGCTGATGTTCGAGCAGATGTCCGGATTGATGTCCGGTTTGATATCCGGATCGATGCCCCGGCCGATGCCCCTCCCGCAGCCGACCCCGTGCCTTGAGGTAGATGCGAAGCGCTCCCTGCGCGGCTTGGCCAAAGCAAACCACACGCTCGCGGGCGCCCTTCCCCCGCACTCTCAGCCACCCACGCCTCAAGTCCAGATCGGGCAGGTTGCAGGCCGCTAGCTCGGAGACGCGTAGCCCCGTACCGTAGAGTAGTTCGCAAATCGTCCAATCGCGCAACTCGATGGGGTCCTCCCCCCCGGCGAGTTCTTCCAGGCGCGCCACCAGACGCTCGCTCGACAGGCTGCGCGGCAAGCTCCGTCCCACTTTCGGGGCCGGAAGTGCTTGGGCGGGGTTCTCGAGCGCGAGATCGGCACGCACCAGATAGTCCAGGAATCGCCGCAGTGCGCTGCGCCGACGCTGAATGCTGCGCGGCCGAGCGCCGCTGGCATGCTGGGCGGCCATCCACAGCTGGAGGTGGGCCGCGTCGAGATCCCCCAGCGCTGCCGGCCGGCCGGTGCGTTCGCACAGGAACGCAAAGAAGCCAGCAAGATCGGCAAGGTAGGCCGTAATCGTGCGCTCACTGCGGCCTTCCAGGTGCCGGAGCTGACGTTCGAAACCGCTCACTGCGGCCCGCAGGGTAGCGTCGGTCGTCTCCATGCTCGCGCCTCGGGTCCACGCCTCGGGTCCACGCCTCGGGTCCACGCCTCGGGTCCGCCCCTCGGGTCCGCGCCTCGGGTCCGCGCCTCGGGTCCACACCTCGGGTCCACACCTCGGGTCCAGGACTCGGGTCCCTCGCCGTGTCACGTCTCGGGCTTCCGTCCTAGCTCGCCTCTTCCTCTTCGTGTTCCCGTGGAACGTGGATCTTGCACTTCGGGCATGCGTAGTGGGGCCCTTCGCGGCGAGTCTCTTTCGCCACCATGAACGGGTGGCCGCAGGCGGGACACGGCCGGTTCACGGGCAGGTCCCAGAGGGCATACCTGCACTTCGGGTAGGCATCGCAACCATAGAACACCCGTCCACCACGTGTGCGTTTCTCCACGAGCTTGCCCGCGCAGCCTTCCTCAGGGCAGTCGACCCCCACGGGCACGGGCAGGGTGGTCTTGCAGTCCGGGTAACGGCTGCAGGCCAGGAACCGGCCGTAACGGCCGGTTCGAATCATCATCGGAGTGCCACAGGTAGGACACGGATGGTCGGTAGGCTTGGGCTTCTCATCCTCGCTCAGCGGCTCCGTGTGCTTGCACTCCGGATAGCGCGAACAGGCCAGGAAAGGGCCATTGCGCCCGAACTTGCGCACCATCTTGGCCCCGCACTCGGAACAGACCTGGTCGGTCTCGACTTGGACCGAGGCTTTGAGTTCCTTCACCTTGCTCTCGGCCACGTGCAGACTCGCGGCGAAGGGCTCATAGAATTCGCGCACCACCTTCTCCCACGCGTCCTGGCCGGCCTCGACCGAGTCGAGCTCCTCTTCCATGTGCGCGGTGAAGTCGACATTCATGATGCGCTCGAAGTTCTCGACCAGCAGACCCGTCACCGTCACTCCCAGGTCCGTTGGGAATAGACGTCCCTTGTCGCGACGGACGTAGTCCCGTGTCAGGATCGTACTGACGATCGTCGAGTAGGTGCTCGGCCGGCCGATCCCATTCTCCTCCAGAGCTCGGATGAGCGATGCCTCCGAATAGCGCGGGGGCGGCTCGGTAAAGTGCTGGTCCTTGCGCAGTTCGTTGACCGCAAGCGCCTGCCCCTCTCTCAACCCCGGCAGCAAATCAACCAACTTCTCCTCGTCGCCATTCTTCTCGTTGCCGCCCTTGCGCTCCCGATTCGCCCCGCGGTCGCTGCTCTCGTAGAGTCGGGTGAAACCGTCGAAGGCGACCACCCGCCCGGTGGCGCGGAAGATGCCTTCGGCGGCGCCGGCGTCGACAGTAGTGATATCCAGCTCCTGGGGGCGCATCTGGCTTGCCACGAACCGGTTCCAAATCAAGCGATAGAGCTTGAGCTGATCCGCGCTGAGGTACCTGGCGAGCGCTTCGGGCGAACGGCTCGAGCTGGTGGGCCGGATGGCCTCGTGGGCGTCTTGCGACCGAGTCTTCTTGCGATAGACGTTCGGCTTCTCGGGGAGGTAGCGTTGCCCGAAGGTCGACTCGATGAAGCCGCGCACTTCCCCGATCGCCTCATCGGCGATCCGGGTGGAGTCGGTACGCATGTAGGTGATGAGCCCGACGGTGCCCTCCTCCCCAATCGGGAGTCCTTCGTAGAGCTCCTGCGCAATCTGCATCGTCTTCTTGCTGCTGAAGCGCAAAGCCCGGAAGGCATCCTGCTGGAGGGTGCTGGTAATGAAGGGCGCTGACGGATTCCGGCGCCGCCGCTTCGTCGCGATCGACTGGATCGTCAGCGGCTTGTCCGCCAAGCGGTCGAGCACCGCCTGGGCTTCTTGTTCGTTCTTGAGACGCGGCTTGGCCCCCTCCCACGACACGAGGCCCATTTCCATGCTGGCTGCGCCGCCGTCGGAGACCACCGCATGAATCGTCCAGTACTCCTCGGGGGTGAAGGCAGCGATCTCGGCCTCCCGGTCCACGATCAGCCGCAACGCCACCGACTGCACCCGTCCTGCGCTCAGTCCGTAGCGGATCGTCTTCCACAGAACCGGCGAGAGCTGGTAGCCCACGAGACGGTCGAGCACGCGGCGAGCCTGCTGCGCGTTGACCTTGTCCATATTGATCTCCCGCGGAGATGCCAGAGCCTCCTGGATCGCCCGCTCGGTGATCTCATGGAATACGAGCCGGCGGAATGGTCGCTTGCTCTGCTTGAGAACCTCCATCAGGTGCCAGGCAATGGCCTCTCCCTCGCGATCGGGGTCGGGAGCCAAGTAGATCTCGTCGACGTTGGAGGCCTTCTCCCGCAACTGATTGATGACCTTGCTCTTCGACCGGATCGTGACGTAGTGGGGCTCGAAGCCGTTCTCCAGGTCGACCCCTAGCTTGCTCTTGGGCAGATCACGCACATGGCCGTTCGAGGCCAGAACCTGATAACCTTTGCCGGCCATGCGGGTGATCGTCCGCGCCTTCGCGGGGGACTCGACGATAATGAGCCCTTTGCGCATGCTTCTCCTCCAGAAGGGTCAGAAGGGTCGCTTTGCATCCTCACGGCGGTGTCGTCCCGTTTGCGAATGACGCCGCTCGACTTCTGGGTAACGCCGCTCGGCTTGTGGGCAACGCCGCTCGGCTTCCGGGCAGCGCTGTTCCGTGCCCGGGCAGGGCCTATGCCGTCAGCTGCTGCGACCACAGCATTTCTTGTACTTCTTCCCGCTGCCGCATGGGCACGGGTCGTTGCGCCCGACCTTATCGTCCGCGCGCCGGACCGTCCCTGGCCGTGGGGGCCCCTGGGGTGCACCGGCCCGCCCTCCGGGACCAGCCATCGGTGCCCCCACCGGGCCGGCCATGGGCGCGCCGGTGGGTCCCGCCACCGGTCCGCCGGTCGGACCCTGGCGCGCCGCCCCGCGTCCGGCACCCGAAGCGGCTCCGCCCGCTCCCGCCGCGCCGGCAACTGCTCCGCCGCCACCTCCCGCAGCGCCGGGGCCCGCTGCGCCCTGCGCCCCCGTTGGAGCCAACGACTGCATGCCCCCGGGGGCCGCGTGGACGGCCTGGCCGGCGGGACTCTGGCGCTGAGGCTCCGGTGGGGCCTGGCCTTGAAGCTGTACCCGGAAGAGCATGCGCAAAGTTCCCTCGGAAATCTGCCCCATCAAACCTTCGAACAGCTTGAAGGCCTCCCCCTTGTACTCTTGCAGTGGGTCCTTCTGGCCATACGCCCGTAGGCCGATGCCCCCTCGCAGCAAGTCGATCTCGTAGAGATGGTCCTTCCACTTGTCGTCGATCATGCGCAGGTAGACGTGGCGCTCCACCTCGCGCATGATCGGTTCTCCCCAGAGCGTCTCGCGATCGGCGTGGACCTGCCGCCCGATCTCGATTCCTCGTTCGACCGGATCCGCGCCTTCCTCGAGCTGATCAGGCATGAGGGGGAACGGAGTCAGGAAGATCCGCTCCAACTCGTCGAGAGCTTCCCGCAACGCGCGTGAATCTTCCTCGGTAAGTTCCAGATCCTTATTGTCTTTGCCGGCCGCCACCAGCGGTGCCAGGCGGGATTCGACGGCCTCGTCGATCAGCGAGAGGATCTCCTCCTTCAAGTCGTCGCCCTGCAGGATCTGATTGCGAATTCCGTAGATGACCTCGCGCTGTTGATTCATTACATTATCGTATTCAAGCAAATGCTTGCGAATTTCAAAGTTGCGCTCTTCGACCTTCTTCTGGGCGCGCTCGATGGCCTTGGTGACCATGCCGTGCTCGATCACCTCGCCATCTTCGACGCCCATGCGCTCCATCAAGCCACTCATGCGCTCGGGCATGAACAGGCGCATCAGGTCGTCCTCGAGCGAGAGGAAGAAGCGGCTCGACCCCGGATCGCCCTGGCGGCCGGCGCGACCGCGGAGCTGGCGATCGATGCGACGGCTGTCGTGGCGCTCGGTCCCGACGATATGCAGCCCGCACGGCATGTCGGCTATGCACTCCTGGGCCGAGTCCGGGAAATCGCAGTCCCCCTGCCCCTGCGGCGTGTCGATCAAGCAGTGACGTCCTTTGACCACGCCCGGGCCGAGCTTGATGTCGGTACCGCGGCCGGCCATGTTGGTGGCGATCGTCACCGCACCGGCCCGGCCCGCCTCACGAACGATCTCGGCCTCGCTCTGGTGGAATTTGGCGTTGAGGACCGACTGGTTGATCTTGCGGCGCCTCAGCATCCGGCTGATCGTCTCGGAGACCTCCACCGACACCGTACCGACCAGCACGGGCCGACCCGCCTGGTGCACACGCTCGATCTCGTCGACGATCGCGTTGTATTTCTCTCGCCGGGTTCGAAAGACCTGGTCGTTGTAGTCCTGTCGCCGGATCGGCTCGTTGGTGGGAATGACGACCACATCGAGCTTGTAGATCTGGAAGAACTCCCCGGCCTCGGTCTCTGCCGTGCCGGTCATGCCCGAGAGCTTGTCATAGAGCCGGAAGTAGTTCTGCAGGGTGATCGTGGCCCAGGTCTGTGTCTCGCCCTCGACACGCACCTTCTCCTTGGCTTCGAGCGCCTGGTGCAACCCCTCGCTGAAGCGCCGGCCCGGCATCAGGCGGCCGGTGAACTCGTCGACGATCATCACCTTGCCGTCCTGCACCACGTACTCGTTGTCGCGCTCGTAGAGGCAGAAGGCGCGCAGCAGCTGGTTGATCGTGTGGAGTTCGTCGGACTTCTTGGCGTAGCCGAGGTGGATCTCTTCCTTCTTGGCCGCCTTCTGTTTCGGATCGAGCGACTCGTCCTCGTCGATCCCGCCCATGGCCGAGGCCAGGTCGGGCAGCGTGAAGTAATCGGGGTCCTTCGGGGAAAGCTGCGCGCGGCCCTTGTCGGAGAGGTTGATCGAGTGCTCTTTTTCGTCGATCGCGTAGTAGAGATCCTCGTCCAAGACGTGCAGCCGCTTGTCTCGCATGTAGTCGGACTCGATCCGGTGCAGCAGGGGCTTCAGATTCCGGTCGGCCAGGAGCTTCAGGAACCGCTTGTTCTTGGGCGCACCGCGCTGGACCTGCAGCAGACGCGTCCCGCCCTGGTACTCGAGGTCGGCCGCCTTGCGCTGATCGGTCTCCTCGGCGGCCTGATCGAAGAGCTCGGTGGCTTCGGCGATCATCCGGCCGGCCAACACATTCTGCGCACGGACCAGCCCGTCGACCGGGTTGCGCAGGGCATCGTAGTTTTGGTGCGAGCTGGCCACCGGACCGGAGATGATGAGTGGCGTCCGGGCCTCGTCGATCAGAACCGAGTCGACTTCGTCAACGATGGTGAAGTGATGGCCCCGCTGCACCTGGTCGGCGCTGCGGACGGCCATGTTGTCGCGCAGGTAGTCGAAACCAAACTCATTGTTCGTCCCGTAGGTGACATCGCAGCCGTAGGCCTGGCGCCGGGCAGCGCTGTCCATGTCGTGGTGGATACAGCCCACCGTGAGGCCCAGATAGCGCAGAATCCCACCCATCCACTCGCTGTCGCGCTTGGCGAGGTAATCATTGACGGTGACGAGGTGGCAGCCTTTGCCTGGAAGGGCGTTCAGATAGAGCGGCAAGACGGCGACCAGGGTCTTCCCTTCGCCGGTGGCCATCTCGGCGATCTTGCCTTCGTGCAAGACGATCGCGCCCATGATCTGAACATCATAGGGCACCATGTCCCAGGGCATCTCGTGGCCGGCAACGGTCCAGGAACGCCCCACGTTGCGCCGGCAGGCCTCCTTGACCACGGCGTAAGCTTCGACCAGCAGATCGTCGACCGTCTCACCCGCGGCCAGACGCTCGCGAAAGTGCTCGGTATGCGCCACCAGGTCCTCTTCCGACAGCTCGGTCAGGCGCTCGCAAGCCTCGTTGATCTGCTCAACAACCGGGCGGAGCGATTTGACATTGCGCTCGTACTGTGTGCCGAAGACCGAGGTCAGGGCCTTGTTGGCAACCGATCTGAGCTTTCCAATCATAGTGCTTTCTCTGCGTTGTGAAGACAAACGCCCGCCCACCTCTCGGAGCAGGGCGCCGGAGACGCTAGCAAAGCCGCACTGTGCGATTCAAGATCTTTGCACCGGCGGCGCTACCCTATCAGGGTCATCGTAAAGCCGGCCGCGAGGGGAATCCTCAGGTTGTCGTCCAGGGGCACCGGCAGCAACTCGACCAGCGTGGCCATCGCCGCGCCCGCGAGTGCCTGTGTGAGCGTCAGCTCCGGAATCAGCCAGCCCGCCACCAAACAGACGGCGAAGCAGGCCAGGCTGCCCTCGAGTGTCTTACCAAAAATGCGCACCCGCCCAATCCACCTACCGATCAGAGCGGCGACCGTGTCCCCCGCGATCAGGAACGTGAGCGCGGCGACGGCGACCGGTTTCGAGAAGGCGTACGCACAGATCAGGCTGGAGAGCAACAGGTAGGTCGACCCCAGCAGGTTGAACCGTTCATGGTCGCGTATCAGTCGACCAAAGAAAATGTAGAAGAACGTCCGCACACGCGGCTCATTGAGCCGCACCAGGTCGATGGTGAAGCTCGTGACCGTCAGCACCAGCAGAATGTGCCGTCCCACTGAGAGAGGCAGCACATAGAGCCCGAAGGGGATCGCAATGGCAGCCAGATGTACTGCCTTACGTCCCATCTCTCCAAACCATCTCATGGAGTGTCTTTCCATCCCGGGCGCCTGTCACCGACCAACCGTGGACGACAGTGCCTAAACCTCGGCGGCAGGTCAACCCGGGCGATCCCAGGGGTGCAGGATGGACCCACCCGGCCGTCGGCTCCAATCAATTCGCCCCGGCCCGCGCACGGACTACTGGCTCGCTAGGATCCGGGCCGGGCCGGGATCACTTCCCGATCCTCTTCTACCCCAGTCGGGAACGAAAGTCCCCAGG
Organism: uncultured bacterium; assembly: GCA_964573295.1. Lineage (GTDB taxonomy): Bacteria > Eisenbacteria > RBG-16-71-46 > CAIMUX01 > WJJG01 > CAYQJL01. The sequence goes on along the minus strand of CAZNJE010000004.1, from coordinate 146,804 downwards.
CGTAGCCCCGCAGATAGCTCCAGTAATGCATCAGGACGCTCTTGACGAACCGCCGGGTCTCGCCGTAGGTGATCCGTTCTATGTAAGCGTCCCAGCCAGAGAGTTCCGGGGGGGCTTCCTCTGGCGGCAACCACCGCAAGGCGTTCTCCCAGCCGGCGTTGTAGGCCGCTAGCGCCATCGGCACCGCACCGTCCACCCGGTCCAGGAGCTCGCGCAGATGGGCGGCGCCGAGCATCAGGTTGTCTCTCGGACGTTCGAGTTCGTAGTCGAACAGCCCCCCCTCGTCGGCCAACCGCCGGGCGGTGCCCGGCATCAACTGCATCAGGCCCCGCGCCCCGGCGGACGACCGGCCCGTCGGGTCTAGCATCGATTCCTGGCGCATGACGGCCAGCAAAAACACCGGTGTCAGTCCAGCGCTCCGGCCGGCCTCGTAGACATCTGTCAGGAAGCCCATGGGATACCGTTCGGGCAGCACGTCACCCAGCCGCAGCCCCATCAGGATCGAGCGCGGGAAGTCTCCCAACGCCCGATACAGTGCGGCGCGTCCGCGGTCATCGAGCGCATTGTAGCCGGGCAAGTCGCGCCATAGATCCCGAGCCCAGGTGCGGTATCCGAAGGCCCGCATCAACATGCCGGCCTCAGCCATAGGGTGGCCGTCGATCATCTCGACGATCCGCCGCGCCTCGGCCTCACTGCGCAGCGCCCGACCGGGGGGCGGAGGCCAGGCAAGTTCTCGGCAGGAGCGTTGCGGCCCGGACGGCTGCGACGAAGCGAACTCTGGCTGGATCGGCTGCGACGAAGCGAACTCTGGCTGGATCGGCTGCGACGGAGCGGACTCTGGCCCGGCCGGCTGCGAGACCTGCACCTGCTCCGAGAGGCGACGCCAGAAGAGCGAATCAGCCGAGGGAGACGGTGGCCAGAATCCGGATCGCAGCGCCTCGGCGGTTCGCAAGGCATGGAATCCCGGGCGGTACTCGGCGGCGGCCCTGGCGGCGAGGACGCTGTCGGCATCCTTGCCTTCGAGGAGCGCCTGCCAGAAGCAGGGACTTCCGACGAACCTATCGCTGGCTTGCGCGCACAGCGCGGCCAGAGCAGCCAAGGCTTCCGCCCTCCGTCCGGCCGAATCGCGGCACAGCGCAGCCCGCAGCCGGGCCTCGCGAGCGTTTCCATCGGCGGGGTACCATTCGGCCAGACGGGTGAAGGCTGAATCCGCGGCTGCCCACTCGCGCAGATCTTCGAGCTCCCGGCCAAGCTCCCACAGTGCCTGGGCGGCCATCTGGGCGTCTATTCCCACGCTCACACAAGCACTCTGGTCGGCGCCTTGCTCGGTGCCCCCCGCAGGGCCTCCGTCGACGTCCTGGTCGGCGTCTTGGGCGAGTTCCAGGGGCCGCGGATCATCCCACCCGGCGGCCGCCTTCCATGACCGAACCAACCCGTCGCGCTCGCCCAAACGGCGGTGTACTCGTCCGGCCACGACCAACGCGCGCTGCCACAGCACGCCATCCCGGCTGTGGCTCAATGACCGGCACAGATCCAGTAGCTCCTCGTGGCACCCATCGCCGTAGAGCCGTCCGAGAAGCAGGCGCCCCACTCGCAGGCTGTCCTCCCGGCCCAACCGGCTCGCGCGCTCCCGCCAGAACCCGAGCGCTTCGCGCCCCGGCCCGTGCCGGGCCAGGCTCTCGAGCGCTCCGATGAGAACTGCATCCTCGAGTTCGCCCGAGCCGCTCAGCAACCGGCGGGCCTGTTTACAGCGGAGTCTGGCCTCTTCGCCGTGAACCCCCCCAGCTCCCGAAGCCGTGGCGAACAGCTGTTCGAAGACCTCGTGTTGCCCTTGCTGATGCGCAACCTCCGCCAGGAGTGTCAGCCCCCGCGCCCCCATCGAACTATGCGACCCCCTCTCCTCGGTCCACGCCCTCAACCAGCTGGCTTCCTCAGCACCGGCCTGTCGCTCGACCAGAGCGCGGCCCGCCCTCAGGGCCAGCAAGTCACGGAACCGATGCCGTGGTACGGCGTGCAGCAGCGAGCACGCCCGGGCACCGACGCGCTCGGGAGCCAGCTCGTCGAGTGCCCGAATCGAGAGCCAATCGGCATAGGGCCGTAACAGGGGGTGCATCGGACCGGTCCAGAGCTCGACCGCCGTGTCGTAGCGTTCATGCTCGTGCGCTACCAAACCGAACCAGAACGAAAGCTCGCCCGCCGGATCCCATTGAGCCCGCCGGGTCAGATATCGGTCGACCAGATCGGCGGCCAGGGACGGATGTCGATCCTCCAGGAGCAGCCTCAGGGTCGAGTGAAGATCGGCAACGGAGACCTCTGCCGCTGCACCGGTCATCGCCGCAGCACTCCGTTCCAGAAAAGCGCGCTGGCCGTACTCGGCGCGCGCGAGCCGCCCCGGGTCTTGCAGGATGCGCGCCAGGCGAACCTCGCGCCGCAAGGAATCGGCCTCGCCCGCGGCAACCACGGCGAACGGGGTGACCTCCGTGACCGCACCGTCCGGCGGAACCCTGGAACCCGGCGCGACCACGGCGTCGACCGCAGCATCATTCACCGCATCCGCCGCGACCCCGTCGCCGAGCTCGGCCAGGGCGCCCGGTGCACCCACGCCCAGGATCAGGGCCGCAAGCAGCCCTGCGGCCGCTGGGAGGATGGTCCGGGCGCCCTCGCTGCGCAGCGCATTCGCTGCGAGACGTTCACTTCTTGCGCGCCTTGCGCGGAACAACCCTGCCATCAGTGCATGAATACGCGCGTGCCGGTGAAGTACATGGCCACGCCCTGTTCGTTGCAGGCGGCTACGCTGTCCTTGTCGCGCACCGAACCACCCGGTTGCACGATCGCCCGCACCCCGGCCCGGGCGGCGCGATCGACCACGTCGCGGAAGGGGAAGAACGCGTCACTGGCCAATACGGCCCCGCGCGGATCGTGTTCACAGCGGCGAGCCTTCAGAAGGGCCACGTCCATGGCGTCGATGCGACTCGTCTGACCCCCGCCCAGTCCGATCGTCTGGCGCTCCTTCGTAAGAACGATCGCGTTCGAACGAACGTGGCGACATACTCGCCAGGCGAAGTCCAGCTCGGCCAGAGTGGCCTCATCGCCGGCCTGTTCGGTCACGCATTTCCACGAACCGGTGCCTTCGTGCGCGGGCATGGGGCTCTGTACGAGCACCGCCTCGCCGATGGACTTGTAGGCCCAGGCCCCGCCAGCGGATGCGGCCCGGGATTCGTCGGCGAGCGCTGGCAATTGCAGCATACGAAGGTTCTTCTTCTTCTTGAGCGCCGCCAGCGCGTCCGCGCTCCAGGCGGGAGCCCCGACGACCTCGAGGAACATCGCTCCCATCGCCTCGGCCACGGCCAGATCGGCCGGGCGGTTGAGCAGGACGACACCGCCGAAAGCCGACAGCGCATCCCCGTCGCGGGCCCGCGCGAAGGCGCTCGCGACATTCGGTCCGAGGCCTACCCCGCAGGGCGTGGCGTGCTTGACCACCACGCAGGCGGCATCTTCACCGCCCGCGAATTCCCGCAGGCAGTTCCAGCTCGCCCACAGGTCGCCGAGATTGTTGTAGGAGAGCTCCTTGCCCTGAAGCTGTTCGAACTCGGACCAGAAGGCCTCGCCTGTCCGGAAGCAGGCCGCCTGCTGGTTCGGATTCTCGCCGTAGCGCAGCCGCTGCATTCGCTCTCCACCGCTAACCCAGTATCGCGGTAGCCCGGACTGCTCATAGAGGTACCGGAAGATGGACGCGTCGTAGGAACCGGTCTGGGAGAACACTTCGGCCGCTAGACGCGCGGCCAGCGGCACGGGCACCCCCCCTTCGTTCTCCTCCAGGGCACGCACGACCGCTTCGTAGTGCTCAGGCTGGCTGACGATAACCACCTGCGCGTGGTTTTTCGCCGCCGCGCGCAGCATCGCCGGTCCGCCGATGTCGATCATCTCGACACACGCATCGCGGTCCTCACCACGGTCGCGCACAGTTTCGCGGAACGGGTAGAGATTCACACAGAGCAAATCGATCGGCGTGATGCCGTGAGCCTCGGCCTGCTCCCGGTCCTCGGCCCGATCCCGGCGCATCAAGAGACCACCATGCACCTGCGGCGTGAGGGTCTTTACCCGCCCTTCGAAGAGGTCCGAGAAGTCAGTCAACGACTCCAGGGGGGTGACCGGCACGTCGGCTTCACTCAGCGCGCGGGCCGTCCCCCCCGTGGATAGGATCTCAATGCCCAGTCGCGTGAGGATTTGGGCAAACTCTACGATTCCGGTCTTGTCATAGACCGACAGCAATGCGCGCTTGACCTTGATCACGCGGCCTCCTCCCTGAGGTGATAGGGGCATCCAGTCCAGGAGACATGCCCCCGCGGGCGCAAGTGACGCGCTCGCGCCCGCCTCCCGCCTTTTGGCGAACCGTCTCTTCTTACCAACTCGGGCGCGCGGCGCCGGAAACAAGGAGCCGCTCGGCGAGTTGGTAGCGTTCGCTGGTCCTCGTAATGATGTCGTTGGGAATCTCCGGAGGCGGCGAGTTCCGGTCCCAGTCGGTCGAAAGCAGGTAGTCGCGCAGGAACTGCTTGTCCAGACTAACCGGCTTCTTGCCCAACTCCACCGACTCCGCCGGCCAGAACCGGGAGGAATCGGGCGTCAGCACCTCGTCGATGACGACGAGCTTGTCATTCAAAATACCGAACTCGAACTTGGTGTCGGCGATCACGATCCCACGTCTCTGCGCATAGGCCGCGCCGCGCGAGTAGATTTCCAAACTGGCCCGCTTCAGCGCAGCCGCCAGTTCGCTGCCCACCCGCGAGGCCATATCCTCATAGCTGATCGATTCGTCGTGCCCCTCCTCGGCCTTCGTCGTGGGCGTGAAGATCGGTTCGGGCAACTGCTCGTACTCCTTCAACCCCTCGGGAAGCGGCACACCGTTGATCTCGCCGGTCTCCCGATAGATACCGTACCCCGAGCCGGCCAGGTAGCCGCGCACGATACACTCGATGTCGATGCGCTGAGCCTTCTTCACCAGCATTGCACGACCGCTGAGAGCCGCTGCATGGTCCTTGAGTTCACCTGGAAACTCAGCCGCGTCGTTGGTAACGAAGTGGGTCGGGATGATCTCCTCCAGACCACGGAACCAGAACGCGGCGATCCGACCCAACACCCGGCCGCGTCCGGGGATGGGATTCGGCATCACGTGGTCGAAGGCGGAGATCCGATCGGTGGCAACCAGCAAGAGCTGGTCCCCCAGATCGAGGATCTCACGGACCTTTCCACTGAAATCCGGTTTGAGGCCAAGTGACGAAAGCCCGAGGAATGCCTCCTCGGAGCCGGTCTGCGGACTGGATGAGCCCTGGATCTCCATCGGCTTCTCCCATGTTCATGGTTGGCCAAACATTTTTCCGACCGCCGGGCGGCCGGGCCGCTGGTGGGAATGCCCTTTATACCACGCTGTCCGTCCACTCTCAAGAATGACCGGCCGGCGCCGCAAGCCGGCGACCGGTCCGCGTGGTCCACAGGCTCCAGCCTTCTTTCGCGAACCGCAAGAACGCCGTACCGTCGCGATCGGTCCGAACCACCTCCCATCCAGCTGAACCTGCGGCGGTGAGCACGCGGGGCGCCGGATGGCCGAAGGGATTACGGCCTCCGACCGAAATGAGCAAGAGTCGGGTCGCTTTGCCTGCTTCGCCGGTGTCGAACACCTCGGGCGGTGTGCTCTCGGCGCTGCCGTGATGGGCCGCCGACTGCGCGAGGACCGAACCGAGCGGCAGCGCATCCATCAAGCCCATCTGCCGCTCCCCAGGCAAATCGGCCCACAGCAAGATCCGCCGGCCGCCTAGCTCTACCTCCAGAACAACGCTGTGAGCGTTACGGTCTTCGCAACCGAAAGCGTTTGGCAAGGGATGTAGCACGCGAAGCAGAAACTCGCCCAGGCGGGCGCGATCCCCTTCCGCGACCTGGCGAATTCGAGTCCCGGACCGGGTCAGGACGGTGAGATGCCCCGCGGTGCGTTCGCTGATCTGCCCCCCGGCGGCCACCCAGACCTCCCCGATCGGGATGCCTGCCTGAGTGAGCTCTTCCAAACCGCCGCTATGGTCGGCATCATCGTGGGTCAACACGAGCCGGTCGATGCGACGGCGGCCCAAGAAGCCCAGAACGGACGTGAGGGCGCGCGGGTGCCGTCCCGGCGCATCGGGAGGCGGCCCCGTGTCGATCAAGCAGGTCTGCCCCCCGCTCACCAACCACCAGGCATCCCCCTGGCCCACGTCGGTCATGACCAGCCAGCCCGCCGCCCGGCCGGGACCGCTGGCGACGGCGGCTGTGCAGGCCAGCGCCACGGCCAGACCGAGGCGGACCGGTCCGCGCACCCGCCGCCATCCGGCCGAGGCGCCCACGAGCAGGGCGAGTCCCAACGCCACGGTCTCGTTCAGCCCCCCACCCACGGGCGTTAGCCGGCATGCTCGCGCCATCCACTCCAGCGGCCCGGCCAAGCCGCCGATGGCGGCGCCGATTGCCCGCCCCGCTGTCTCCGCTGGAAAGGCGGGGAGGCTGCCGATCGAGACCCCGCAAAACGCCAAGAAAACGCCCCCCACCGCCAGGGGAGCGAACAGAAGGTTCGCCGCCAGGAACAGCGGGCTGGCGCCGCCCCAGTGCGCCAGCGTCAAAGGCCAGGCCGCACACTGGGCCGTCACGGCACCGGATAGGACAGTTCCCGCACGGTCTCGTCGGCGCGCTCGCTCGCGGCTCGGCCCCATCGCACCGCGTGCGCAGCGCACGAGAGCCCAAGTAACGGCGTAGCTCAGTTGCACGCCCGGCAACCGCCACGCGACAGGTTCCTGCCACAAGGCCCCCGCCAGCACGCACAGGAGCGCTGTCTCGGCCGCCATCCGTCGGCCGGCCACTCGCGCCAGAAGCCAGAGCACTCCCACACCCGCCGCCCGAATCGCTGCCGCTCCGCCTCCGGTCAGGAGCGCATAGAAGGGGAGCATAGCGGCCAAGAGCAACCGGCGTCCCCGGGGCGGCAGCCGCAGCGTTGCCAGTGCGAGCGAGAGCCCGGCAGCCACGCACCCAACGTGAAACCCGCTGATCGAAAGAAAGTGGCCGAGCCCGGCGTCGCGCATCGCCTCCGCCGTGCTCGTCGCCGTGTTCCGGCCGCCGCGCCCCAAGAGGAACCTGCTCAGAAACAGACCCTCGGGTCCTGGAACCGCGCGCAGCAGGCGGCTCTGCGCCCAATGCTGGACTCCTCGCGCCGCTTCGCCGATCACCGCCCACCCTGGTCGCCGCTCCCGCGGGCCATCCAGCCCCGATCCTGGAGCACCTTCCGGCCGCTCGCCGGAACCAGCAGCCGGCAGGTCCTCGGATCGTTCATCCTGAGCCGCAACTTCCAGATGCAGAAACCCCCGCGGCCAGGCGCTGCCCCCCATTCCGGCCGCGGCGAGCGCCCGCCGCCGATTCCAGCCGCCCGGCAACCGGGGTCCCGCCGCCGGGTCGATCCACACGAAGCCGGCCACTTCGTGGCCCGCAACAGCACCCACGGTCGCACCATCCAGTGACGGCGTCTCCAGACGCAAAGGCCGGCCCAGCGTCCGCACGCGTCGTTCTCGCCGGGGACGCACTTGCGTCACCTCGATCCAGGTGTGGCGCGCACCACTGCGAAGCGTGCCGCTCACGAAGGCTTCACCACTCAAGTCCCCGGCCGCGCAGGCCTGCCGGCGCGCCTCGATTTCGACGAAGCTACCCCTACCCGCTCCGGCCAGAAAGCAAGCGAGCACCATGACCGCGGTCAGCACCCTCCGTCCACACACAGGCCAGCCGATGGCATGCCACCCAGCCCCAATCACGGCCAGTAGGAGACCAGCGCTCCCGCATACCAGCGGGGCACCGGGACCGGCCGCCGGGCCCAGGCACGTCCCGGCCACCAAGCCGGTGACGACGGCCAGCGCCACGGTCACGATCCGTAGCTGCGGATGACGATGTCGGATGCGCACGCTTGTGCCATAGCAATCGGCGGGCCGCGGGGAATGCGGGCAATGAGGGCTGAAGCGACCGAGCGGGGCGTGTGCAGCTCGGCACGGGAGGCCACCGCCCGGGAGCAGGAATAGGAGTGCGGAATCAGATGGACGTACTAGGAATAGGAGTGCGGAATCAGATGGACGTACTAGCGCAGGAGGACGAGCTTGAGCTGCCGGCTCGAGTCACCGCTCTCCAGGCGGCCATAGTAGAGACCCGCGGGCATGGATATGCCCTGCTCGTCGGTGCCGCGCCAGAACAGCGCATGGCGTCCCGCGGAGGCCTCCCCCTCGAAGAGGTCGACCACACGACGACCCTGAGCGTCGTAGACGCTAAGGCGAACGGGACGCGTTTCAGGGAGCTCGAATTCGATCAGCGTGAACGGCTCAAACGGATTCGGCGTGTTGCGGAACAAGGCCACCGAATCGTTCCGCTCCGGGACGGTTGCGGTCTCGTACCGGGTCACCGCCGTGACCGAGTAGTCACACCCATAACGAGCCGCGGCGCCATTGGCGATTACCAGCACCGCCTCTTCCCGGTCCCCCCACGACTGGACCGTGAAAGAATACTGCCCACCCTTGACCTCCGGGACCAGGACCTCTGCGACCGGTTCCGCATCCGACCAGACCAACAGGCGAACACCGCACAGAGACGCGCAACCGGTCATTTCGACCTGCAACACGTTGTCAGCCGACCCAGCCTGAGGACGAAGGCGCAGGTAACTGGCACCCAAACGACCGGGTTGACGGGTCAGATCCGGACCGACGTCCACCACGGGATACCGGCCCAGCCTGGCCTCGAACCCGACGCGGTCCGCGCTGGCGAGAACATCGCCGTACCCGGTGCCACCGGCCGCACGTCCCAGTCCGGCATTCCAAAGAGTCCACTCAAGGAAGGCCTCGTCCAGGCGGCTGCCTTCGGCCTCCAGCGCCTGGTCCAGCGCATCGATCATGGGCGCCGATGCATCGCGCCAGATCTCCCACGCGCGACGCAGGAGATCCCACCCGAACCGCCGCTGCAAGAACTCCGGCCACAGCCATGAGCCATACTCGTGCGACCCGTTCGCCAGATCCAGCGGGCGGTACGGCTCTTCCAGCAGGGCCGGCAGGTAGCGTTCGCGATCGCGGTACTCCGGATAGGCGTAGCCCTCCTCCATCGTCGCAAGCTGTTCCATGAACCAGCCGGCTTCGCTGTCGTAGCCATAGCCAAACTGGACCAGGTGGTGGTACTCATGTGCGATCGTCAGCTGCAGCGTCGCGCGAAGGTCACTTCCCGCCAGACCCGCGAAGTCGTTGTCGATGACCATGAAGCCGGTCTTGCCCGGTCCGGCGGGTAGATCCTCGTGAAGGCTGTACCCGTAGACACCGGGACCCAGGTCCACCACATAGAGATCGATGCGCTCATCACCGCCGGCGCGATCGGCGGGTGGCTCAGGCCACTGCTGTTCGCCGGCATGATAGGTGCTCGCGACCTGACGGAGCGCGGCGCCGGCGATTTCGAGATAGTCGGAGGCCGTGGGGCCAGCCGGGGTATCGGGACCACTCGGCGCATAGTGAATGCGAAAACGCAGGCCGACGTCCAGGTGTGCGGTCAAATGGGAAGGCCGTTCCAGATACTGCCCGAATCTCTCGGCGGCGCCGGTGGCCCCTCCGCCCGCCTTCATGGCGTTCAGGATCAGGGTTGCACTGCCGCCGTGACCGGCATCGCCGAGGCTCTCATGACGGGCCAAGCATGCACTGAGGGTGAAATCGGAAGGCTGGTGATAGGCCGGGAGCGACGGGACGTCATTGGCGATCGCCGGGGTCAGTGCGCGAGCTCCCAAGCCAAACGCGAAAGCCACGCACAGCGTTGACACGACTACAACGCGCGAAACACGCGCCCATGTGGGCTCCGCCGGCATGCTGCCCGTACCCTCCTGGTTACGCACCATGGATCGCCTCCATGGGAAGGATACGCGCAACGGCTCGGGAAGTCAACGACCGCTTCCGCAACCGCCTGCAGTACTTTGGGTTCGGGTGTTTTTCGCCTCAGACGGCCGCCTCGGATCCGCGTCGCGCGGGGCGGGCCTAGCTTGCCGTCCGCTCGGCCGTCATATGTTGCGGATCTGCCCGCAATACGACCCGATACAGGCTCGAGACGACCTCCTCGCCCTCGGGCGTCAAGACCGAGAAATAATAGGGCATCTCGGTTCCCGGCAGGAGCCAATCGCCTTCGACACGCGCAATGAACGTATTCTCGCCCGGCTCGACCCCAAGCATCGGAACACCGTCACTGGGCGCCGCGCTACCGGGGAAGTGCAGCCGCGGCCGGAAGTGGCTGCCCGATGACGCTTCGATCTGGACCGCCAACAGCAACTCACCGTCCTGGACTACGACCTCCCCGGGTGGAAGGTGATCGAACTGCGGACGCTCGCGCAGACCAAACATGGGCGTGATGAACCGGCTGGAGCCAGCTGGTACCTGGAGAATCTCCGAGTAGGTCTCACCCGCACCGACGACATCGACCCCATGGAGTTCAGGACTCAGTTCCAACTCAAC
>CAZNJE010000004.1:84460-136274 GCA_964573295.1 uncultured bacterium | reverse complement strand
GTGTCAATCCGGCGAACGCCCCGTCGACGAACACGCTGTCGCCCTCCACCGGGCGGAGTCCTTCTGCAGCGAGCATGCGCATGCTCTCGACACGCAAGAGCACCTTATCGGACGCGAAGGCGTTGTTGACCCGTACTTCGGCCCGGTCGCCGTGCCGTACGAGCACCTTGCGCTCCCACAGCGGGATCTTCTCGTCTTCGAAGAAGACCCGGTACCAACCGGCCGGCAGGCTGTCGATCGAGACCGGCAGGGAGTACTTCGTGGTTTGACCCGCCAGCCATGCCCGGGGGGAACCCGACAGGTCTTCGGCCGTGATGTCCAACCCGCCCGTGAAGTCGGCATGGATCTGCAGCGTCTCCTTCCCGTTGGTCTCCAACGTGTCGGCCCAGACCCCGGCGGCACCCAGATGCATCGTCAGCACATGCGTGCCACCCGCGATCCGCACGCCCCGCAGCGGTGTCTTACCCGGCAGCTTGATGCCGTCGATCGCCACGACGGCACCCTCGGGACTCGAGGTTGCCGTCAGATGCGCCTCGGTCACGCCGCGCGCGGCACTCGTATCGGTGAGGCCGAGCATACCGCGAATGGTCTTGCCTACACCGGGCCAACCCGCACCTCCCAGCAGGAGCGCCGCGAGCGCGAAAAGCACGATCGCAACGACGATCACGGGCCAGGCCGTACCCCGCTTGCGCCGCGGCAAGTCGGCTCCGCTCGGGAACGAGAACGCATCGGCGCGCGGGCGCGAATCCCCGTTCTGTGCCAGTTCCGGGGTCGCGGACGCGGCCGCCTGAGCCGTGGTCGCGGCCGCTTGAACCGCGGGCGAGCCGGCGTGAGCCGCGGGCACGGTCTGGCTGGAAGCATTGGTCTGGTTCTGAGCCTCAACCCGCGCGGGGGCATCCCCAGTGTCCGGGGACGGCGCCTGGCCGAAGGGGTCACCAGAGTCTGGGGACGGCGCCTGGCCGAAGGGGTCACCAGAGTCTGGGGACGGCGCCTGGCCGAAGGGGTCACCAGGATCGGGGGAGGGCGCCGGTTCCATGGATTCGACCTGGGTGGGCGGGCGCCCGGCAGCCGACGCCGCATCCACCGTCGGCGAGTGTTCATGGTTGGATCGGCCGGCTTGGGAAGAAGCGCTCGGCGCAGCAGTACCGGTGGCCTCGAGCGGTGTGGTGGCACAAGCATCGTCACTCGGCGCGGTGGCACCCATCGCCTCGGATGACCCGCGCGCCTCGGTGATCTCGCTCGGCGCGGATGTCGTGCCGGGCGAGTCCAGCGAAACGCTTTCTTCCCGACCGCCCAGAACGAGCTCGCGAGCCAGTGTGCTGAGCTCGCCGAGCACGGCTTCCCCACGCATGAGATCTAGGTGCTTCTCCCGCACGCCCGGCAGCAGCGGCGCGAATCGGAACACCACGACAGCGGCACTGGGGCCCTGTAGGCCCAGCAGGTTGACGACGCCGTCGCCCGCACGCTTGAGGTCGCGGGATTCGGCGAAGAGGCGGGCGATCGCCCGTGCGTCCGGGGCCTCGGTGGCATCGCCGGTAACGAGCAACACCTCGTCTTCGGGGAGAACGCCGAGCGAGGTTACCTGCAAGCGCAGGTTCTCGGGCCCGCCAAGCGCATATTGCCGCGGATCCGCCGAGGTGGCCTTGGGATCCTCCTCGCCCAAGAGATGCGCTTTCCCACCCCGTAACAGATAGAGCCACGCAGCCTGGGTCCGGACGAAGTAGATCCGTGACTCGTCGGCACAGGCCGCTGTCAGTCGTACCCACTTCGGATCCTTCAGAACCGAATGATTCTCGCGGTAGAGGCGGTGGTGCGCGGCCTCGAGGCCGGCTACCAACTCACTGACACCTGGCGGCAGGGTCTCGACCGGACGCTCGGGGGGGGCGCTCTTCTCGAGATAGGGCAAGACGAAGCGGTCGAAGGCGTCCGCGGGCTCACAGAAGGCCACGCATCCGACGACCCGCCCGGGATCGGCCCAGCCGATCGCTTGGCCGCCGTCGATGTACGAGGTTGCAACCTCGATCCGCAGCGGGATACCCACCGGCTGCACAGCTTCCATCAGTCACCCTCCTGGGTTGCTTGCCGAACCGCCTTCCTGGCGGCCGGACGCCACGGGAGTGGGCGCCGCGTCAGGAGGCCCACTCCTGTTCGTCATCGCCGGTCAGCGGGCCCAGCGGCTCCCAGTCGTTGGCCTTTTCCAGATACGAGCGCCACGCCGACCGGGCCTTGTTCTTCAAACCCTTTCGCTGATACGCCTGACCGATGTAGTAGTAGCTGGGAGCGAATTCGGGGTTCAGGAAGATGGCTCGCTCGAGGAACTGCAACGCCTCTTCGGGGCGCTCGAGGGCCATGGCGGCCTTACCCATCTGCACCAGCATGTCGCTCGACTGGAATCCCTGTTTGAGAATCCGGCCGTACTCGCGCAAGCCTTCCTCGCACCGTCCGGCCCGACACAGCAGGTGGGCCATGCTATGGCGCGCCGGGAGGTAGGCCGGGTTCATCGCCAGCGCACGCCGGAACTCCTCGAGCGCTTCATCGACGCGCCCCTCGCCCACGTGTAGGAGGCCGAGGTTGTAGCGCACATCGGCGTAGTCGGGCGCCAGCGTGCTGGCCACCTCAAACTGCGTTCGCGCCTCGTCCAGGTAGCCCTGCGAAGCATACTCGTATCCCAAGGCGATGCGCGCCGGCGTGCAGGTCGGATCGGCCTCGATCGCCTCGGTCAGAAGCGCAATCGCCTGCCGTTCCTCGCCGAACGCGGCCGCCAGCTCGGCGCGGTACATGGCGTGCTGGGCACGCCGCGGGAAGATGCAGTAGCTTCGGTCGTAGCAATCGACCGCCTTCTCGCGCAGCCCGTTGCGTCCGTAGATGCGCGCCATGTAGCTGTAGAGGTCTTCGGCCAGCGGCGTCCACAGCATGTGCTCGGCGAGCGCCTCGGCGGCTTCGTCACCCGGCCAGGGTTCGAAGCCCAGTCGCGAGAATGATTCGCGCGCCGCAGGCGAACTCGAGACGGCCTCCGCCAGCTGCTCGCGAGCCGCTGTGAAGTCGCGATGACGCAGAGCGAAATAGAATGCGTAATGTCTCGCCAGCGCCGCGGCGGTACCGCCGTCTTCGTCGGAGGACGGCGGCAGGCGGTCTTGCGAACTGAGCTCGCTCTGGTAGTACTCGTCGACCGCGCGCCAGGAGGCTTCTTCGGGCCGGGACACACCCGACGCGGACGCCTCGATGAACTCGCCAGGGTGCATTCCCTGCAGCATACGGGCCTGGCGCAGCCCGTAGTAGGCAGCCCGGTAGCCGGGATTGATCCCGAGGGCCTCCTCGAACTCCCGCTCACCGGCCGCGGGATCACCCCGCAGCAGCCGTAACAGCCCCAGCCGATGGCGAACGTCGGCGTAGGTGGGATGCGCGCGCGCTTCTTGTTCGAGAACCTTCTCGGCCTCTTTGGCCGCGTCCAGTAAGAGCCCGACCTCGGTCGGGAACCCCGGCTTCAGTCCGTCGCTCTTCCCGCCTTGCTCTTGGCTCGATGCCATCAACCGGCTCTCTTTGTCCATGGAGCCTCCGTGTTCTCGTGCTCGTCCAGTTCCATGACCACATCGACCACACCAGGAATCTCACGGATCGCGGTGCGCAGACCGTGTACGAAACGTTCCCGGGAGAGGTCATCGTTCGCATCCCATCCGCCCGGTTCCCGTTCCAGGTCCCCCTTGATCAAGACCACCCCCCCGGTCGTCCCGACCTCGATACCGGACAGATCCACCCAACGGCGGGCGAGCACCTGCATCACGCGGGCGTTGATGCTGTAGTCGGCTGACTCGGAAGGACGGACGTGTGTCCCGCTTTCGCCCTGGCCAGCGGGTTGGCCGGACGGGTTCGTATGTGCCATGACCTCCTCCGTGCGTGTGAAGGTGGGCGCTCCGTTTCCAGGTGCCCCAAATCTTGCAAGCTGTGTGCCAGGCGGCCAAAGGCCGTCTTCTCTCTGGATCGGCACGTGGAACGGAGTACCTAAGTGCATTCGAAGAAATGTATTGGAAGGTCCGGCCATGGTCGGCGGCATGGGGAGGGCGAAGGATGCCCTCGCGGTCTCACCTCGGCCGGCGGATGAGATCGGCGGGGATCGGCAAAAAAGCGACCGTCGCTGAGAACACGTCGGCGGGAGAAGACGGCCCACCGGAAGCGCGCCTCCCGGACGAGGGCTCACTGGAAGCGCGCCTCCCGGACGAGGGCTCACTGGAAGCGCGCCTCCCGGACAAGGGCTCACTGGAAGCGTGCCTCCTAAAAGCGATAACCTCCAGAGACTCGGTGGCTCGATCCGAGATCGTCGTGGGGAACGAAGGCGTAATCGACGGCAAAACCCTTGATGCGGAATCCGGCCCCGGCGGTTACCCCGCTCTCCTGCCAGCCCACCCGGCCGGCGAAGATGCCGCGGAAGCGGGCCTCGAGACCACTCCGCAGGTCGCCACCGATCTCGCCCGCCGAGAAGGAGCTGGCCTCCTCCCGGCCCTCGAAGGTCAGCGCCACATCGGAGGTCAGAGCCAGCACCGTGCGCAACCCCGTCAGAGGGATCTCATAGGCCCCGCCCACGTACAGCGATGGATTGATCGTCTCGCGCCGGCCCGAGTCCCAGTAGAGCTGGGTGGTCGTCGCGTCGCTGAGGCGAGCCCCAAGCCGAAAGCGTTCACTCAACGTCCACAACAGACCCAGGTCGGTGCCGATGCCGAAGCTCGTATGGTCGAGCAGATTCTGCCGGACCAGCTTGAGGCTCGCGCCCAGGGCAAGGTTGGGCCGGAGATGGTTGGCGTAGGAGAGGAAAATGCCGAGCTCGGTGTCGCTGTCGAGGTAGAATTGATCCGGATAGATAGTCTCGCCGGGGTCATACCGGTGGTTGCCGTTGGCATCTTCGAAGGCGCCGTCGGTCACCAGGATGTCCTGCACGGCAAAGCGCACCACGGCGAGCCCGATGACCCCCGGCGTGCCCGTTCCGCCCAACGACTGCACATAGCCGGCGAAGTCGTAGTCGGCCAGATCTTCGAACTGCTCGGCGTGCATGAGCACGACTTCGGCCCGCTCGGTACGAACCATCGCTGCGGGGTTCCAATAGACCGCCGTCGCATCGTCCACCAGCGCCGTTACCGCGCCGCCCATGCCGAGCGCGCGTGCCCCGGCCCCGATCTTGAGAAACTCGCCGGCGTACTTGGCCGCCTGCGCGCTCCCGGCGAGACCGGTGGCCGCGAGGACCATGAGCGCCAGAGCGAGGGAGGCGATCGAAACCCGAAGGCGGGGCGAGGCGCCGCCCCGGCGAGCTGCAATGGAGTGGCTGATCGAGATCATGAGGCCCTCTCTAAGCGCATCGGACTAGGGAACTACGTGCCGGAAACCCTAGCAATCCGGGCGACTGCGGTCAACGCGCGTCGTACCTATCCCTACCCCGGCCCCATCCGGCCGTTCCCGTGGCAACGAGGAAAATGCGCGGCGGGTGCGTCCAAAATCGCGCACTGGGGGGGAGACGGGACGGACAGGACTTGCCGATCAGGCCGAGGGCTGGGCCGTGCCGGACCCGTGACTTGGGCCGGGGGGGGCGCTGCGCCGGGCGCATGACTCGGGCCGGACGCGAAGACGGGCCTGCCAACCGAGGTCGGCCCCCACCCCCTTCCCGCGGCAGCGCCTTCACGCAGCGTCCTCGAGCAGCGCCTCTACGCGGCGTCTTCACGCGGCGTCTTCACGCAACGTCTCCATGCGGCGCCTTCGAGCAGAACCTTCACGCAGCGTCTTCGTCTCGCGCCAAGCCGGGCTCATCTTCCGGCGCACCGGTCTGCATCAATTCGTACCATTCCAGGTAGGAACGGATGTAGTCACGGTCTTCACTGGCCATGTCGGTGAAGCACGCCGCCATGCGATAGGTACCTTCTTGGCTGCCGTCGCCATCACAGCGCACGACCACGGCCTCGCAATCGATCGGGTACTCCCCGTCCTGGTCATCGCGGTAGGGCGGGAACACGAATCGCAGAGCCAGTCGGGTCAGCGGCTGTATCTCGCGATTGATTCTGCAGTAGAACCCGCCCGCACTGAAATTGATCGTCTCCATGCAGGTCCGACGCTCGCCGTCGGGAGCTTCCGGATCGTCGAACTCGAGGATCATCCGCAGCTCGACCCGCTTCTCCTTGCGCCGATCGGTCATGTTCTCCCACGCCATCTCGCCCGGTTCTCCTTTGCCGCTGTCGGCCGGCGGCCTGGCTGTTCAAGGTTCCCCGCGTGTTCCTCCTTACCTTTCGGCAATCAGGGCCCCGGCCCTTACCTCTTCTGTGCCGGCGGAGCGCCAGTCACCCCGCCGCCCGTCCAGCCATGACCCCGGGCTGGCGAGCGACTCTAGCGCGGTTGTTCCTGCCACGATCCTATCTTCGCCCGCGTCCACGACGTTGCTTGCGCGAACCACGCCGCCCACGCTTCCCCAGCCCCGCCCGCTCCTGTGGCGCCTTCGGCCTACCCCGCCGGCCCTTGCGACGGCTGTCCGCGGCAGGTGACCACGGGTCGATCACGCTCTCGAAGGCGGACGGATCGGCTTCCCTGGCTCGCCGGCCCGCCGCTCGGATGGTCAGCAACAGCGAGCGCCCGCGCAGATCCACGCGAACGATCTGAGCAATGACCGGAAGCCCCAACGGCAGCTCGCCGCGACCGAGGCCCAGGCCCTGTCCCGAGGTCGCCACGCCGCGCACGCCCTCGATCTCATCGCGGGCCGCGAAGCCGCTAACCGGCGGATCGTCGAACTCGACGATGAAGCCCCGCGGCAGCACGGCCTCGATCCGGCCCCGGAAGGCCTCACCCAGGTGCCCCTCCGCCCAGCGAAGCTGCTTGATACGGACGAGTGCGCGTTCGGCCCGTTCAGAGCGTTCCTCGGTACCCGTACAAAGCAGCGCGACTTCCTGAATCTCATCGCGCCAGGCTTCGGGTACCGATCGGGATCCATGCACCAGGGCCCACTTGACGACGCGGTGATTGTAAAGATCGGGGTAGCGGCGGATCGGTGAGGTGAAGTGTGCGTAGCCGCGCAGACCCAGTCCGAAATGACCGGTATCGCGCGCATCGTAGGTCGCACGCTTCAGGGTCCGCAGGAAGTAGGCATGGAGACGCCAGGTGTCGTGCGTCATCGGCAGAGAGGCCAGATACCGCCGCAAACCCGCGAGGTCCCGCTTGGCCCATGCGGGCGCGCCGGGGGCCAGGGTCTCCAGATCGGCCCAGAAAGTTTCCAGCGCCTCAGGATCCGGGGCCGGGTGCACGCGATAGATGTAGGGGTGCCCGCGCTTGCGAGCGAAGGCGCAAGCCACGCGGTTCGCCAGGATCATGCACTCTTCAACGATCCGGTGGCTCTCCAGCTGAATGCGGCGACGAATCCGCTCCGGCCGCCCATTTTCGTCCAAGCGCACCTCGATCTCCGGCACCTGCAGATCGAACCCTCCGGCGGTAAAGCGACGAGCCCGCAGGGCGGCGGCCAGTCCCCTGAGGTCGGCCAGCGCGCCCCGCAGGCCTTCTTCCTCGGCGACTTCTCCAGTGAGGATCGCCTCGACCTGTTCATAGGTCAGCCGGCGGGCGCTGCGAATGAGCCCCAGATCGACGCGCGTGGCGCGGATCCCTCCGGCGGCTGACACCTTGGCCGACACGGTCACCACACGCCGCAGCGCGCCGGGCCCCAGGCTCATCACGCCGGTGGCCAGCTGTTCGGGCAGCATGGGAATCATCGTACCGGGCAGGTAGGTGCTGTTGCCTCGCGCGCGGGCCTCCCGATCGAGGGGGCCGCCGTAGGGAACTCCGGCCGAGACGTCGGCGATGTGCACCCGCACCCGCCAGCCGCCGTCGGGGCCAGGCGCGATCGAGAGCGCATCGTCGAAATCGCGGGCGTCTTCAGGGTCGATCGTCAAGACCGTCTCGTGGCGGAAGTCGCGCCGTACTGTACGAGGCTCTTGGGCGGCTTCCCCGACCGCGGGACGAGCGGCGTCCTCCCTGGCATCCCCAGAGGGCACGTGTTCGTCTTCGCCGGCCACCTCTCGGGTGGCCTCTCGCTCGGCCTCGGCCACCGCCGCGGGCGGGTAATCCCCGGGCAGGGAGAACTCGGCCCGAACGATCTCCTCGTCCAAGCGCGGATCGTTCGCGTCGCCGATGACCCTGACGACCTCGGCCGAGGGCGCCTGTCCGGGACGGGCATCATGTAGCCGGCACAGGACGCGCTCGCCGCTGCCGCCGCCGCGCGACTCGCCCACGAGCCGCATGATCGGCGGGAGCTTCGGATGGTCGGGTGTGAGCCACCGGCGCTTCCCGCCGCCGGAGACGACCCCGGTGAGGTGATGCACCCCGCGCGCCACGATGCCGGTGACCGCGGCTTCCCCGCGCAGTGAGCCCCGCTGGGGCCGTACCCGCTCGAAGCGCACCTGGTCGCCGTCAAGCGCACCGGCTGTCGCCGCTGCCGGCACAAACAGGTCCACGCCGCCACCGGCGGGTGTTACGAAGCCGTAGCCCTCCCGGGTGGCGTGAAAAAGGCCTTGCTCGGGACCACTCTGACGCGGCGTCGTCACGGCAGGTCCAATAGAGATGGGTACAAACGGATCGGCGAGGATCTATCGATCCCCGCCGCCGAGGTATCACAATCTCCCGTGCGGATCCCGAGGGATCCGCACGGGAGAGAACTAGTTCTTACGCTTCTTCTTGTGGCGGTTCTTACGCAGACGCTTCTTGCGCTTGTGCGTCGCAATCTTCTGACGCTTCCTTTTTCTTCCGCAACCCATATAGCTCTCCTTAAGGGGTCCACCGTGGACCCGATCAGATCATCCGCCTGCGACAGACTCCCGCTAGAGTTCGGGCTCTCCATGGTTGAGCGCTTGCTCGAGCTGTTTCGAGGATCGGAAGACCGGAACCAGCTTTGCAGGGACATTGATTTCGTGTCCCGATCTGGGATTCCGCATCGTCCGAGCCCGGCGCGCCCGAAGCACGAAGTGCCCAAACCGTCGAAGCTGCACGTCGCGTCCCTCGGAGAGGGCCCTGGAGACCGCGGCAAGAAACTCATCCACGACGACAGCTGCCGATGCCCGGGAAGTCCTTCGCCGGTCGGCGATCTCTGATACCAGATCCCGCTTGTTCATTGGCCACCCCCCCCGCGATATTCCGGGGTGGAAGATCAGATATCACAGCCCTAGGATGCTAACAATTTGCGGCATGGGGGTCAACCACCTTTCGAATCGTAGGATCGCACCCTAGTGCAGTGCGGGACTGGTCTCTGTAACCAAGGAGAATCCATGGAGTTCCCTTATCAGGGTGAACTGTACTCCGTTCTGTGCGCGGTCCTGTGGGCCTTTGCGGTGGTGCTCTTCCGCCGCAGCGGTGACGATCTCCCGCCGATGGCCCTGAACCTGCTCAAGTGCGCCGCTTCGAGCCTGCTCTTCTTCCCCACCCTGTGGATCGCCGGGATCCAGCTCTGGCCCGAGGTCGCCGCAAGTGACCTCCTGCTCCTGGCCGCCAGCGGGCTCATCGGCATCACGCTGGCCGACACGCTGTTTCTGAAATCGCTGAATCTTCTGGGCGCCGGACTGTCCCAGGTGATCGGCTGTCTCTACAGCCCGTTCGTCATCTTCTTCTCACTCCTCTTCCTGGACGAAAGCCTCGCGCCCTGGGATGTGGTGGGCACGGTTCTGATTCTGGCCGGGGTACTGCTGACCGTGGAGCGGAACCCGCAGGAGGAAATCGCCAGCCGTCGTACCGAAGGTATCCTGATCGGCGCCGCCGCCTTCGCCTTCATGGCTCTGGGCGTTGTGCTCGCCAAGCCGGCCCTGGGACGCACGTCCCTGCTATGGGCCTCCGGGTTCCGGCTCGTGACGGCCACCATCGGGCTTGCCGTGCTCTTGCCCCTCTTCCCCCGCGGCCGCCGCAGCTTCGCCCATCTGCGCCCATCCGCCGCCTGGAAGACAGCGCTGTTGGCCTCGTTCGTGGGAACCTATCTGGCGATGATCGTCTGGCTCGCCGGGGTGAAGTACACGACCGCCAGTGTAGCCTCGATCCTCAATCAAACCAGCGCCGTGTTCGTTCTCCCCTTCGCCGCCGTCATCCTGAAGGAGCCGGTCACCGCCCGGCATCTGATCGCACTTTCGCTGGCCCTGGGGGGGGTCGTCCTGGTGACCCTGCTCTGATCTGTCACGGGGAAACGAAGCGCAGCCGTTGCCGCCCGGCAAAGATCCGGCACGCTCTTCCGTCCGCCGCCCCCGCCAACGGCCGGCCGCCACCCCCGTGAACCGCAGGCCGCCGTCCCGGCAAACGGAAGGGCGCCGCCCCCTCTCGGAAACGGCGCCCCGGCAAGTGCCAAAGATCTCAAAGGCGACTACTGCACCTCGAGCTCCTCGCTCAGGGTGATCCCGCCGTAGCCGGGATCGGTGTCGGTCACCGTGAGGTAGACCTTGGTCGTATCGTTGGGTGCGTTGAAGTAGAGGTTCCCGGCCATGCCCCAGCGGTCGGTGATGGCCGAGGCGGTCACCGTTCCTTCGGTCACCGCGATCTGGAGCTGGTGGCCGCCCAGGGCGTTGCCGAACCGGTCCTTGATCGTCACCTCGAAGGGCACACTGGCCCCCAGCGAGATCGAGGTCGACTCGAAATCGATGCTCGAGTTGCTCCGGTAGGCATTGCCCGTCAGCAGATAGACCTCCAGCAGATCGGCCGCGGCTCCGCCCAGCCCGGCCGAGGCGGTGACGTGGGCGATCGCCCCGATACCGTCATCCGGCGAGGTCCAGGACAGGTCCTCGTCGAGCGTCGTGGAGTTGAAGGTCGATTGGGCCAAGCTGCCGTACACTCCGTCGGCGGTCGTGGCACTTTCGGTGACTTCGCCCACGTCGGTGCGGAACTGCACGTTGGTGCCGGCCAGGACGAAGTTGTCGTTGACGTCGAGTACCTCGACCCACATGTCCAGCTCGCTTTCGCCGTCGGCCCAGAGCGTCGGCGCGGGTGCCGGAGGTGGCGGCGGCGTCACGAACGTGACCGACACCGGCGGACCCGAGGACAGGAAGATGTTATTTCCGATGACCGTTCCACCCGAAGTGGAAGCGGTCAGCAGAACGTCGCCGTCGTCACGGGGCAGACCGCTGAAGTAGGTGCCATGGGCCATCCCGCCCTCGGTGATGCTGCTGCCCAGGACGCCGAAGATCTCGTAGTGCCCCCGCACGATGCCCTCGTCCACCGTGAAGTAGATGGCCGTGCCGTCGCGCACCGGGTTGTTGTACTGATCCGAGATGATCGCGACCACGTCGGCCCGCTCACCGACCACATCCCAACCACGAATGTTCTGCGGGCTCACACCCACCGAGACGTAGGCCGGCGGTCCGGCGCTGATCGACACCATCGCCGAACGTGAAGCGTCGGTGGATTCGGCGCTGGCCTGTACTTGCACGGTTCCCGACTTCGTGCCGCTGATCAGGGCCACCGTTGCGGTGCTGGACTCATCGGTCATGACCGTGAGCGGTCCCCAACCGGCATCGAGCAGTTCCTCCCCGCCGCCCGGACCAGCCGTGATCTCAAAGGTCACCGCGCGATCATTGCCCACGAGCCGATTCTGCTGGTCGAAGCAGGTGGCGGTCAGGAGGCACTGCTCCGCACCGCCGGTGCCATAGACCTCGATTTCCGAAATGTTGCTCTGAAGCTGGATCGTGGAGATCGGCCCAGGTTGCTCGGTGGGGTCGACGAGCGGCAGGTCGATGTAGGTCGTGCAGGCCACCGCCGTGCCGCCTTCGCCGTCAACTTCGGCGAAGAGCATCACCGTCGACGGCAGATCGGGACCGGGCGCCGGCGCATAGTAGTCACACTCGGCCAGGCCGCCGATGGTCTCCTCGCTGCCCAAACCGCCGTCACCCCGGATCAAGCCGGTGTTGGCTCCGAAGACGACCACAGTGCCATCCGGCACCGGGTTGTGGTGGAGGTCGTGGACCCGCACCCCGATCTCCTCTTCGATCTTTCCACCAAAACCGATCGAGGCCGGCGTCGGCATCCAGAAGGCTCCCGTCGGCGGACCGGCGGACACCCCCAGATACACGGTTTGGCTCGCGTCGCCCGCGGTGGCGCGCAGGGTGATCGGTCCCGCCAACGTTCCAGCGCGCAAGACCACCCGCGCCACGCCGTTCTCGTTCGTCGCCACATCCTGGCCACCGTTATCGCCGAGCAGTTCCTCGCCGCCCCCCGGACCGGAGACGATCTCGAAGTCCACCAGGAAACCGGCCGGCGCCAACACCGACCCCGCCAAGTCCAGATAGCAGGTCGCGTGGATGACGGCATGATCGGCGTTCCCGACACCCAAGACGCGCACCTGGGAAGGATCCGCCGAGAGCATGATCTGACGGATGGTCCCATCCGAGAGGATCTCAATGGAGAGGTCCGCCGACACACTGCCGCTACTCACTTGCAGCGCAACGGCTCCGGGGATACTGCCCGACAGCAGCACGGCGCTGGCCTCCCCTTCACCATTGGTGTAGGCGGTCACGTGTTGCGCGCCGTTCGGCGAGAAGCCTTCTCCGCCGCCCGGGGCGGAGGTCACCTCGAAGAGAACCGGCACGCCGGCCGGTACGGTCACACCGCCTTCGCCGTAGCAGACCGCACGGATCGTCGTCCAGTCCTGCCCCGTTACGCCCTTGGCGACGATCTCTTCGTGGTCGGCCCGGGGATCGATCGAGATCACGGTAGGCAGCGAGGCGACGGTCAGCGGAATATCCTGCGACCAGCTCTCGGTGGTGATCTTCACCGCGATCTCGCCGGCAGTCTCTCCCGCGGTGTAGGTGACGGTCACCACACCGTCGGCATCGGCAGTCGCAGAGGAAGCGATCTCACCGATGGCATCCCACGTGCCATTGGCGATGATCTCCTCGCCCAGGATGTCGGTGCCGGCGTCGAAGGTGCCGTTGCCGTTCGTGTCGGTGAACGATTCCCCGGCCACCAGGGTCACGTCCTTGCCCGAGACGCGCCCCCCGTTGATGTCATAGAGGGTGACGGTCAGTTCGGATTCGCTGGCCCCGTCCGCGTAAATCGTCCGCGGCGTCCAGGTCCAATCGGCTGAGACCACCGGCGGCAGCTCGAGCAGCTCCAGTGTCGTGCTGGCCCGCTCCTCCTGAGTCGAAGCGTAGATGGTGACCTCACTTGGCGCGCGCCCCGCGATGTAGACCACCGACACCGCGCCCCCCTCACCGGTCGTGCCGGTCGAGGTGATCTGGCCCCGCACATCCCAGATGCCATTCTCGTTCTGATCGGTAAAGCTTTCGCCGGATGTGTAGAAGCCGTCGCCGTCCTCATCGTCGAACGGCTCACCCGCGGTGAAACGTACCAACTTGCCGATCAGGGGATCGCCGCCCGCATCGAGCACCTGCGCGGTCACCATGGCGTTCGACAGACCGTCGGCGAGAAGCTCGGTTGGCGCAACCGCGACCTCGATGTTCGACTCGACCGCGTGCAGGTGGATCTCGAAGTCGGTCGAAACGGTGTCGACCGTCGCCTTGACGTAGGCTGTGCCTTCATCGGCCCCGGCGGTGTAGACCACCTGCGCCTCACCGCTCGAGTTGGTGGTCGCCGAAGAGGGGATCGCTCCAATGGCATCCCACAGGCCGTCGCCGTCATCGGTCAAGAGCTGATCGGGGTCGCTGTAGACACCGTTGTGATCCACATCGGTGAAGCGCTCCCCGGCCACCAGTGTCACCGTCTCGTTCGCGGCCGGCAGGCCGTCGCGTCTGACCGTGATGGTGAGATCGAGCATACTCGTGCCGTCGGCGGGAATGGCCGACCCGAGCGCGGTGATCTGCACCGACAGGGGACCGCCGCCCCCCCCACCGCCTTCGAGTACGGTCAGCGTGGCATACTTGAAGGCACAGTCGGCCACCGACGCCTTCAGGTCCAGCGAGCCGATCTCGCTCGTCACCGGCTTGTAGGAGCTGCAGGCGTAGCCGCTTTCATCGGTCACCGCGGTCGCGGGACTGAACGTTCCGCCGATCACCTGGCCGCTGCGGCCGAACTCGACCGTGACGCCCTCGGCCGGCTCCGCACCGTTGCGCTTGACCACGCGTGCGCACACGCGGGCCGAATCACCGACCGCGACCGACGCCGGGCTCGCCGTTAGGCTTTCGATCACGTAACCGCACGTCCCCATCCCTGTCGGCAGGGACGCTTCATCGGTCTCGCAGCCCCCGCACAACACCACCGTCACCAGTGTCGCGAACACCAGGACGCGGCCCATCCCTTCGATCATGCCCGTCTTCACCGAAAGACCTCCTTCGCTCGCCGTTAGTCCGCCAGCAGGGTCACGAGGCGTGTCGCCGCCCCGCCGCACTCAGCCGAACCACGTCGACCGCGTACGGACCATGGGCGCCCTGCCGCTGTTCAAACTCGACCAGATCTCCCTCCTGCAGCACCTTGTACCCATCCCCCACGATCCGGTCGTGCCGGACGAAGATGTCCGGCTCCCCGTTGCGCGTGATGAATCCCCACCCGGCACGGTTGTTGAACCACTTCACCTGCCCCTGTACCGCCATGGATCTGCTCCCTCGCTCCAGACCTCTTCGGTGCCATGGCCTCACCGGCGCAACCCGGCCGGCAAAGCGCTGAATCGAGCCTTTGGTTATGGGGTCGGCAGCGGAGATCGGTTTCATGAAGCCGCACTGTGTTGACTTCAGGGTCGGTCGTGGAACCAGGCAGGCCGGCTCATAGCACACAACCTATTGACTGTCAGTCAGATAGGTTTCCGAAGGAGTTCAGGTTATGGTGCGAAGAGTACCGTTGATGGCAATCGGTAGGCAGGCTTGTGGGAGTATCGACGGCCCGTTCGGGCGCCCTCGTCGCCGTCATGGAGCAGCCACGGGGCGTCTGCGGCCGGCTGGGCGGGTAGCCCACCCGAGGCCGACACGCGCCGGGGCGGTGAGATCGCGAACCCCACCACCCCCGGTATCTATTGCTCGATCATCTCGACGTTCGCGCGGGGCACAGTCGCCTCGCTGTCATCGCCGAACTTCACCTTCAGAATGCGCACTTTCGCGCCCGACTCGACGATGGCCAGCTCCGGCGGCAGATCGGTCACAACGCCAAGCTGGCCAAAGTAGGGCGCCCGGATCACGCGCACTGGACTTCCGACCTGAAGGCCCTTGGACATGCTGAAGGCCGACTCGGCCATCTCGGCGCCTTGTTCCAGGAGCGAGACGACGATCTCGGGCCGCATCACGCCCGCCCGGATCTGGGTCGCCCCGTTGACCGAGCACTTCAGGCCCTCGAATCGCTTCAGCAGATCGAACGTGCGGTGCGCCATCGTCATCTTGCCGAAGCCCTCGGTAATGACCAGCGTCACCCCCAGCTCCTCGCTACCGGTGATCGCCACGCCGAGATCGACGCCCATGAAATTGCGCAGATCGCCGGCGTCCATGCCGCCCGCGACGACGGCGCTCACCTTCTTCTCGACGGCCTTCTTGAGCACCTCGCTCGTGACTCTCGAACCGCCCACCACGACGGCTCCTTCCAGATCGCCGTCGAAATGATCCACGGTGAGCTCGTCCTCGGGTTTGTCGACAACGACGTGGATCTTCCCATGGATCTCGCCGCCGATGCCGAAGATGCCCTGCACGAAGGCACCCTGGGTCTCGACCAGCACGCCTTCATTGGGAATCACTTCGGTCACGTTGCCATCGACGTAGGCCTCGACCTCGACCGGAATCGGCGGTTCGCGGATGATCACCTGGCCGGTGACCGTCGAAATGCTTTCGATCGTGCCTTCGCAGGGCGACTTGCAGTGAGTCTTGAACAGCCCGAAGAAACTCTTGGCGGTGGCGATGATCTCGTCCTTCTCGACCGAATCGCCCTCCTTCTTCAGCATATACTCCATCAAGTCCTGCTGGTGCTGCCCCAGGATGCTGGCCGCCTTCAGGGGCTGAACGTTACCGGGCAGATCGGTGCGCGCCACGACGTCCTCGGCCTTCACCTGGTCGCCGGCCTTGACTACGACCTCACCGGAGAGGGGAAGACGACGCTCTTTGACAATCTTCGTCCATCCGGTCACTCGCAAACCTGGGGTATAGGCGTGAGCCACTGCAACTCTCCTCTCTCTCTATACATCTCTCACCGTCGGGCACGTGGCCATGGAAGACCCGCGCCGGGCGGTCTGAACCCATCTCTACACCTCTACACCAGTTCGTGCAGATCCTTCGGATACAGGTCCATCGCCGAGGCCCAGTCGGCCAGCTTCTCGACCCGTTGTTTCGCGTCGGTCGGGAGCACGAACGGCTGCCGCCCCCGGGCGTCGAAGATCAGTCCGACGACGCCACCGGTGAGCTTACGGTGCACCGCTTTCCCCTTGCCCGCGCCCAGGTCGAATCCGCCCGCCGGCTCGACGACGACGTCGGCCAGTTCACCTACCGCCAGCGGGATGAATCGCAGCGAACCGAACGGCAGCTCGAAAGCCTCCTTCTTGCCATCCGGCAGCGTGACCGAGACCTTCATGCACTTCCCGCCCAGCTTACCCTTGCCCACCGGCGCCACCGAAGTAGCCAGGTGGATCATGCAGTCCTTGATGAAGACGTCGGTGGCGGCCTTCTTGGCCGATTCGTTATCGACCTCGGCCAACACGCCGAGCTGAGGCATCATGAAGATCGAGTCCACGGCCAGCTCGGTGATGCCCTCGGGCAGGAAGGCATCGAGCATCATCATGGCCGACTGGACGCGCCGCGGTGCGTGTGAAAGCGCGCCGCCGCTGCCAACGAGCAGGTTCAGTTCCATCAGATTGATCAAGGTCGAACCCGAAGCACTCTGCTCGAAGGTGTCGGAGATGGTGCGCTCCTGCTGCACACCCTTCAGGCCCACGGCCAGCGACTTGTGCTGTTCGAAGGCCAGACGTAGGGCTTCCCGTGCCAGGGCCTGTTCGAGGATCAGTTCCTCCAGCGAGTGCGGGATGGTGGTTGGGCGGATCATCTTGTTCTTGATCCGGTTACGGACCTCGCTCTCGTCCATATCGAATGGAACCCAGCGCATCACATTGTCGATGCCGGCCTCCACCAGCACGTTCGAGACCGAGTAGCTCATGCCCAGGTTGGCACTCACGGTACGGTTGAACACGTCTTCACCGGAGGGGTCGCGGAATACGCTGAAGACGTCGGTGGTGGCGCCGCCGATATCGACCCCCACGACCTGGATGTCGTTGCGTTTGGCGATCGTGTGGATGATCGAGCCCACCGCTCCGGGCGTTGGCATGATCGGAATCTGGGTCCAGGCCATGAGGTTCTTGTAACCCGGCGCATGGGCCATCACATGCTCCATGAAGAGGTCGTGAATGGCGTGGCGCGCGGGCATCAGATTCTCGCGCTCCATGGTGGGCCGGATGTTATCGGTGACCGTGAGGGCGGTCTTATCCTCCAGACGTTCCTTGATCAGGTCGACGGCCTGGTTGTTTCCCGAGTAGATCACCGGCATCGAGTAGGAAGCGCCCAGGCGGGCCTTCGGATCCGCGGCGGCGACGATCTCGGCCAGCTCGACCACGTGGGTGGTCGTGCCGCCATCGATCCCGCCGGAGAGCAGGATCATGTCCGGCCGCAGGTGCCGGATGCGCTTGATCTTCTCGTGCGGCAGGCGACCGTCGTTGCTCGCGATGATGTCCATCACGATCGCGCCGGCCCCCAGGGCGGCACGCTCGGCCGACTCCCCCGTCATGCTCTTGACCACCCCGGTCACCATCATCTGAAGCCCGCCGCCGGCACTGGAGGTAGAGACGTAGATATCGGCCCCCTCGTCACCCTTCTGCGGGGTCATGATGGTTTCCCCGTCAAGCAGCTTGCGCCCGGCGAGTTCCTCGACCTCCATGACCGCGTTCAGCACCCCGCGGGTCACGTCCTCGAATGGCGCCTCGACCGTCGTCGGCGCCTCGCCGCGCACCACCAGACGATACTCATCGTCCTTGAGCTCGATGAGGATCGCCTTGGTGGTCGTGGAACCGCAATCGGTCGCCAGAACCGACCTGATTTTCATCGTCTTGAGATCATCCGCCGCACTCATGCACTCTTCCCCTACGAAACGTTGGTCCATGGCCCGGAGTTGCCGGGCCGGTGGCTATCGTTGCCAAGGCCAGCGCCGCGGCGGCAGACCCCGCCGCGCCCGCTCCTCTTGCTTCCGCTTTTTGTCCTCCGCCTTGAGGCGCTTCTCCTCCAGCCGCTGGTCCTCGTCGAGCTGCTCCATCCGCTGAATCAGCTTCTCGACGTTCTCACGCTCCTCCATGAGGTGGGAGAAGCGCTCGTAACTCTTCACCGTCAAGAACGCCTGCACAAAAGGTTGCAGGAAGATTAGCAGTTGGCTCCCCAGGAATGACAGGGGCTTTGTCGATTCCAGGAAGAAAACGGCCGGCACGGCCAAGCGCATGCCCACCACGCGCTTGGCGACGGCCTCGAGCAGCTCGTCCTCGGTCATCTCGTCGAGCTTCTTCTTCACCGGTTCGCCCGGCGGCTTCTTGGGAGGATCGCCGGTCATGCTTCCCGCCATCGTCTCTGTACCTGCCTCGCTTCTTCGTCCCTTCGCCTCAACCAACCCTACGTCGCGGGCCGCGTTTCGTCATCGCCCAGGCCGAGCACGACGACCTTCTCGCGGTCGATCATCTCCAGGATAAAACCCTGGATCTCCTCCGGGGTCGGCACCCGATCGCCGGAGGCGTCGACGCCTTCTCCGGCACCCTCCGCCCGTCCGCCGCCCGCGTGCTCTGTGGGCTCCGTGGGCTCCGTGGGCTCCATGGGCTCCGTGGGCTCCGTGGGCTCCGTGGGCTCCATGGGCTCCACGCCACTCCGTGCCAGAGCCCTCGCGCCCCGCGCGACTGCCACCCGGCTAGGGTAGCGTAGCCGGAGCGCCCGGTAGGTTTCCAGCCAGCTCCGGCGCGCAAACGGGCTCAACGTGATCCCGTCGGCATCGAAGATCACTCGCCGGAATTGATCCCACCGGCGTTCGGCCTGCGAAAACGGTTTCTTCACCACCACGCCCCGCTCGGTCAACTCGAACGAGCCCGGCAGAAAGAACGCCTCCAGCGACAGGAAGAGCACCACGAAGGCGAAGGCGCCCCAGAAGGCCCCACCCATCCACAGCCCCGCCAGAAAACTGAGCACCAGGATCGCCACGAATACTAGAATCCCGGTGCCGCGGCGCTCGGCCGCCGGATGCACGCGCCAGGAAAGGCGCCGCCCCTCTGGCACGGCGTTATCGGTCATGGTCTCCCTGTGCCGGCGGTTCGTAGCGCACCCGCAAATTGCGAGCGGCCCCGGCCTCATCCAGGCGTCCCACAAAGGTCGTGTGCGGGGCACCGCGCACGATTTCGGGGCTCTCGCGTATCTCCTCGGCGATCTGCGCCAGGGCATCAGCGAACGCATCGAGCGTCTCGGGTGTCTCGGTCTCGGTGGGCTCGATCATGAAAGCGTCGGGCACGATCAGCGGGAACGACACCGTTGGCGCGTGAAAACCGAAGTCTAGGATGCGCTTGGCGACGTCGATGTTCTTGACCTCGTGCTTGCGGGTCCAAGCCAGCGTGGAGACGAACTCGTGCATGCAGTGTTCCCGCTTGTCGACCGGGAAGATCGGATCGACACGCACCCGCAGGTAGTTGGCATTGACGATCGCCGCGCGGGCCGCCGCGCGCAGCCCGTCCGGACCCAGGGTGCGGATGTAGGCCCAGGCGCGCAGAATCACGCCCACATTGCCCAAGTACGGGTGCAGCCGACCCAGCGCCCGCGGCGCCTTGGTGACCAGACGGAAGGTATCCCCCTCCTTGACCACTCGGGGTAGCGGCAGGTACGGCGCCAGGGCCGTGCTAACCGCCACCGGGCCCGCCCCCGGCCCACCGCCACCGTGCGGGGTCGAGAATGTCTTGTGCAGGTTGATGTGGATGCAGTCGACACCCATCGCCCCGGCGGTCGCCAAGCCGACGAACGCGTTCAGGTTCGCACCGTCGAGGTAGACCAACCCGTCGACCGCGTGAATCTTCTCGGCGATCCGGCAGATGCCGTCCTCGAACAGGCCCAAAGTGCTGGGATTGGTGATCATGATCCCCGCGGTGCGCTCGTCGATGAGCTCGCCGAGTTTCTCGACATCCACCCGGCCGTTCGGGAGCGAGGGAATTTGCTTCGGGCGGAAACCGCACATGACGACACTGGCCGGATTGGTGCCGTGCGCTGAGTCGGGAATCAGAATGATGTCCTTGTCATTGCCCCGCTCGGCATGGTAGGCGCGGAAAAGCTGCATCCCAAGCAGCTCACCCTGCGCCCCGGCGGCCGGGTGCAGGCTCACCGCGTCAAGCCCCACGATCGTCGCCAGCTCCTCGGAGAAGCGGTGGAGCATCTCCAGCACGCCCTGCAGCTGGCCCTGCGGGGCTTCCGGATGAAGCCCGCCAAAGCCGGGCAGCCGCGCGAGTTCCTCGTTGATCTTCGGGTTGTACTTCATGGTGCAGGACCCGAGCGGATAGAATCCGCGGTCCACGTGATGATTGAGCAACGAGAGGGCAATGTAGTGGCGCACCACCTCCGGCTCGGTGACCTCCGGCAGGGCCGCCGCCTCGGTCCGCCGCAGCGGCCCGGGAATCAGCGTCTCGATAGGCCGGCTGTCCACATCCAGTTCCGGCAACGCGTAGCCCCGGTGGCCCGGGCGACTGCGATCATAGATCAACGGCACCGTGCCCCGGCAGCGGGTGGCGCACATCGGATCACCCTCGGCCGCTGCGATCCGCTTCGCGACGCGTGTCGCGCTCATCCGGTCTCCTCCCCTCACAGCACCGCCGTCAAGGCGGTGGCCAGCGAATCGATGTCTCCGCGCGTCCGCTGCTCGGTGACCGCCACCAACAGCTGTTTCTCCCGTCCGGGGATGTAGCGCCCCAACGGAACTCCGGGCAGGATCGGATACCGATCGGCGACCGCCGCGACCACGCGCTCGGCGTCCAGCGGCAGCTCGATGGCAAACTCCCGGAAGAACGGCCCGTCGAATACCGGCTTCACCCCAGGCACTTCCAGCAGCTTCTCCCGCGCGTAGGCGGCGCGCTGCAGCGACTGCTCGGCGACCTCACGCAGACCGTGCGGCCCCAACATGGCCATGTAGACGGTGGCCCGCAGCGCAATCAGTGCGCTGTTGGTGCAGATGTTCGAGGTCGCCTTGTCCCGGCGGATGTGTTGCTCGCGCGTCTGCAGGGTCAGCGTGAAGCCGCGACGACCGGCGGCATCGTAGGCTTCTGCCGCAATCCGGCCGGGCATCTTGCGGATGTGCGCCTGCCGGGTGGCGAAGAAGCCCGCGCTTGGCCCCCCACACTGCGGCGCCACGCCCAGCGGCTGCACATCGCCCACGACGGTCTCGGCACCCAGCTCGGCCGGCGCCTTGAGGGCCCCCAGGGAGATCGGATCGGCCGAAACGACCAGATGCGGCCGCTTTCCTTCCCGGGCCTGTACGATCTCGCCGATCCGGTCCAGCGGCTCGATCTGGCCGAAGAAGTTCGGCTGCTGGATCAGCACCGCCGCAACGGGCGCCCCGTCGTCCAGGGCCACCTCCAGTGCCGCGGGATCCAGAACCCCCTCCTGCGTGGCCAGCACCTGGAGCTCACAGTCCAGGCTCCCGAAATAGCTGGCGCATACGCCGCGGATGCGCGGACTCACCGTATCGGGCAGCAGCACGCGCTGCCCGCGGGTCACCGAGCGCGCCAAGAGAAGCGCCTCGGCGGCCGCTGAGGCGCCGTCGTACATCGAGGCGTTGGCCACCTCCATCCCGGTCAGAGCCGCGATCATCGACTGGAACTCGAAGATCACTGCCAGCGTTCCCTGCGCCACCTCGGCCTGGTAGGGCGTGTAGGCGGTGTAGAACTCCGGTCTCAGCGTGAGCTGGTCGATGGCCGCCGGGATGGCATGGTCATACATACCGGCTCCCAGAAACGAAACATAGTGCTGTGGATCGTAGTTGCGGTTCGCCAGGCGCAAGACCTCGCGCCGCAGCTCGGGCTCGCTTTCGGCCGGATCGATCCCGAGCGGCGCCTTCAGCCTAAGATCCTGGGGAATCTGCGCCAGTAGCTCTTCGAACGAGGAAACGCCGATCGCCTGGAGCAACCGGGCCTCCTCCTCGGCGGTGTGACCAATGAAGCCCACTTAGGATTCTCCTCCCAACTCCTCGACCAGCTTCGCGTATTCGGCGGCCGAAAGCAGATCGTCCAGCTGACCGGGCTCGCTCAACTTGGACCGCACCATCCAGCCCTCTCCGTACGGCGCGCGATTGACGATGCCGGGGTCGTCGGCGATCGCCTCGTTGACCGCGGTCACCTCGCCACTGACCGGGGCGTACATGTCCGAGACCGCCTTGACAGCCTCGATCGAACCAAAGGCCTCCATCGAGGTCAGCTCGCTACCCACCTCCGGAAGCTCCACGTAGACGATGTCACCGAGCTGATCCTGTGCGTAGTCGGTGATACCGAAGACGACCTCCTCGCCCTCGGCCCGCACCCACTCGTGCTCCTTGGTGTACTTCAAGTCCTCGGGAAATTTCATCGTGAGACACCTCCCTGCTGCGCCGCACCTAGGACGACGACACTCGAGAACGGCCGTCGCCGTCCGCCCAAGTTCGGGGTCGTTCGTCCCTGTCGCCAGGTCGCTCCCCCTGATTCCGGGCCGTTCGTCCCTGCTTCTGGGCCGCTCGCCCTACTTCTTGACCGAACCGTCTTTGTAAAAGGGCCGTTCCACGACCCGGGCCAGGATCGTCCGCCCGCGGGCGTCGATCGAGAGCTCCGTGCCCTCGGCCTTCATCGCCACCGGCACGTACGCCATGCCCATGCCCTTCTCCAGGGAGGGACAGAAGCCACCGCTGGTGACGAACCCCACTTGACGACCGTCTTCGACGATCGGATAGCCGTGCCGGGGCAACCGCTTGCCCTCGACTTCGAATCCAACCAGCGTACGCTCGAGACCCGCTTCCTTCTGGGCCAAGAGCGCATCGCGACCGATGAAATCGCCCCCCTTCTTCAGCTTCACGACCCAGCGCAGACCCGCTTCCAGAGGCGTCGTCTCGGTGCTGAGCTCGTTACCGTAGAGGGCATAGTTGACTTCCATGCGCAGGCTGTCGCGGGCGCCCAAGCCGATCGGCTCGATTCCCACGGCTTCGCCCCACTCGAAGAGAGCCTCCCACAGCGCCACGGCCACCTGGGCGGGCACGTAGATCTCGAACCCATCTTCCCCGGTGTAGCCGTTACGACTGATCAGAACTCGCTCACCCTGCCACTCAACAAAGGTGTATTCGTAATAGCCCACCTCACGGACCGCAGAGGCGAACGGCTCAGCAAGCGCCGCCTCCGCCTTCGGTCCCTGCAGTGCGATCTGCGCGTATGCGTCGGTCGCATTCTCGATGGTGATCCCTTCGGGAGCATGCTGGCGCATCCAGGCTTCGACGGCGTCGGCATTCGCCGCGTTGGCCACCAGCAGGGCCGCATCGCCCAGGTGGTAGACCGTGACGTCGTCGATGATGCCGCCTTTCTCGTTGCACAGGGCGCTGTAGAGCAACGCCCCCTCGCTCAGCTTCTCCAGGTTGTTCGTGATGAGGTAATTGGTGAAGCCGATCGCGTTCTCACCGCGGATGAAGAAGCGTCCCATGTGGGAGACGTCGAAGACCCCCGCCCCCTGGCGCACCACCCGGTGCTCGTGGAGGATGCCGCCGGGAAACTGCACCGGCATCTCCCATCCCGCGAAGGGAACGATCTTTCCATCGTTTGCAACGTGGAACGTGTGATACGGCGTCGTGCGTAGAGATGTGCTCATGCGCCTTCCTCCTGCTGCCATAGGCCGAATGGTCGACGGTATCACTCGGCCCGCGCGAGGTCAATCCCGGCCCGTCAGGTACGCCCCCGGCAAGATCCCCTTGAGCGCCCGGCCCGTCAGGCGGACACCCCCCGCAGGATCCCGGCCAGCGCCCGCCCGGTCCAGGAAGCCGGCTCCCCGGCCACCTCTTCTGGCGTTCCGGCAGCCACCACGCGGCCGCCCTCCTCACCCCCTTCCGGCCCCAGATCCACCATGTAGTCGGCGCTCTTGACGACGTCGAGGTTGTGCTCGATGACCAGCACCGAATTGCCGGCCTCGACCAGCCGCGCCAGCACCCCAAGCAGGATGCGTACGTCTTCGAAGTGCAGCCCCGTGGTGGGCTCATCGAGAATGTAGAGGGTGCGGCCGGTGGCCACCCGGCTGAGCTCGGTGGCCAGCTTCACGCGCTGAGCCTCTCCGCCGCTTAGGGTGGTCGCCGCCTGCCCCAGGTGCAGGTAGCCGAGGCCCACGTCGCGTAGCGTCCCGATCTTGCGGGCCAAGGCGGGAATGGCGGCAAAGAACCCGGCACCCTCCTCCACCGTCATCGAGAGCACATCGTGGATGTTACGACCCTTGTAGGTCACCTCCAGCGTCTCGCGGTTGTAGCGCCGCCCCCCACACACTTCGCAGGTGACGTACACGTCGGGGAGGAAGTGCATCTCGATCTTCACTTCTCCATCCCCGCGGCAGGCCTCGCAGCGGCCGCCCTTGACATTGAAGCTGAACCGGCCAGGCTTGTATCCGCGCGCGCGGGACTCAGGCAGGCGGGCAAAGAGGTCGCGGATGAAGGTGAAGGCGCCGGTGTAGGTGGCCGCGTTCGAGCGCGGCGTGCGGCCGATCGGCGACTGGTCGATCTCGATCACCTTGTCCAGGTGATCGATGCCCGCGATGCCGTCGTGGTCCCCCGGAACGGTCGCGGCGCGATTGAGTCGCCGGGCCAGGGCCCGGTGCAGGATGTCGTTGACGAGAGTGCTCTTGCCCGACCCCGACACCCCGGTGACGCACACCAAGCGGCCGAGTGGGAACCGCACGTTGATGTCCTTCAGATTGTGCTCGCGGGCCCCGCGCACCTCGAGCCACTCGCCGTTGCCCGCCCGCCGGCTGGCTGGGGTCGCGATTTCCCGGTCGCCACGCAGGTAACTGCCGGTGAGCGAGCCCTCGGTGCGCGCGACTTGCGGGGGCGTACCCTGGGCCACGACGTGCCCGCCGAGCCGGCCCGCGCCCGGTCCGAGGTCGACCACGTGGTCGGCCGCGAGAATCGTGTCGAGGTCGTGTTCGACGACCAGCAGCGTATTGCCGAGGTCCCGCAGCACGGTGAGCGCCTCGAGCAAGCGCTGGTTGTCCCGGTGATGCAGGCCGATCGAGGGCTCGTCGAGCACGTAGAGGACCCCCACCAGCTGCGAACCGATCTGCGTGGCGAGACGGATACGCTGCATCTCCCCGCTCGAGAGCGTGCTCGCCCCCCGGTCCAGGGTCAGGTACCCCAGGCCCACGTTGCGCAAGAACCCCAGCCGGTCGCCGATCTCCTTTCGGATCTGACGTGAGAGATCGCGGTCGCGCGGACTGTCGTAGAGCCGATCCACCGTCTCCAGGCTCTCCTTGACGCTTAGCCCGGTCCAGTCGTGGATGTTGTAATCGCCTACGCGCACCGCCAGACTCTCAGCGCGCAAACGCGCTCCCTGGCATTCGCTGCAGGCGTGGGGCGACATGAGCCGGCCAATCCACTCCTGCATCTCCTGCGACTTGGTCTCGCGATAGCGCCGCTCGAGGTTCGGGATGATCCCCTCGAAGGCGACCTTGCCCTCGTAGCGCCCGCGCCGCGTCTCGACGGCGACGTCGAAGCGTTTTCCGCTGCTGCCGTAGAGAACCAGGTCCCGCGCCCGCTTCGAAAGCCCCTTCCAGGGCTTGGTGGGGTCGAATCGGTATCGTTTGCCCAGACCGCGGATCAGCTGGCCGGTCCACCCGGCCATCGCTCCCTGCATCGCCACCAACGCACCGTCGAAGATCGACTTGCTTGGGTCGATCACGACCAGTTCAGGGTCGACTTCCATGAGGGTTCCAAGCCCCTGACAGCGCGGGCAAGCGCCGTGTGGGCTGTTGAAGGAGAAGTTGCGCGGGTGTAGCTCCGGGAAACTACGACCGCATTCGACGCATGCGGCGCGTTCGCTGTATAGGCGCTCTTTACTCCGCCCACCCGCGATCAGCAAGTTGCCGTCCGCCAGCCGCAGTGAGGTTTCAATCGAATCGACGAGCCGCGTGCGCCGGCCGGGTTCAATCTGCAGGCGGTCGATCACGATCTCGATCCGGTGCTTCTTGTGCCGTGCCAGCTCGGGCGGGTCCTCCAGGCTGCTGAGCTCGCCGTCGATGCGCGCCCGAACGTAACCGCTGCGCTGCCAGTCCGCCATTTCCTTGCGGTACTCACCCTTGCGGTCCCGAATCACGGGTGCCAGGACGAGAACCTTCTGTCCGGTGAATTCTTCCAGCACCCCATCGGCGATTTCATCGACCGTCTGGGCGCCGACCGCCACGCCGCAGTCCGGGCAGTATTGACGGCCAATCCGCGCGAAGAGCACCCGGAGGTAGTCGTAGATCTCGGTGATGGTTGCCACGGTGGAGCGTGGATTGCCGCCGCCGGCGCGCTGGTCGATCGCGATCGCGGGGCTGAGCCCCTCGATGTGATCCACCTCCGGCTTCTGCATCTGCCCCAGGAATTGGCGCGCATAGGCCGAGAGACTCTCGACGTAGCGGCGCTGGCCCTCGGCATAGATCGTGTCGAAGGCGAGCGAGCTCTTGCCCGACCCCGACACGCCGGTCACCACGATGAGGGCCCCGCGGGGTAGCTCCAGCGAGATGTTCTGCAGATTGTGCTCGCGGGCGCCGCGTACTGCGATGACGCCGCCCCCGCCCGAATTCGCAGTGCCGGCCCGTTTCCCGGCGCTGGTCGGCTTCCCGCTCCCGGCAGGTTTCCCGCTGCCGCCGGGCTTTCTAGCTGAACCCATGCGTATCCTCCCGCCCGCCCCCAGCCGGCGGCAGGAGGCGTGCGTGGCGCGCGCACTGGCCCCGACTACTCGTAGCGCAGTGCTTCGATCGGATCCTGTTTGGAGGCGTGCCAGGCAGGATAGAGCCCGAAGAATAGACCGATCAGGGTGGAGAGGGCCAGAGCAAAAAGGACGACGCCCACCGGCAGCGCGGCCGGCAGGGGCGAAACCCAGGAGACGATCAAGCCGAGCAGCCCCCCGCCCAGGATACCCACCGCCCCACCGACCAGCGTCAGGGTGATGGCCTCGGCCAAGAACTGCACGAGGATATCGCGCCGCCGGCCGCCCAGAGCCCGCCGGATGCCGATCTCGCGGGTACGCTCGCGGACCGAAACCAGCATCATGTTCATGATGCCGATCCCGCCGACCATGAGGGCGATGCCGGAAACCAGCAACATGACCGCGTAGATCGCGCGCGTCAGATTCGTGTACAGCTCCAATAGGTTCTCTTGGGTCGTCAGACCGAAGTTGTTCTCTTCGCCGGCCTCCAAACCCCGCCGCCGGCGCAGCAAGGACTCGACCTCCTCCCGCGCCTGCGCCGCCTGGTCCGGGGCGGTCGGTTGGATCAGGATGTAGTCGAGCACCTGACCCCACCCGCGCTCCTGCTGCAACGTCGTCACCGGCACGGCCAAGACCTCATCCAGGTTGTTTCCCAGAACCTGACCTTTCTCTTCCAAGACGCCCAGCACCCGGTAACGGTACCCGCCGACCCGCACGTCCAACCCCACCGGATCGATGGCACCGAAAAGCACGTCGGCCACGTCGGCTCCCAGAACGCACACCCGCGCCCGAGCCCACATCTCACCGCGCGTGAAGAACCGTCCAGAAGCGAGCGTCCGGTCTTCAACGAAGGGCATGTCCACCCCGGTCCCCTGAATCGAGACCCTTTTCGTCTGCTGGCTCTGCCACTCGACGACCAGAGAGGTCATCGCGTTCGGAGAGGCTGCCGCCACCGATGGGCAATGCTCTTCGATGGCCTCGGCATCCTCCAAGGTCAGATCGGGACGCTGCTCGCGACGCTGGTGTCCCCCGATCTGGATACTGGCCTCGTGCTTGGTCAGATAGATGCTGCCCGACCCCAGCGAGGCAAGGTTCTCGGCCATGCTGCGATCCAGGCCCGTGAGGATCGAGGCCATGCCCACCACGGTGCCGACGCCGATCATGATACCGAGCAGGGTGAGTGAGCTGCGCAGCTTGTTGGCCACCAGCGCCCGTAGCGCGATCAGGATGCTCTCGGTCAGGATGGCCAGCTGCCCTCGGAGGCGGCCCCAGGCCGCCCAACCGCTGGGGCGCCTTCCGGATTGGCGGGCCTGATCGAGGCGTCCGTGTTGTGCGCTTGCCCGCTCCATACTTACTTCTCGTAGCTCAGCGCGCGCACCGGCGAAAGGCTCGCCGCCCGCGACGCCGGGTACAGGCCCGCGCCGAGGCCCACGGCGACAGCCAGCAAGAGACTGACCACGACCGACCAAGCCTCCACCCGCGCCGGCAACGGCGAGAACGTATCGACCGCCATCGCGATCGCCCCGCCGATCACAACGCCCAGAAAGCCGCCCCCGAAGGCCAGGACCATCGCTTCGACCAGGAATTGCATCAAAATGTCACGGCGCCGGGCGCCCACCGCCTTACGGATCCCGATCTCGCGGGTGCGCTCGGTCACCGCCACCAGCATGATGTTCATCATGACGATCCCGCCGACGACCAGGCTCAGGCCGACGATCCCGATCATGCCGATATAGAAGAGACCGGTCGTCTGACGGTAGAAGTGGTAGTAGGTCTCTGCGGTCTGGAGGCCGAAGTCCGGATCGTCCCAGGGCTGCAGGCCGCGCGCGATCTTCATGAACAGCTCGGCTTCTTCTTGGGCGGTCTCGTAGACCGCCGGTGAGGCCGCGCGGATCGAGACCGACAGCGAGCGCCCGCGTCCAAAGAGGGTCTGGAAGGTGGCCAGCGGGATGAGCGTTACGTTGTCGCGGGACTGCCCGAGCACCTTCCCCCGGGCGACCAATGTTCCCACGACCCAGAAGGTCTCGCCCCCGATGCGCACCTGCTGGCCGACCGGATCGACGGCGCCGAAGAGTTCCTCGGCGATGTCCGCGCCGACCACCGTCACGCGCCCACCGCCGCGGCCTTCCTCGAGAGTTAGGTGGCGGCCCGAGGCAAGGTCATAGTCATCGCTGAGCGCCGGATAGTCACCGGCCAGGCCGGTCACCTGCACGTCCTCGGCCTCCTGTCCGCGCCACTCCAGATCCAGCTGCGTACCTACCGATGGCACGATCGCACCGGCCGTCGTCATGCGCTCCTCGAGGTACTCCACGTGGTCGCGGCGGATATCCTTGCGCCGCAGCGCCTCGTACCACCCCTCTTCGCTGGTGATCATACCGAACTTGTCGATCGTGAAAGTGTGCGAGCCCAGTGAGAGCATCTCCTGGGAGACATACCGGTTCAGGCCCTGGGTGATGGCCACCACCGAAACGACCGAGACCACCCCGACCACCGTTCCCAGAACGGTGAGCAGGGATCGCAATCGGTTGGCGGACAGGGCCACCAGGGCACTCTTGACCGCCTCCCATACCTGCATGGTTCGAAAACTCCTGATCCCGGCTGCCCCGGCCAGCCGCACATCACAGCCCCGGCGACCCCGATCAGCCGTGCGTCACAGCCTCGGCGGGCACCTCGTCCGACACCACGCGGCCGTCGCGCAGCCGCAGCACGCGCCGCGCATGGCGGGCGATCTCCTCCTCGTGCGTCACCAGGATAACGGTTCGGCCTTCCCCGGCGATCAAGTCGAAAGCCGCCATGATGTCCTCGCCGGTGCGCGTATCCAGGTTGCCGGTAGGCTCATCGGCCAGGACCAGGCTGGGTTCACCGACGAGCGCACGCGCAATCGCCACGCGTTGGCGCTCTCCGCCGGAGAGCTCGTTGGGACGGTGGTCAGCGCGATCGGCGAGGCCAACAACGGCCAGCGCCTGCGCCGCCCGCCGCCGCCGCTCCGCGGCGCTCACCCCCGCGTAGACCATGGGCAGCTCGACGTTCTGCAGCGCCGCGGCCCGGGCCAGGAGGTTGAAGGTCTGGAAGACGAAACCGATCTCGCGTCCTCTCAGGCGCGAAAGGTCGTCGTCATTCATCGCCCGGATGTCCCGCCCGCGGAACCGGTAGGTGCCGCTGGTGGGCGTATCCAGGCACCCGATCAGGTTCATGAGCGTCGACTTGCCCGAGCCCGACGGCCCCATGATGGCCATGTACTCGCCCACGTGAATCGAGAGATCGGTAGCTCTTAGTGCCTCGACGGCGAGCTTGCCCTGCCGGTAGGTCTTGGTCACCCCGGTCAGTTCGATGAGAATCTCGCCGCCCTCATGCCCGGGAGTTCCCAGAGTCTCATGCTGCGTCACGACGGCTCCTTCGTGTGATCGATGCTCAAACGCCAACTCACGATCAATGCTCAACGGCCAGCTCGCGATCAATGCTCAACGGCCAGCTCGCGATCAATGCTCAACGGCCAGCCTCTTCGTCGTCCTCACGCACCTGCACGACCTCCCCGTGCCGCAGA
This sequence comes from uncultured bacterium, assembly GCA_964573295.1. Taxonomy (GTDB): domain Bacteria; phylum Eisenbacteria; class RBG-16-71-46; order CAIMUX01; family WJJG01; genus CAYQJL01. The sequence continues at coordinate 105,879 of CAZNJE010000004.1, read as the reverse complement.
CGGCGCAGCACCCGGTAGGGGCCGGACAGGACGGTCTCGCCTTCCTCAACGCCCGAGAGCACCTCTACATAGCTCTCGCCACGCACGCCGGTCTCGATGCGGCGGAAGCCGGCTTCGTTCCCTTCCAGAACAAACACCCCCGGGGCCAGTTCGCTGCGATCCTCACCCGGCACGGCGGCCTCATCCCCAGTTTCCTGACTGTCGTCACGATCCTGGCCGCCGTCACGATCCTGACTGTCGTCACGATCCTGGCCGTCGTCACGATCCTGGCCGTCGTCACGATCCTGGCCGCCGTCACGATCCTGGCCGTCATCGCCGTTTTCCCCGCGCTCCCAGCGGGAGACCGTGCTCTCGGTGCGCGCCACCAGTGCCTGAATCGGAACAGTGAGCACGTCCTCGGCGGTCGCGACCAGAATCTCGACATCCGCGCTCATCCCCGGCCGCAGCCAGGCGGGCGGATCGGTGATCGTGACGTTCACCTCGAACTCGGCGCCCTCGTCACGCGAACTCCGTGTACCCGACTCGCCTACCGTCGTCACGACACCCGCCAGTGGGGTCCGGCGCTTCGCGTCGACCTCGATGCGTACCGGTTGCCCCTGAGAGACCAGCACCACATCGCTCTCATTGACCCGCGCTTCGACCTCCATTCGTGAAAGGTCGGCGATCGTGAGTACGACCGTGCCAGGGTTGTTCATCGTGCCGATCAGGACGTTCTCGCCCTCTTCAAGATTGAGGGAGGTGATCACGCCCCCGATGGGCGCGGTGAAGTGGGTCTCTTCGAGGTCGCGGCGGGATTCGGCGAGGGCCGCCTCCTGGCGGGCAATCTCATCGCCCTGAGCGGCAACGGTAGCCTCCTTCACCCGCAGGTCTACCCGGGCCGTCTCTAGCTCCTCGGAAGAGAGCAAGCCCCGGGCGTGAAGGTCCTCGCGACGGGCCAGCACCTGGGCGGCCAGATCCCGCTGCGCCTCGGCCAGCCGGAGCTGGGAGCGGGCGGCGCTCAGAAGCGCCTCATACTGGTCCACAGCCGACTGATAGCGGGTGTCGTCGAGAACGAGCAGCAGATCACCCCTCTCGACCCGCTGCCCTTCCTCCACGTACAGCTGCACCACCCGGCCCGTCACATTGCTGCTGATGTCGACCGAGACGATGGGCTGGATCAAGCCCGGGGCCCGCACCCAGCTCTCGATCGAGCGACGCTCGATGGGCTCGGCGTCGGCCTGGATGCCCCGGCCGCCCTGGCCCATCAAATTCCCCACGATCAAGAGCCCGAGGATGACGAGCACAGTCACCGGAATCCAAACCCGCTTCCTTCGCATTCCCCCCTCCTTGCACGCGAACAGCGATCCGGTTCGGCATGCCCCTGCCCCCGCCCCCCGAATCTATCGCCGGTCAGTCGACTCGTGGGACAGGGACCGCACGCTCCCTACTGTCCCACGGCTTTCCAGAACCGCACGTGGGCCCGCAGCAGGTTGATCTGCGCCTGGATCAGCAGGAGCCGGGCACGCCGCAAATCCAGGTTTGCGTTGTCCCACTCCAGCAACGTGCCCGCGCCGCTCTCGTAGAGCGCCTGCTGGAGACGCAGGTTCTCTTCGGCGAACCGGACACTGCTCCCGGCCGCGTGAAGACTCTCACGCTCTTTCTGAATGCTCAAGAAGCTATCCTTGACCTCCAGGACCACGAGTTTCTCCTCGCGATCAAGGGCCTCGCTCTGGGCACGCCGCTGGCCCACCGCCCGTTCGATCTGCCCCTCCCGGGCAAAGCCCTCGAAGATCGGCATCGAGGCCGAGAGCTGCCAGCGCCAGGTGGTTGAGGTCTGGTTGTCACTCTCGAACTCGAGCCATGGGTCGTCGGATGAGCCACTCGTATTCCAGCGATAGCTGGCCGATATGGAGGGGAGTCGCCCCAGCTTGGCCGACTTCTCGGCCCATTCAGCCGCCGCCACTCGGCCACGAGCCGCTTCCAGATCAGGCCGCGTCATGAGGGCTCGCGAGATCCAGGAGTCCATCTCGCCCTCCGGATCGCTCTGCGGAACCACGAGCGTGGTGTCGAGCACCAGATCCCGACGTGGGTCGAGACCCATATCCATGGCCAGCCGCGAGAGCTCCACCCGCACACCATTGCGCCGCTCGATCAGGATCTGCTCGGATTCGGCCAGGTTGACCCGGGCCTGCAACACATCCGATCGCGCCACCGATCCCAATCTGAAGAGCGTCTCGGACCGCCGCAGCTGTTCTCGACTGACCTCGACGGCTTCTTCTTCCACATCAGCGACCTTGATCGCCGCCAGGCAGGTGTAGAACTGCTGCTTGGTGGCGGCGATCAAATCAGCTTCCGTGTTCTCGAACTCTTGCGAACTGGCCGCGTACTGCCTCCGGCTGCTCTTGATGTCAGCATAGCTGGCCAGATCCACCAGGCTCTGATGGAGCGAAAAACCGACGCTTCCGTCATACTTGACGATGATCGGATCGGTCCCGAACTCCGACATGAACGCGGTTCGCTCGGGCCACTGCCGGCTCCAACCGGCGCTCAGCGACGCCGAGGGCAGATAGGCACTCGTCGAGATCCGCATCGAGCCATGGGTGCTCTTCAGGTTCGCCTCGGCCTGCGCCAGCTGGTCGCTTTGCTCGAGCGCGATCCGGACGCAATCCTCGACCGACAGCGGTGCGCCGAGGTTCGCCTCAGCCGCTCCAGGCGACTCGGCTGCTCCAGGCGCATCGGCACCGCCGGCCACCAGGAGAAGCGCCGCGAGGAGCCTCATCACCACTGCCGAACACCGTGCATCGAGTATTCTCATCGACTTCCTCCTGATCATCTCGGGGTCCCTATCGCCCCCTGGCTCGGGGGCCGCCAGCCAACGCGACGGATACAACGCGACTGCCCGAACTTACGGATCCTGATCTCGCCCGGTTTCGCATGCAATGAAAACCGGCAGGTCCACGCTGGAGACCTGCCGGCGACATCCATCCACCCCAACGCGCGGGGGGGCTAATTAAGCGAGAAATTGAATGGAATCATGATCTGGCACTTCACCGGGACGTCCCGCTGCCGGGCCGGCTCGAAGAGAAACTTCCTTGCGGCCTCGAGGACAGCCTCCTCGAGCATCTCGTTCGCCGTGCTCGAAGCAATGCGGGCATCGATCACGCGGCCGTTCTCATCAATCGTGACCACGATCTGAATCGTGCCCTCGGCCTCGGCCTCCTGGGCCATGTCCGGGTATTCGGGCGCCTCGGAGTGCACCAACACCGGCGGCGAGTCGAAAGCCACGAACTCCTCGGGACCGGTGCTGGATCCCCTGGGGATCTCCGGCGGCGCGAACGGATTGAAGTCGGTGATCGCCATCGTGTCTTCGGCGTCGGCGTCGTCGGAGGCCTCGATCTCCTGGACCGGCATATCCGGAGCCGACAACTCCTTGGGCGGCGGCGGAATGTAGATCTCGGTGCTGAACTCGACCGCCTCCATCTTCCGCTCGCGTAGCTGGTAGGGACTCGGCACGTAGGGCGGCGAAAATGCCATCCCCATGCCGGTCAACGCCACCGCGGCGAGGGTGCTGACGAACATGATTCGCGGATACATCCGCTTGAAACGCTGATGGGCCGTCTCATACCAATTTGGGACAAACATCGCTCTCACCCCCTTCGGACGCTACGCCCGGGGCTACTCGAGATCACTCGTGAACGACACATTGATCGCGTTGGCCTTCCGGCACTGCTTCAAGATGTCGTCGACGAACGTGTAGGGCAGCTGGGCATCGACATTCAGTCCCACGAGCAGCTGCGGGTTCTCGCGGACCTTCTGGACCATGACCTGCTCGAGTTGCCCTATCTGTAAGAACACATCATCGACGGTGATGTTTCCGTTCGCATCGGCCCAGATGTGCGAGACCTTCTCGCGAGGCACCCGCACCCCTGACTCGGCCCGCGGCAGCGTTACCGTCAAGCCTTCTTCGAGCTTGAAGATAGTCGTCGCCATGAAGAAGACCAGCAGCAGAAAGACGATGTCGCCCATCGATCCGGTGGGCACTGTCGCTCCGGTCTTGAGCGTCTTGTTGAATTGCACGGCTCAGGTCCCTCACTTCCTGCAGCCTACCCATCCACTCGTTTCCGGCTGGCCGGCGGACCGGCTTGCAGGTAGCGCTTCCCAGCCTCCGCTTCCCAGCCTCCGCTTCCCAGCCTCCGCTTCCCGGCCGCCAGCAGCGCGGTCAGGCCGGAACGCTTACCCGCGTCCCTTCTTGATCGAGAATCGCTTGGCGTTGGCGGCCTTCACCTCGTCGAGCACGTCGATCATCCGCTCGTAGGCCGCATTGCCGTCGGTCTCGATCGAAATCGTCAGCTCTGGATTCGCTTCGAGCTCGGCCGCGACGAGATTGCGGACATTGGGCAACGCCACCGGGGCATCGTCCATGAACACCGACCCCTCGGCGGTCGCCCGCAGCGTCAGGACGTTCTCGCGCTTCACCTTCATCGGCTGCCCTCCCAGTCCGGGCAGTACGACCTGCATGCCGAATTCGGTCTCGAAGACGGTCGTCGAAATGAAGAAGATCAGGAGCAGGAAGGCGATGTCCGCCGTGGACGCCTGGCTGATCTCCGGCGGCGTCATGTTGGGCCGCTTCAGTTTCGCCATGATGCTTCCCTCTCCCACCGGAACGCGGCGTGCGCGCCCCGGCTGGCGTTAGCTTTGCTCGGTCAGAACGTCGAGCAGCTCGACGGAGGTTTCCTCCATCTCGAGCACGAACCGATCGATCCGGGACATGAAGTAGTTGTACATCGCCTGGGCCGGGATCGCGATCACCAGACCCGACATAGTCGTGATCAGTGCCTCGGAAATACCACTGGCCACAACCTTGGCGCTGACCTGCTCGGCCGCCGCGATGGCCTCGAAGGCGTTGATCATTCCGGAGACGGTCCCAAGGAAGCCCAGCAGCGGGGCGATGTTGGCAACCGTCGAGAGCACCGGAAGTCCACGCTGCAGGAAGGCCATCTCGATGTGACCCGAATCTTCGATGGCCTTCTCCACCGCGGCCGGTCCCTTGGGCACCTTCGAGAGTCCAGCGTGCAGAATGGCCGCGATCGGGCCGCGGGTGCGCATGCAGATGTTCTTGGCCTTCTCCACGCCGTCGGGCTCCTTGAGCGCCGAGACGATCGAGGCCATCAGATCGCGCGTGTTCGTGTGAGCCCGCTGGAGGGAGAAGAGGCGCTCGAGGATGACCGCCAGGCCCAGCACGGCGAGGAACAAGAGCGGCCACATGAAGTTTCCACCCTTGTTGAAGAGCTCCAGGGCTCCGCTCTGCCGCTCACTACGGACGATATCGTCTCCCGCGGCCTCTTCGGTGGTCGCCGCCGGATCCGCCGCTTCCTGGGCAACGGCCGTCTGCACCAGAAGGCCGAATCCCACGAGAAGGATGAGTACCCCACCCAAAGACCATCTGCGGAGTTTGCCGAGTCGCATGCGTACCCTTTCTCCCTGCCCCGGAGCCGCAAGGCCCCGTTGCGCTAACCCTGCTACCTGCAATCAGGTAGCAGGCCAATCCTGTAGTCGATGGTGCTACGCGACGCATAGCCCCACATGGTAAAGTCTTTTATATAATAGAAATGGAGCCCCAAAACTGTCAAGGTCCAAAGCCCCTTGAAGACCCAAGGATTCGCCCGTTCGGGATCCCCAGCGGCCCCAACCACGACCGGCCGGGCGTCCCCCGGCAACCGGCCCGCAACGATCCACTTAGCGGACAATTGCTATGCCCGCCGTCGGCTTCAAGGAATCCCTCCCGCAGGCCGAAAAGAGTAGAGGTAGCTCACGTCGCGGCCAGGAGCATACCTCGAAACGACTCTAGGGAGGTCATCCAGGGGTGTCAACGGAAAAGCCCTGTCGCACGCTGCGTGCGGTGGGAACATGCATGCTGGCGCTGGTTGCGTTGCTCGTCGCTGTGCGCGTGGCGCCGGCCGAGCAGCTCACGACCCAGCCGGTGCCGCTCACCCTGCAGGGAATGGCGCCGGCCGTCTACCGTGCGAGCACCCACCCCGACTCGGTCGTGGCCGCACTGGCCGCCACCGGCTGCCAGGCCCACCGGCCGCTGGCGATCGGCGGTGCCCTGCGGGGACTGCGCTCCAGCCGTGCGGGTGATTATGAAGGTGCCGACGCCTACTGGCTGTGGGCGAACCAGCTCGACCCCGGCTATCTCACGCCGCTGGTCGCTTCGGCCCGTTTCCACCCGTGGCACGACCCCAAGGAGGCTGCTCAGCGTCTCTTGCGCAGCACGGCTTCTTGGATCGACGACTTCCGCGGCCAGCAGCTGCTGGCCACCAATGTATTCGTATTGCTGCTGGTGCCCCTACTCATCGCCGCCACGGTCAGTGCGGTTCTCATCTTCGCCCGCCACGGCCGCACGCTGCACCATCTCTACTGGGAGCACTTGCAGCTGCTCGTGCCACGCCGGGCCGCGAAGTGGGCCCTATGGGGGATGTTCGCCCTGCCGCTGCTCTGGAACTCGGGCGGACTCCTGTGGGCTGCCCTGCTGCTGGCCGCCGGGTTCCCTCAGTTTCGGCCCAGCGAGAAGCGCTTCGCGGCCGGGTTCTTCGTCCTCTTGCTGGTGACCCCTTTGGCCATCGGCTTGCTGCGGGATCTGATCGCCCCGGCCAACCCATCGCACCCGGTCTCGAGCCTCTACCGGGCAGGCCACAGCGGAGCCACGGCCGAAACGCTGGCCGAGCTCGAGCGCCTGGCCTACCAGTATCCGGACGAAGGCGCCATCTACTTCACCGAGTCGATGATTCGCCGCCAGGCCGGCGACCTGGAAGGGGCGCGTCAGGCCTTGGCCCGCGCCGAATCATACCGGCCACTGCCGAAGCACCGCTTCCTCTCGGCCAGGGGCATCCTGGCCTACCACGAGGGCAACAATGAGGAGACCATCCGCCATTTCGCGCGGGCGGTCGAAATGGCCCCCGACCGGTTCGAGTTGCGCTACAACCTGTCGAAAGCCTACGCCCGGGCGTCGCTGTTCCTGAAGGCCGACCGGGAAATGCGTCAGGCCTTTGCGCTCAATTCGGGCCAGGTGCGTTGGGAAGAGCGCCGCCGTTTGCAAGAGAGGACCGATGACCTGATCGAAGAGCGCTTGAGCACTTCCGACCTTTGGAAGGTTCTGGCGCGGACGCCGCGTCCGGGTACCTTCGCAATGCCGCAGGCCCTGTCGGTGCTGTTCCCCGGACAGAACCCCGCGCTGCTGTGGCCCGGCGCGCTTCTCTTGCCCCCGCTGCTGTGGCTGTCGCATCGCTGGCACCGCCGGCTCAAGATCCACACCTGTTGTCAGTGTGGACGCGTCGTGTGCCGCCGCTGCATGAAGCGGCGCGAACGGCGCGTTTTCTGCGCCGAGTGCGCGTTGTCGGCCGGTCGCTGGGCCAACGCGCAGTACACCCAGCTCTTGCTCACCAAGCTGCTCGGCCGGCACGATCGCTGGCGTGATCATCTGCTCGACCTGGCGCGCTTCAGCGTGCCCGGCCTGGGGGCCATCCTGAGAGAACGCAGCCAGCGCGGGTTCATCCAGCTCTTCTTGCTGGCCCTGTGCATCGTGTGGATTGCCTGCGACGGGCTGCCGGTCAAGCCGCTGCCCTGGACGCTGCTCGAGGATCGCGTCTTTCCGACGCTGCTATACCCCGCGGTGGCACTCGGCGCATTGATGGTATGGGTGATCGTCTCGGAGACGCAGGCCCTCCACAAGCGGACTAATCTGAAACGATTCCTGGGGGCGGCGCGACCGCAATCCGACCGCCGGGCGGCCGCGTGAAACGCACTGGGGGCATGACACGGGGACCAGGTATGCCGACATCGCATACCGACATCGCATACCGACACCGCACGCGGGCACCGCACGCGGGCACCGCACGCGGGCACCGCACGCCGGCACCGCACGCCGGCACCGCACGCCGGTATGAGCCAACCCGAAGGCGTTCGTCGTCCGACCTCTGGGGGGCGGCACGCCGGGTGACCGAAGAGGATCTGACACGATGCCGTTGCAGGGAACGATTCAAGAATTCGGCGCGCTCGAGACGTTCCAGCTGATCGCGCTGCAGCAGAAGACCGGAACGCTCGAGATCACCACGCGCTCGGAATCGCACAGTTTCGTGTTCGAGGACGGCTTGCTGCACGCGGCCCACGTCAGCCCGCTGGACCAGGAAGACCTTTTGCCGCGCCTGCTGCTGGAGGCCGGCTACCTGAACGAGGAGGACCTGCGCGCCTGGCTCAGCTTCCCCTCCGGCCAGCCGATCAATCCAATCGACCTGCTTCCGAAGCTCTCGTCCATGGACGAGGAGCAGCTCCTGGAGGCCTACGATCTCTACGTCCAGACCGTGATGGACCAAACGCTGGCCTGGCGCGAGGGCCGATTCGTCTTCCATTCCGGCAAGCTGGAGACGCCCAGCAAGCTGATCGGCCCCTGGAAAGTCGAAGGCTTCTTGATGGAGAGCATGCGCCGGATCGACGAACTCGTCGACTTGCAGGCCACCGAACTGCCTCCCGGCATGATCCCCCGGCCACGCCCGCGCACCGCCGGCGACCCGCCCGGGGACCGCTTCGCCACCGCCATCCTGCGGCGGGTCGACGGACGGTTGAGCCTGCAGGAGATCGTGGCCGCCTCGGCGCTACCCGCTTACGACCTGTACCGGGCCGTCCGGGAGCTACGCGATACGCAGCAGATCGAGCTGGCCGAGTGGATCCCATCGGGACCGTGGATGGAAGCGGTCTGGCGACGCGGCGCCCGGTGGAAGTGGATTCCGCTCAGCATTGCCGGACTCGCCCTCCTGGCCGCGGTCACCTTCGGCACCCAGGTGCTGCTCGAGAGGTTCGAACCCTCCTGGCACCAAAGTCGCGAGTTTACCTTTCTCTCACCCGGCGCCCGAACGGCCCGGGCCGACTACGCGACCGCCCAGCTCATGGAGACCTTCCGTCTGCGCCGCAGCCACTATCCCCGCTCGCATGCCGAACTCGTCGAGGACGGCCTCATCACGAGGCACACCGCCCGCGAGCTCAGGCGCGTGGGTAGCCGCTGGACCCTGGCGCCAGGCGGAGGAAGCTATGTGTGGGGCGTCCAGGAGACCTCGCCGCTACCCGAGAGCGAGGATACGCCCAATGGCGTCCGGTAGATCATCGGCCACCAGACCACGGTAGGCCCAGCGCCGCGCTTGGGATTCCTGTTCCCGTCCATATCCGGTGCGGACCAATACCGGCCGCACGCCCGCGGCCGCGCCGGCCCGCAGATCGCCCCCGGCGTCGCCGATCATCCAACTGCGTCGCAGATCGAGCCCCAGCTCGCTGGCCGCCTCACGCAACATCCCCGGCGCCGGCTTCCGGCAACCGCAGGCCCCCGTGTAGTCGGGATGATGCGGACAGACGAAGTAGCCATCCACCGCGGCACCCTCCCGGGCCAGCTGCTCGTCGAGCGCGCGGTGCACCGCCGCGACGGCCCCACCGCCGAACAGACCGCGGGCGACGCCCGATTGATTGCTCACCACCGCGATACGGTAGCCCGCCTCGCGCGCGCGGCGAAGCGCGCCAGCCGCTCCCGGCACAAGCCGGGTCTGACCCGGATCACTCAAGTACGGCACGAGCTCGCAGAGCGTACCATCGCGGTCCAGGAGCAACCCCGGCGAAAGGCGGGCGCCATCGGCCAACACCTGCTCGATCGCGTCGGCCACCTCCTCGACCGTAATGGCCGCCATGCACGGCGGCGGATACCCCTCCCGGCAAGTCCGTGCATAGCAAGGGGCGCAGGCACACCCGCGTTGGAGGACGCGCGTCACCGGGCCACGCGGACCGGTCCAGCGCGGTTCGGTGGGACCGAAGAGCGCCACGACCGGTGTACCGACCGCCGCCGCCAGGTGCATGACGCCGGTATCGTTGCATACGGCCGCGTCGCAGCGCCGCAAGAGCGAGGCGCTCACGGTCAGACTGGCCCGACCGGCCAGATTGACCCAGCCCTCGGCGGCGCCCGACAGGATGCGCTCGCCGGTATCCCGGTCGGCCGCGGCCCCGATCACCCAGCCCCGGCAGCCCCTCGCCTCCAAAAGCTCACGCAGGGCGCGGAATCGCTCGATCGGCCACTGCTTCGCGGTGCCGTACATGACGCCGGGACACAGGGCCACCTGGCGGGTCGGCGTTCCCGGTCCGCCGGCATCGAGACCGGCCCCCTCCAGCAGCCGCTCGGCCTCTTCCTCGGCGGCGGGCATACGGGGGAGCTGCGGATCCCGCGGGAAGCCGGTCCCTCCCGCCTGGACAGCCAGTGCCTTCAGCTCTTCGACGATGTGCTCCGCACCTCGCCGCGCCCGAGGCACAGGCCGGTTGAGCAACCACCTCCTGCCCTGCTCGGGCCAGCCGATGCGCCGGTGGGCACCACTCAACCAGGCCAGCCAGGCCGAGGAGAACGACGGGGTCAGCAGCAGGACCTGGGCAGGTCGCAACCGGCGCAACGTCCTCGCCGCCATCCACCGCCCGTGTCCCTCACCGGCTCCCTTGCGCAGGAGCACGCGCTCGGCGCCGGGCGCCAGATGTGCGGTGAGTTCGAGCGGAAGAGCGCGGCCGGCCAGCACGTACTCGTCGCCGCCGTGAGTGATGAGCCCCTCGAGCGCCGGCAAGGCCAGAATCGCATCTCCCACCCAGTTGGGCAGCATCACCAGGGTGCGCATCACTCCCCCACGCTCTTCCGAAGCGTCGAGAGCAGTTCCTCGATCTGGGGGCGCTCCGGGCCACGCGGGTCGAGGGCCAGCGCCCGCTCTAGCTGCTCGATCGCCGCCGACGACCGCCCGCTGTTCGCCAGCGACAGCCCCAGCAGGTAGGATACCGGGGCCGAGTCGGGCCACTCGCGCTGCACCCGCAACAGGGTCCGCACCGCCCGATCCCACATGCCGGTGCGGGTCAACACGATCCCCAGATTGTAGGTGAGCTCGGTCGATTGCGGATGGGCTTGGCCGCCCTCGTCGAGCACCCGGCCGGCCTCGTAGACCCGGTCCAAGGCCAGGTAAGCATTCGAGAGGTTCAGGTACACGCCCTCGCCGCGGAAGCCGGCGGCCAGGCTTTCCTCCAGAAGATCCGCTGCCGCGCCGGGCTCACCGGTGTGAACCAGGACTCCGCCCAGGTTGGCGGGGAAACCGGCGGGGAGCCCCCCCTTCTGTCCGGCGGCAAGTCGCCCGCGCCACCCGGGCCCCAAAGCTTCGCCTGGATCGGGCTCGAAGGAGAGCACGCGAATGCGACGACCCACCTGCTCCCCGAAGGTCCGCTCCTTCACGGCGCGCTCCACGCGGTCGGCGTAGAAGGCGATCACGTGCTCGCTCTTGGTCGGATCCCGCAGGAAACGCACGAGGAGCTGCTCGCTGGTCACCAGGGCTCGGGCTTTGTGGTACCAGCCCGGCCAGTAGGCGGCGCGGTACTGGTCCGGACGGGCCGCGTGGAAGGGCAACTCCAGATAGACGAGTTCGGTCTCCTTGGGGGGCGTGAAGGCCGCGTCGTGGAGAACGAGACTCCCGGCCGGCATGCTCGCCTCCAGATGCGCGATGACCTCGGCGCGCAGGTCGGCTACCCGTTCGGCGGCCGGGAGCCGTTGCACGTCCTCGATGAGAAGCAGGCCCACGGCGAGGGTCCCCAACGCGGGGGCCAGGTAGGCCGGCATGCGCGCGCCGGCCCGCAACCGGCCGAGCACGGCGCCGATCTCGGCGCAAGCCCAGGGCAGCACGATCAATTGCGCCACGTCGCCGACGAAGCCGCTGCGAAGCCCCACCACCACGGCCGCCACCGCTGCCAGCGGCCGGAAGTCCCCGGCGCGTAACCGGGCAGGCCAGGTAGCCGCGGCGGCGACGAGCAACGCCAGTCCCACCACGTGCACGCTGCCCACTAGGGGCCACCAGCCGGCCTCGAGGCCCATCGGCATCCCCACCGGGCCAAGCCCGCTGACGCGCATCTCACGCAGAAGCCCCGCGACCCAGTCTCCCGGCCGCATGAGCGCGGCAGGATGGAGCAGCCAGACGAGCACCGCGCTGATCAGCATGAGGGCAGGCCCCTCGAGACGACGCCCCCCGGATCGCATCAGGGTACCGGTCAGAGGCAACCACAGGAACAGCCAGGCCCAGGGGCTCCAGGACAGTCCCCAGGCCAGCAGGAGTACCAGGGCACCGCGTCCCCAGTTGCTTCGCAGAACCTGGTTGGACCCCAGGCCAAGGAAGACCAGTCCCAACGCCAGGTGCGGATCCGCGCGCAGGGCGGCCAGCGTGGTGAGCGGGGCGGCGGCGAGCAGGAGCGTTCCCCACCCTGCACTGGCCTTGCCATTGCTCCCGGAATCCGGCCCCGGGCGGTCGCCCGCAACGGGTCGCGGCCTTGCTGTCCTTCCCAACCACCCGATCGCGGCCACCGCGCATAGCGCCGCCAGGAGCTGGAAGATCGGTCGAATGGCATCCGGGCTGAGGCCCAGGTAGGCCAAGATCGTCGCCGGGCCCAGGCGCGGATCAGAGAGCGCCGGCAACATGCCCAAGAAGTCGACCCCGCGCTCACGCATGGCCCCGGCCAGCTCCAGTGCGCGGCCCAGCCAGGGCGGATCGCCCCCCCCCCGGCCAGTCACCACAGCGGCGGTCATGATGAGCGCGTACAACACCCACCCGGCCACCGGCCATCGCCACCAACGCTTGTATCCCTGTGCGTCCAAGAACGCCATGTGGTGATCCACTGCCTCGTGATCCGCTGCCGCGCGATCTACTGCCGCCTGATCCGCTGCCGCGCGATCTACTGCCTGCAATCCACCTAGAAGTCGTATCCGATCGAGAGCTCGCCCCGGGCCTTGCCTGCCCACCGGGTCAGTTCGGTGCGCCGGACGAGATCCCAATGCAAGACGAAGATGCCCAGATTGAGCGAGGCACGCAAGCCTACTGACGCTTTTAGATCCTCGAGCAACAGGTCGCCCGAGGATTCGCTCGTGCGGAACGCGCGAAGATCCTGCGGATCGTCCCAGGCCGCTCCTACATCGCAGAACAGCGCGCCGCGGACGCCGCCGAGGAAGATCGGCAAGGGCCACGCCATGTAGAAGGCCTCGATGAAAGGAAAGCGGAACTCCAGATTCGCGAACGCTATCTTCTCGCCGTAGAGCGGATGATCGGTGAAGCCACGCAGGGTGTAGGGTCCGCCGAAGATCAGCTTGCGGTTCTCCTGACCCCATTCGCCCGCGAAGACGCCTCGGAGGGCGAAGGCATACCAGCGGCTCACGTTGTAGTAGAGGCGATGGTCGAGGGAGACGCCGTGGGAAGCGCGCTGCCCGATCGTCGCGTAGGCCGACAGACGAGTGCGCCGTCCATCCAACGGACCGGTCGGTCCCCAGAGGGCCGAATCGTGCACCCACGCGGCCTCCGGGCGCAGGTACCAGGCACTGCTTCGTTGCTCATCCCAGTCGCAGTCCCACGGATCGGTCACCTCTTGGTTGCCACAGCTGTAGACGTAGCGTTTCTCGTGCACCACATCCAGGCTGGCTTCGAAACGGCGAAAACGCGAGATCGGGTGCAGCCACGTGGTTCGCATCCCGCGCAAGAGCCGCTGCTCGAAATCCTCGAGGTAGCCCGGCACCCCGCTGTAGCCGTAGCCGGTCCAGTACTGGTAGAGAGCGATCCCGAATGCGGGCCGCGAGCCGTAGTCGGTATAGGCCGCCAAGTAGTTGCCCTCTTCCAACGACCCGGCGACATCCAAGGCCAGTGCCAAGTTCTTCTCGCCCAGGATGTCGGAGAAGACGAGCATCGACTGGGCCAGCATCCCGAACCCGGATGCGTAGAGTCCGCCGGCCTGGGCATAGTCGATGGTCAGCTTCGGCCGATAGGGCTTCTCTTCGATCTCGAGCGAGTCGGGCAACTCGTAGGTCTCCTCGAACACATCACCCAGCTCGAGATCGGCCGGCTCGACCGGATGAGCCGGCAGCGGCAGGATTTCGCGCCCGCTACTCGTCTCAGTGACCAGCGTGCCGGCCTGCGGGTAGACTTGGCGCAGCCGGATCTCGCCCTCGGGGGGCACCGCCACACCGTGCCCGGGGAGTGACGCCAGCCATCGCGTCAATCCCGATCGGGCCAACTCGGGCTCGGTCTCGCGATCGGTCTCGGCCTCGGGCGGCGACCAGATGACGGCATCCTCGAGCCGCGAGAGGGGATCACGCATCGCGTAGAGGCTCAGTCCCCCTTTCTCGTACACGCTGAACACCAAACGGTGGCCATTGTCGGACAAAGACGCCGCCGTCCCGTTCTCGGTGATCCCCGACACGCCGGTCACCAGATCGGTGAGCTGGTAGTCCCGCTCGGTCGCCAGATCGCGCACGAAGAGGTTGGCGATGCCGGTGCGGTCGGAGATGAAGAGCAAGTGGCGCCCATCGGGAAACCACTGCGGACTCAGATGCTTCCCCCACTGGCCCGGCAAGAGCTCCACCCGGCCGGTGGCCAGTTCCAGAAATGCCAAGCGCCAGGGCGAGAAGGAATCCTGATCGCGCGAGCTAACGTAACCGCGGTCGGTGACGAACGCGATGCGTGTGCCGTCGGGTGACCAGGCTGGCTGGTCAGCCGACCAACGATCGTCGGTGAGCTGCGTCACGGTGCCCGTCGCGCGATCCACCACGTAGATGTTCGAACGCGCTTCGCTCAGGCCAACGAACGCGATGCGCTTGCCGTCGGGAGAGAAGCAGGGCGAGACCAGCTCGTCGAGATCCGGCGCGTAGCTCTCGATCACCTCCTGGTTACGGACATTGACCACGATGATCCGGTCGCGGCCGCCGCTGCGCGTCACCAGCGCGATGTGCTCCCCGTCGGGAGCCCAATCGATCGCCGACCGGAAGAAGCGGAACGTCTCGAACTCCTCCTTGCGCTGTCCCCGCAGGAGGCGCTGCTCGTGGCTGCCGTCGAGCGCCGAAGCCAGGTACACATCGGTGTAGAGCGATTGGTCGGAGATATAGACCATCTCGGTGCCCCCCGGCGAGACCGCCGGGCTGATGTAGAAGGCGGCGTACCCGTCGGTATGATCGGTCAGCTGGCGGCCGTAAGCAGTCGGCTTCTCGCGCTCGAGCAAGTCGGGCAGATAGCGGTGTCGCAGCGAGTCGGCCCAGTCGACGGAGAGTTTCTCGAGGGTGAGCCCGATCGACTCGGACGTTCCCCGTTCCAGGCTGTGTCGCCGCGCCATCGAGCGGAACCAGGTGCCCAGCATCTCGTCGCCGAACTCCTCGCCGATGTGTGCCACCAGCGACTGGCCGAATCGGTAGACGCGGATGTCGGCCACCCGTGACAACTGCTCCACGCTGAGCAACTGGCCGGTAACGAGAGCGTCGCGCACCCACATCTCGGTGTGGTGGTTCATCCCCGGCGTGCTGAGGTACTCGGCCAGACCTTCCATTACCCACAGCGGCGGGGCCCAGGAGATCGAGCCCACGGAACGGCCGAACCCGGTCTGACTGAGGATGTCGATCTGAAACGCGTGGACGAGCTCGTGGGTGATGACATGGTCCAGGTCAGCGTAGGAACCGGTGAAGGGCACGACGACCCGGCGCTTGAGCAGTTCGGTGACCCCGCTGGTGCCCTCGCCGATCAGGCCGCGGATCGCTCGGGTCTCGCGGAACTCGGTCTGTGACGCGTAGAAGAGGAAGGGAATGGGGTCCTGTATCTCGTGGTCCAGGATTCGGCTCAGGCGCTCGTAGGCGCGTTCCGCCAGGAGCAGAGCTTCCTGGGCCGCTTCGCGCTCCTCGGGATAGTAGTGGAAGTCGAAGTTCGGACTGTGGAAGACGCGCCAGGAACGGTCGTGACGCGGCACCTTGTTCTTTCCGAAGGCTTGGGCCGTCGCATCTGTCGGCACCAAGCCCATCGTGAGCGTGACGATGACCAGCACAGCGGCGATCAGCCACCGGCCGGCCCCCTTGTTGCGCTCAACGAGCGCCACGGGCATCACGTGGCCGCACGCGGCGAATGGCCGCGCGAGGCTGAGCCCCCGCCCGAGATTGCGCTCCCGCGCGAGGCTGAGCCTCCGCACGAGATTGCGCTCCCGCGCGCCGCGCTGGGCGGTTTCCCCTCTGGTCCCCAGTTCCATGGGATGAACTCCTCGAGGCCCCACGCCCCCGTGTGTTCAAGCATAGGCACCCCCGGCGCCCGCGTGGCGACACACTCCACCAACCGGGCGCAGTACGACGAGTTCCCGCAGCCGCGGCAGAGGTCAGACTCGCAGGCGCGGAAAGCCGGGTCAAGCTGCTGCGCGCCGGGTTGAGGGGCCAGGGGACGGCCGTCCGGGAGACGGAGTCCCGGGGAGAGCGTTCAAGAGCGTTCGATCGCGCTCGATGGGGTCCGATTGCGCTCGATAGCACTCAGATAGCGCTCAGATGGAGTTCGATAGGGTTCGATCAGGCCGCGCGGTCGTAGGGAGGGCATTCTATCCCGGGGGCGGGTGCGACGACGACGGTGTTGCGGCCTTGCGCCTTCGCCGCAAAGAGGGCCCGGTCGGCCGATGCCAGCAACCCGACATACGTGCTACCGTCCCGCGGAGCCGAGGCCACACCGATGCTGCAGGTGATACCGCCGAAAGAAGGATGCCCCACGCGGGCCCGTTCCACCGAGCCCCGAAGGTGGTGCGCTTGCGCGAGAGCGGCCTCCTTCCGGGCGCCCGGCATGACGATCAGGAATTCGTCGCCTCCGTACTTGGCGACCCATCCCTCGGCGTCGAGGCTGTCGCGCAGGACCAGCCCCACATTCGCCAGCGCCGTCGAGGCCTCGAGGTGGCCGAACTGGCCGTTGTAGGCGCGAAGGTTGTCCACGTCGAGCATGAGAACACTGAGCACGCCTCCCTTGCGCTGCAACCGGCGCAGAAGCTGGGTGACGTTGCGCTTCAGGTAGCGGTAGTTGTAGATGCGCGTCAACTCATCGGTCACCGCATCGCGACGGAGCCGCTCCATGCGACCGGCCACCCGGCCGTGAATGACCAAGTGCTCACCCACATCGCCGAGGACCGAGCCATCGTGATGGGAGAATCCCAGGGATCCGGCGGACCGCAGCACGGCAATCCTGAGCGGCCGGCGATCGAGCTCCAGGCCCAGCGACATCAACGGAAGGGCCTCCCGCTTCCCGGCAACGGCATGGTCAGCAAAGCGTTGGTCGTCGCCACCCTCGCCGTTGGAACATTGATCGTCGCCACCCTCGTCGTTGGAACATTGATCGTCGCCACCTTCGGCCTCGCCACCCTCGGCGTCGTAGCCCTCGCCCCATCCGCCGGGTCGCACCAAGACGCCCCCGCGGCCGGGCAACACGAGACCACGCCGGACCTGCCCATCGACGGGCATCGCCCGCAGGCAGCCCAGCCAGCGATCCCACCAACTCGTGGCCGCATTCACCGATGCTCCCCGCCGGGCGGATCCGGCGCCAGTGCGCAACAGGCGGGGCACCTTCTGGCCCGGCCAGAGCATCTGGACTTCAGCAGCCCCCAGGGCATCCCCCAGCAATCGAAGCAGACGCTCGACCGCGGCCGCCCGTTTCGCGGGCGGATACGGGACCGCGGCGTGCAGAGCCGCCAAGAGCCCCAGGAGTTCGTGCTGACGATGGTTCATGGTACCTCCCCATCCCCCCAGGCAACAGGATGCATGCCATTGCCGGGTGAGAGCCGGAACGTCTGTAATCACAAGGAGTTTAGATGCAAGGCATGCACAGTCTCTCTGGGAGCAGGGCGGAATGCACGGCGCGGTCGGCGGAATGCAATCGGGCAGCCTCCCGGCTGCCCGAATAACCGTACGCCCGGCGCGATTCGAACGCGCGACCTTCTGCTCCGGAGGCAGACGCTCTATCCAGCTGAGCTACGGGCGCTCACATAGTTACAGTACCCGTGGCCCCGGGATTTGTCACCAGGTTTTCTCGCATTGCGACGCCGTGACGCTTCCTCGCGCCGCCTCAACCTTTCCGCGCTATCAGCGCCGCCGCGTGCTCCCGCGCTTCGCGATCCCCGGCCGATCCTCCCAGCATCCGGGCCACCTCGCCGACGCGGGCATCCCCGTCGAGCAGACGCAGGCCGCTGCGCGCCCCCTTCGCCTCGCGTTCCTTCCACACCTGGATGTGGTGATCCGCGGCCGCCGCGATCACCGGCAGATGGGTCACCAGCAACACCTGGCGATGCCGGCTGACCCTCCGCAATCGGCGGGCCACCGAACGGGCGGCCGTCGCGCCCAGACCGGCATCGATCTCGTCGAAGACGGTCAGGAGCGCCCGGCCTCGCTCGCCCAGCACCACCCGCAGCGCCAGGGCCACGCGGGCCATCTCGCCCCCACTGGCGATATCGCCCAGCGGACGCAGGGGGCTTCCCGGGTTCGTGCGCGCCTGCAGGGTCACCTTCTCGGCCCCCGCGGGACCGATCCTGCGGTCCCCGGCGGTGAGCACCCGGTCGCCCCGCGCGCCGGCGGCGAGGTCGCCGAACGCCACGCTCAGTTCGACGCCGCTCATACCCAGCTCGTGCAGTTCGCGGCCCACACGCTGGATCAGATCCTGGGCGGCCTGGCGGCGCGCATCCGACAGGCGGACGGCGGCTTCCTCCAAGGCGGCTTCTGCCTGATCGCAGGCTTCCGCGAGCCGGGCCCGGGTGTGCTCGCCTTCGGCCAGCTCGTCGAGTGCGGCGCGCATGCGGTCGGCACCCGTCAGGATCTCCTCGAGCGACTGGCGGTGTTTACGCTGGAGTTGCTCGAGCCGGGAGGCGCGTTGCTGCAGCTCGGGCAACATCTCCAGATCTTCGGCGTCCTCCCGTCGCTGCTTGCGCAGCAACCGTTCGAAGCCCCGGGCGCGCTGGAGCAGTTCGCGCAGAGCCTCATGGAGGTCATACCAGGCATCCTGCTCACCGTGGGCCTGCCCGCCTGTGCCTTCGGCTTCTCGGACGTTGATCGCCGCATCCGTCCGGTCGAGGGGGAAGCGCGCATCCAAGGTCTCGAGCAACTCGAGCGCACCGCCCTCGGGCCCGATCATGGCGTGCTCGGCCTGTGCCAACCAGGTGGATTGGTGCGCCGAGGCCTCCAGGCGCTTCACCTCCGACCGAATCTCCTCCAGCTCGCCCGGCCGCGGCGCGAGTTCCTCGATCTCCTTGAGCTGGAAGCGCAGGTATTCCTCGTCGCGGGCCAGCTCGGCGAGCTGAGCCTCGTGACGAGCCAGGCTGGCGACCGCCTCACGCGCGGCCTGAAATCGCGTTCGGACCTCCCGGCGTAGCTCGCCCAAGTCGCCGAAGAGGTCCAGCAGATCTCGCTGGACCTCCGGCTGCCGGAAGCGCTCCTCTTGACGCTGGCCGTGGATCTCCACGAGCTGCGCGCCCAACCGCTTGAGGTTTCGCTGCAGCACCTGCTGCCCGTTGATGAAGCAACGGGTCTTACCTCCAGAGCGAACCTGCCGCGAAAGCACGATCTCCCGGCCCTGGGTCAGGATGCCCATCGAAGCCAGGATCCTGCGCAAGGCGCGATCGCCGCGGAAGGTGGCCTCGACCAGCACGAGATCGCCCGCCGGTCCAATCCAGGAAGCCGAGCCCCGGGCCCCCAGCGCCAAACCCAGCGCACCCAAGAGCAGGGACTTGCCGGTGCCGGTTTCACCGGTCAGGACGTTCAGATGCGGGCTGAACTCCAGCTCGGCATCGTCGATCAAGAGGAAGTTCTTGACGCGCAGTCTGAGCAGCATTCCTCGTGACCTCCCCCGCGAACCCCTTCGCTAACCGCCCCACTTCAGCTTCTCGCGCAGCACATCCCAGAACGCTCGTTGGCGAAGCTGCACGAAGCAGGAGCTCTTCTCCGCCCGGCGTACCTCGATCGATTCTCCCGGGTGAAGGTCCAGGAAGACCTGGCCGTCGACGGCCAGGTACACTTCGCCGCCGTCGCGCGTCCACTGAATGCGAATGCTCTCGTAGGCCGGGAAGATGAACGGCCGCACGGCCAGACTGTGGGGGCAAATCGGCGTCGCGATCAGCGCGTCGAGCAGCGGTTCCAGGATGGGCCCCCCCGCCGAGAGCGAGTAGGCGGTCGAACCGGTAGGTGTCGCCACGATCATGCCGTCGGCCTTGAAGTGGCCGGCCGAGGCCCGGCCCACTTTGGTATCGATCTCCAGCAATCGCTGGCGCGCTTCATGGATGACCGCATCGTTGAGGCCGTAGAGCGTGGCCCGGGGCCGCCCCTTCGCGCTCAGGATCGAGATCTTGAGCATCATGCGCCGCTCGATCGTGTAGTCGCCCAGCAACGTCTGGCGCATGGCCTCTTCGAGATGGCGGATCGAAACATCGGTCAAGAAGCCCAGCCCACCGAAGTTGACCCCCAGAATCGGGACCTCGTGGGGATAGAGAGCGCGCGCCGAGGCGAGCAACGTTCCGTCACCCCCCAACACCACCAGCAAATCCACCCGCCGCGCCAGTTCCTGTTGCGGCAAGCGGCCGACCTCGACCGGAAGCTTGCCGTTCAGGTCTTCGCTCACCCACACCTGGCAGTCGACCTCGCGAAGCCATTCGACCAGTCGGCGGAAGACCGAACGACAGCGCCGCTTTTCGAAGTTGGGATAGATCCCAACGTGACGAATCGTCCGCCGGGTCACGGCAGCTCCTCCAGCGTTCCCCCGGAAGACTCCGCCGGGGCGACCTTGCCATCCGCCATGAGCAAGCGCACTTCCTTCTCGGCCTCGCCGAGCGCGGCCACGCAGCGATCATACAGACCGCGCGCCTCGCGGTAGAGCTCCAAGGCGTGACGCAGGTCGGTGCCGCCCTGCTCGAGCTGCGCGGCAATGGCTTCCAGCCGCTCGAGAGCCGGTTCGATCTCGAAGTTTTCCTCGGATTCCGCCGCGGCCGACGCCGCTCGCTTTCTTGCTGGGCTCATACTGCCCTCCCTCGCGTCGTCTCGACCTCGCGGTGAGACATCCCGGAGTCCACTCTCTCGCGCACCCGCCGATGTCACTCCACCCGATCGCGCCCCGGGCCACTTCGCCCCGGCCGGTTCCGCTCCGGCCGATCTTGCTCCGGCATCTCGAGTTCCAGAACCTCGCACGCAAGCGCGCCCCGGCCGAGCTTGACCTGGATGCGGTCACCGGGAGCCACCTCCTCGGCACCGGTCAGCACCACGCCGTCAGGTCCGTAGGCCACCGCGTAGCCGCGGCGCAGGATCCCTTCCGGATCGAGCGCCGCCAGACGGGCCCCGGCCGCCTGGAGCGCTGCGCGTTCGCGCGAGAGGCGGACATCGATCGCCCGCGTCTGACGCTGCCAGAGCTCGTCGAGGCGTTGGGCTTCCTGCTGCAAGCGGTCGAGCGGGGAGAGCAACGCCCGGCTACGCCGAGTCGCCTCGAGCCGCAACGACAACGTCTCCAACCGGCCGCGCACTGCTCGCCCCGCGCGCCGCAGGCTCGACTGAAGCTCGGCCACCGTCTCGCGGTAGTCGCGCACCGTCATCTCAGCCGCCGCCG
>CAZNJE010000004.1:72282-84450 GCA_964573295.1 uncultured bacterium | reverse complement strand
CGCCGCCGACGGAGTCGGCGCGCGCAGATCAGCCACCAGGTCGGCGATCGTGAAATCGGTCTCGTGCCCCACCGCCGAGACTACCGGAATCGTGCAGGCGGCGATCGCACGCGCGGTCGTCTCCTCGTTGAAGGCCCACAAATCCTCGATCGATCCGCCCCCGCGTCCGACGATGAGCACGTCGGCGGCGCCCGAGGCGTCGAACGCGGCCACCCCGGCCGCGATCTCCTGGGCCGCCCCTTCCCCCTGCACGCGCACCGGGCGCAAAAGGATCCGAATCGCCGGCCAGCGGCGGCGCAGCACGTGCACGATGTCGCGCACGGCGGCCCCCGTAGGGGAAGTCACCACGCCCACCGTACGGGGAAAGGCCGGCAGACGACGCTTACGCTCGGGAGCGAACAGGCCCTCCTCCGCGAGCTTGGTCTTGAGCCTCTCGAAGGCGAGTTGGAGCTCGCCCTCACCCGCTGGCAGCAATCGCTCGACGATCAGCTGGTACTGACCGCTACGTGCGTAGACGCCGATGCGGCCGAAGCCGGCGCAGGTCATCCCGTTCTCGGGCATGAAGCGGAGCCGGCGATTCGCACCCCGGAACATCACGCAGCGCAGCTGCGCCGACGCATCTTTGAGCGAGAAGTAGAAGTGGCCCGAGGTGTGCGCCACGAAGTTGCTCACCTCGCCCTCCACCCAGAACGGCGCCAGGCCGTCCTCGATGCAGGAACGGATGAACTCGGTCGCTTCGGTTACCGACAGACGCGGCTGCACGATGCGCCTCACATCCCGGGTCGCTGGCCGGGTCCCTGGCCGGCTGGCTGACTGCTTTGCTGGCCGCGTCCCTGGCCGGCTGGCTGACTGCTTTGCTGACCGGCTGGCCGCACCGTCGGCTGCACGGATCGCTGTCCGCCGCGCCGCTCGGCGGCGTCCACGGTGTTCGCCAGAAGCGAGGCGACCGTCATCAGTCCCACGCCGCCCGGAACTGGCGTGATCGCGGCCACCTTCGGCTCCACCGAATCGAAGTCGACGTCGCCGCAGACGCGCATCTTCCCAGGCTTCTCCGGGTGCGGTTCCCGGTGGATCCCCACGTCGATCACCGTGGCGCCCTCGGCCACCCACTCGGCGGTCACCATACGCTTCTGGCCGGCGGCCACGATCAGGATCTCGGCCCGGCGGGTCACCGCCGGTAGGTCACGCGTGCGCGTATGGCAAACGGTCACGGTCGCGTTGCCCCCGGGCAGCTTACTCGAGAGCAGATTGGCCAGCGGTCGTCCCACGATGCGGCTGCGACCCAGGATCACGACCTCCCGCCCGGCCGGATCAATCCCGTAGAATGCCATGATCTTCAGGATACCCAGGGGCGTGGCGGGGATGAAACGGGGCATGCCCAAGGTCAAGAGCCCCACGTTACGCGGATGAAACCCGTCGACGTCCTTCTCGGGAGCAATGGCGTCCAGAACGCGGTCCTCGTCGAGGCCTCTCGGGAGAGGAAGCTGCACGAGAACGCCGTCGACATCCCCGCGGGCGCCGGTCTCGCGAACGCGGGCCAGCAAGGTGTCCTCGCTGGTCTCGGCGGGCAAGTGCAGCACCTCCGAGGCCACCCCGATCTGCCGGCAAGCCTTCTCCTTCGAGGCAACGTAGACCTCTGAGGCGGGATCATCGCCCACCCGGATCAAGACGATACCGGGCGTAACCCCCTGACCGGAAAGTAGTTGGACGCGTTCTTTCAGCTCGGCCTTTAGCCTCTCGGCCACCGGCTTTCCGCGCAACAGATCGGCCACGGCACCTCCTTTGGCCAGCTGGTTCCCGCGCTGGCATCAGGCTGAGCCCCATCAGCGGCAGGGTCCCGGCGCGCCAAGCGCGACTCGCGTGCGGCTAGCGCGCGTAGTCGATCGCGCGCGTCTCGCGGATCACGACCACCTTGATCTGGCCCGGGTACTGCAGGTCTTTCTCGATCTTCTTGGCGATGTCGGTCGCGAGCTGTTCGGCACCGGCGTCGTTGACGTCCTTGTGTTGTACCGCAATACGAATCTCACGGCCCGCCTGGATGGCGTAGCACTTGTCGACACCCTTGAACGACTCGGCCAGCGACTCGAGGGTGTGGAGCCGCTTGATGTAGGACTCCAGCGTCTCACGCCGCGCTCCCGGCCGCGCACCCGAAATTCCATCGGCCGCCTGCACCAGCACCGAGTAAATGCTCGTCGTCTCGATCTCTCCGTGGTGCCCGCCTACCGACTCGATGACCTCGGGCCGTTCGTTGCAGCGCCGCACCAGATCCGCGCCGATGCCGGCGTGCGGACCCTCGACCTCGTGATCGACCGCCTTGCCGATGTCGTGCAACAGACCGCATCGCTTCGCCAGAGAGATATCCAGGCCCAGCTCGGCCGCCATCATGCCCGCCAGGTGGGCCACCTCCGTCGAGTGCCGGAGAACCACCTGGCCGAAACTGGTCCGATACTGCAGCGCCCCCAGGTGCCGGACCAGTTCCGGATGCAGCCCATGGGCGCCCAAATCAAGGGCGACCCGTTCGCCGGTCTCACGAATGTGGCGGTCGACATCGCGTTCGACCCGCTCGACGACCTCTTCGATCCGCCCCGGATGAATTCGTCCGTCGCTGATCAGTTTCTCTAGCGACTGGCGTGCCACCTCGCGCCGTACTGGATCATAGCCGGATAGCAAGACAGCTTCCGGAGTGTCGTCGATGACCACGTCGATGCCGGTAGCGAGCTCGAATGCGCGAATATTGCGGCCCTCGCGGCCGATGATGCGGCCCTTCATCTCCTCCGACGGGAGGGAGACGACCGTCACGGTGTTCTCGGCCGACTGCTCCGATGCCATGCGCTGGATCGCGATTCCAATGATGCGCTGCGCTTCTTTCTCGGCGTCGCGCTCGGCCTCCTCGCGAATCCGCCTGGCCTTCATTGCGGCCTCGGCCCGGACCTCCTCCTCCAGATTCTTGAATAACTCCTGACGAGCCGACTCCGTCGTCAGCCCCGAGATGTGCTCGAGACGGGTATTCTGCTCGCCGATCAAGCGTTCGAGTTCAGCCGCCTGCTGATCGACGCGCTCGCGCTGCTTCTCGAGCCCCTTTCCCTGGGCCTTGAGTTCGCGCTCCTGCGCCTTGTTCTGCTCCTCCTGGCGCTGGGCAGCCGACTCGCGATCGATCACAACCTGCTCGCGTTTCTCGATCTCCTGGCGGGCTCGCCACATCTCTTCGTCGAACTTGGCCTTGGCCCGGAACCACTCCTCGCGGGCCTCGACCTCGGAGGTCTTCTTGAGAAGCGTGGCCTCCTTCTGGGCCTCGCTCAGAATCTTCTTGGCGCGGCTTTCGGCATCCTCGAGCTTGCTCAGACCTATTCGCCGATGAATGTAGAATCCCAAGAAGAAGGCGATCACCCCGCTGAACAGAGCGATCAGAATCGTCCCCAACGCCCCCAACGATCCCATGACGGAATCCTCCGGCAACACATCTCCCCGGGCTCCCAGGAAGTTGGCTTGCAATAGAAAATAGGAAATCCCCGCGTCTGCCGTGGAGATGAGCGGACTCATTTGAACCTGGTTTGTCCAGGTGGGGTCCTACTTCCGGTTGCGATCGAGCTCCCTGGTGACAGGATTCCTCTAGCAACCGTCTCTCAGACCCCCTCGGGATTGCGTTGGCTCAAATCGTCCCGCTACCCGCACGTGCAGGGCAGGGATTTCAAACACTTAGGTCGCTCCGCTCGAAGCGCGCGAGAGACGATGCCCTCGCGCCGCCTTCCGAAGGACTCCGGTATCATTCTAGCAACCCACGGTGGGGTTCGTCTTGCTGGAGTGACGCATCCAGGGTCGAACCCAGCCCGGCCGCCCGCTCCCGGAGCCGGCCCGCCCATTCGGCGGACAGGGCCCGCTCTCGCAGGAGTTCATCGGCGAGGTTCAGGGCCGTCAAAACGGCCAGTCGTTTCGGATCAATCGTGTTGCTGCTGCCTTTGACCTCGCCCATCCTATCCGCAACATACGCAGCCAGTTCAGGGATTGGAGCGCCCAGTGGCTCACCGGCCACCCGGTATTCTTCCCCGAGGATGGTGACTTTCGTGTATGTGGCTTCGCTCATGGCTACCCGAGTCCCAGGATCAAGCGGTTCTATGGCGAGCGGTCGCCGATCCCCCGTCGACCCCCCACCGATCATCCCCGCAGGGCTGCACTCCATAGGCACCCCTTAGGAGAGTCTAGAAATCCCGCTCGACCAAGTCAACCTTCTCAATTATAGCCGCCAAGCGGTCCGACACCTGCTCGCGCTCGGCCCGCAGCTGTGCGTTCTCCTCCTCGGCGCGCTGCAGGCGGGTGATGGCAGCCAGCAACTCGCTGTATTCTCCCACACCAGCCTCCTGCAACAGGCGATTCTGTTCGCCGCGCAGGCGCTCGTTCACCCGCTTCAGATCGTCACGCTCCTCTCGCAGTCGCGCGAGGAACTCGGTCGCCCGGTCGATCTTCTCCGCGAGCCGGTCGAGCTCTTCCATGACTCCTTCTTCGGCTGCGCGTTGCGCCGTCGGTGCTTCCATGGCCCCTCCGTAAGCTTCCTGCCGGATCCAGCCTGCCCGGCTTACCCAGCCTGCCCGGCTTACCCAGCCTGCCCGGCTTACCCGGTGTGCGCCGCCCGAGCCGTCTCGACCACGCGAGCGAACGCCGCCTCATCATGCACGGCCAGATCAGCAAGCACCTTACGGTCCAGGTCGATCCCGGCCTTCTTCATCCCCGCGATAAGCACGCTGTAGCTCACCCCATTGAGCCGCGCAGCGGCGTTGATTCGCTGAATCCACAGGCGGCGCATCATGCGCTTGCGCTGACGCCGATCGCGGTAGGCATACTGCATCCCGCGCATGAGGTTTTCTTTGGCAATCCGATGAAGCTTCGAGCGTCCCCCGAAACCACCCTTCGCGCGGCGCAGAACCTTGTTCCGGCGCGCGCGTCCTGGCACAACCGTCTTTGTCCTCGGCATGCCCAGCTCCTTTCCAACTTAGTTCATCAGCCTGGCCAGCGTCCGGGGCGGGACTCCACGCCCCCCACGGGAGGTCAACTCCGGGGCGGGACTCCACGCCCCCCCACGAGATGTCTACTCCAGCCCGAGCTGACGGCGCACCTTGGTCTCATCTACCTTGGACACCAGGTCACCCTGGCGCAGACGGCGCTTGCGCTTGCGGCTCTTGCGGGTCATGAGGTGTCCCGCACCGGTACGGTAGTGGCGGATACGCCCCTTCCCGGTGAGCTTGAACCGCTTCGCGGCTCCGCGTCGCGATTTCAGTTTCGGCATGGTCTTCTCCCCCTCTGTCCTCCAACAGCGTGACAACGCATCCCGCCAACGGGATCGCTGTGATCGGCACTAGTTCTGCGGCTTCGGCGCCACGAGCGTCGACAGGAAACGGCCTTCCAATCGAATCGGAACCTCGACGACGGCCACATCGGCCAGCTCTTGCTGGGCCCGCCGCAGCAGGTCCTCGCCGAGCTCCTTGTGCACGATCTCACGCCCCCGAAACCTGACGGTGAACTTGACCTTGTCGCGCTTCTCGAGAAACTCGCGGGCCTTGTTCAGTTTCGTCTGAAGGTCGTGATCGCCGATCTTGACGCCCATCTTCACTTCTTTCAGATGGGTCTGATGGGCCTTCTGCTTCGCCTTCCGCTGCCGCTTAGAGTACTCGTACTTGTACTTCCCGTAGTCCATGATCCGGCAGACCGGCGGACGGGCGTTGGCCGCCACCTCCACCAGATCGAGATCCCGTTCCCGTGCCATCCTGAGGGCATCGGCGACCGTGATGATCCCAACCTGATTGCCTTCCTCATCCACCACACGGACCATGGGCGCCCGAATCCGCTCGTTCACCCGAGCCTTGGCGTCGTCCTTGCGAATCGCCGTTACCTCCCAAGGGCGATGCTGCGAACAGCCGACAAAAAAAGCGGCCGAAGCCGCTTCTCATCGAAATAGACTCCCACGGCCTACCGCCCTTCTCGGCCGAGGAACCTCTAACGGCCCCGAAACCTTCGCTCCCGCACGGAGCGGGAGGGATCGCGAGGCGAGAAGCTGCGACGCTTCTGCTTTCACAGGAGCACACGCTCCCTGCATGTAACACGGCCGCCGACAACGGCGCACCGCGCTCGGAAGACGCGCGAGGCCAGACCCCGTGCCGTCTCACTTGGGCGATACTGGAATCGAACCAGTGACCTCTTGCATGTCAAGCAAGCACTCTAACCAACTGAGCTAATCGCCCATCACCTGCCTCTATCCTTCGGACGAAGCAGAGAACATCTTAGGCGACCCGCCGGTAGGTGTCAACTCCCAGGTTGAACCCCAGGTTGAACCCAAGGTTGAACCCCAGATTGGACCCGGGGTCGCCATCCGCACCGCGGCCCCCCTTCGGCTGCCCTCATGATCGGCCGGCCCGCTCCGGCCTCAGCCCATCCGGGCAGCCCTATCGCATCCGGACCGAGGCAGGGGCCTTTGGGCCGGCCTCCCCGGCCAGGACCCGGCCGAGCCGCACCGCTCCCCAACCGTCTTCGGCCAGGTCCTGCTGCCAGCCATCGGCCACCGAGGGATCGACCACCAGGATCCAGCCGATGCCCATGTTGAAGACGTGGTACATCTCTTCCTCGGCGACCCGTCCCCACTCCCCGATGGCGCGGAAGACCGGGGGCACGCTCCAGCTCGAGGCATCGACCTCGGCCGCCATGCCGTCCGGCAACACGCGCCGCAGGTTGCCCGGGATCCCGCCCCCGGTCACATGGGCCATGGCGTGGAGCTCGGGCCGGTCCAGACGACCTGAAACCGCCGACCAGTAGAGACGATGGCGGGCCGATAGCGCTTCGCCAACGGTCTCCTCCGAGCCGGGCAAGACCTCGTCGGCACCCGGCCCCTCCTCCAAGAGCACCTTGCGGGCCAGGCTGTAGCCGTTCGTGTGGAGGCCCCAGGAGGCCAGACCAATCAGCTCGTCGCCCTCCCGCACCCGCTCGCCGGGCAGAATCCGGCTGCGCTCGACCGCCCCGACGATGCAGCCCACCAGGTCGACCTCACCCGGCACATAGACCCCCGGCATCTCGGCCGTCTCGCCGCCGAGAAGGGCGCACCCGGCCTCGCGGCAGGCCTCGGCCATCCCGCGCCCGAGAGCCTCGAGCACATCGAGCTCCAGCTTGCTCGTACCGATGTAGTCGAGGAAGAAGAGCGGTCGCGCACCGTGTACCAGAATGTCGTCCACACAATGCGCCACGATATCGTGGCCCGCGTTCTCCCAGAGCCCGGTCAGGCGCGCCACCTTCATCTTGGTACCCACGCCATCGATGCTGGCGATCAGAATCTGCTCGCCCCCGGGCTGGGGAAAAGCAAAGAACCCGCCAAAACTCCCGAGACCGCTCTCCACACCGGCGGTTCGTGTGCTCTCGGCCAGCGGTTTCAGCCGGTCGACCAGGGCGTCGGCCACCTCGAGGTCGACGCCCGCTTTCTTGTAGCTCGATGCCTTTCCCTGGCTCATCGGCTCCTCTCCCTCGCGTCCTGCGCGTACATTAAGTCCCGTGTGCGTCGCTCGTCGCGTACGCAGACCTAGCCGCTAGCCGTGGACGTCGAACTCCACCCACTCCTGGGGCACCAAGGTCTCGATCATCCGGTTGAGTCCGTCGAGCACGGCGAAGACCACACAGCGGTGACGGTCTTGTTGCACCCGGCACGCCCCAACCAACCGCTGCTCGGAACGTGGGTGAACGACCACGATCTCCACCACCACCGCTTCCCCGTGGCCGCAGCGCGTGAAGGTCAGGTCCCCGGGCAAAAGGCGCACGTCCTCGCGTACGAGGCGCTCGACCGCTTGCAGCGTCGCCGCCGCTATCAGGCGCTCGGTGCCCAGGGTCGCCGGAGCCCCCTCGGCCGTGCCGTGCAACGTGCGACCGCTCACTTCGAGTACGACCTGGACCTCCGACCGCACGCCCTCGACCAGGAGGTTCACGGAGCGAAAACGAATCCTCCCGCCCGACAACGGTTCTTCCTCGATGACGGGCTCGTCCCCGAGATCGGGTTGCGCCGCCGCGCCGCCCCGATCTCCATGAAGGCCACCGGTGAGCGAGGCGCCCTCCGCCGTCGGCACCGCCCCGGGCTCCCGTCCGGGTACGGCCACGCTGATCTTCTGGTGGGGAACGTCGATGCCCAGCGCGGCCACCATGTAAGAGCGTACGTCGCGCGCGATGTTCTTCGGTCGCGAACCCTCGGTGGCCACCACGTGAATCTCGGTAATGTGGTCGCCCTCGGCACACACTCGCGCGGCCTCCACACCCTTCAATTGCATGAGCGTACGTTCGATCTCCTCGAGTGCAGGTAACGTCATGGTGCCTCCCAACGGTGCCGGTGTCAGACTAGAGACCCTGTGGAGGATCGAAATGCATCGCTTCGCGCAATGCCGTCGCGCGGTCGCGCAAGTCGGCGGCACGGTCACGGCCCAGGGCCGCGACCCCGAACGCCTCCACTGTAAGCGAGGCCGTTGCCGTCGCGACCGCGATCCCCTCGGCGAACCGTTCGCGGGAACGCCAGGATTTGCCGGCCAGATAGCCGAGCAACCCTCCCGCGAAGGAATCGCCGGCCCCGGTGGGATCGACTACGCCACTGACCGGGAAGGCCGGGAACAGAATCCAGCCCCACGGCCCCAGGGCCGCTGCCCCGTGGGCCCCTTTCTTGATGACCACGATCTCGGGACCCAGCTTGCGGATCTCCTCGGCGGCTTTGACCAGATCGGTGTCCGCCGTCAGCATCCGCGCCTCCTCATCGTTGACGAAGAGGATGTCGGCGCGCGAGACGACCTGGTGAACCGCTTCCAGATTCCCCTCGATCCAGAAGTTCATCGTGTCGACCGCCACCACGGGAGCATGACTCAGTCGTCCGAGCACTTCGAGCTGCAACAGCGGATCGATGTTGGCCAGGAAGAGCACTTCCGCGTCCAGGTACGTAGGCGGCAACGCGGGATGAAACGACTCGAACACCCCGAGTTCGGTCCGCACCGTGCGCCGGACGTTAGGATCCTGGTCGTACTCGCCCTCCCAGTGGAAGGTGGATCCCGGTGCCGTCTCCAAACCGGCCAGGTCGACGCCTCGCCCGGCCAAGAGCTCCCGATGCTCGGGCGCGAAATCCTCGCCCACCACGGCCACGATGCCCACCGGTGCCAGGTGAATGGCGGCCAGGGAAAAATAGGAGGCCGAACCTCCCAGCAATCGCTCGTGACTCGTCGTCGGCGTGTGGATCGTGTCGAGGGCCACTGATCCAACCGCCACAATCTTCATCGACTCGCCTCCTCAAACGTCGCGGGTATCCTCCGCCCCATCCGTTGACGGGCTCTCCGGCCCGTCGTCCTCCCCTCCCGCCGCGGCCGGTTCGAACCCGATCCGCTCCCGCGGCGCATCGCCCCACAGACGCTCGAGCATGTAGTACTGGCGAGCCTCGCCATCGAGGACATGGACGACGCAGTCGACATAGTCGAGCAAGATCCAGCGCGCCTTCTGCAGGCCTTCGCGGTGCCATGGTTTCTGGCCCAAACGACGCTCGAGTGCTTCTTCGATCGACCCGGCGAGGGCGCGCACATGGGGTTCCGAAGTGCCGGTCATGATCACGAAGTATTCGCACCCGATGGCGAACTTCCGCAGGTCCAGGATGACAATTTCGTCGCCCTTCTTGTCCAGACCCAACTCGGCCGCCAGCTGGGCGATCTCATGGGAAGAGGGCTGACTCGGCTGCGGTTTGGATGTTTTCTCCAACGTTCCTCCGTGATCCCGAGAGGCAAGTCTCCGGTGCGAGCAGTCTAGCACCGGCCCAGCCGTGAAGCAAGACGCCCGCCCCGGGTGCTCGCCACCGAGTGCTCGTCGCCGAGTGCTCGTCGCCGAGTGCTCGCCGCCGGGTGCCCGCTGCCGGGTGCTCGCCGCCGGGCGAAGCCGGCACACGGCGTTCCTCTCCTCAGACGAGGATTCAGGAGTCCCGTGTCTGTTCGGCCGCGACGCGCCGCCAGGCGGTCGGCGCCGAGCGCTGCAGGACCTGATCCAGGCGCACGCGTCCCCCCGGGGCAAGGGTGTCGACCACCGCCTCGAGCGTCGTCAGGGTCGTGCGGAAGTAGTCCCACGCCTCCTCAGACACCGGCGCGGTCGGCGGGTTCTCCATCTTGAGCGGATCGATGTAGGCGCCGTTGCACTGCACCCGAAAATCCAGATGCGGCCCGGTCGAGAGCCCGGTGCTGCCCACGTAGCCGATCGTCTGCCCCTTGGTAACGCGCCGGCCGGTTCGGATGTCCTCACCGAAGCGGCTCAGGTGCCCGTAGCAGGTCAGGTACATCGATCCATGACGAACGCGCACCTGACGACCAAAGCCACCATTCCAGCCCGCGAAGGCGACCACCCCGTCGCCGAGTGCCACCACCGGCGTGCCGGTGGCCGCTGCGTAGTCCACACCCAGGTGCGGCCGGTACACTCTCAGGATCGGATGCAGGCGACTGCGCGAGAACCGCGAGGAGATGCGGCGGTAATTCAGCGGCGAACGCAGGAAGGCCCTGACCAGCGACTCGCCCTCGGGGGTGAAGTAACGGCCGGCGGCATCCTCGAGCGCCTCGGCCACGAAGCGCACACCGGTCTGCGAGACCCGCTTGCCCTCGTAGCGGGCGAAGTAAATGTCGCCGGTGGCCACGCGCTCACCCTCATAGCGCTTCTCCTCGATCAGAAGCGTCAGGCGGTCTCCGACCCGGGGCTCGGTGAGAAAGTCGATGTCCGAGTCGAAGATCCGCGTAAGCTCGTAGGTCACGTCGGGTCCCGCACCGGCCCGGCGCAACATCTCATCGACCGTCGTCGCGAGCGTACCGGTCACCTTGCGCAGGTAGCTGGCGTAGGGCAGCCCGGTGCGGTAGCTGTGTAGGCAATCCGCATCCCGGCCCACGACGTAGACCTCGTCGGGCGAGCGCTCGTAGCGCAACTCCTCGAAGTACCCGTCGAGATCGCAGGTGAGCTCGATCCGTTCGCCGGGCTTCAGGCGCCGCAGTGAGAAAAGCTCCCCTTGGCGGACCTCCTGCAGCACGGCCTCGATGTCGCGCAGATAGAGTCCGTTTCGAAGCAGCATCGCACTAAGCGTGTCGCCGCGGCGCACCGTGTCGGCGACGGTCACGTGCATCTCGGGCAAGGCGCTGAAGTTCCCCGATGCCTCCCCTGGCGCGAGTTCCCCCGCACCAGCCGCTGCGCCGGGCTCGATGGCCCCAGCCCCAGCCCCGGCCCAAGCCCCCGTGCCACCCGGGCCCGGTCCGCCCGCGCCCGGCTCCGCCGCCTGATCGCCGCTGTCGCTCCCGCATCCGCCGAATCCGAAGGCGGCGACTCCGATGCCGGCGACCGCGACCAGCGCCGTAGCCAAGCGACGGACACCAATCCTCCGAGATCCTCGAGTTCCCCCCTTCGGCGCTCCGCTCCGGTCCCCTGTGCCGGCCCGTCTCCCCCCACCCGCCGCCGGCTCCAGCCCCAGCCAGTGCGTCACGATCATGAAGACCACGGCGCCCAGCACGACACCCAGGAGCGAGCCGGCGAGGATGTCGGACGGGTAGTGCACGCCCACGTAGACCCGCGAGAGCGCCACGAGCGAAGCGATGACAAGCGCGGGGGCCCAGACCCAGCGCGGCCGACCGCCCATGATGAAGACCGTGGCCGCGCCGAAGATGTTCGTCGCGTGGCTGGAGGGGAATGAGGCCGAACGGACCTGTGGCAGCAACGCGGTGACACCTTCGACGGCAAAGCAGGGACGGATGCGCCCAACCCACGGTTTGATGACCTGACTCGAGATCTGGTCGGTCGCGAGCAGGGTTAGCGCTAGGATGAGCGCAAGCACCCGGCCGTAGCGACCGCCGAAAACGAGCAGCCCCACCCAAGCCACCGCCAGCGGGATCACGAAGTGCTCGGACTCGGTGATCCAGGGAAAGAAACGATCCCCCCACGGCGTGCGCCATCCCTGATGGACCCACAGGAGGACCGCCTCGTCGATTTTCTGCAGTACTTCGAGCATTGCCTCACTTTCCAGTTCGGCTCTTCGTCAGCGCTTCTCGCGAAGCCGTCTTGCCGGAACGGAACCCGGCTGCTAGCGTGTGGCCGAGAGCATACGCGGGAATTGCGGCCAGGTCATCCGGTTCCGCCGCCGGTGGCCGAAACCAGACGGTGGCC
>CAZNJE010000004.1:64324-72182 GCA_964573295.1 uncultured bacterium | reverse complement strand
CGGTGGCCGAAACCAGACGGTGGCCCAGCGCCATCGGCGACCCGTCGGGGGGGGGCGCGCCCGCCAAACGCCCGCGTGCGGTCACCCGGCCGGTCGAGCGCCGCCCGCGAACCGGTCTAGCCGATCGAGGATCGCTCCGATCCGATCGAGGAAGTGCATCATGCGCCCCGACCCGAGCCCTCACGGCGATGGCTCCCAGAGGCCGACCGCGCCCCAGTGGGTGGAACCCGCGCCGCCGTGGCCCACCACCCTGCCAGCCGGACTCAGTACACGCCTCGGCGGGATCAGCCCCCCGCCTTTCGGCAGCCTCAACATGGGTACCCGCACCGGGGACGATCCGTCCCGATTGGCCGACAATCTGGCGCGGCTCGCGTTTGCAACACGTCTCCCCCTGGAACGGGCGGCGCGGATCCGGCTCGAACACGGCACACGCGCGCTTTGGACCGACGAACCCGGCGTGAGGGGAGACGCCGACGCTCTGCTGACTCGCCGGCCCGGCTTGCCTCTGGCCCTCACCGTGGCCGATTGCTATCCGGTGGTGATGGGCGTGCCGGGCCGTGTGGCGGCGCTCCTGCACTGCGGTTGGCGCAGCACCGCCGGCAACCTCGTCGGTGTCGTCGCCGAAACGCTGCGAAGATACCTTGAGGGGTTGACGCCAGATAGCGCAGCGTTGCCGCGAGACGGCGCAGCGTTGTCGCCGGACGGCGCAGCGGTGCCGCCGGAGGGCGCAGCGTTGTCGCCGGACGGCGAGATTCCAAGCGAGGCGCTGTGGGCATGGATCGGACCTGGCATAGGACCGTGTTGCTTCGAAGTCGGTCCAGAAGTCGCTGATCGCTTCCCGCCCGAGGTTCTGCGCTTCGGCGATGCCGGTGATGCCGGCGATGCCGGTGATGGCGGCGATGCCGGTGATGCCAGCTATGCCGGCGACGGCACCCCAGCTCGCCCCCATGTGGACCTTCCGGCCCTTCTGGAAGCCCAACTCAGAGAGGCGGGAGTGGCTCCATCCCGGTTGAGACGGGATGGGCGCTGCACGGTCTGCCAGCGGCACCAGTTCTTCTCGCACCGGGGTGATGGCGGGCGCACGGGGCGGATGCTGGCCTGGACGATGCTGACCTCCGGATAGCCCGCGATTCTGCGGATTTGGGGCCGGTCGTTCTATGCGGTCTAGGCGGTCTAAAGGGGGTCGTCCGGCTTCGTCCCGCCACTCCCACTACCACTCCCGGGGAGGGGATCCAGATCGTCGTCGTCGCTCAGCCCGCCGATGAAGATGGCCATCAGAACCGCGCCGGCACCGACGAGCGCCGTACCGGTGTAGTCGAACTTGCTGTACTCCGCGTAGGCCACCTCCGAGAGTGGCAAGTGCGTATGGCGTGGGGCATCCACGTAGGCCAGGTGACCATTGGGCATGACGCGCTCTTCGACCACGCGGTAAAAGCCGTGAAGCGTATCGCCTTCGACGTAGGCGCGCGCGAAGTCGTACTCGAACCCGTCGCGCGTGACGACACGGGTTCGCTTCGTTCCGTCTTCGGGATACTGGCTCATTCCTACCCGGACGGTGTTCGAACACCCTGTCATCAGGAAGGCCGCGCCGGCCAGCAGGACCACCCCACGCCGAGTCGCGCGTCGTAACCGACCCATGTGATGATACAGACCCATGACGAATCCTCCCTGGCAAAACCTGCCGATGTGCGGTCCCGCCACCGACGATGCGAGCCCGGATCGAGCGAGCGGCACCTTCCCGGAGGCACCCGGGAAACTGCTAGGCAAGTATAGGGGCCCGGGGATGGGTGAGCAATCGGGCGGACAGTCCCCGGCCGCCGCCCGGCGTGCTCGTCGGGGTTCTCGGCGGATCCTGGCGGGACTACCGCGCAGGATCCGGGTCCGGATCCGGGAAGCGCCCCTGGCCAGACCGGGCATCCCCCTGAGCAGCCCGCGCATCCCCTTGCCCAGCCCGCGCATCCCCCTGACCAGCCCGGGTAGCCTCCTGTTCATCCGGCTCGCCAGGGGCCGCCAGTCTCGTCTTCCATTCGTACAGCCACTCGAGCGCCTGACGCGGTGTCATCGAATCCAGGCTGAGCTCTTCCAGCGCCTTTAGCATCCGCGTCTCGCCCGTGCGGGCGAGATCGCCGGCCGGGGTCTGCGTCGCCGTGCTCGCCGGCGGCCGGCTTTCGGCGCGGGCTCGGTCAGCCACCCGCCGGGGGCCCGGCGGTCCGAACAAGGAGTACTGCAGCAGCGCGCCGGCGTCCTCGGCCAGCAGATTCCGCGGCCCCTGGGCCTCCAGTACGCTCAGGATGTCCCGGGCGCGATCCAGGACGACCTCGGGCAGGCCGGCAAGGCGCGCCACCTGGATGCCGTAGGAACGGTCAGCGGAGCCGGGCTCGACTCGGCGCACGAAGATCACCTGATCCTGCCACTCCTTCACGACCACGTTGAGATTCTGGTAACCCTCATGGCGCCGGGCAAGCTCGGTGAGCTCGTGGAAATGCGTGGCAAAAAGCGTGCGCGGCCGGCAGGCTGCCCGCGCACGCAGGTACTCGGCGACGGCCCACGCGATGGCCAACCCGTCGAAGGTGCTCGTCCCGCGTCCGATCTCGTCCAGGAGCACCACGCTGCGACTCGTGGCCTCGTGGAGGATGCGCGCCGTCTCGACCATCTCGACCAGAAAGGTCGACTGCCCACGCGCGATCCGGTCGCTGGCGCCCACTCGGGTGAACAGCCGGTCGGCCAAACCGATACGAGCCTGCTCGGCCGGGACGAAGCTGCCCGCCTGAGCCATGAGAACCAGAAGCCCCATCTGGCGCAGGTACGTCGACTTGCCCGCCATGTTCGGTCCGGTGACGATCAGGATCTGCTTGCCGCGACTGTCGGCCACCACGTCGTTGGGCACAAACGTCTCGGTGCCGAGAAAGTGTTCAACGACCGGATGGCGCCCGCCACGAATCACGAGCTCGTCGCCTTCGTGCATTTCCGGCTTCACGTACCTGCTCTCGTGAGCCCGCTGGGCAAAGGCGGCCACCAGGTCCCACTCGGCCATCGTCTCGGCGAGCGCCAGGAGGTCGGACGTGTGCTCGATCACCTTGCGTTTGATCTGCTCGATGAGCTCGGCCTCGCGCTCGCGCGCCCTCTCCTGTGCGCCCAGGATCTTCTCTTCCCACGTCTTGAGATCGGCGGTGATGAAACGCTCGGCGCCCACCAAGGTCTGCTTACGTTCGTAGTGATCCGGCACCCGCGCCAGATGGGGACGCGTGACCTCGAGGTAGTAGCCAAAGACCTTGTTGTAGCCCACCTTGAGTGTGCTGATGCCGGTGGCCTGACGTTCGCGCGCCTGCAGCGCAGCGATCCAGGTCTCTCCGTCGGCCGCCAACCCTCGGTACTCATCGAGCGCTGGGTCATGTCCTGTGCGGATCAAGCCCGTGAGTCCAGCGGAGGCCGGATCGGGCACGAGAGCTTCCGCCAGCACTCGCCGTAGCGACGCCGTCGACGCCCTCGACGCAGCCGATGTCGGACCCTGTGCGCCCGGCAGGAGCCGCCGCCGGTCCTCGCGACCGTCCGCCCAGGCGAGGATCGCATCCATCGGCGGCAGGGAGTCGCGCAGGCGGAACAGGTCGCCCGGTTTGGACCGGCCGGCGTGGAGCCGGGCGAGAATCCGTTCCAGATCCGAGACTCGCCGAAGCTCATCGCGTAGCTGCTCGCGTCCCAGCGGATCCTCCAGCAGCAGCTCGGTGGCATCGTGCCGGGCACGAATCGCGGCCAGGTCCACCAGCGGACGGCTCAAGGAACGGCGCAGCGCGCGGTGTCCCATCGCAGTCAGGGTCATGTCCAGCACGCCCAGGAGGCAGTGGCGCGGATCACCCGAGAACGGCTCGAGCACCTCGAG
The DNA here is from genome assembly GCA_964573295.1 of uncultured bacterium. Taxonomy (GTDB): domain Bacteria; phylum Eisenbacteria; class RBG-16-71-46; order CAIMUX01; family WJJG01; genus CAYQJL01. The sequence continues at coordinate 68,305 of CAZNJE010000004.1, read as the reverse complement.
ATTGGCAAGGGTGGCCTCGTCCATCAAGAGCGCGTCGTCTTCCACGCGCAGCTTCGGTGGCCGCAGGTGACCGAGCGAGGAACGTCGCTGTTCAGCCGCGTAGTGCAGAAGGGCGCCCGCCGCCGCCAGGGCCCGGTCCAATCCCTCGATGCCGAACGGCTCCAACGTGGCTACGCCGTACTGCTCACGGATCTGCTCGCGGCCGCGTGACGGCGAGAAGAGCCACGCATCGAGACGCTCGACCGCAACGTCCTGGTGTTCACGCAGGTAGACATCGAGATCCGGTGGCAGGTCGGCACCGCCGGGCAGCAAGATCTCACGCGGCAGCAGCTGCTCGAGTTCGGCAGCGAGTCGGCCGGGCCCGACCTCGCCGACGCCGAACTCGCCCGTAGAGACATCGGCCACCGCCAGCCCCCAACGCCCGCGGTGCGGCCAGAGGGCGACCAGGTAGCTGTTGCGGCCTTCCTCGAGCATCGTTTCGGTGAGCGTCGTACCCGGGGACAAGATCTCGACGATCTCTCGCTTCATCAGCCCCTTGCTCTCGGGCTCGTCCACCTGCTCGCAGATCGCTATCCGGTGACCGGCGCGCAACAGGCGCGCCAGGTGCGGTTCTGCGCTGTGCCAGGGTACGCCGGCCATCGGGATCGGTTCGGGATCGCTCTTGTTGCGCGAGGTCAGCGTCAAGTCGCACAGCTCAGCGGCCGTGATCGCATCGTCGAAGAACATCTCGTAGAAATCGCCCATGCGATAGAAGAGAATCGCATCGCCCACCTCTTCTTTGAGCTGGAGATACTGGGTCATCATGGGCGTGGCGCGGGCACCGGCCTCGGCCGGCGCAGAACCGCCCGCGGCATCCTTCTTCCCTCCGCGGCGGCGGCCCATCAACGTCTCCCCGCTGGTGCACCGTTCGTCTCGGGGCCGGACCCGGGCGGACCGGCGCGCTCATCCTCCTCGACGATCTGATAGGGGAGCATCAGCGACCGCGCCAAACGCGTTCCGAGGCTTTCGGCCGTGGCCAGATCGGAGCATGGTCCCAGACGCACCCGCTGTAGAGGGGGGCCCTCACCGGCGTCGGTGGGACTGACGTAGGCCCGAAAACCGTGGCTCCCCAGCTCGCGCACCAGATTCTGCGCCGAGGACTCCTGCAAGAAGGCGCCAACCTGAACGGAGAAGCCGGTAGGCCGCTGCGGTTCGCGTGGCTCGCCGGGTTCCTCGCCCAGCGGTGATCGCACGGGCAGCTCGCGCAAGAGACCATCCAGCAGCGCGGCACCGGGGGCGTGCACAAGCGCTGCGCCGGAGGCTTCGCTCAGGGTACGTCCCGCCGAGGTCAGCCAGCCATGCCCGGCATGCAGCAACCGGTAGGCGTAGGGCGCCAGCAAGCCGTGGCGGCGGACGGCCCCTTCGATCCCCAGGACAGCGCGGGCGTGATCATTGTCGACCACAGGGTTCCCGATGCTCGCGACCGATGTCATCACCGACCAAGCCACCGGGTCCCCATCGGTCCCGGAACCGGACCCACCGCCGTCCGGTTGCAGGGCCGCAATCTGTTCAGCACCGGCTACCCCGACCGATTCTCCACCGTCGTTGCCCTGATCCTCGAGCAGCACCCGCCAGTAGCGCCACTCGGCGAAAAGGTCCGCCGGCGCATCGGAGCCAATACGGGCCGGCAGCGCGGCCCGCGCCGCCGCCCAGTCACCCGCAGCCGCGAAGAAGCGGACAATCCACAGACTCGCCCGTTCGCCCGGCGCACCTCCAAAACGCTCATCGGCCACTCGCATCAGTTCGAGCGCCAGATTGCCGTCGCGCTCTCGTAGGGCTCGCTCGTACAACCACCAGCCGCGCTCAGCGGGAGTTCCCGACGGCAGACCGGCAAGAATGGCAGTGGCCGTCTCCTGAGGCACCTCAGCGCTCCCGGGCGTGATCCCCAGCACCCAGGCCAGAAGCAGCCCCCCCGACAGCCGCACGAGGCGGCCCCAGGCATTCCCGAACATGACGCCCCGGCTGCAGGGAACGCCCCCGCTGCGGAGAACGCTCCGGCCGCGGGGAACACCCCAGCCGCGGCGAACGCCCCCGCCGCCGCGAGCCACATCCAGGTGATTGGGGTTGGGCACGTTCATGGCTGGATCACTTGTCGATGAACGGGGCTTCCTGCCACGTCCCGCAGTGCGGGCATTGGATCGTCGTCCACGGCAGGATGCGTGCGCAACTTGGACAAGGCCGACCGGCCGCGGTGGTGACCCTCGATTCCACCCGTTCCTTCAGGCAGCGCCGCGCCTCTTCCGGGCGCTGCGCTTCAAGCAACAGAAATGCGCGCCATTCATGCGCGCCGGGAAGCGAGGGATCGCGCGCGAGCAACTCCTCCACCTTTGCCAGGCCCTCTTCGATCTCGCCGCGCCGCAGCGCCATGCGCGCGCTCGCCAGGCGCAACACAGGCGCGCTGTCGGGCTGCGCAGCCAGCTCGTCGTACAGGTTCCCCAGCTCGCTGAACCGGCCCATCTCGAAGTATACCTTCTCGATCTGGTCGACCACGCCGGCCGCGGAGGCCGGCGCCTTCCGCAGCAGCAGGGTCCAGGTCTGGGCTGCCTTCTCGAAGTCGTTCTGCCGGTTGTACGCCTCTCCGAGCCAGAAGAGTCCGGGGGCATAGCCGCCATCTTCGGCCACCGCTTGTTCCAGCGCCCGCCGGGCGTCGCGCGGCTGGCCGGCCTCCATGAGCTGCGCCGCCACGTGCGTGCGAGCTGCTGCCGGCGGGGGTCCGCCCGGTACTGGACCGACCTTCGAGAGCTGGTCGCACGCTTTCAGCGCCCGCCCGTAGTCGCGCGCTCGCAAGGCATCTTGCAGCTCAACCCGCGCGATGAGGGGGTGGCGACGGTCGAGCCGTCGCAGTTCCTCGGCCGCTACGCGCGCCTCTTCGAACTGCCCCAGCGCGAACAGCTCCCCGACCCATCCGGCCGTGATCTGCAGCCGCAGCTTGTGGTCGGCTATCTCGCGGGCGCGCAGGTTGCGGTAGAGCGCGGCTGCCCGCTCGTGGTCGCCCTCACGCCGCAGCACATGCGCCAGTCGAAGATACGCAGCGACATCTTCAGTGTCCGTGCGCACGATCTCCTTCAGGCCTTCTCGAGCGCGTGTGAGATCGTTCTCCAGCAACGCTTCCGCCACAGCTTGGTAGTGCGTGAGACGGCTCGTCAGATGCCGCCGGCGACGTCCCAGCCACCACGGCAGCACGAGCACGAAGACGACGACCAGGACCAGGCCCAGCACGAGCAAGAACTCGATCACGCTCAATCCCCTCCCTTGTCAGACGGGGCCGCACCACCCGCCCCACCGGTTGCGCTCTGATCCGTTGGGCCTTCCAGCGGAGCCATGCGGAGTGCGTCGAGCTCGCGCCGCAAGCGGGCAACCTCGCGCCCCAGCCGCGCGCATCGTCGCCGTAGACGCACCTCGCGAATGAGCGCCACCGCCAAGAAGACGAGCGCGCCCAACGCGAAGGCCAGCAACAGGGCCACGATCGCATCGACCGTGGTGGTTGCGCTCTCTGCATCCCACCACTTGAGCACGATGACTTGCCCGCGATTGAGCAGACCGAAGAAGAGGACGACGACGACCACGAGGAATATGAGAACAGCACGCAGATACCACATAGCCAACTCCCTTTCGCCGCGGCCGTGCGTCTTCGACGCAGCCGTCCATCCCTGCCGACCGGGGGCGCAGCGCCCCCGATCGCGTTCGGCCATTCTAGGGGGCTCCCTGTCCGATTGCAACGCGTGCCCATTGCCTGGATCGGCCGAACGACGACGGCCGGCAGATCCTGCGGGTAACTGCAGATGGCTCGCGCCGGCCAGCGTATCCCCTTCCAGGAAACCCATGACGAAACGGGCCGGGTAGATCCCGGCCCGCTCGCGTCATTCGGATATATCGTCCGCCCTTCGCCGAGGGTGCCGGCCTGCCGGCCCCGCGGCGAATGGACACTCGGTCGTCGGAACT
>CAZNJE010000004.1:14401-64224 GCA_964573295.1 uncultured bacterium | reverse complement strand
GCTTCAGCTTCCTCGGACTTCGGCTCCGTAGCTTCAGCTTCCTCGGACTTCGGCTCCGCGGCTTCGGTCTCCTCGGCCTTCGGCTCCTCGGCCGCGGCCTTCGCCGCCGCCACCCGGTCGGCAAACGCCTTCTGGGTCGCCTCATCCTGCTCGGCCAGGTAGGCCTTGACGCTGAGCAAGATCCGGTGGTTGGCCGGGTCGACGCGCGTCACCTTGACCTCGAGCTTCTCGTTCTCCTGGAAGAGATTGGTCGGGTCCTTCAGATCATCGACACCGAGCTGACCGGCGGGAATGAAGCCCTCGACCTCGTCTTCCAGCATGACCACCGCGCCCCGGTCGATCACCTTCGAGATCGAGGCCGTCACCGTGCTGCCGGTCTTGTAGCGCTCGATCAAGGACGGCCACGGATCCTCCTGCACCTGCTTGAGGCCCAAGCTGACCCGGCGGCTCTGCTTGTCCAGTGAGAGCACCCGCACCTTGACCGTATCGCCCTTCTTCAGAAGTTCGCTGGGGTGGCCGATGCGGCGCGTCCAACTCATGTCGGAAATGTGCACCAACCCGTCGATGCCGTCCTCGAGTTCCACGAAGGCGCCGAAGTTGGTCAGGTTGCGCACCTTGCCCTCGACGATCGAGTTGACCGGATAACGCTCGTCCAAGGTCAGCCAAGGATCCGGCTCCACCTGCTTCAGGCCGAGCGAAATGCGCTCGTTGTCCTTGTCGACCTTGAGCACCATGCACTCGATCTCCTGGCCCTCGCTCAGGATCTTCGACGGATGCCGGATGTGCTTCGTCCAGCTCATCTCGGAGATGTGGATCAGACCCTCGACGCCCTTCTCGAGCTCGACGAACGCTCCGTACTCGGTGAGGCTGACCACCCGGCCGGCCACCTTCGAGCCCACCGGGTACTTCTCGTCCACGCTCTCCCACGGATACTCGGTGAGCTGCTTCAGGCCAAGCGAGATGCGCTCGCGGTCGGGATCGAATGACAGAAGCTTCACCTGAACCTTCTCGCCCACGCTCAGGACCTCGGACGGATGCTTGATCCGGCCCCAGGACATATCGGTGATGTGCAGCAACCCGTCGATGCCACCCAGATCGATGAAGGCCCCGAAGTCGGTGATGTTCTTGACATAGCCTTCGCGAATCTGACCAACCTCGAGCTCCTTCAAGATCGTGCGCTTGGCCACCTCACGCTCTTCCTCGAGTACGAGCCGGCGCGAAACGACGATGTTGCGGCGACGCTTGTTGAGCTTGATGATCTTGAACTTCAGCGTCTGGCTCATCAGGCTCTCGATCGACTGCGGCTGACGCAGCGCGATCTGCGAGCCCGGAAGGAACGCGTCGACGCCAAAGAGATCGACGACCACCCCACCCTTGATCTTCTTCACCAGGCGGCCCTCGACGACTTCGCCCTTCTCGGCCGCATCCTTGACGCGATCCCAGACCTTGACGAAATCGGCCCGCTGCTTCGACAGCACGACCAGCCCGTCCTGATCCTCCAGTTTCTCGAGGAAGACGTCGATCTCCTCACCGACCTTCACGGCATCGACATCTCCAAACTCCTGCAGGGGGATGATGCCTTCACTCTTGAAGCCGATGTCGACGAGGACATCCTTGTCGTCCACCATCAGGATGCGGCCCTTGAGGACTTCGCCCTCTTCGAGGTTGCGCATCGAGTCGACGTACATGTCGACCAGCTGCTTGACCTCGTCTTCCTCGGCCTCCTCGTCCCGATTCACAAGACGAATGCGCGGAGCCGGTAGCGTAGTCTTCCTGTCCTCGTCATCATCGGAGACGAGTGTGGTGGGCGGTCCAGAACGCTGGGATGCCGGTCTCTCGGCCCTCGCGTTCTCGGCGCCCTGAGGGGGGGGCGGCGGTGAGGGCTCGCCACTCGCGGCGGCAGCGGGATCCGCTTCGGGAGGCGTCGTGGTTTCGGTCGGCGCAGCCGGCTCCTGTGGGATGCTGGCCTGGGTGGTGGGGGTTTCTTCAGGTCGGGGTTCGGTCCCCTCCCGAGTCTGGTCGTTCTCCAACATGATTGGATGATCCTCCTGTTGACCTCCTACACAACATCAACCACCTGGTAAGCGCGCCAGGCGATCGCGTACAGAAACAATTCATTATAGCAATCGAATTCGGAACTTCAAGGCCGATCTGAAGCTTCAGGGGGACTGCCGCGACCGATCACCGAGCGACCGGATGGCGTTCATGACGGCCTCGGCGAAGTCCGCATCGCTTTCCCGCGATGCTTCGGGCCAGGGGCGAAGTGGCTCCCCAACCTGCACCGTGATGGGGCGTTGGCGCAGCAGGCTCGCCTTCCAGTCGCTCCCCGAGACACAGACCGGCACGACCGGCACCTGGGCCCGCCGGGCGAGCCAGGCCACCCCCGTGTTCGTGCGGCCAGTCCCTTCGCGCACCCGCGTTCCCTGAGGGAAGATGATGATCGGCCTGGCGTGGCGCAGCACGCTCAGACTCATTTTGAGAGCGTTGCGGTCGGCGAGTCCCCGCCGGACCGGCAACGCGCCGAGTGCGCGAATCAGGGGACCGAACACCGGCGGCCGGAACAGCTCCGCCTTGGCCATGAAGGCCACCGGAGGCCGCATCACGGAAGCCAGCAGCGGCGGGTCGTGGTAGGACTGGTGGTTCGCTGCCAGTAGGAACGCGCCGGGCGGCAGGCGGTCCCCGCCAACCAACCGCGCGCCCAGCAAACGGAGATAGAAGAAACGCGCCAGGGCACGAACGAACCGGTACAGCCGGGTGCCCTTCCGGTGACCGCCCCCGCGGTAGACCTCCTCGATCAGACCGATCTGTTCTTCGAGGGTCAGATCGGTCGAATCAATACGCACCGCTCCGGCCGGCACTCTCAGGGGCGAAACATCACGCCCCGCGTCGCGCGCATCCCGGGCGGCCATTTCATCACGGACCCTGGAAGGATCGGCCTTGATGCCTTGGGCGGCGAGTTGCTGAAGCCGCCGCTGGGCGCGCTCAGCCAGAGACGCGGTCAGGTACACCTTCAGCCCGGCGCCGGGAAACACGGTACTGCCCATGTCGCGGCCCTCGGCCACGCAGGGGAAACGCTCCGCCAGGGCTTGGAGCTGCTCTCGCACCCACTCACGCACTCCGGCATCGGTAGCGAGCTCGGAAGCCAGCTTACCAACGGACTCTTCGCGAAGAGCATCATCGATCGGCTTGCCACCCACGCGGAGCGAGAAACCGCATCCGGCCGGATGTGCGTCGACGCGAGTCACCCCCAGGAGGGCGGCCACGGCGGGATCACGCGGTCCCGTCACCCCTCTTTCGCGGGCCAGCCAGGCGACCGCCCGGTAGAATGCACCCGAGTCAAGGTAATGGAGCCGCAACCGCTCCGCGAGCGCCCTGGCCGTCACCGACTTCCCGGTTCCGGCTGGTCCGTCGATCGTGAGCATGCGCCGTTCCATCGTGCGCCGCGTATCTTCGTCGTCCCTATGCAAGCAGCTCGGTCCTTCGCCGCAGTTCCGTGATTTCCTCCGAAGTCAGCCTGCGCATCTTGCCGGCCGGCAGGCCCGCCAGCGTCACGCCGGCGAACGCGATCCGCTCCAGTCGCTGCACACGCAGCCCCACCGCCCGGCACATGCGGCGTACTTCGCGCTTCTTGCCTTCGGTGAGCGTCATCCGCAGCACCGCCCCCTTGGCGCGCGCGCGGCGGATTCGCACCTCGGCGGGCGCGGTCGTCTCCTGCGGCCCGATCTGCACGCCATCAGCCAGAAGCCGCAGTTGTCCCGGCCGCGGCCGCGGCGTGACGGAAACCTGATACACCTTCTGGACGCCGTAACGCGGATGCAGGAGACGATTCCCAAGCTCACCGTCATTGGTCAGCAAGAGCAGGCCTTCGGAATTGCGGTCGAGCCGTCCAACGGCGAAAACCCGCTCGGGCAGCCGGCGCAGATACGGTTGCAGCCCTTCGCGCCCGAGTTCGTCCTGCATCGAGACGACGACGCCCCGCGGCTTGTGGAAGGCGTAGTACGCCATGACGGCCGGCGGGAGTACCGATTCCCCATCGAGGCGCACCTCGTCTTCACCCGGACGCACCGGCACACCCGGCTCCCGGGTGATCGCGCCGTTGAGGCTCACGCGCCCAGTCTGAATCAGGTCCATCGAGGCGCGCCGGGAAGCCACGCCGCAGAAGGCCAAGTAGCGGTTCAGACGCATGGCATCGTCCGCGCCCTCCGCGGGTGCGCGGGCGCCTATCCGGGGACCTTTGCGGAGGGGTGTCATTGACGCACCTCGTCATCCGCGGTCTCGGCGGGAACCGACGTATCCTCGGCGTCAGCGTCGTCCTCGACCTTCTCCACGTCCTCGGCGTCAGCGGCGTCCTCGGCGTCCTCAGCGTCCTCGGCGTCCTCGGCGTCCTCGGCGTTCTCCACGTCCTCGGCGTCAGCGGCGTCCTCGGCTCCTTCGGGTTCCTCGGGTTCCTCGGGCACTGCAGCCTCCGCGAACTCCGCGGTCTCCTCGGACGCCGCAGGCGTGACGATCTCCTCGGTCTCTTCGGTCATCGATGCGTCCGCGCCTGTCTCGAGCTGATCGGGCGGCGCAGACTCAGCAACCTCCTCGGTCTCAGCGGCGTCGGACTCGGATTCGGATTCGGATTCGGATTCGGCCGCCTCACTGGCGGGCACCGGAGGGATCATGCCGGCACGTTCCAGCTCCTCACGGGCCTCCTCGCGGCTGACGAGCGCCTCAAACTCTTCAAGCTTGGGAAGCTCGGAAAGCTTCATCAGTCCGAAGTGTTCGAGAAACCGTTCGGTGGTGGCGTAGAGAAGCGGGTGTCCCACCGAGGGTGCGCGGCCCTTGATACCGATGAGATGGCGCTCGAGCAAGGTTCGAAACACCCCACCGCAATCCACCCCGCGGATCGACTCCACCTCACCGCGCGTCACCGGTTGGCGATACGCCACCACGGCCAGCACCTCGAGCGCGGCACGGGACAAGCGCTGCCGCCGCCGGCCGACCAAGAAGCGCTCGACCTCGGCCGCGACATCCGGACGCGTGAGCAGCTGGTAGCCGCCAGCGATCGTGACCAGCGTGAAGGCGCGCTCGGTGTCATCGTAGAAGCGCCGCAGCTCATCGAAGGCCTCTTCGATGGCTTTCTCCTCGAGCTCTGGGTACAGCTCCTGGATCTGCGCTATCGTCAAAGGCCTTTCCGAAGCAAACAGCAAGGCCTCCAGAATGCGGATTCGATCCGTCACGCCGGTTGTGCTCCTCTGATGATCAGGGGTACGGGCCCGCGGGGAGTGGAAGCCGGTCAGGAGACGACGGCCTCATCCACCTCACGGGACACGATCCAGATGGCGCCGCAGATCTGATCCTGCAAGAGGCGCACCACCTGCTGCCGGGCTAATTCGAGCATCGCCAGGAAGGTGACCGCTATCTCCATGTGGGTGGGACGGCGTTCGAATACCTCGCTGAAGGTCATGCGCCCCGCCCGCTGTTCCAGACGGGAGAGCACGAGGGCTACTTGATCCTCGAGCCGCACGTCCTCGAGCTGAACCTGGTGGATCGCCGGCGCCGGCGCCTCCCGCGTCTCGATCGACTGGAATGCCCGAACGAGCGTGTAGAGGTCGATTTCCTTGAGCGGGTACATGTAGTCGCTGGGCAGAGTAGGCTGGTGTCCCCGCGGGAATCGGGGCCCCGCTTCCTCGCTGCGTCGGCGAAAGTCCTTGGCCACTTCCTTGAAGAGCTTGTAGGTCAGCAGCCGGGCGATGAGATCTTCTTCGGTCAGGATCTCGTCATCGTCACCCGCCACCGCGGGTCGCGGCAGAAGCCGCTGCGATTTCAGGCGCATGAGCGTGGCAGCCATGACCAGGAACTCGCCGGCGATCTCGATATTGAGCGCCTCCATCAGTTCCAAGTACTCCACGTACTGCCGCGTGATGCGAGAGATGGAAATCTCCCAGATCTCGATCTCGTCCTGCTTGATCAAATGCAGCAGCAGATCCAGCGGCCCTTCGAAATTCTCCAGGCGGATCTGATAGGCTGATTCCGGCAGACCACAGGTCTGTGGCTGTTCGACCACTTGGATCATTGCGCCCTCCCCACGGAAAATGCACACTAGGCCAGCCGCCGAATCCTGTCAAGTTTGCGGGATGGCCAGAACGGAACCAATCGGCGCTCCGGACCGAAGGAGGTTGTTCCGATGTTCGAGATTCGCACCCACACGCTGACCGTTTCCTCGCAGGGATTCGCCGATGTCCAGGACCTGACCGAGGCGACTGAATCGCTGGTGCGCCAGGAAGAGTTGAGAGAGGGGTCGGTCCTGCTCTTCACCCCTGGCGCCACCGCCGCGCTCTCGACGATCGAGTTCGAATCGGGCGCAATCGCCGACTTGAAGGCGGCGATCGAGCGCCTCGCACCGGAGGCGCTCGACTACGCGCACGACCGGCGCTGGGGCGATGGCAACGGCTTCTCCCACGTGCGCGCCGCGCTCCTGAAGCCCCACCTCGAAGTGCCGGTGAGCGGCGGCGACCTGCTGCTGGGTACCTGGCAGCAGATCATCGTGCTCGATTTCGACAACCGCCCCCGCCAGCGCCGGATCGTTTGCCAACTGCGGGGGCTCTTCGGCGGCGAGGAGGTCTAGCCTCGCCGGAAGCCTTGCCCGGAGGGTTCCGCTGGGTGACCTCGTGGAAGGTCTCGGTCAGCACGCAGCTCCCAGATCAGCAAGCAGGCCCAGGCTGCGGAGTTCACTCAGATGCGAGTCCCGCGGGCGGCCCCACCTGCAGCGAGCGCCAGATCGCCTACGGCGACCCGGCGCTCTCTAATCTGGCCGGTAGGAGCCCCTAAGGGTTTGTGCAAGTTAGACTACGTGGATCCTCCCCATCTCGAGGCCATGGCGCCTGGCTGGGTCCATGAGCCTGGCGGCCATCCAGCCGTTCTTGGCCCCCACCGGGGCGCAAGCAAAGCAAGGGGCTGAGGCGTCTGCGGTGCTGGTGCAATAGTCACGGGGGTCAGCCTGACAAAGGTGCTGTGCCTCAACCCCCCTGAGTCAAACCCGTCTGGCCTTCACACCCGACGGATACTGTCTCCCAACTCCAGTACACCTCCCCCGTCACGCGGGGGAGGGCCACGATCTCGAAAGCGCCCCCATCGCCGAGGGGCGTGTGGCAGCTCTGGTCGCGCACGTAGCGAGAGAGAGATACCTGTAGGTAGCCATTGGCCGAATAGGTCGCGAAGGTATCGAACCGGAGGTCAACGTGCTCGTCATCGTGCGGCCCCAGGAAGACCGCCAGCACGATCTGCTGCTCGAAATCGATCCGCGGCATTGCCACCGTTGCGTGGTCTTCGTCCAGCGCACCGGAGAGCGCTTGCAGAAGCGCATCTTCATCACGGATCACGTACTCGGCCGGTGCGGGCAACACGGCGTAATGGCCGGCCAGCAGACGCTCGACCCGGATCAGATCAACGCGCTCATCCGGCTGAGGGCCGAAGCTGTGCAGCCAGACCTGCTCGAGGATCGACACCAATCGCGCCTCGGGTTCGCTGAGCTCGCCCGGATCCAGGTAGTCGAATCCCTGCACAGTCTCGCCGCGCTGAATGCGAAGGCAGCCCGCAACCCTCCCGGTCCCCTCCCATTCCTTGGCACCGCCGGGACTGGTCTGGATCTCTTCGAGATCGGCCTCACGCAGGGCGGATTCGAGCTGGCGCCAGGTGGCCGGTCCGAGGACGCCGGGATCGGCGGGTTCGCTCACGCCGGTGAGCAGGATCCGGCCGGATGCGTCGATCGACAGCCGGCCCTCGGCCTGTGGAGATGTGAAGCTGATCTCGTCCCAGGAGGCGTTGATTTCATCGGGCGCGGTAACCGTCCCATGACTGCACCCGGCCAGGGCGACGGCCAGGGCCCACCACCATCCGGTGGCGGTTATCCGGCGAACGGCCCGGCGAGTTTGTGAGATGAGCGTCTGCACGGATCCAACCTCCCCCACCGTCTTCTGCAAGAGCGGTGCCAGGATCAGTCCTGAGCGAAGAAAACCTAAAGCACTTATTTCGAAGATCTTACAGGCTCATCTTCGGGATCCCGGCCTGCCGCCCGCACGCCAAACGCCGGAATCCCGAGAGCACCCTCAAATTCCTGAGACTCTCCAGGAGCATGCGCACATCCAGCAGCGGAATCCCTCCGGCCTGTGCTACCTGAACTCAATCGCCGGACTCTGTCCGATAGCGCAGGCCCAAGGCCGCGGTCACCTTCTCGTAGTAGCGTCCGGTCATCCGGGACTCGTTGCGCTCGTAGCCGAGGCGGAGTTCCCCGGTCCAGCCGGGCGCCACCGGGCGGCTGAGCGCAGCGACCACTCCTGAACGCGCCCCGAGATCCGGATCGTCGGGATCCTCCCGCAAGCGGTAGAGCCGGTAGTCGTCCTCGGCGTAGAGCGGCTTCTCGTAGCGTCCGGCGAGCAGCATCGTCCATCGTCCGGATAGCCGGCTCCCCCAGGTAATCTCCCATTCGTGGCGGGACTGATCGTATCCAAAGCTGTTGCTGTTCACGCCGCGCAGGCGGTAGGCGAGCCCCGCCCGCGGCAACGCCAAATGCTCGATCCGCAGGCCCACCCACCACTCGGTATTCGTGTGCTTCGCTTCCAGCAGGCCGTCGTCGGTGGTTCCAGGGGAGGCAATCGCCCGCTCGTCATATCGCATCCGGCCCGCACCCAGCTCGAAGCCGGCGCGCAGCCTCCCGAGCAACGGCCGTTCGAGGCCAGCCCGCCCAAATGCGCCCCGGCGCGCGATCGTGCCGTCTTCAGGGGTCTCCAAGTCGAATCCCCGAAGACGCCAGGATCCGGTCCAGCGCGTTCCCCAGCGGAACCCGCCGCCCACCGCGGCCTGGTGCCGCAAATAGCCACGGACCTCGTCGGACCGGTGGGCACGCCAGGTCGTTTCCCACGCCACGGTGACCGGCGCGCGCGCCGAACCAAGCCGCCACTGGGCGGTGGTGTGCAGGATGTGGCGCGACTCGCTCGCCGTACGCCAGTAGAGGTCGGTGGCGTAGCGGACTCTCCACAGACGCGGCCAGTACGCCTCTCTCGCGCGCTGGTTCTCCCGCGTGCCGTGGGACTCGAGTGCGAGCTCGGCTTCCAGTCGGAAGAAGCTTTCGCCGAGGTGGCGGCTGGCGCGGACCTTCTCGAACACGTTGCTGTCGTAGCCCCACCCGAAGCGTGTCTCGGCCTGCGGTTGATAGGAAGCCGCGGCGGGGCGCAACCCGCCAGCCGCCACGCACACCCCGATCACGATCCCGATCACGATCCCGATCAACCGCACGGCGTACATCATTCACTCCCTATCCTCTTCGGCATCCTCTTCGGCATCCTCTTCGGCCAGACTGCTGGCGGCGCGCTCCAGTTGCTGGGCACGTAGCAGGAACACCGCCCGGCGCAGCTGAAGCCACTCTCCCAGCGCCGTCAAGGTCTCGGTCGGCGGCCGGCCATCGAACGTCAGGTCCGCTTGAGAGCAGAGCTGCTCGATCGTTGCCAAGGTTCTGGCGTCCAGTCCGGCATCGAGCCAGGCGTCGGGCCCGGCACCCGACTCGCCCACCGTTCCCAGCAGGTCATCCCCCCGAAGGTCGTTGCCCATCAGGCTCTGGTCGCTGAGCAGGTCGTCCATCTCACGCTCCACCGACAACCGCTCCTCGACTACATCCCGTTGCCGGTTCACGTAGAGCACCCAGGAGCGCAGCCGGTCGGCCAGATCACGCGCCAGCCCCGCCCGCAGCCAGAGGTCCTCGACCCCATCGCCGCCGGCTGCCTCGGGAGGCCCCACGTCGATCCGCCCCGAGGGCATGTCGATGGCGCGCAAGTGGTCGCGCAATCGAACGAGTTCGCGCCGTACCGGATCAGGCAGGTCGCCAGCATCACCCGCGAGCCGGCTACGAATAGCGCTCAGCAGGTCAGCTGCCAAACCGCGGCAACGAGATCCCTCCCGGAGCACTCGCTCGCTCAGCCGGTCATCGGCCTCGGAGACCGCGCCCAGTCGGACCAGGAGCGCGCGTTCCCGGTCCGCATCCAGTGTGCCGGCGGCTTCCTGCGACGCCAGAAGAGCCCCTAGCGAGTCGCTCTGTTGCCGTAGCAAGGCGCGTGTCTGCAATAGCGAGTCCACGCGCGCCTCACATGCGCGATGGTCACGCTGCAACCGTGTGATCGGCTCGGGGAACGCCGGCGGCGCGCCCTCGCTCGAATCCTGTGCTCCGGCAAACGGCACCGCGGCCTCGCCGGCGGCCAGCAGCGTGGCGAGGAGCGCCCCGACGAGGACGGTCGCCGCGCGGGCGCAGTGCCCGGGGGGCCGGCGTTGTGGCTGGCAGGCGTTCACGTCAGACCGTACTTCTCCAGCTTGTAGTAGAGGGCGCTCGCCTTGATGCCCAGCAAACGGGCGGCTTCGGTCTTCACGCCCCCGGCCTGTTCCATGGCCCGCTCTACGAGCGCCTGCTCGAGCTCGGCAAGGGCTTCATTGAGCGGAACGATCCCGGAAGGCAACGGAATTCCCGACTGGACCGCCGGCTGCAGAAAGGCGAGGTCGGCCTGGGTTATCTGGCGGTGCTCGCACAACACCATGGCCCGCTCGAGCGCATTCTCCAGCTCGCGGACATTGCCCGGCCAACCGTACTGTTTCAGAAGACGCAGCGCATCCGATTCGAGTGCGATCGGAGACCGCCCGAGCTGTTCGGCCAGCCGGTCGACAAAGTGGCCGGCCAGCAGGGGGATGTCATCCTTGCGTTCCCGGAGCGGCGGCAAATGGATGGGAATCACATAGAGCCGATAGAACAGGTCTTCCCGAAATCGCCCTTCGGCTACGCGGGCTTTCAGGTCACGATGGGTCGCGGCGATCACCCGCGTATCGACGCGCAGGGTGTGCTCCCCACCCACACGTTCGAACTCCCGTTCCTGCAACACTCGCAGAAGACGCACCTGCACACTGGCGGGGATATCAGCGATCTCGTCCAGGAACAGGACTCCCCCATCGGCCAGCTCGAAGCGTCCCATGCGCTGCTTGACCGCACCGGTGAATGCGCCCCGCTCGTGGCCGAACAGTTCGCTCTCGAGCACGCCCTCGGCGAGCGCGCCGCAATTGACCCGCACGAACGGCCCCTCCCGCCGCGGGCTGCTCATGTGAATCGCGCGGGCGACGAGTTCCTTTCCCGTGCCGCTTTCGCCGGTCACCAGGACCGAGCTGTCCGAGTCGGCCACCTTCTCGATCGTCCGGTAGACACTCTGCATCGCCGGCGAGCGGCCAATGATCTGGCCGTCGTTGAAGGCATCCCGGGCATCTTGCTCGAGCGCTTCGCGCCGGCTGCGCTCCAGTAGCAAGGCGCCGCGGTCCCGGCGCACGGCCAGCGCCTGGGCGACCTTGGCCTCCAGGTGGTCCATGCGCACGGGCTTGGTGAGAAAGTCGAAGGCGCCCGAGCGCATGGCCTCGACCGCCGCCTCCACCGTGCCGAAGGCGGTCAGGACGATGACCTCCACGAACGGATCGAGCTCCTTGGCCCTGCGCAGCAGATCGATGCCGCTGCGGCCGGGGAGCTTCAGGTCGGTGAGGACGACCTCGGGCGCTTCCTGCTCCAGCAGTTCCTCGGCTTCCTCGGCGCTCGTGCAGGCCCGCACGCGGTGTTCCTCCTCGAGAAGCTCCACCATGGCCTCGAGCAGGGCCTCATTGTCCTCGACCAACAGGATTCGTCCCACGCTCAGCCTCCCTCGATGCCTTCAGGGGCACCTTTGGGGTCGCCTTCGGGCACGCCGTCGGCGTGGCCCTCCGCGGCCGGCAGCTCGAGCACGACCGCCGCACCGCCCGCGCGGCCGTCCTCGATTCGAACCGCAGCGCTGTTGCGCTCGGCAAGTTGCGCAACGATCGCCAGTCCCAACCCCGCCCCCTTGGCCTTGCCGGTCTCGAAGGGCTCGAAGACGACCTCGCGCTTCTCGGTGGGGATGCCGGGCCCGTCGTCCGCCACCCGGAGCAGGAGGCACGCGTCCCCGCGCCGCGGCGCCCCCGCGTTCGCCCGGCGCTCTGTTTCCCGGCCGGCACGATGCCCGTCGCCTCTACCAGCCACGCGCTCCCAGGTCACCTCGACCCGTCCGCCGGAACCGGCGGCCTGCATCGCGTTGCGCAAGAGGTTGAGTATCATCTGGCGCAGGTGATCCGGATCGCACCAAGCGCACGCGGCCGGCCCCCTTGCGCTCGCCGTGCCCTCCCACCCCAGTCCCATCTGTGCGGTCTCGAGGCAGTCTGCCGCGAGCGGCTCGAGTGCCACCGCGGACGGGACCGGGTCACGCGGGCTGGCGTACTCGAGAAACGCTTCGACCACTCGTTCGAGCCGTTCGCCTTCGGCCAGTATCCGTCCCGCCTGACGCTGCTGTTTCTCCCCCAGGCTCCGGTCGCGGGAGAGCATTTCGCTCGAGAGGATCAAGCCTCCGAGGGGATTTCGAATCTCGTGCGCGACACCGCCCAGCATCGCGCGCAGCTGACGCTCGCGCGCGCGCACCGACGCGCGCATCTGCTCCAAGGTCCGCGCCAGGAGCCCGATCTCGTCGCGCCCCAGGTCCGGCACCGTTTGATCCAGGCGCCCACGCCCGATCGCGCCGGCCGCCTGGGCCAGCACCGCGAGCCGGCGGTTCAACCGCCGGGCAAGAAGGGCCGCCACGATCAGGACCAACAACGTTCCGAGCAGCGCCAGCCCGAGCATCGTGCGTCGCATCGATTGGATGGCTTCGAGCGAACCGGACTCGGCCGAGACCAGAACGACGGCGGCCGGTTCGCCCGAGGGCGACCTACCCGAACTCAACACGCCCGAGGTCTGCGTACCCGAGGGCGGCGTACCCGAGGGCGGCGTACCCGAGGGCGGCGTACCCGAGGGCGGCGTACCCGAGGGCGGCGAGAAGGCGCCCTCGATCCCCGCCAGACCAATCTTGATGAAGCGGCCCGATTCGCTTTGGAAGAGAGGGCTGGCGGCCACGCGTCCGGCGCGAACCTCTTCGAGCTCCCGCCCCAACAGCGCTGCCCGCGCGGGAATCTCACCCAGCCGGTAGCGACCGGAGGTCTCGATCAGAACGGTGCCGTCCGGTGTCCAGACCCCGAGCCAGTCGGCGGCGATCTCCCGGCGCACGCTCTCCAGACGCTCGCGTACCGTCTGGGCGGTCCGGCTCTCGTCCTCGCCCGGCTCCAGGCGCAGAAGCGACTCCCAGGCCACCGGCGAGATCGCGGCTCGCACCGTGGTCGCGAGCGCCTGAACGCGAAGGGTCATCTCGGCGTCCAGAGCGCGGCGAGCCTGCCGCTCGAGGAGGTAGCCAATGGCCAGCAGGCAGGGCAGGGCCGCCGCCAGGAAGGCCCAGAACAGCAGGGCTCCCATGCCGCGTGGGGCAGCTCGCACCTCGTTTGCCCCCTTCCTGGTCGGCCCCCGCAGCTAGAGGCCGTGGCGGGAGAAGATCTCGTTCTTGACGCCGGCGATGATCTGCATGATCGCTTCGTCGCCCCCGCCCAGAGCGGCGATCCCCCGGGGAGGCGTCCAGAAGTCTCGCGGCCATCGCATCTGCCCTGCCACGCCCGGCAGCTCGTCCGGCCGGGGCGGCATCACCTCCGGCCGGGGCGCCTCGATCATGGCCATCCATACCATGGCCCAGGCCCGCATGGCATTGGCCAATTCATAGCCGCCCCCTCCGACCGCCAGCCAGGGAAGATTCCAGCTCCGCAGCCGATCCAGAATCCACCACCAATCCTCGAGGGTCAGCTCGAGATTGGCGAGTGGATCCCCGATCAGGGGATCGGCCCCGAGCTCGGTCACGAGAACGTCGGGCCGGAACGCTCCCAAGAGCGGCTCTATGATCTCACTGAAGATGCTCGGATAGACGGCCCCGCTCGTGTGCGGCAACAGCCCCACATTGACGGCGTAGCCTTCTCCCACCCCGCGCCCGATCTCGCCAGCGAATCCCGAGCCCGGGAACAGCGTGCGCCCGTCTTGATGCACCGACACCGTCATGACCTGGTTCGATGCGATGAACGCCTCCTGAACACCGTCGCCGTGGTGGGCATCGATGTCCACGTAAAAGACCCGCAGGCCCGCGTCCAGGAAGCGGTGAATGGCGAGCACGACGTCGTTGACATAGCAGAAACCCGAGGCCCGCCCCGGAAGGGCGTGGTGTAGCCCACCGCCCGGATGAAAGACCCGCTCGGCTTCGCGTGCGATCAACAGATCGGCCGCCTGCAGCGACCCGCCCGCCGTCAGCAGGGCATACTCCCACATGTTGGGGAAGATGGGATTATCACCGGTCGTGAGTCCATAGGGCGCCATGCCGGGGGGCATCATGCCGGCGGAGACCTGCTCGAGGATATCGAGGTAATCCGACCGGTGCGCCCGCAACAGGTCATCGCGGCTCGCGGGCTCGAACGACTCTTTGGGGTGCTCATCGCCGAACAGGTTCAGCCGTGTGCACAGATAGTCGGTCAGCCAGAGTCGCTCGAGCCGGAAAGGATGGGCCATGCCGTAGTTGTACTGAACGACCGCCTCGTTGTAGAGATACACCTTGCTCACCGGTCACCCCTTCTGCCCGGGACAAAAACGAACCAGGCCCGAGGAGCGTTCCCTCTCCCCGGGCCTGATCGATCGAAGAAGCTGTGCCGGGGACGGGACTCGAACCCGTACGGGTTGCCCCACACGCCCCTCAAACGTGCGTGTCTACCAGATTCCACCACCCCGGCAATCGAATCGTCGTGCGTCGTCCCTCCCGCTATCCGCCGGCCGCGTGCACTTCGCGCGCCCCGGACCCGTGTCGGCGCACTGCGGCGGCCCCGGAAGGCACGAGGCTACTGCCCCGTGTTCGGCTCCTCGGCCGGCGTCGAGCCGCTTTCTCCACCCTCGGGCGTCACCGGCAGCTGTGTCGGCACGTTCTGCGGCATCGTCTCGGTGCCACCCGGTGCGCCGGCCGGGACCTGCTGGCCGCTAGGGGGCTGCGCTTCTTGCGCCGGCGCCAACTCCTGACGAATGATGTTTCGCCCGCCCCCCGCCTCGCCGGCGCTGCGGTGCGCTTGCACGAAGGCCAGCAAGAAACAGATGACCAGGAAGCCTCCCGCCAGATACGCGGTCGCCTTGCTCAAGAAGGTCGACGCGCCGCGACCGCCGAAGAGCGTCTGGGTCCCCCCACCGCCCCCGAACGCACCCGAGAGACCGCCAGCCTGTCCGCTCTGCAGCAGAATGGACAGCACCAGCAGCCCGGACACGATGATGTGGAGGATCAGCAATACAGTAAACATGCAGAACTCCTTATTATGCCACACGAGCATGCGATGCTATCACCAGCGGCCCAATCGTGTCAAGATGGGCGTTGCACGCGGGCTCAGGTTGCCCGCGCGATGGCCAGGAAGCTGGCGGCCTCGAGACAGGCCCCCCCGATCAGGGCGCCATCGACGTCCGGCTGGGAAAGGAGGGTCGCCGCATTGTCCGGCTTGACGCTCCCCCCATAGAGAATGCGCAGAGTCTGAGCCGGTTCCTGCCCCCACTCGGCGCCGGCCAGGGTACGCAGGTGGGCATGGGCCTCCTGAGCAATCTCGGGGGTTGCCGTTTTGCCGGTGCCGATCGCCCACACCGGCTCGTAGGCCAGCGTTAGATGCGCCAGCGCGTCCGTCCCCAACCCCTTCAACACCTCGGCGAACTGGGTCGCGAGCACCTGCTCGGTCCGGCCTGCTTCCCGATCCTCCAAGCTCTCGCCCACGCAGTAGACCGGCGCGAGGCCCGCCGCGAGCGCCGCGCGTAGTTTGCGCGCGAGGATCCGGCCATCGTCTCCGAAGTGGGACCGCCGCTCGGAGTGGCCGACCAGCACGTGGGTACATCCGGCATCGCGCAACATCGGGCCCGACACGGCGCTGGTATAGGCCCCCTGGCCCTCCCAGTGAAGGTCCTGGCCGCCCAGGGCGATCCGGCTCCCCCGCAGCGTCTTCGCCGCCGGCACGAGGTGAGGATAGGGCGGGAAGACCGCCAGATCGCGGTCTTCCGGTACCGAGTCGGCCCCGGTCCGGATCTCGAGCAGCAGATCGAGGCCTTCGCCAATGAGCTTGTGCATCTTCCAGTTGCCAGCAATCAAGCGTCTACGCATCGGTTTCCCGCATCCTTTCTTCCATGTCCGGGGCCCGCAGGCGGGCGCCGGGGTGTATCCCTACTGGTCTAGAGCCGCAATGCCCGGAAGCGTCTTGCCCTCGACGAACTCGAGTGATGCTCCGCCTCCCGTCGAGACATGGGAGATACGTTCGGCCAGCCCCATCTTCTTGACAGCCGCCACCGAATCCCCGCCGCCCACCACGGTCGTGGCGCCGGCGTCGGTGGCGTTCGCTGCCGCTTCGGCCATGGCGAGGGTCCCGGCCGCATACGCCTCTTTCTCGAAGACGCCCATGGGGCCGTTCCAGAACACGGTCTTGGCCTCGCCGATCCGATCGGCGAAGAACGTGCGCGTATCGGGACCGATGTCGACGCCCATCTCTTCCGGCGCCAGGCGTCCCGCCGCCACGACCTTGCCCGGCAGACCGGCCTCGATGTCTTCGGTCACCACGCAGTCGCTGGGAAGCACGATCTCTTTCCCCTGCTTCCCGGCTTCCTTCAGAATGCGCCCGGCCACCTCCACGAGGTCCTCTTCGACCAGCGACCGGCCGGTCTCGCGGCCCTGAGCTCGCCAGAACGTGAACATCATGGCCCCGCCGATCATCAAGCAATCGATGCGCGGCAGCAGGCTCTCGATGACCTCCAGCTTGCCCGAAACTTTGGCGCCACCCAGCAGGGCCACGAACGGCCGCTTGGGTTCCTCGAGCAGCTGGCCCAGGAAGCGGATCTCCTTCTCGAGCAAGAAGCCGGGTGCCTTCTCGGCCACCAGAGCCGGAACGCCCGCCGTGGAGGCATGCGCGCGGTGCGCGGTGCCGAAGGCATCGTTCACATAACAATCGGCGTGTGCGGCCAGCGCACGAGCGAACGCCTCATCATTCTTGGTCTCCCCGGCATGGAAGCGCAGGTTCTCCAGCAGGAGCACCTCGCCCGACTCGAGCTGGTCCACCTTCTCCTCGGCGCCGCCCCCCACACAGTCCTCGGCAAAGGCCACCGGGCAGGACAGATGCTGGCGCAATACCTCGGCCACCGGGGACAAGCTGAACTCCGGCTTGCGCTCGCCCTTGGGGCGGCCCAGGTGCGACATCAGGATCACCCGGCCCCTCTCGCCGACCAGATGGCGGATCGTGGGTAGCGCCGCCTGGATCCGGGTGTCATCGGCCACGGCTCCAGCGGCCAGAGGCACGTTGAAATCAACCCGCACCAGAACGCGGCGGTCGTGAATCGAAAGATCGGTCAGAGCCTTGCGTGCCATCCATCACTCTCCTTACTCGACGCCTCCCAACAAGTTCGTGTAAACGAGCCGGTAGTTCCCGTCCCCGACCTCGTCCACGAAAACAAACCGCAATCCCCCACCGGATCCGACCATGCCCCATTCATGGAAGAGGGGCTCCCCCCGATTCATGTAGTACCAGACCTGATAGGGCGAGTTGTCCAATGGGTGCCGGAGCGGACGGCCTGCCATCTCCACCGATTCGTCCTCGTCGATTTCCCGCCCCAGGAAGTAGAAGAGCTGATCCTCGTCCTGGGGCATGAGTTCCTTGTGAACCTCATCGGGCTCGCCGAATCGGATGTAGGTCTTGCCCCGGTCTGTGAGACTACCACGGCGGTTGCCAACCGTGAACCGCTGGTCGGCCCCTTCCACCCGTTCCTGGAACAACCGCTTGATCTGCGTTCCCGGCCCCCGACTTCGTGATTGCCACATGCTGTCCAGACGCGCCTCCTGCTCGCCCGGGTCAAGCCGCAAGAAGGCCTCGAACCGCTCGTCATCGAGCAGGAGCGAGGCCTCCTGGCGAAGCTCGTACCGCGGCTTCTGCCAGGCGCCGGGCTCCCAGTGCACCTGAAAAGTCCCTGTGAGACGGAAGACTTCTCCAGGTTCCGCGGCGGACGCGGCCGGGGACGATTCCGAGGAAGCGGACGCAGCCGACGCCGACTCCGAGGAAGCGGACGCAGCCGACGCCGACTCCGAGGAAGCGGTCGCAGCCGACGCTGAGGGTGTGCCGGCTGCCCGCTTCGGCGTCGCTACCAGTTCCAGTCCGTAGGCACCCGCGCCAAGACCCGAAACGTCCAGTTGCCTCAGTAGCGCCGCGTGACCGGAGGGCAAGCGCACCTCGGCCTCCTCGCGGATGAGGCAAGTGCTGTCCCCCAGGGAGAAGACGGAGAGAGTCAACGGGAGCGGTGCATCCGCCAGCCCGTAGGCCTCGACGTAGAGGATGAGGGTGGGATTGAAGAGTCCATAGGCCCGGGTGGGGTTCGCATCGAACCGGCCACGCAACTGGGCCGTCTCAGCCACGCGGTAGCCGTCCTGCAGCACGGTCGTTTCGGGGGGGTTCGCCGCCCAGCAGAACACCGGCCCCCCCAGACCCCGTCCGTCGTGTACGGGCAGGGACGGCAGCGCGGCCCGCACGAGTCCGTGCTTGTGCTCCTTCTGGAGCCTCGACAACAAGCCGCGCCGTAGCGCACGCTGGTCACTGACTTCCAGCTCGAACGCCTCCACGCCCTCGGGCAGCGGCACCTCCAGGGTCACCAGGCGGCGTTCATAAACCGCGGCCGGATCCTCTCGCTCGTCACACGGCACGAGCAGCTCGAGTCCCTGGCGGTACGGCGGCAGTTCGTCCCCGCGTAGCAGGTCCAGGCGGGTCTGAAGTTGGATCCACCGTCCCGCCCGCTCCTCCAGCGATTTACAGACGACCTCATCCCGGAAAATCCCCAGAAACAGGTGTGCCTGTTCCTGTCCAGAAGCTCCAAGCAAGCGCACGGCGTCGACCTGGACGTGGATCTCTCCCTTGGATTCGGCCGGTAGCTCGGCCACGCGCGCAGACTCCGCCGCCACCGCACCGCTCATCCACAGCGCAGTCACCGTCCCGATGGCGGCCCCCAGGGCAACCGCCGGTCTCACGGCCGTCATCACCGCCGATAGCACGAAGGCGGAGACCCGGAGAGTCCCCGCCCGAGTGAGCCAGCGTGGCTGCAAGCTTCACGTCTCCTAGAAGCGGAAATCCACCGAGATCCGGTGCACACCGCCCAGGTAGCCCAGATCGGAATAGGCGTAGTCGGCACGCGCCTCCGCGTTGAAGCTCGTGGGCACCTTCACCCCCAGCCCCATCGCGAGACCTTCGGCGTCGTAACCGAACCCGTAGCCGCCGCGCAGGTGGAGGAAATCCTGATATCCGACCTCGAGACCCAGGTTCGCCCGCTCGTTGTTGTCGGGCGGGTGGGAGAACTCGGCCGCGGAGAGCACCGTGTACTGGTCATCTTCGTACAGACTGGCCGACATTCCCACCCGGAAGAGCGTCGGCAGCTTGACGGTATCTTCGATGTATTCCATCTCGGTACCGATATTCTGAATCGACATGCCGATCTTGAGCGACTGGAAGCCGGTATCGTAGAGCGTGCCGAAGTCGAAGCTGTAAGCGGTCGCGGAATGGTCGGCGAGGCTCGAGTTCACGTAGTTGAACGTGATCCCCGCGGAGAACTTGTCCGTCAGCGACCGCCCGTAGGTAAGGCCCACGGCCACATCACCGTTATCGAACTGGGTGCCGTCCCCATCCGGATTGTAGACCGTCCGAACGATCTGCTCCGGCATGTACAGGCTACGGGCGTGAATCCCCATCATGCCCGGAACGTACTTCGGATCGAACACATAGGTCGCCTGCGAGAAGAGGATGTCGGCTACCCAGTCGCAATGATTGAGCGCAATCACATTGGTGGTGATGCGCGCTACTCCGGCGGGATTCCAATAGATCGCCGATGCGTCATCCGCCACGGCGACGAAGGCCGATCCCATACCGGCCGGGCGAGCGCCAATCCCGATCTTGAGGAATTGAGCGCCGATGGTCCCCACCTTCTCAAACTCCTGTGCGCCCTGGGCGACACTCGCAAGAGTGAGCAGTAGGACCGCCAGAACGATGAGCCGCTTCACCGCTTTACCCTCCATGACCATGACTCCCCTCTTCAGGCCATTCCGCCTGAGTTAGCGGATGACCGTAAATCTACCCACATGGGTCTCATCATCGCAGGTGACCGCGTAGAGGTACACCCCGCTCGTGATGCTCTGGCCATTGCGCGACAGCATGTTCCACCGCACCGTCCCCCGACCGCTCGTCCCGTCGTGCGGGAGCGTCTGCACCAGGTCGCCGGCCAACGTGTAGATCCGAACGTCACACTGCCGGTCGGGCAAGTTGGCGAAGTCGATGTGGGTACCGGTCGGATCGCGGTCGCTGGGATTCAGGTCCCAGGCCGCGCCACCGTTCCACGGGTTCGGCACAACGATGACCTTCTCCTTCCAGTTCCCACCCGTGCTGGCGACCCACGACGGCCGCACTCCCTCGGCTTCGACCGCCGCCGGGAAGCTCGAGAGCTCGAAGTAGTTGCCCAGCGAATCGGTCCAGCAACTGTAGGCGGTCACGTCGTAGAAGTAGAGCATCCCGTTCTTGAGACCCAGCGTGTCTTCGTAGAAGTAACGTTCCAGATCGTAGCGATAGAGCCAGGCGCCCTCTTCTATGGGCGAAGGTACCGTGTCGACCACCGCGGCGAAAGGATTCGTGTAATCCGCGAGATCGAGTTGACTGCCCACCGGGTCGGGGGTCATATCGGCCACGAGCTGCCACTCACCCGGCGAGGGGCCGGTGGAGCCGATCGGCCGATTCCACCCCTCCACGCGCCAGACCCGGTAGCCGCAGAAGAGGATCTCGCCACGCAGGGGGTCGGCCACCAACTCGGAGCCGTTGTCCCACTCGATCTTGATCCGTCGGTCCCCCTCCACGCGCGCGCGCAGCGCCGGGTCCTCGGTACTCACCGTGGGGCTTGGTGGCGCCACGGTACCGACCCAGTTCACCAGCGTCTCGTAGCCGCAGTCGTCTTCGGAGATCTGGAGGGGCGTGCAACAGTCGCAGTCGTTATCGACCCAGTACTCCGGGCGATTGCACTCGGTATTCTTGATCGGTCCCACCGCCGGCGCCAGCGAATCGCACGGATTGTTCCAGAAGAGGGGCACCCCCCCCGGCTCGATGTGAAGACAGGTCTCGTTCCCGTCGCATCCGGTGAGCTTGTTGGCGTCGGTGTCACGCCAGGCGCCATTGTAAATGCGCTGGGCGTTCAAGCCGTTCTCGAGGAGGCCGCGCCACTCGTTGCCGATCACGAACGCCACCTGGAGCTGCAGTTTCTCACCCGGCAACAGCTCCCTGAAAGGCCCGGCACTGAAGCAATAGCGGTAGTCCGACGGCTGACTGGTGGGCCGCCGCGGCTTATCCCCCGCCGAGAGGAGATCATACCGCTCGAAATCGTTTCGCGGGTCGCCCTCGGGATAGGTTCCGCTGCCGCTGAAGAAGCGCATCGTGTGAATCTGCACACTGGAGGGCGCCCGTTCTCCGAAGGGGTCGGTCGTGTGCCCCAAGAACATCCCTCCGAAATACCCATTCGAGCCCGGGCCCATGTCGTCGGCGGCATTACCGCCCGGTTCGCTGCCCGGCGTGTCGAACATGTATGCGATGTCGATGTTCAATGGCTGCTTGTTACACTCGCGGAAGGTGCCATCGTGATCGGTGCAGGTGTACTCGATTTGCCGGTTCACGTAGGTGGTGTCGATGGTGCGGAATTCGCCGCCATCGTCGGTATAGTAGCCCTGGGCCTCCTTGCGGCCGGCATCAGAGTCGACGAAGTAGCCAACGTAGAGCTCCCGCAATGTCTCGAACCCGTCATTGAGGATCTCATAGTCGAGCCCGACGAATTCGTTGGCGCCGGTCGTCGACCAGGCGTAGCTGTTCTGCCGGATCTTGATGCGCAGCGGCCGATGATCCGGATAGACTTCCGTGGCCTGCTCGGTGTAATCCCAGTATTCGCAACTGAACATTTGTTGCGAGATCGCAGCATAATCCTCGTCGATCGAACCGTCGCCGTCGTCGTCCTTGCCGTTGAGGGGGTCTTCGTCAACCAGACCATCGCCGTCGTCGTCCCCGCCGCTGGTCGAGAAGCCGGCACGGTCACCGCCGATCGCCCCCTCGAACGAGGGATAGATCGTATCGATCGGATCGAGGCTCGGCCGCAGCTCGTACTCGTAGGCACCGGTGGAGACATAGGCCAGATTGTCACTAGCAATCGCTCCAATCCACAGCGAGGCGGCGTAGAGGTACTCGCCACCCTTCCATCCTGCCCCAAATGTGTCGAGTCCGAACGGATTGCCCACCACGCCCACATTCGAGACCAGCATCTCCAGGAGCCCCACATTGTGGTAGAAGATGTTGGGCTGGCGGATCGCGTAGAGCGGTTGTCCGTTCTCGTCTACTTCGAAGGGGTTCTCCCCGTCCCAGTAAGCCCGGGCGCTTTCGGCTCCTACCCCAGCAGCCAGGACCAAGAACAGGAGCGCAAGGCGCATGATCATCACCTGTGTCCAGCTCATCTGCAGCAACCTCCGTATCCTGCCGGCCATTCGGGCTTCCCGCTTCCGGTTCCTAGAATATAAAGCCGATGCCGACGCGAATCGTGCGTGGCGCGCCGAAGACCCGTGGATCGTTGAGCGGGATGAACTCCTCCACCCCGTCTCCGTCCCGGTCGTCCAGGTAGGCTCCACCGGCCCGACCCGTTTCCGTGTAGTAGACCCGGTAGTCCGCATTCACCGGCGGCGCTGGCCAGTTGCCCGGCGTCAAATTCGTGATGTTCTTGGCATCCAAGATGTTCCGGCCCTGAAGGAAGAGCGAGAGCTGCTGCCCCCACAGCCGGTAGTACTTGTCCGCCCGCACATCCAATGTGGTTGTAGACGGCATACGGCGGGAATTTTCCTGCTCAGGTTCGATTTCGCGCGTATCACGCTGATACGGCGTGTACGGGTATCCGGAGGTATAGCTCCAGCTGAAACTCGCTCCCCAGTTGACCCGGTCGCCCATGTAGAGGCTGGCCCCAATGCTGTGGCGCGCATCCCAGTTGAGAGGAATCTCCTCGTTGGGCAAATAGACGAAGTTCGTGGCCTGGGCAGCGTTGGGATCCGAGGCCACACCGGTAGCCACGCCGTAGGTATAGGAAAGATCCCACCGGTAGTTGTCGCGATACCCTCGTGATAGGCTCACCTCGAAGCCTTTGGCCGAGGCATAGTCCTTGTTGACGTAGGTCCAGATGTCCCCGGTGGAGGACCAGTCCTCGGTAGCCTCGGCCGCAATCAGCCCAAACATGTCCCGGTAGTAGATGCTGAACTGCCCCACCAGATACTCGTTGAAGAGGTGCTGGATCGATGCCTGGTAGGTCACGGTGGTTTCGTTGGTCAAGTTCGGGTTTCCACGCGTGTCGTCGTAGGAATCCAGATTGTCGAAGAGGAACTGCCGGTTCGGCACCTGATAGAACCGGCCATAGAAGAAACTGAACACGTCCCGGTCCGAGATCGGGTAGGCGATTCCGACGCGGGGGCTGAGCTGTTGCTTGACGCGTTCGGACACGTTGGAGATCGAGATCTGCTCGCCCACACTGAAGAAGTCGTAGCGCAGGCCGGCGTTGATCACCATGCCTTCGTGCTCCCAGCGGTCCTGGACGTAGACGCCGCCCTCCGGATTGTAGAAGTGGTAATCCGTCCGGTTGGCGCCGATCATGCCATCCGTGCTGGTGTTGTAAGGCCTCAAGACCTCGAAGAAGCGCATGTCGTTGTATTGCAACGTGGCCCCGGTCTCGAAGGTGTGCCGCCCTTTGCGGTAGGTGAGGTCGAAAATCCCCTGATAAACCTCCGTCTCGCGCGTGGCCAGGTACGGGTAGTCTCCTGAGATCACGAAATAGTCGTTGGACTCCCCATCGTAGTAGTTGAACCACAGATCGGTCTCGCGCTCACCCAAATACTCCCAGGCGTCCTGGCCCTGCACACGTTGGTCGACGAAGAAGTGCTGACGACTCAATCGGAATACGTAGTGGGCGTTGCCGCTGAGGGTATGCCGGAAGACCATCTTCTGCTGCTGAAACTCGTCGAGCACGTCGGGAGTATGTTCGGCGGCGTTGTAGTAGCGGTAGGTCGAGTCGACCTGGTAGGGCGCCCAGCGTCCGTGGCGCAGGACCACCTCATTGGTGCGCGTCGTATCCAGGAACTGCTGCACCCAACCGGCCCGGCTCCACTCATGGTAGTAGGTGTCTCGCCGGGTGGTCTGATCCAACATCTCGAAGGTGAGCTTCGTGTTCGCCGAGGGACGATAGGCCAGCTTGCCCTGCATCTTGTGCGAGTTGGTCTTACGATCACCCACGCTGATGAAGTTGAGCCACTTCTCGCGTGAGCGTCGCTCGGGCGTCTTCGGATAGTCATCCGCATAGGTGAGCTCGCCGGAGATGTAGTAGGTCAAATTCTCGACCGGCGTCGGCCCGCCCACTCCGAGGAACAGCCGATCGTAGTTGTCGAAGGTGTTGGTGGGCGAACCGTAGTCATCGGTCGTGTAGCGCAACTCGCCACCGAACTCCTGACCACCTTCCTTCGTGTTGTAGATGATGACCCCGGACTGAGCGTTTCCGTACTTGGCACTCATCCCGCCGACGATCGTCTCGGTCGAGGACAGCGCCTGGGACGCCAGCGAGAGACCAGCGCCGCCGAGCGGATCCCGTACCGGCACACCGTCGACCTGGAACTGCACCTCGCCCGAACGCCCCCCGCGCACGAACAGCTCGCCACCCTTGGCGATCACCCCGGCCTGTAGCGCGATAGCCTCCTGTACGTCATCGACCGGCAGGTCGGTCAGGTCCTGCGAATCCATGCTGTGGGACGTCTCGGTGCGCTCCTTGTCAATCTTCTTCTTCGCGCCGACCACGTCGATCGCCTGAAGCACGGCCACGACCTTCTGCTGCAACTCGAACCGGACGCGCGTGGTCTGACCGGACTCGACCACCACGCCGCGTTCGGTGCCGTCCTCGTAACCCATCATCATGACGGTGATGTCGTAGGAGCCGGGCGGCATATTCTCGATCGTGAAGGTGCCGTCCTCTAGCGACATCGTGCCCCACTTGTGGCCCAGCACGAGAACGTTCGCGGGCGTAAGGGGCCTCCCGCTGGCGCGATCCACGACAATCCCGGTCAGGGTCCCGCCCTCGGCGACCGCGGGGGGCGTTTGAGCGCCAGCCGGCCCAAGCGGTGCGGTCAAGAAGGCTAGGGCCAAGAGCGCGAGCACCGACGCGCCGGAGAGCACTTCGGTTCTTCGGTTGGTCATGGTTGCGATCCTTGTCCTCAACATGGCGGGTCACCCCTTCTTGCGTGCAGACCCTTGGCAACATGGGGAGGGCGGGCGCGCCCCGTACCCGACTGCGAACCCCAGACGGTTCGTCCAAGTAAATCTAGGTCCTTCTCGACCCTACAGCAATAGACGTAGGCCAAGCCTGTAGGAAGTCTCCTCGATTTCCTCAATGTCCCCCGCATCGTCGTCCCACGGCTCCTGCCGCAGGTAGCCCAGCGATCCGTGGACCTGAACGAGCCCCCCGCTGGGGAGCCACGAGAATCCGCCCGTAACCCCCTGCAACCGGGCCAACGACTCGGGGGCATCGATATCACGGTCAGTGGCGCCGTAGAAGGCGCCTCCCCGAATCGCCACCGCGGCGCCGAGGAAATATTCCACGCCGGCCCGGATCGAGCCGGTCTGGGAGGTCGCTTCCGTATAGTCGGTCGCCGTGGACACTTCCCAATCCGATTGGCTCACGCGTCCTTCCGCCCCCACCAGCAGGCGCCCCGCGAACAAACGGTGGCTCGCACCGGCGGCGAAGGTGACCCCGGACTCCTCCGACGCTCCTTCGCGCCGCGAGCCCTTGAAGTTGATGCCCTCTCGCACCTCGGTCTCCCACGAACGGTAGGCGCCCTCGGCGGACAGCATCGTCTCACCCAGATGGAGACGCCATTGCGTCAGGATTTCCGACTCCGATTCGCTCTCCTCGAACGTGGCCACGTCTTCGAAGTAGTTGCTGCGGCTGGGATTCCAGGGTGAACGGTCACTCCAGCTCAGCTCCATCTCCTCCCCGCCCTCGCGGTCCATGAAGGCGGCACGCACGCCGCCCTCGATGGTCCCGCCGGACGGCATCAAGACGGCCACCGAGTATCGGTCGAGCGGGCGCGTCCAGATGAACTCGTCCTCGTGGAACCGGGCCGGATCCACCGAGAAAGCCTCGACGCCGCCGCGCTCGAAGTCCCAGGCCCCGGCAATCGTCCAGCCCGCCATGTCGTAGGCCACGCCGAGCTGCCCGACCCATCGGCTCTGTTTGTGCATGAGCGAGAAGAAATCCTCGGAGATCCGGTCCTCGTTTTCGGTCTCACGACCGACCAGAGCCCCCACCGTGATCGCTCCGAATTGCTGGTTGATCAGCGCCGAGGCCACTGGTCCACGGACCTTGGCCCAGTCCCCGGGATTGTCGGACTGCTCGTAGTAGGTCCAGTTGACAACGGCACCGAGCGCGCGTCCCGGCGAGCGTTGCACAGCCTCCACGCCGGCGTTGCCGAAACGCCGTTCGGAGGAAAGGGCCCGCCGATCGACGTGCTGCGTGTTGCCCGACATCCAAGACTCGATCACCCATGAGTCGCTGTCGCGCAAGAATCCGGCGGCATTGCGGGCGAAGTCGCGCAGGCTGATCTCGTTGCCCTCGTCCGCGACGGCCAGCGAGAGGTCGCCCATGCCGGCCAACCGCACCGAAGGCGACGGTCGTAGGACGTCCGGATCGACTCCGGCTTGCTCCATCAGCATGCTCTGGACCGTCGTCTGCGCAGCGGCGACACCCGGAAGCGCCGCAGCCAACAGCAGGGCGACTGCGTGGTGGAATTTCACGACCAGAACCTCCCATCGCAGCGGGGTGTTCCCCGCGAGCTTCCCCTACTCAGACTGATCCCGCGGTTCGAACGTGAGCACCACTGGCTCGCTGCCCAAGTGGTCAGCCGTGGATGCGTCAAAAATCGAGATCGTGAATCGGTACTCGATCCCGGCCTCGGGGTCGAAGGCCACATCTTGAAGCGGATAGGATGTCGCGAGCCGGCGGGCGATCTCGAGCGTCCAGACACGCTCGTCCTCGTCGAAATTGGACTTACCACGAACGTCGGCGCGGCTGTCGCGTGGGTAGGTCAGCAGGTAGCCCGCCACGATGTCTCCCGGCGCCCACATGCGAACGTCCGGCATCACCGTCTCGTTGAACGTGTCCTCAGGCGATAGGAGATCCGGATCGTCGTCAATGTCGTTGCGCCAGATGTACTCCAGCGGCACACCGTTGTTGGTGCGGCAGGGCTCGCCGAAATCGTTCTCGCAGTCTTCCTCGGAACTGTCGTGGAATTCGTCGTCGTCCTGGCGGTAGACGTAGAGCGGAACGCCCTCGCCCGGAAGGAAATTGGGCTGGAAGGCGGGCACGCCCTCATCAGGGATCAGTCCCGCACCGGCGTCCAGGTAGAGGTCATCGAGGTATCCGGGGATCCCCTCCTGGGCATCTTCGGGATCGTCGTATGGATTGAAGAGATTGCGGACCGGATTCGTGCGGCCCGCATACCAGTACCAGACGTCCAGGCGGCCCTGGGTGAGGGCGTCGAAAGTAGAACCGGCCTCATGACAGGCGGCCAGACATCCCACATCGGCGAACGCTCCCTCAGCGCCGTAAGCAGCTTGCATCTCGAATGCGATCGCCACCTTGTCGTCGTCGCCGGTCTGATGCCACCAAGCCCTCGTCATCAGGCTGTCCTGCGCTCCCGAGCGATAGAGGCTGTCGCAGATCGTCTGTCCGCCGACCTCGGCGCAGGTGATGATCGGCTCCGCCAGATTCGGGCCCACGAAGACGAAGACGTCATCGAGCACGTCGGCGGAGGCGTCGGCCCACTGCACGAGGAAGTAAATGTGTTGGTTGGTGTAGAGGGCCTTCATCGAGACGTAGCGTGGGGGTCCGGCATCACCACCGCCGTGCTCTCTCGAGAGACGCACGTGTGTGTACGGCCGGTCGGGGGTGAACTCGCTGCCCCACTCGCGGTCCAGGCGCTCGCCGTTGATCTCGATCTTATTCTCCTCGAACTCCTCAGGTGACACGTAGACGGCCACCAGACGGTTGGTGCTCTTCTCCTCGGGAGCCGGCGGCATGTCCTCGGAGCATCCTGACACGAACAGGAACCACAGGGTCAGTCCCACCACGAACAACAGCCCGGCACGCATCCGCACGCCAACCTCTTCCAGAACCGCTCGTTTCGTCCGCCCGTGGCCAGACCGCATCATGCGGCTTCCGGCTCCACGGCCGTCCGGCTCAACCATGCGCTTCACGCTGGACTCCCCTCCGCAATCGGCGGTTTCCCATCCAGGGTCCAGATCAAGAGACCCTATAGGTAATGATCATAGATACGCTAGGCGTCTGCTCCCCTAGTGTCAAGCGTAGAGTGGCTTACGGCTCCCACTGGACCTCCGGGAAACGCGAAAGCACACCCCGGAATGCCCCCTCGATGCGCGCCAACCCCTCCTCGGTACGCGCCTCGAACCGCAGCACCAGGACCGGCTGGGTGTTCGAGGCCCTGAGCAGCCCCCAGCCATCCTCGAACAGCGCCCGCACCCCGTCGATCGTGATGACCTCGTGGTCCTTGGCGAAATGGGCCGCCACCTCCTCGACGATGCGGAATTTCGCCTCGTCCGTACAGGTCACGCGAACCTCGGGACTGTTCACGTACGAGGGCATGCTGGCGATGAGGGCGCTTAGGGGCTCCTTCGTCCGGGCCAGGTAGTCCAAGACCCGCGCCGCGCCGTAAAGGGCGTCGTCAAAGCCGAAGTAGCCTTCCTCGAAGAACATATGGCCGCTCATCTCCCCGGCCAGCGGAATCGAATCGGCTTTCATCTTGGCCTTCAGGAGCGAGTGCCCGGTCTTCCACATCACCGGCGTTCCGCCATGGGCCCGGATGTCCTCCTCGAGCCCCTGGGAACACTTGACGTCGAAGAGAATCTTCACTCCCGGCTTGCGCTCGAGCAGCTCGCGCGCATAAATGGCCAGCAGCTGGTCGCCGTAGACCATCTTGCCCTGCTCATCGATCAGGCCGATGCGATCGGAATCCCCATCGAACCCCACGCCCACATCGGCACCCTCGCGGACCACCATCGCCTGCAAATCGACGACATACTTCGCCACGGTCGGATCCGGCA
This sequence comes from uncultured bacterium, assembly GCA_964573295.1. Classification (GTDB taxonomy): domain Bacteria; phylum Eisenbacteria; class RBG-16-71-46; order CAIMUX01; family WJJG01; genus CAYQJL01. The sequence goes on along the minus strand of CAZNJE010000004.1, from coordinate 35,061 downwards.
AGTGATTGGGAAAGCGTCCGTCGGGCTCACAATACAGGCAGAGCACTTCATGGCCCAGATCGCGAAGGATGTCGGGACCGACCAGGCCGCCGGTACCGTTGCCCGCATCGATCACCACCTTCAGACCCCGCTCGGTGGCGAATCGTCCCGCCACCATCTTGCGATAGACCGGCAGGACGTCGAACGCCTCGAGCGCGCCTTCACCTTGCTCGAAGTCTCGCGCGCGGATCTGATCGCGGATCGCCCGGATCTCCTCGCCCCAGATGGGCGAGGTGCCGCGGCAAATCTTGAACCCGTTGTACTCGATCGGATTGTGGCTCCCGGTGATCATGACTCCGCCGCCGGCGTTCCGATCCACGATCGAGTAGTAGAGCGCCGGCGTCGGGACCACGCCCACATCGATCACGCCCACCCCGGCGCCGCGAATGCCCTCGGCCACCTTGGCGTGGAGCCGCGGCGAGCTTTCGCGCACGTCACGGCCCAGGCACAGCTGGGTCGCCCCCTCACGGCGAAGCCGGGTGGCCACCGCGGCGCCTACGTGGACGGCGACCTCGTCGGTCAAGTCCTCGGCCGCGATCCCGCGGATGTCATACTCGCGGAAGATCGAATCTTTCATGAGGTGGCTGACTCCTTTCTGTCCGAACGCAAGTAGGCTTCGATGAACCCGTCGATGTCACCGTCCAGAACACCCTGAGCGTTGCCCACCTCGTGTCCGGTGCGGTGGTCCTTGACCATCGTGTACGGATGCAGAACGTAGGAGCGGATCTGCGAGCCCCACGCGATCTCCTTCTTCTCGGCCGTGAGGCTCTCGGTCTCCTTACGTTCCTTCTCCTTGTAGTAGTAGTAGAGACGCGCGGCGAGCACCTTCATCGCCACCTCGCGGTTGCGATGCTGCGACCGTTCGGCCTGGCACTGGACCACGATGCCGGTGGGCTCGTGCGTGATGCGCACGGCCGATTCGGTCTTGTTGACGTGCTGGCCGCCGGCACCGCTGGCGCGGTAAGTGTCGATGCGCAGATCGTCTTCCTTGATCTCGATCTCCCCCAGATCCTCCACGATCGGGTAGGCGTAGACCGAGGCGAAGGAGGTGTGGCGGCGCTGGTTGAAGTCGAACGGGGAAATGCGCACCAGGCGATGCACGCCGACCTCGGCGCGCAGCAGACCGTACGCGTTCGGTCCCCGCACCTCGATGGTGGAATCCTTGATCCCGGCTTCCTCGCCCTCCTGGAAGTCGATCACGTTGGCCGAGAAACCGCCCCGCTCGATCCAGCGCAGGTACATCCGGTGAAGCATGTAAGCCCAGTCCTGGGATTCGGTGCCGCCGGCACCCGGGTGGATCGTGAGAATGGCGTCGCAGTCGTCGCGCTCGCCGCTCAGGTAGGTCTGCAGCTCGTAGCGCTCGAGGTCCCTCTGGAATCGCCGCGCCTCGCCCAGCTGTTCCTGCTCGAAGGCCTCGTCCCCGTCCTCGCGGGCGAGTTCGACCAGCTCGGCCAGGTCGGTCAGACGCGTGCGCAACGCCTGCCAGCCGTCGACCACGGTCTTGACCTTGCGCATGGCCATGACGCAGGCATTGGCCTGCTTGGGATCATCCCAGAACCCCGGTTCGGAGATCTTGGTCTCGAGCTCGCGCAATTCGGCTTCCCGATGATCCAGGTCAAAGAAACCCCCGCAGATGGCGGATCTTCTCTTCACTGGCGTGCAAGATGGCGTCGATTTCCTGATTCATCGCGAAAGCCTGTCCTGTTCTCGGGAACGAGACGCTCCCGGTGATTCGGTTTGCCGGCAACTGCCAGCTTCCGGTAGATGATCACGTCCCCGCTCCCCGCTTGCTGGGGTGCTGTTACCGCCGGGCGCGAAGCACGAGCCGGCGCACGCGCGCGGCGGCCTCGCGAAGACCCTCGAGGTCGCCGTCGTTGCGCACGACCAGGTCGGCCAGCCGTCGCCGCTGCTCGTCGGTCGCCTGCCGGCGTATCCGCCGCCGCGCGTCCTCGGGTGAGACGCCCCGGGCCAGGAGGCGCGCCAGGCGCGTTGCGGGATCGGCCTCCACGGTCACGACGAAGTCGCACCACTCGGGCACACCGCCCTCGGCGAGGAGGGGAATCTCGGCAAGCACGATAGCAACCTCGCCCTTTCGTTTCAAGGACCCGACCTTCCGCGCCAGGCGGGCACGAACGATCGGGTGGATGAGCGCCTCCAGACGCTTTAGCCGTCCGCGGTCTGCGAACACGCGGGCCGCCAGCGCCTGGCGGTCGATACCCTTACCCGGCACGAGCAGGTCGGGGCCGAAGTCCGACGCGATCTGCTCCTGCAGCGGCCGGTGGTGGCGCAACAGGCCCCGCACGATGCGGTCGGCATCGATGTGCACCGTCGCACCGCAAGGGCCGTCAGCGTCGCCAGCGCTGCCCGTGCAGCCGGCGCCAGCGCTGCCCGTGCAGCCGGCGCCACCCCTGCGGTCGGCACGCATCACCCGGCAGAAGGTCGACTTACCCGACCCCATACCGCCGGTGACCACCACCGCCCGCGTATCGCGCCGCCTACCCATGCGCTTCGTACCAGGTCCTGCCCGCACCGCTGTCGACAACGAGGGGCACCGCGAGCCTGGCCACCGAGCCCATCTCCTCGGCGACCACGGCCGTCACCGCATCCAGGGCCTCCTCGGGAAGCTCGAGCACGAGCTCGTCGTGAACCTGCAGCAAGATCACGGCCTCGGGGTGTTCGTTTGCCAGGCGCGCGTGCAGGCGGACCATGGCGCGCTTGATCAGGTCCGCCGCCGACCCCTGCACAGGCGTGTTGACGGCCATGCGCTCGGCCGCCGCACGGTCCCCGTGGTGGCCCGATTGCAGTCCCGGCAGGTAGCGCCGCCGGCCCAGCAGCGTCTCGGCATACCCGCGCGAGCGGGCCGTTTCGACACACTGGTCGATGTAGGCCTTCACCCCGGGGAGCTTCGCGAAGTAGTCGGCAATGAACGCAGAGGCCTCTTTGACCGGGATCCCCTGTTCGCGGGCGAGGCGTTGCGCGCCCATTCCGTAGAGCACACCGAAATTGACCGTCTTGGCGCGCGTGCGCATCCCCGGGTCGACGGCCTGCTCGTCCACGCCGAAGACACGCGCCGCGGTGGCGCGGTGGATGTCCGCTCCCTTGCGAAACGCATCGGTAAGGTACGCGTCGCCCGAGAGGTGCGCCAGCAGCCGCAGCTCGATCTGGGAATAGTCGGCCGCCAGCAATACCCGGCCCGGCGGCGCGGCAAAGGCCTCTCGCACCCGGCGGCCCATCGGCGTGCGGATCGGGATATTCTGCAGGTTGGGATCCGAGGAGCTGAGGCGCCCGGTGGCCGTCACCGTCTGATGGAAGCTCGCATGGATCCGTCCGGTCTCCTCCGAGACCATCCGCGGCAGGGCCTCGACATAGGTGCCATGCAGTTTGCTGAGCTGCCGGTACTCCAGGATCTTGCGCGGCAAGGCGTGTTCGATCGCCAGCTCCTCGAGCACCTCCTGGTCCGTGGAGAAGCCCGTCTTGGTCTTCCGTTTGACCGGCAGCTTGAGCGTCTCGAAGAGCACCACCTGGAGCTGCTTGGGCGAGTTGATGTTGAACGGTCCGCCCGCCAGACGATGAATCTCTTGCTCGAGCCGCCTCTGTTCGGCCTCGAGCTGGTGTCTCATCGAGGACAACATCTGCCGGTCGAGCCAGATGCCGGCGGCTTCCATCGCCACCAGCACCGGCAGCAGGGGCATCTCGAGTTCCAGGAATAGCTCGCGGGCGCCGATGTCCTCCAGGGTCCGCGCCAGGCGGGGCATGAGCCGCACCACCGCGTCGGCATCTTCGCAGGCGTAGGGCGCCACCTTCTCCGGCGACAGGGTATCCATCGTCACCTGTTGTCGTCCCGAACCGATCAGGACCCGGATGGGGATCATCTCGTGATCGAGGAACTCGTGGGCGAGCACGTCGAGCCCGTGACGCGCCTGCGGATCGCGCACATAGGAGGCTACCATCGTGTCCCACAGGGGACCCGCCACCGGCAAGCCGTGGCGACGAAGGATGTGAAGATCGAACTTGAGATTCTGTCCAGCCTTGGTCACCGTCTCGTCGGCGAGCAGTGAACCCAGAGTCTCGCGCACCGCCTCGAGGCTGACGCGCGTTCCCTCGCGGTGGCCGACCGGCACGTACCAGGCGCGTCCCGGCTCCCAGCCGAAGCTCAGACCGACCAGGGCCGCCGTGAGCGGGACCCGGCCATCGGTCTCGGTGTCGATGGCCAGGGCGGGCGCATCCGATCCGCCACGCGGGAAGGCCGACACGGCCGCCCGCAGGGACTCGGGCGAGTCGATCAGCCGGTAGGCTGCATCCCAGCCGTCGCCTACCGTGAGGGGATCGCGGGATTGCTCGGACTCGGGCTTGAACTCGGGCTTGGACTCGGGCATGGACTCGCGCCCGGGCTTGGACTCAGGCTCGGACTCGCGCTCGGGTCCGGTGCCGCCCGCCGGTCTGGCCTCGAACGACAGTTGCCTCTGGCCGCCAGCCAGCCCCCGACCCACGGTTGGCCCGCGCCCGCCAGCCAGCCCCCGACCCACGGTCGCCCCGCGCCCGGTCGCAGCGCCACCGGCTCCGAAGAGTCGCTCGTTCAGGGCGTCGAACTCCATTTCGGCGAAGAAGTCGCGCAGCGCCGTTTGCTCGGCCGGATCGGGCACCTCGAGCGCCTCGGGCGGGGTCACCTCCAGGTCGGTGCGGATCCGCACCAGCCTGCGGCTGAGCAACGCATCCTCGTGCCCGGCCTCCAGCTTCTTTCGCACGCCGGCCGGCGTGACCTCCTTTAACTGCTCGTAGATCCCCTCCAGGCTCCCGTAATCGCCGAGCAGCTTGGCCGCGGTCTTCGGCCCGATGCCCCGGACGCCGGGCACATTGTCCGAGCTGTCACCGGTGAGCGCCAGGAAGTCGGTGAACTGCGCGGGCGCCACCCCCCACTTTTCCTGTACCTGCTCGGGCCCCACCCACTGGGCCGGTTCACGGCTGCGGGAGGGAACGTATTGAACGATCCTGTCATCGATCAGCTGTCCGAAATCCTTGTCCCCCGAGACGATCACTGTCCGCCACCCCCCCGCGGTGGCGCGAGCGGCCATCGAGCCGATGACGTCGTCGGCCTCATAGCCTTCGCGGACGATGGGCTCCCAGGCCAGGGCGCGGATGAGCCTGTGCGCCAGCGGGAACTGCTCGCTGAGCTCGGGCGGCATCTCAGGACGGTTGGCCTTGTACGCCGGAAACAGCTCGTGCCGGAATGTGGGGCCGGGCGGATCGAACACCATCCCGACGTAGCGAGCACGCTCGTCGCGCAGCAGAGCCAGCAGCGTACTGGCGAAACCGAAGAGGGCGCCGACGTGCTGGCCGCTCGAGGTCGTCAGGGGCCGGCGCAGGAAGGCGAAGTGCGCGCGATAGAGCAGCGCCGATGCATCGACGAGAAAGAGGCGGTGCTCACCCAGCGCCCGCTCGGCCTGCTCTGGGCTCGGCATTGCTGTTCCTCCCGCGCGCTCGGGGCGCGCATGCGCCCTCCGGGTCTCCGGGGGGATTGTGTGGGTCGTCCCGTGTACTCAGGATCGGGGGTAGAGGCCGTGGCGTTCGATGTAGGCGCACACCGGCGCCGGCACGAGGAAGCGCACCGGGCGCCCGGCCGCGAGATCTTCACGCAGCTGTGAACTCGACACGTCCACCTGTGGGCCCCCTACCCAGTCGATGTGTGAGGATAGACGCTCCTCCACCGGGGCACCATAGCCGGGACGGGCATAGACCGCCAGGCGACACTCGCGCAGGATCAGGTCGGGATCCCGCCAGTTCGGCAGGTCGTCAAGACTGTCGCGCCCAAGCAACAGCCAGATCGACAGATCGTCCCCGGTCGCGTGGAGATCCGTGAGCGTGTCGGCCGTGTAGGAGAGCCCACCGCGGTCGCGCTCCTGAGTCGAGACCGTGAAGCCCCGGACTCCGGCGGTGGCCAGACGAGCCATCTCCAGGCGGTGTTCGAACGTCCGCAGAGCCCGATCCTGCTTGTGCGGCGGCCGGTAGGCCGGCAAGAAGCGTACCTCGTCGAGATCCAGCGCTGCTGCGCAGCGGGACGCCAGGATGAGATGGCCGATGTGGGGCGGGTCGAAGCTACCTCCCAGGATACCCAGTCTCACGATTCACCCCCGGACAGGTCAAGGCGGCGACGCCTGGCCGAGCTTCTGCCTGGCGCGGGCGAGCAGATCCTGCCCATCTTCGTACCGGTCCGGAGCCGGAGCCAGCATCTCGACCAAACGCTCGTAGAACTCGACTGCCCTTTCCCGATCGTCTTGACGTTCGTAGGTGCGGGCAATACCGTCAACCGCCTTGCCGGCCACGGTGGCCTGAGGCCACTGCTCGTAGGACTTGCGGAAGTAGCGCCGGGCCGCTTCCGGTCGCCCGAGCCGCATGTAGGTCCGCCCGTTCAGGAAGGCTTTCTCTGCCAGGGTATTCTGCACCTCGGTGACGGCCGCCCGCGCTTCGTCTACGTACTTACCCTCCGGGTAGCGGCGCAGGTAGGCGGCGAAAGCGCTGGCAGCCTGCTCGGCCGGTTCCGGGTCCAGGGCGGGACCGCGCATACCCAAGTACCAGGAACGGGCAATCTCGAAATAGGCGTCTTCGCTGAAGCTGCTGCGCGGAAAGGCCGTCAGGATGCGCTCGAATGCCTGCCGGGCCAGGAGCTGTTCGTTGTTGGCTTGATGGGCCTTTCCGAGGAAGTAGAGCGCGTCATCGATGAACTGGCTGCCCGGGTGCCGCCGCTCGAACGCCTCGAGCAGCTCGATCGCCTCGAGATGGCGGCCGCGCTCATAGGCCGTCTTGCCGCGCTCGAACTCGCCCTGAGCGCCGGGCATGCGGAGCGGTCCGGCGGCCGATCCGCAGCCGGCCCATGTCAGAAGGCCCGCGCAAGCCAGCCACCCCACGGCGAGCACCAGCGTGAGGCCGTGTGCCGCGCGCGGCGCGGATTTCCCCTTGCCACCGCTATGCGTCATGATCGTCGTATGCAATTACTTCTGGTTCTCATTGAACAGGTAGACGAGCCCAGCCACGATCGACACCACGACGACCGGTTCCACCAGACGCCTGAGCTGCGCTCCCTGAGGTTGCTCGATCGGAAAGGGAAAACCATCTCCCTCCAGATAGGGCCGCGCCCATCCGGGGAAGTCATCGATGCGGATCCGGTCGCTGGCGGCAACGCTGCTCACCCGTACGCCGGGCTGCGATATCCGGCTGCCCCGTAGCTTGATGCTCGCGTAGCGTCCGTACTGGTGCGGACCTATCAGCCAGGTCCGTTTCACCCAGGGATAACTGACGCCGCACTCCAACACGCGAAAGGTGCAGACCTCTCCGCGTGCCGGCAGCTTCATCGCGTACTCGGTCGCCGTTTGCGGGGAAGCGGCCGGCTGGGCCGGCTGCTGGGCGGCCGGTCCCCGACGCCGACGCGGCTGGATGGGCTCGACATCGGTGTCTTCATCTTGGAGCTCTTCCTCCCCGGCATCCTCGCCGGCTTCCTCACCGTCCCCTTCTCCAACCTCATCGTCTCCGGCTTCCTCCTCGTCCTCTTCGCCGGCAAAGGGACTCTCATCACCGGGTTCATCCCCGGCTTCGGCCCCAGTCTCATCCCCGGCTTGATCCCCGCCCTCATCGCCAGCCTCATCGCCGGATTCGATCCCACGTTCGGCCCCGGGTTCGGCCCCGGGGTCGGCCCCGGGGTCCGCCTGCTGACCGGCTTCAGCTTCGCCCAAACCACCCGGTGCGCTCGCGTCACCCGGTGCGCTTCCGGACGCCGGCCCCGGCCCCGACCCCGGCTCGCCGCCGGTTGTCGCTCCTGCGGCGATCCCCACCGTCCGATCGCCTGGCGTGCTTTCCGGCTCCGCCAGGGCGGGCCGAATGACGCCATAGCCTTGTTCGCGAAGGGTGCGCGCTAGGATGCTGGCCACGAACCAATTCGCGGGATGGTCTATCTCGGGAATGAGGTACACGTCGGCACCGGGAGGGAAATCGAGCTGTCCGAGAAACTCAAAGGCCGCCTCTTCACCCAGCGTCTGGAGCAGCGTCAGATGATCGGGGTGTTCTTCTTGGGCCCAGGCGGGGCGACAGGTAACGGCCGCAAGTCCGATCCACAGAACGCACACTAGAGAAACCGCCGCCACGAAGAGGCCGCGACTTCCGTGGCTATCCGCCAAACGCATCATCAGGGCTTGCCTCCCCCGGCCGGGATGAACCGGACCGGACTCTCTCGCCCGCCACGACGGGGTCCACCGGGACGGCGACCAGGTCGTAGGATCCAGCGCCGATCACCCGGCTCCGGACCCAATCCCCGGGTTCCACGCGGCCGGATCGCACGGCGTCGGGCGCTTTGCAATACACGATACCATCGATCTCCGGCGTCTCGCCGTAGCTGCGGGCAGTGGCATAACCCCGGTCGCGATGGACGCCTTCGATGAGAAGATCATACTCGCGACCTTTGCGTCCCTGCTGAAGAAAAACCGCCTGCCTACGCTGAAGTTCCAGGACCCGCCCCCGGCGTTCGGCAGCCACCTCCACACCCACCGGATTCGGCATCGACTCTGACCGGGTTTCATCCACGGGACTGTAGGCAAACGCTCCCAAACGGTCAAAGGGAAATTCCTCCAGGAACCGCAGCAAGGCCGTCACATCCTCTTCCCGCTCGCCCGGGTGGCCTACCAGAACCGTGGTGCGCAGGATCACATCCGGAATGCGCCGGCGCAGGTCACGAACGAGACGCTCTAAGTCGGCGCGGGTGTGGCCCCGGCCCATCAGCGAGAGCATCCGATCGGAGGCGTGCTGGACGGGGACGTCGATGTAGGGCACCAGCCGCCGGCCGGCCTCGTATGCGCGAATCAACTCCTCGTTCCAGTTCCTTGGGTGCGTGTAGAGCACGCGAATCCAGCGGGGGCCGTCCACAAGATGCTCGAGGCGGTCGAGCAGCGCGGCCAGCGTGGGCCGGCCCGCCAGGTCCCGCCCGTAGCTGGTGGTGTCCTGCGCGACGAGGATGATCTCCTCCGTGCCGGAGGCGGCCAGCTCGGCCACCTCCGCGCAGATCGCCTCGGGCGAGCGGCTGCGCTGGGGCCCGCGCAGCCGGGGAATCAGGCAGAAGCTGCACCGGTGGTTGCATCCCTCGGAAATCTTGACGTAGGCGGTCCACGGGCTTCCGGTCGGGACACGCTCGGCGCGTTCGGGCTCGGGACCGAAACTACCGGTCCACACCAGGCCGCGCTGCCCGTCTCCCACCGCGGCGACCAACTCCGGCAGCCTCGGGAGCGCGCCGGGGCCGAGCAGCGCGTCGATCTCGGGAATCTCGCGCAGCAGTTCCTCGCCATAGCGTTCGGCCAGACATCCCACCACGATGAGGACCGGCCCGGCACCGGGCGTCCCCTTCAGCCGCGCCAGCTCGAGAATCTCCTCGATCGACTCCCGGACGGCGTCCTCGATGAAGGCGCAGGTGTTGACCAGCAGCACATCGGCGTCTCCCGGATCGGCGCAAAGCCGGTGTCCGGCTGCCTCGAGCCGGGCGAGCATGCGCTCGCTGTCGACCACATTCTTGGGACAGCCCAGGGTCACCATGCAGCAGCGCAGGGAGGGTGGCATCCGGGGTTACCTCGGTCTCGCGGACGGAACCGGCGCGGCGCGGCCGCGCCGCCGGTCCGGAGTACGTGCGTGTTCAGTCCACATCGAGCCGCTCATAGCCCTCGGGCACGGCGAAGTGAAACGTGGCGTCGGGCACCCTCTCCAATGTGCGCCAGGCGTGCAGGTCGAAGCGAACTTCATTGCCCTCTTCATCCACGTAACGGTAGGCCGCCGGAACCGCCTCGGGCAACGTGATCGCTACCTCGAGTTCTTGGAGACCCCACTCCGGACGGGGCTGCAAGTTCACCCAGGCGCAGCGCTCGCCGTCCGGTCGCAACTCGACCCGGGCAAGGGAATCGGCGGCTTGTCCCAACCCATCCCAGAACAGCTCGCCGACTCCGGTCGTGTGGTGCGCGGCGGCGCGCAGAACCTGGCGGTCCTCGGGAATGAAGGTGTAGACGTGGCGGGAGTCGCTGCCGACCAAGTGCCCAGGCGGTTCCGCGTACTGAAAACGGAATCGGTCCGGCGGGGCCACCGTCAAGGTCCCTCGGGCGGTGTCGGCCTCGTCAAAGGCCGCCCAACGGTTGGTCTGGACGAACCGCGCCTCGAATCCGGCGGCATCTCCCAGGCGGTTCAGCAATCGCTCAACGATCGGTTGCGCCGGCACGCGGTCGGGTGGCGCGCCCGACGCCACACCACAGATCAGGTGCGACACCGCCACGAACGTCAGTGCGGCCACCCATGGCAGCGCGGTCGCGCGAAGATGTACGGTCACGAAGATACGGCTGCCTCCGATCCCAAGAGTTCCGGTAGCTGGTCCGGACGGTAGAGCACCTCCCGTGCGCGGCTACCGTCCGGGGGGCCGACCACGCCCGAACGCTCCAGCATGTCTATCAGCCGACCGGCGCGGGTGTAGCCGACGCGCAGCTTACGCTGCAGCATCGAGGTCGATCCCTGGCCGCTGCTGACCACGATCTTGAGCGCCTCGGCGTAGAGGGGATCGTCCTGCTCCTCTTCATCACCCAGCAGGCCGCCTTCCTGTTCCGTCTCGATCAGCGATTCCGGGGTTGGAAACTGCTGAAGGTAGGCCACGATCTGTTCGGTCTCCTCGTCGCTGATGAAGGCGCCGTGGATGCGATGCGCCTCCGCTTTGCCCGGCGGGATGAAGAGCATGTCACCGCGGCCGAGCAGCGACTCGGCGCCGTTCATGTCCAGGATGGTGCGCGAGTCTGTTCGCGTGGCGACCTGGAAGGCGATGCGCGCCGGGAAGTTCGCTTTGATGACCCCGGTGATGACGTCCACCGAGGGCCGTTGCGTCGCCAGCACCAGGTGGATGCCGACTGCGCGGGCCATCTGCGCGAGACGCGCGATCGGCACCTCCACTTCAGAGGCGTTCGAGAGCATCAGGTCGGCGAGCTCATCGACCAGGACGACGATGTAGGGCATCGGCGCCTCCGGCACATGCTCCCCACCCTCCGTCTGCTTCTGGTGATAACCGGCGATGTTGCGCACACCCACGCCGGCCAGGATACGGTACCGGCGCTCCATCTCCCGCGTGAGCCAGCGCAGAGCCTTGGCGGCCTCCTTCGCGTCGGTCACGACCGGTTGCAGCAAGTGCGGAATACCGTTGTATCCGGTGAACTCGAGCATCTTCGGATCGATCAGGAGCAAACGGAGCCGGTCGGGCGTGTTGCGCATCAGCATCGAGACAATGAGCGTGTTCATACATACGCTCTTCCCCGACCCGGTGGTGCCGGCCACGAGCAGGTGTGGCATCTTCTCGAGGGCGGTGTAGAAGGGCCGTCCGGCGACATCTTTGCCCAACGCGAGACCGAGCTCGCCGCGCAGCTCGAAGAAGGCCTTGCGGCCCGCTACCGACTTGAACCCGATCAGAGCGGGTTCACGGTTCGGGATCTCCACCCCCACGGCGGCCTTCCCGGGGATCGGCGCCAGCATTCGCACGCGCGGCGCACGCATGGCCAGAGCGAGATCGGTCTGGCGGCTGGTGATTTGGCTGATGGTGACACCCACCCCGGGGGTGAACTCGTACCGCGTGATGACCGGACCGGGATGGACCTCGCTTACCTCGCCGGCGATCCCGAAGCTGGCCAGCGTGTCCTTCAGAAGCTGCGCGTTGGTCGCGACCTCATCGCGCGAGACCTCGCTGCCGCCCTCGTCACGATCCCGTAGCAGATTGAGAGGGGCTACGGGACGCGCCCCACGCGGCACCTCCGGTGCCGGCCCCTTTCGTTTTGCGCGAGAAGGGGTCTCTGCCGCCAAAGCGCTTCGCATCGCCCGAACCGGAAGAGTTTCCTCGGGCGACGCCGCCTGCTGCTCCCGCAAGTCGGTCGCGCTCACGGCCAGCTCCGGCTCGGCTTCGGGCCCGATCAGAGGTCCGCCGGCGCGCTCCTCGTTCATCATACGCCGCGCGGCCGAATCCAGCTCGGCCTCGCGGGCCTCCTCGCGCGGGCGCGACCACAGTCCCCGCGCCCCCTCGGCGACCCCTGTAGCCACACGGGTCGCGCCTGCCGCCACCACGAGACCGGCGGAACGCATCACCCCGCGCCAGAGGCCGCGGCCGAGGGCACCGAGCCCGTGGCCGATGAGGCTCAGACCACCAGAGACGAAACGCGCCATCCCACCCGAAGCGCGCGCCAGACCCGCCCCGACCGAGGCGGGCAGACCGTAGCGAAAGAGAAAGACGGTAGCCGTCATGGCAAGCGCGCCCAGGGCAAGGCCATGCTGCATCGCAGCCCCGGGGCCGAAGAAGTCGCGGACGGCAAAATGAACCACGGTGGCGATCTCGCCGTGCAGGTCGCCGCCTTCCCGTGGTGAGTGGAAGCCCTGCGAGAAGGCATCCCACAGGACGACGAACGGTCCGGCGAAGATGAGCTGGCCCCAGAAGATCCCGCGGGGAAGCCGCGCCAAGAGCGCCAGCCCCCACAGAACACCTACGACAACGAAGAGCGCCAGGCCCGGCACTCCGAGCCACTGCACCCAGAAGGCAACCCACACCCAGCCGAAGGGACCCGTCATGCTGCCCCAACCCGGTCCCGTCAAGCTCAGCGCGGTCAACAGACTCACCGTCAGCAAGAGGAGACCGAGCACCCAACGCCGGGGAGGTTTGCGCTTCGTGCGCCCCATACGACCTCCACAGACCCAATGGTATGCTGCGGCAAGAGCCGCGCGCCCTCCCAGCTCCCATAGGCGGGGCGACCCTGCCAGTCTTCGGATCGGATCTTCGTCAGCGTCGGCCCCTCGGGATGGGCCGGGCTCATCGTAGACGTCCTCGCCGATCGCCGCAACCACTGCCTGCCGGCGCGGCGACCGAGCGGCGAACGAGCGGCGAACGGCACGGCGAACGGCGCGGCGAACGGCACGGCGAACGGCACGGCGAACGGCGCGGCGAACGGCACGGCGAACGGCACGGCGACCGAGCGGCGAGGCGCCGTCTTCTGGGTCTAGCCCTGCTTCAGCTCCTCGGCGCGGTCGGTGCGCTCCCAGGTGAACTCGGGTAGCTCGCGCCCCAGGTGGCCGAAGTAGGCGGTCTTCTCGTAGATGGGCCGCCTGAGATCGAGCGCCGTCAGGATCCCGTGCGGGGTGAGATCGAACACCTTGCGAATGCGCTTCTCGATCTCGGTGTCCGGCAGCTGGCCGGTGCCGAAGGTATCGACCGCGACGCTCACCGGCTCCGAGACGCCGATCGCGTAGCCGACCTGGAGCAGGCACCTCCGCGCGAGGCCCGCGGCCACCACGTTCTTGGCCACCCAGCGAGCGGCATAGGTCGCCGAGCGGTCAACCTTGGTGGGATCCTTGCCCGAGAACGCGCCCCCACCGTGTGGAGCCATGCCGCCGTAGGTGTCGACGATCAGCTTGCGCCCGGTGAGCCCGGTGTCGGCCTGCGGCCCCCCGCTCACGAAGGCGCCGGTGGGATTGATGTGGACGTTACCGGCGATGCGCTGATAGTCGGCCAGTTCCGGCGGAAGCGACTTCTTGATCACCTCCTCCAGCAACCCCTCGCGGACCTTGAGAATCCCCACGTCCTTGTGGTGCGCCGAAAGCACGACCGCCTCGATCGCGACCGGCCGGTCGTTCTCGTAGCGCACCGTGACCTGGCCCTTGCCGTCCGGGTAGAGGAAGTCCAGGTCGCCCGAGACGCGCGCCTCCTCGAGACGGATCATCATCCGGTGGGCATACTCGATCGGAGCGGGCATCAAGGTCGCGGTCTCGTCGGTGGCGAATCCAAACATGATCCCCTGGTCGCCGGCGCCCAGAGCGCCGTCCTCCAGCTCGACCCCGCGTCCGATGTCGGGCGACTGCTCATCGATCGCCGGCAGCACGGCACAGGTCGTAGCCTCGAAGCCGATCGACGGGTCGGTGTACCCGATCCGGGCGATCGTGTCGCGCACCACGTGGGGGATGTCGACATACGCCTCCTTGGCCCTGATCTCGGCCGATACCAGGGCCAGGCCCGTCGTCACGAGCGTCTCGCAGGCCACGTGAGCGGTCGGCTCTTGCTCGAGAAACGCATCCAGGATCGCATCGGAAATCTGGTCGGCAACCTTGTCGGGGTGTCCGCGGGCCACCGACTCCGACGTGAAGATCATGTTCCGCGCCATGCGCATCTCCTTTCCGGTTGTCCACGGCTCGGGATGCCGCGGTAAACCGGAAGGTTCCACTCGCCGCGGTCAACCTAGCCTTCTCTCTTATGAATTGGGAACGGTTGGCCATGGTAGCCCAAGCCGAATCAGGACACAACAATCGCGGGAACCTCGCCGCAGGCCGGTCGCAGCGCCGCAGGCCGGTCGCAGCGCCGCGGCCGTCATCGCTAGCGCCACTTGTGTGCCCTGTACACGGTAAATGGCCGCTACGGCAAGCGCGCCTTGCGCACGGCGCGTGACCGCCACCCCGCGCGGGGCCCCTCGCGCCCGCCCTACCCGCCGCCGTTCAGGACCACCGTGGAAGAGTCGCCCACGTTGAGCTGCTGGAAAGTGCCGCGCACCTCCGCATTCTCGCCGATCACGGAGCGATCCAGTAGCATGTCCTCCACCACCGCGCCCTCATTGACAATCGTGTCGCGTACGATCGCGCGGCGGATCACGGCCCCATCGGCCACCGACACGTTCGGCCCCAGGATCGACTTCTCGATTCGAGCCGTGGGCGCGATGAAGACCGGCGGCACCAGCGTGACGCCGGGGATCGGCGCGGGCTGAGGCACCTTGCGCAGCAGGTGCTGGTTCGTGTCGAGCAAGGTCTCGGGCTTGCCACAGTCGAACCATCCCTCGACCGTGGAAACCCGCATGGCCATCCCGTCCTCGAGCAGGCGCTGCAACGCGTCGGTGAGCTGGAACTCGCCCTTCGTGCGCCGGTTCTCCTCGATCAGCGCCTCCAGGCTCGCGAAGAGAGGCACGGCGTCGGGGAAGTAGTAGAGCCCCACGATGGCCAGGTTGCTCCGCGGCTCGGGCGGCTTCTCCACCAGGCGCAGAACCCGCTCGCCCTGGACCTCGACCACGCCGAAGCGGCGTGGGTCATCGACCTCCTTGACCCCCAGCACAGCCTCCTTGCCGCTCAGGTAGGCGTCCCAGTCGGGCTCGACGATGGTGTCACCCAGGACGATCAGGATGGGACCGCTCGAGACGCGCTCGCGGGTGACCGCGATAGCGTGGCCAAGACCCAGGCGTTCGGTTTGTTCGACGATCTCGATCCGATCGTCGTAGCGCTCGCGCAAGTACTCCTCGATTCGCTCGCCCATGTATCCCACCACGACCACGATGCGTTCGATCCCGTGCTCGCGCAGCGCGTCGAGAATGTGCCCCAGGATCGGCTTGCCGGCGACATTGACCAGCGCCTTCGGCACGGTATGGGTCTGTGGACGCAGGCGCGTGCCCACGCCCGCCGCGGGTACGATCGCCACCGGTTTCGTATTCGCATCCGGAGTCAATCCTCTCCCCCTTTCGTTGCTTGATCGACCTGCCAGTGGCAGACGAGCCGGCCACTCCGGCTCTCGATTTCGAATTGCGGATAAGGTCGGAGCCCTTCGCGGATCGTCTCACGAACCTCGGCCGCGTCGCGCGCCGCGAGACAGGCCTGGGCCATCGGCTCCAGATCGCTCCGTCCTACCTGACCCAAGAGGGTCTTGATCGTCGAGACCATCGGTGGCACGACACTCAGCTCATCGACACCCAGACCCACGAGCAGCAGCGCGCCGATCAGATCGCTCGAGAGCTCGCCACAGGAACCTACCGGGATCCCGGCTTGCTTGCCGCCCCAAATCGCGCCGTCGAGGGCGCGGATCACCGCCGGATCGAACCCGTCGTAGAGCGAGGCGACGCGGGGATTGCCGCGATCGACGGCCAGAATGTACTGGATCAGGTCGTTGGACCCGATGCTGAAGAAGTCGGCCTCCTCGGCCAGGTACTCACTCACCAGCACCGCCGACGGGACCTCGATCATGATCCCCGTCGGTACCGTCTCCGGCACTGGGACCCCTTCCTCGCCGAGTTGCCGAACGCAATCGTTGATGATCCCGCGCGCGGCGCGCAGTTCATCCAGGGTGCTGATCATCGGTAGCAAGATTCGAGGGTGGCCGCCGGTGGTGCCCTTGAGGATCGCCCGTACCTGGCCGCGGAATATCTCTGGATGACGCAGACAGAATCGAATTCCGCGCAGACCCAGGAAGGCGTTCTCTTCCCGCGGAACGCCCATCAGGTGCGAAACCTTATCGCCCCCCAAATCGGTGGTGCGGATCGTAACCGGCGCCCGCGGGAAGGTCTCGGTGACAACGGCATACGCCTGACGCTGGCTCTCCTCATCCGGGAAGCCGGTGGCGCCCATGAAGAAGAACTCGGTCCGGTACAGCCCGATCCCATCCGCGCCGGCCTGAGCGGCCATGGCGGCATCCTCGGGACGCTCGATGTTGGCCCGCACCGGTATCGTGACTCCATCCCGGGTTACCGGGGAATGGCCTACCGCGCCGGCCAGGGATACCATCCGGGCCTGGCGGGCCTCGGCCTGCTCGACACGCTTGCGGTCCGATTCCACCGGCCAGACGATCACCTCGCCGCGGTCGCCGTCGACGATCAGCTCGGCGCCCTCGGGAATCTCCACTTGCGCGTCGACCACACCCAGCACGGCCGGAAGTCCGCGCGAGCGTGCCACGATCGTTACGTGCGAGGCCAGGGTCCCCCGCTCGGTGACGAAAGCCACCGTCCGGTCCGGGTCGAGCCCGATCGTATCCGCGGGCCCCAGCTCGTCGGCCACGATCACCGACCCGGCGGCCATCCGCCCCACCGGCGAGGGTTCTTCGCCCAGCAGGCGTCCCAGGATCCGGCGCTCGACATCGTGGATATCGGCCGCGCGCTCGCGAAACAGCTCGCTCGGCAACGACTCCAGGTAGCGGGCCTTCGCCGCCAGAACGGTACGCACCGCGTGAGCGGCATTCATGCGCTCGGCCTTGATCGCGGCGACGATCTCGCGAAAAAGCTCACGGTCCTGAAGAATCAGCTGGTGGGAGGCCAAGATCTGATCGGCCGTGTCGTCGATGGGCCGGTCGAGCCGGCGGCGCAGCCCGGCGACCTCCTCGCGCGCCTCACGCAGGCAGCGCCGGAATCGCCGGATCTCGGCCGCTTCCTTCCCCGAGCCAACACGGTCATCCGGTACCACGAAGTCATGGTTGACCAGATGGTTCGCCGTGCCGCGGGCGATACCGGGGGAGGCGGCGATTCCGATGAGCAAGACTCGGTTCGGTTTGCGCGACCTGGGCATACGAATGGGTCTTTCCCCGCCGCTGTCGGTTCACGTCGCGGCGGCCAGCGTTTCGAGCGGATTCTACTCCTTGAACTCCGATTCGATGAGTTCGACCAGCGCGGTTACCGCCCCCTGCTCATCAGAGCCCTCGGCCCGCACCGTGAGTTCGGTTCCCGTTTCGGCGGCCAACATCATAACCCCCATGATACTCTTCGCGTTGACCGTCAGCTGTCCGTTGGTCAGGAAAATCTCCGCCGCGAATCCGCTGGCCTTCTGCACCAGCAGCGCGGCCGGCCGAGCATGGATGCCCGGAACGTTCGTGACCATCACCTGGGCTTCGTGCACCGGGCTAACCCTCTCTTGCAGTTCATCCCGCCGGATCCGCCACGGCATCCGGCTCATCCCCCGAGAAGCAGGGCGGCGCCCAGCGCCAGGGCACAGATCCATCCCCACAGAAAGGCCCGCCGGCCGACGACGAGGCCCACGGGAACCCCCAGGATAAACCAAACCACCCCGAGCGGAAAGGACGTGTCGCCCCCTTCTGCGATTGGCCCACCGCCAGGCCCCTGCCCGGCGCACAGGGTCAGGGTCGCCGCCACCGCCGCCGCGGGAATGGCCAGCCCCAGGAGCGCCGGCAGACCCTCCCACGCCGCGCTTCGTCCTCCGAGAGCCGCCTCCCAGCCTCGTCGCCAACCCCAGCGATAGAAGGCCCAGCGCCCCCCCAGATGCAACCCCAGACTGGCCGTTACGAAGGCCGCCAGGCCGGCGCAGGGACCGGCGGCGAGCGCGGCAAGCGAGAGCAGGCTCACCAGCGGACGCGCGCCGCCCCAGATCGTACGGTCACCCCACTGTGCCAGCACCGATCCGCCCACGCCGAGCAGGCGCGTCGGCGGACGCGGAGGCGCCTGCCGGCGCGCCGCGACCAGGATTCGTTCGAGACCTCCCGCCAGGGCCGCGGCCAGGATCGGCTGGGTGTTGTAGGGACCTCCGCGGGCGACCTCGGCAGCCGTCGACTCCCGCAACTCCCGAGCCGAGCCCAGCCGGTCGGGCGGTATCGCGCGGACAAGCCCCAGGAATCCGGTCCGCTGAAGGAAGGCCATGCTGAAGGAGGCCTGCACGAGAAGCCAAGCCAACCACTGCCGCAGGGTGGGCCGGGGGACCGGCGGAGAAGCCTCCGTGGAAGAGGGAGCCGCACGGGGTACCGGGCCATCCGAAAACGACGAATCCGTCGCGGATGGCTGATCCGCCGCGGATGGCTGATCCGTCGCGGATGGCTGATCCGTCGCGGATGACTGATCCGCCGCGGGGGCGGCCGCTGCACGCAACCGCCGGAGGTCTCCGGGGAGTTCGCGCGCGCGCCCGCCGGCCACGCCGCCCAGGGCGAAGAATACCGCCGCGGCCGCGGGGGCGGCCCAGCCGGCCTCCCAGAGCGAAGCGCAGGTCACCGTCCAGGTCGAATCCCAGCCGGTGGCCAGAGGCGCAAGCCCCGCGCCGGTGACGCCCAGGAGTACGGGGCTCTCCCCGCCAAGCACCTTCGCCGACAGGATCGGCGACACGAGTTCCCCGCCGCCGGCTATGAGGATCTGGATCGCCGCGGCCGGCACGGCCACCCAGAGCAGGAGCACCAGCGGGCCGAGCAGACCGGCCTCGAGCACCCCGACGGCGGCGAGCGTTCCGGCGGGTACGTGCGCGCCGGAGGCCGCGGTCGCATAGACCTGCCGCTCGCGCCGCTCGTTGCGTCGGCGCAGCCAGACCTCACCCCGGTCCCCGGCCGCCGCGGCGGTGATCGCGAGCCCCAGGGCGAACGGCAGTGCGATGTTCTCGTGCGGGGACAAGAGCGACAACCAAGCCGCTCCCACCAGGGCTGCCGGCCCCAAGGCCGGTTGACGCGACCCACCCATCGGCAAGAGGCCGGGCCAGATCGCCTGCAGCAGCATCCCCATGGTGAACCCGGCCAGCGGGCGGCCCAGCAGCAATCCGGTGACCGAGGCCGCCACCAGCGGCTGGTGGAAGAAGAGAGGACCCAGTGCACGTTCATCGGCCGCGACCAGGGCGGCCCAGGTGAGCAGGCACGCCACGCGCAGCCCGGCACAGGTCTCCCCCAGAGCCGCCCCTACCGCGGCGGCGACCGCCGGGCCAAGCGCAAGCCACCCGACGCGGCGAAGGATCGCACTCCGGCCTGCGGGCCACACTCTGCCGCCCTGCCCATCCGGCACGGGATCCTCCCGGAGCGTTCCCAACGTTCCAGCGCTCCTAGCGTTCCCAACGCTGCCAGCGCTCCTGGCGTTCCCAACGCTGGCAGCGCTCCTGGCGCTCCCAGCGCTGCCAGCGTTTCTAGCGTTTCATCCGTGCCAGACGAATCGAGGCCTTCTGACCGCCCCCGGTCGGAGTGCCCGCCCGCAGGTCCGGTTGACCGTCGTGGATCCGCGCGCGATAGCCGAAGGTGCGCGTCTCACCGGGAGCCAACCGCAGCGGTAGCGCGAACAGAAGCGCGAGCCCTTGGTCGTTGCTCTCGGCGCCGGCCTCGGACAGGCTCACCGTACGTACCGGGTAGCGACAGAAGTCCACCGGCTCACTCGTGGCCCACTCCAGATGCCACTTGGCCCAGCCTTCGACCAGGTGGAGAACGCCGACTTGCTCGGCACGGCTCACAGCCCCCAGGTGCGGCGGGGTCGCCTTGCGCCCGTCCACCACCAAGAACCGGTCCTCGGCCCGCGCGGCCAGGAGATTGATGTGATTCTCGATCGCGGCCCAGGCAGACAGATCGTAATCGGACAGGTTCTGATACCGATAGGCGATGTCGTACCCACGCTGCCCCGGCATCAGCGTCACGGTCTTCTCGACCAGCACGCCTTGACGGACGCCATCGCGCCACAGACCACCCGAACGCCACATCCGCAGGGCCACCTGCTCCTTCGACTCGCTGAGCGCGAACTCGAATGGCTGATTGACGAAATCGCCGAGTTCGTGCTGCTCATTGACGAGCAAGCGCTCGGGATCGGGCCGTTCGTCGAAGAACCGGTCGGTGAGCGCGGCTCGATCGTACCAGTCATAGGTCAACAGCGCCTCGAGCCCTTTCTCCTTCGCCTTGATACCGCAGTGAATGGTCTCAACGGCAGACTCCGGCGTCGCGTTCGCACCGGCATGTGCGCTGGCCGCGCCTTCGGCCTGCTCCGCAGCGGGCTGCTCCGCAG
Source organism: uncultured bacterium (assembly GCA_964573295.1). Taxonomy (GTDB): domain Bacteria; phylum Eisenbacteria; class RBG-16-71-46; order CAIMUX01; family WJJG01; genus CAYQJL01. Next base: position 14,512 of record CAZNJE010000004.1, on the reverse strand, counting down.
CGGCCTCCTCCGCAGCGACCTGCTCCGCGGCAGCCTGCTCCGCGGCAACCTGCTCTGCGGCAACCTGCTCTGCGGCAACCTGCTCTGCGGCAACCTGCTCTGCGGCAACCT
>CAZNJE010000004.1:1685-14301 GCA_964573295.1 uncultured bacterium | reverse complement strand
CTCTGCGGCAACCTGCTCTGCGGCAACCTGCTCTGCGGCAACCTGCTCTGCGGCAGCCTGCTCTGCCTGGGCCGCGGCCCGCTCGCGTAGGTCCCGGTGGTAGTGCTCGGGACGGCGGCTCAGGACGTTGATGAGATTGTAGCCCGCGGTTCGGTCATCCCACTCCAAGAGGCGGCCGCCGCAGTTCGGATCGAAAAACAGACAGGCCCGGTCGTTCTCGAGGATGACCTCGTTGGCCCCATCGATGTCGAGGTCCGCCTCCCGCGCCGCCACGTAGGCTTCGCGTCCGTGTAGGCCCCGGGCCAGTAACGCCTCGCCCTTGATCAGCTCTTGGTAGATGCCGTGGCGCAGGTGCGGCAGGTAGAGCCCGCCGAAAACCCCGTGCCAGTAGGCGCAGTTGCACTGCGCCCGCCACAGGTGATCCTGGCACCTCTCCCAGGCTTCACGGCGCAGCGTGCTGCGGAAGGCCCGGCAGCGGCCGGCCGCCTCGAGCGCGCGCATGTGCATCCAACTGCTCTCCGGATAGCGCGCGAAGAAATTGCGCCAGAAGCCGCCGCGCACGAAGAGGCGTCCTTCCTCTTCCAGGCCCACCTCGGTGAGCGCATCACGCAGCCGCTCGATACAGGCTTGCGCATCGGCCGGTAGCGACCAGTCGCCCATTTCGGCGTAGGAGCCGGTGGGCAGATACACGAGCCCCAGCGGGTCATGCTCCTGCACTTCACGCGCGAAAGTGGTCGTCTCGATCGCGTCGCCGGCCCGTTCGAGCTCGGTCAGGAACCGGTCCAGCCAGCGCCGCTGGTAGACCAGTTTGTGGGTGCCGGGCCAGGTGCCGAACTTCTCGCCGTCGTCGGCGTAGACAGCCAGCCCATCGCCCCCGCCGGGGAACGGATCACGCAGGAAGCCGACCACCTCCTCCGGATCGGCAAACGGGATTCGGTAGCGCAGGCTCATGAGCGCCGGGAAGAGCCGGAGACTACGCCCCGCGCTTTCGGTGAGAAACGCGCCCCGGATGCGCTCGCCACCCACGCCCACCTGATGGAGCTGGGTATCGTCAATCGGCAAGTAGCTCACGCCGGCATCGACCAGATCGAGCGGCAGGTCGGGCTCCCACACTCGCTCGGTGAGCCACATGCCCCGCGGATCGGCGCCCAGTTCCCGTGCCAAGAACGCTCGCATGCGCTCGACCTGGCCCCGGCGGTCCTCCGGCGTCAGCGACGGCAACACCGGCTCGAAGAATCCGCCGCCCAGCAATTCAAGCCGGTCTTCGGTGACCGCCGCGCGAATGCGATCGAGGTACTCCGGATGTCGCTCGAGGAGCCACTCCCACAGGCATCCCGAGTTGTGCAAGACCCAGCGTACACCGGGATGCGCTTCCATCACATCCAGGAACGGCAGGTAGGCTCGCTGATAGGCATCCTCGATGACGTGATCGAAGTTGCCGACGGGTTGGTGATTGTGGATGCAGAAGACGAAACGTATGGGCGCCACAGCGTCCTCCTTCAAGCAAAGCGTCTATCGGACCGAGATCGCGGGTGACCGAGCCTCCCGGCCCGGACGGGACCCGAAGGTCCCTCGTGGCGAGTGTCCTCTGACACGTCAAGTCCAACCACAGAATCGAGGTCGTATCAAGTTCGGAGTCTGTCTTTCAGAGTCTGGCCTCCGATGGGGCGTGCCTGCGGCAGATCCTGGGCAAACAGGCGGACGCCCTCATCCAGCAGTTCCAGCAAACTCTGTCGGTCCAGTGGGGTCAGATGCAGGTAGGGCAAGTACTCGGTCGTATCCGGCCCGGCGTGCAGGCCTCCGAGGTTGAACCCGGCCGGGGGGCGAAACCCTGCGCGTATCAGTCGCATCAGGCTGCCGATGTCACGCAGCAGCATGACCCAGTCGTGTTCGCGGGCTCGCTCACCCGCCACCGCGGAATGATCTTCCCCACGCAAGGCCGTTGCGAACGAGGAGACCGAACGCACCTCGACCTCCACCTCCGGCGGCGCCGTTGCGACAAACGCCTCGCGCTCCCACGGATCGCCGGCGGCCGTATCGTCCAGAATCAGATAACCACGCGGCTCGAGAACCGCGCCCCAACCGTAGATCACCTGCCCGTGCAGTAGACGGTCGTCGGCCCGCACCAGGGCGTAGGCGCTCGCTTCAATCGGTGCGGGCATCGTCCCACCCCCGGCACTGGATACCCTCGCGGCCACGGCGCAGCAAACGCTCGCACAGCTCACGCGGCCCTACCCGAGTGCGGTGATAGAGGAACTCGATCAGCATCGGCAGGTTGACCCCGCAGGCCACGAGCACCTCGGGATGCTCCAGGCCCAGGAACCGGCAGGCGTGCCCGCAGCTGCCGGCGGCCAGATCGACGAAGACGACGGCCGGGCTGCCCGGCGGGTGGCGGCGGGCCAGAGCGGCCCCGAGCGCATCGACCAGGGCTTCGGATGACAGCCCGGCATTCGACACGCAGTAGACGTTCTCCTGTCGCCCCAGGATGCCTTCGGCCGTGCTGAGCAGTTCCGCGCCGAGCCGGCCGTGCGTCACCAGAACGCCCGCCATCGGTCCGGGATCGCTCACTCCTGATCTCCCTCCGCCAGGCGCGAGAGCGTGCGCTTGCGGCGGATCGTCTCGAGTAAGGTCTCACTGAAGCGCGCGGCGGGATGGTATCCGTACGCCTTGACGAGATAATTGAGGGCGATGGTCTCCGAAATCACGGTGATGTTCTTGCCCGGAAAGATCGGAATGGCAATCAGCGGAATCTCGGTACCGAGGATGTTGGTGCCCTGCTCTTCCAGCCCCAAGCGTTCGTACTGCTCATCGTCGCTCCACTCGCGCAGGTTGACCTCGACCTCCACGCGTTTGTACGCGCGGATCGCGCGGATGCCGAAGATGCTTTGCACATCGATCACGCCGATGCCGCGGATCTCCATGCAGTGGCGCAGCAACTCGTTGCCTGAACCGATCAGAATGTTCGGATACCGGCGGCGGATGGTGACGATGTCGTCAGCGACCAGCCGGTGCCCGCGCTCGACCAGATCCAGCGCCGTTTCGCTCTTGCCGATGGCACTGCGGCCGGTGAAGAGCAGACCGACGCCATAGACATCCACGAGCGAACCGTGGACGCGGGTCCGCGGCGCGAAGGCCTCCTGCAGGAACGCCGTGATCTCATGGTGGAAGTGGGTGGTGTCCATGTCGGTGCCCAGCAGCGGCACCTCGTTCTGGGAAGCGATGAGCGGCATGTCGGGCGGGGCATCGAGCCCTTTCGTGATGACGATGCACGGGATCGCGAACCCCATGATCTGGGAGAGGACGGTACCCCGGCGATTCTCGTCCAGACTGCGCAGGTAACGCATCTCGGTCTCGCCGAAGATCTGCAGCCGGTCCCATAGGAAGTTCTCCATGAAACCGGTCAGTGCCAGCTGCGGGCGGTTGATGTCGCTGGTGATCAAACGACTCCGGGAGTGGAGGCTCTGGCTGAGCAGACGCAATCCCAATCGTTCACGGGTCTGTTCGAAGAATTCGGCAACGGTCATCCCGACCATAGGACCCTCGTATCCCTCCCGCTCGTGTCCGGTTCGCCGGCGCGGCCATCGCCCCCCCGGCCACCCGGGGCACCGCCCGTCTAGGGCGCAAGCCGCTCGGGGCACCGCCCGTCTAGGGCGCCTCGATCAGGCAATAATTGCCATCTTCACGCAGGTGAATCAAGCTGACCTTGTTGGTTCCTTTGTTGAGGAAGAGCAGATAATCGCGATCCGAGGCCTGCAGTGCCTCGATGGCCAACTCCACCGTGACCGGGTCGGGGTAGAAGGCATCGTCACGCACGACCACGGGAGCGAAATCGTCTTCATCGAACTCGAGACCGAGCTCCTCCTCGGCCGTGGGCGGCTCCTCCTCCACGTCCACCGCCTCTGGAACGGCCAGCACGGGCGCCTCGTCCTTCAGACTCCTCCGGTTCTTGCGGTCCCGGCGCCGCGCGGCGAGACGCTGAATCTGTCTTTCGATCCGATCCACCACCTTGTCGACCGAGGTCATCATTTCGTCGGACACGCCGCGGCTCACGATCTCGGTGCCGCGGGCTCGCAAGGAGATTTCGGCGAGCTGACGATACTTCTCGGTCGTCAGCACGACATGCACCTCCTCGTTGTCTCCGAGATACCGGCTGAGGCGCTCCAGCCGCTTCTCGAGGTGCGAGCGCAACTCGGGCGTCATGTCGAAATGACGGGCGGTGGTGATGATCTCCATTCTCTCCTCCTTGCGAACTCGCGGCCGACGCCGTCTTGACGCTATGGGTCTCAGACATCCCGTCTGTAGGATGCCTTGGGGATTCTGAGCTGATCCCTGTACTTGGCCACCGTTCGCCTGGAGACCACGATGCCTTCCGCGACCAAAGCCGCGGTAAGATCCTGATCGGTCAGCGGGGCCCAGGGGGGCTCTTCCCCGATCAACTCAACAATACGCTGCCGGAGATAGGCGGGGGAACGCCCATTCCCCACGACTGCCGGCAATCCCTTGGAGAAAAAGAACCGCAAGGGAAACATCCCCCTTGGCGTCTGAACGTACTTCCCCCGGACCGCCCGGGCAACGGTAGACTCATGCAATCCCAGCCTGTCTGCCAAATATCTATAACCCATTGGCTTTAGGGCTTCCGGCCCGTTGGCGAAAAAACCCTCCTGCTCCGCCACGATGAGCCGCATGAGGCCGGTCAGCGTCCGCCGCCGCGCATCCAGACTCCCCACGAACCACCGCGCCCGGCTCAAGTGTCCCTGGACGAAGCTGCGCGCATCCGGGTCCGTGCACGCCAGCCCCGCCGGCGGAGGCACCAGGCGCACCCGGGGGATGTACTCCTCGCCCGGCAGCACCTCCCAGCGTCCGTCGACCCTGACGACCGTCAGATCAGGCAGCACGGCAGGCGTCGTCGTCGCGGTCACGGCCCGCAGAGGACGGGGCCACAGTCCGCGGATTCGCGCCACCGCGCGCCGCACCTCCGCTTCCGAAACGCCGAGGCGCTCGGCCAGACGGGCGAAGCTCTTCTGCGCCACGAGAGGCAGGAGCTTGCGGCGCAGCAACCGCCGGCTCACCGGATCGGCCTGCTCCCGCTCTTCGAGCTGGACGAGCAGGCACTCGTGCACATCGCGCGCGCCGAGCCCCACGGGCCACAAGCGCATCACGCGCTGGCGCACCGGTTCCACCGTCTTGCGCGGCAGTCCCAGATCACGCGCGACCCGCGCCACCGAAACGGCCAGGTAGCCACGCCCATCCAGACACCCCAACAGATAATCGGCGATTGCCCGCTCTTTCTCGTCCACGACCTGCAAGCGGAACTGACCAAGAACCTGCTCGCGCCAGCTCACGTGCCCCCGCACCGGAGGACCGTCGCCCCCGCGGCGCCCGTGAGTTCCGATCGGCCCCAGAAAATCGCCACCGGCACCGGTACCGGTGTCGCCCGACTCGCCGACCTCGGCACTCTCGGCTGCCGCGGCACTCTCGCCGACCTCGGCACTCTCGGCTGCCGCGAGGTCGGCTTCCAGAAAGGGATTCTCCGTGGCGGCCGCCTGGATACGCACTGCCAGTTCCGCTACCGGTGATTGCAGCACCTCGAGGGATTGCTGCATCTGTTTCGACATGACGAGCTGTTGCCGAACACCCAGCTCCAGATCAGCCCGCAACTCCACCAGATGGCCTCCTTTCACTGTCTGCACGTGGGTAGATTCGTTAGGAGGGTGATGGCATCGGCGCAGCGTGCGCCTGGAAAGGAGGGTGATTCAGGCGCCGCGCCCTGCATCGTGCGGTGCACCGTGCCCTGCGCCGTGCGGTACGCCGCACCGCGCGCCGTGCCCCGCGCGATCGGGTCGTTCGCCACGGGGCGCTACAGGCGGAAATCCTTGCCCAGGTAGATCTCGCGCGCCTCGGGATTCTCGGCCAGCTCGCGAGCCTTGCCCTCGATGCGGATCTTGCCCTCGTACATCAGGTAGACCCGGTCGGTAGCCATGAGCGTCTCGCGAACGCTGTGGTCGGTGATCAGGATCCCCAGCCCACGCTCTTTCAGCCGCACGATGTTCTCCTGGATCTCGGCGACCGCAATGGGGTCGATGCCCACGAAGGGCTCGTCCAGGAGCATGAATGATGGACGTGTCACCAGGGCACGGGTGATCTCGACCCGCCGACGCTCACCTCCCGAAAGATTGTACCCCCGGCGGTCGGCGATATGCGTGATGTCGAGTTCGCCCAGCAGATCGCGGCAGCGCTCCTCGCGCTCGTCACGCGACAACGGGAGCGTCTCGAGCACCGCCATGATGTTCTCGCGCACGGTCATGCGCCGGAAAATGCTCGCCTCCTGCGACAGATACCCGATCCCCATGCGTGCCCGCCTGTGCATCGGGAGTGAGGTGATGTCATGCCCGTCGAGGAGGATCCGTCCCGAGCTCGGCCGCAGAAGCCCGGTGATCATGTAGAAGGTGGTCGTCTTGCCGGCGCCGTTCGGGCCCAGCAACCCAACAACCTCCCCCTGGGATACCGAGACGCTTACTCCGCCCACGACCTGGAACTTGCCATAGAAACGAACGAGATCCTGCGTCTCCAGGAGACGCTTGCCATCCGGGGTGGAAGCGGAACCGGGATCACTGCCAGGCACCGGCTCAGGGTGATTCTTCATCCGGGACCTTCTCCCCCTCGTAGAACTCGCCTTTCACATGCGACTGGAGTGTGTATTCACTGAGCTCGGGATCACTCTCGATCCCGACCCCCTGGAGGACGCTCTCGCCATCGGTAAGCTCGACGAAGTGATCCGAGCGCACCTTGCCGGTCTCGTTGTCCCAAAACAGTTCCTCTGTCCGCAGGGTCTGTTCCTCGCGCGTGCGCACGAGCACGTTACCCCGTGCAGTCAGGTTTCGAGTGGCCGGATCGACTTCTCCTTCCTGGGCCGTGAGCCAGGAACGCACGGTATCGCCGGTCTCATCGTAGAAGTCGACGGCGACGCCGATCAAGATCGTACGGTCCTGTTCCCCGTAGTGGCGCGCCGAATCCGCCCGCAGGACCCAGCGCAGCTTGCCGGCCTCGCTCTCTCGCAGCAGGATGCCATGCAAGGTCTGCTGCGGTCCGTCGTCCTCCCCCGTTGAGAGCGACTTCTCTTCCTCGCGCCCACAACCGGCCAGCAGGAGGAAGGCACCGAGCCACACGACGCAGAGTACGAAGGCTCCCCGCGACACCGGAAGCCGTAGCCGATTTCGTGCCAGACTGTGCATGCGCTGAACCTCCCGCGAAGTATGACCACCGGCCGCACAGAGTAACCCCGGCCACACAAAGCCACCACCGGCCGCACAAAGCAACCCCGGCCGCACAACGCCACCACCGGCCGCGCTGCAGAGCCTACACCGCGCATCGCCGCCCCGCCGTGCCGATGGGGCCTGTTTGTATGGTACCCGGTCTCCAGGCAACCGGTTTCGCCCCCCCCGCCTATCGCTCCCGCCAGCGGGGATGCATCCAGGCCCACTGCAGTTCGTGGCGGGCGATGATCGCCCCCAAGACCTCGTTGCACCGCCGCGTGTTCTCCACCTCCAGCCGGCGGGCCTCTTCGCGTGTGGCCCCCGGGGGCGCGTAGCGGATCGGCACCTCCTCGCCCGCTTCGACCACGTGGGCGCCGTCCTCACGCATGTAGCTCACCAGCGGAAGCACCGCCGCCCCAGTCCGCATGGCGAGCCGCGCGACGCCCAGCGGCGTCCAGGCCGGATGGCCCATGAACGGCACCTGGGCCGAGTCGACCCTCGTGCTCACATCGATCAGGATGCCCATGATGGCGTTCTCGCGCAACCGGCGAAGAATCCCCCGTCCGTCAGTGTCCCGGTCGTGCGTCGTGATGCCAGCCCGGCGGCGCCGCGTAATGATGTAGCGGTCGATTCGCGGGTCGGAGGATCTCCGGTAGACGACGCCGACCTCGAACCCTTCGGCGCGCAACCGCAGGGGAATGATCTCCCAGCAGCCCAGATGCCCGCCCAGTCCGATCATGCCGCGGCCCCGTTCCAGACAGGCCCGCATCCGCTCGGCCCCCTCGAGATGCGCGATGGCCTCAACGTCAGCAGGGCCGTAGCGTCTCAAGCGGACGAAGTCGACGGCGTTGCGCCCCATGTTGCGCATCACCTCCCGCGCGAAGCTTCGACAGGCGGCCTCCTCCCACTCGGGATGAATCCTCCGCAGGTTCTGCAGGATCTGCTCGCGCGGCTTCGGCAAGACCCAGTAGGCCCCCTCTCCCAGCCACCCGAAGACCCGCAGGCCCCAGCGGCGCGGGAGAAGAGACAACATGCCCAGAACGGCTCGCAGGAGATGAAAGCGCGCCCACCGCTTGACCGGTTTCAGGCGCATGGCCTACCTCTTGTCCACTTTCAGACAGTCGTGGATGTGCACGACCCCCTCGGGACGGCCCTGGTCGTCGGTCACCACCAGAGAGGTGATGGCCCCGGGGCGGTTCTCTTCCATCCGGTGCAACGCCGTCGCCAGGAGCGCGTCACGTGGAATCGTGCGCGGCTCGGCATTCATCACCTCCTCTGCGGTCAGGTTCTCAATGCTGCCTCCGGTGCGGTGGAGGATCCGCTTGAAATCCCCATCGGTCAACACGCCGGCCAGGCGTCCGTCGGGACCGGTCACGGTGGTCATGCCCAGACGCTTCTCCATGATCTCGACCAAAGCGTCGGCCAGAAGCGTACGGGTCGACACGACCGGCAGAGCCTCACCCGTGCGCATCACGTCCTCGACCCGCCGCGTGACACGGCGGCCCAGGATGCCACCGGGATGCAGGAAGGCAAAGTCCTCCGCCGTGAACCCGCGCAGTTGGCATAGCAGCACCGTCAGGGAGTCGCCGACGACCTGGAAGAGGGTGGTGCTCACCGTCGGCACGTCGGTCAGCGGCGGGATCTCCGCGACCGGGCCCACGTCGAGGAGGACATCGACACTCCGGCCGAGCTCGGACCGGCAAGCGGTCGTCAGCCCGATGATCGCGACCCCCATACGCCGGAAGGTCGGGATGAGCGCGTTGACCTCGGGGTTCTCGCCGCTCTTGCTGATCAGAATGGCGACATCATCGGGGGCCACGATGCCGAGGTCACCGTGCACCGCCTCGACGGGATGGATGAAGATCGATGGCGAGCCGGTCGAGCGCAGCGAGGCGGCGATCCGCTGGCCGGCCAGACCCGACTTGCCGAGCCCGAAAATCAGGATCCGGCCCGGACAGGTCAGCAGCAGATGGGCCGCCTGGGCAAATGGTTCGGAGGCGAACAGGGTCTCGAGCGAGCGAATGCCCTCGAGTTCCGCCTGGATCACCTGACGCGCGATCCGCCGCACCTCGGCGCGGCTCAGGCGCGGATGCTGCTCGGTCATCGTAGGCTCCCTCTGTCTTCCGCGCGCTAGGACTCGATCCGTTCGAGTCCGGGCCAGTCGGGCCCCTCGAACACCGCGGTCTTCTCCTCCAACTCGGCAACCAGGCTCCCCAACCGCATCCACTCGTCGAGCAGCGCCGGGAGATGCTCCAGCGGCAGCTGGGTGGTCGCATCGCTCAGGGCGTGATCGGGATCAGGGTGGACCTCGGCGAAGATGCCCTCGGCGCCGGCGGCCAGGGCGGCCCGCGTCAAGGCGGGCAGGAACTTGCGGTCACCGCCGGCCCCGGGACGCTGCAGGGCGTGCGTGGCGTCGAAGACCGTGCGACCGGGCAGCGTGCGCATCAAGGCCAGGCCCCGCATGTCCACGACCAGGTCCCGGTATCCAAAGCAGCTTCCCCGCTCGGTCAGGAAGATCTCGGCCGCGGGGTTCGTCTCGCGAATCTTCGTCACCGCATGGGCCATATCCGCGGGCGCCAGGAACTGCCCTTTCTTGACGTTGACCGCCCGGCCGGTTTCGGCAGCCACCGCCAGCAAGCGGCTCTGGCGGCAGAGAAAGGCCGGAATCTGCAGGACGTCGGCCACCGCGGCCACCGCGGGGATCTCCTGGCGGCAGTGCACGTCGGTCAGCACCGGCACACCGACCTTCTCCCTGACCGTCGCGAGAGTGGCCAGCCCCTCCTCCATCGCCGGTCCGGTGTAGGAGTGCGCCGCCGTGCGGTTGTCCTTTCGATAGGAAGCCTTGAACACGTAGGTCAGGCCCCGCTCGCGGGCCCATCCGGCCACCCGCTCGGCCACTTCGAGCGCCATCGCCTCACCTTCGAGAACGCAGGGGCCTGCGATCAGAAACGGCCTCTTCGCGCCCGCGGGAATCACCGGTCCTCGCGCCGCGGACGGATTCATCTCGGGTGTGTTCTGGGGTGTGTTCTGGGGTGTGTTCGCGGGTGTGCCCTGGGGTGTGTTCGCGGGTGTGTTCATCGGACGGCCTCCCGGCCCGCGCCCTGCTTCAGCCCGGGCAGCTCGGGCTGCCCCAGGGCATAGTCGAGCGAGGCCCGCACGAAATCGCGGAAGAGCGGCGCCGGCCGCCGCGGGCGGCTCTTGAACTCGGGATGGAACTGGCAGGCGAGGAACCAGGGATGGCCGGGCAACTCGACCGTCTCGACCAACTCCCGCTCGCGGTTGACGCCGGTGATGCGCAGGCCGCCGGCCTCCAACTTGGCCCGATAGGTGTTGTTGAGCTCCAGCCGGTGACGATGTCGCTCGGAGATGACCTCCGCGTTGTACGCCTTGCGCAGCAGGCTCCCTTCTTTGGTCTCGCAATCGTAGGCCCCGAGCCGCATGGTGCCGCCCTTGGGCACCTCGCCGCGCTGGTCGGGCAGGAGATCGATGACCGGATAGGGCGTCGTGGAATCGAACTCGGTCGAGTGTGCGCCTTCGAGTCCGCAGGCGTCCCGAGCGTGCTGCACCGCGACGCAGTGGAGCCCCAGGCAGATGCCGAAGAACGGCACCTCATGGCGCCGGGCGTAGCGCACCGCGTCGAGCATCCCCTCGATCCCGCGCACCCCGAAGCCACCAGGCACCAAGATACCGTGCACGCCTCGCAGATACTCCTCAGCATTCCCGGTCTCGAGCACGCTCGACTCGATCCAGCGCACCTTCACGTGGCAACGATTGGCCACACCCGCGTGCACGAAAGCCTCCAGGATGCTTTTGTACGAGTCGTGCAAGTGGGTGTACTTGCCCACGATCGCGATCTCGATCTCGCGCGGCGGCGTCTTGATCAGGCCCACCATGGCCTCCCACGGCCCCATATCGATCTCTTGCTTGCTCTCCAGCCTCAAGATCGAGAGAGCGTGGCGGTCCAATCCCTCGGACTTGAGCTGGAGCGGCACCTCGTAGATCGTGTCGGAGTCGATGTCCTCGATCACATAGTCGCGCGAGACATTGCAGAAGAGGGCGATCTTCTTGCGCAGGTCCTCGCCGAGCGGCATCTCCGAACGGCAGACGAGGATGTCGGGCTGGATCCCGATCTCGGTCAGACGCCGCACGCTGTGCTGGGTCGGTTTCGTCTTCAGCTCGCGGGCGGCCTTCATGTACGGCACGAGCGTCAAGTGCACGAAGATCACGCGTTCGCGTCCGAGCTGCAGGCGCAGCTGGCGAATGGCCTCGAGGAACGGCAGTCCCTCGATGTCACCCACCGTGCCCCCGATCTCGATGATGTTGATGTCGGCGTCCTGTTCGTGGGGGGTCGTCAACATCTGGCGGGCGATCTCCTCGGTAACGTGCGGGATGACCTGCACGGTCTTGCCCAGGAACTCACCCCGGCGCTCCTTCGAGATGATCTTGTCGTAGATCTGACCCGAGGTGACGCAGTTGCGCCCGCTCAAAGAAATCTCGGTGAAACGCTCGTAGTGGCCCAGGTCGAGATCGGTTTCCGCGCCGTCATCGGTCACGTAGACCTCCCCGTGCTGGAAGGGGCTCATGGTGCCGGGATCGACGTTGAGGTAGGGATCGAACTTCTGCAGCGTGACGCGGAAACCGCGTTCCTTGAGCAGCAGTCCGAGCGACGCCGCGACGATGCCCTTGCCCAGGGACGAGCACACGCCGCCGGTCACGAAAATGTGTCGCCGCCGGTCGTCGTTGATTGCCGCAATGCCTTGCGCGAAGCTCGACTGGCTCACCAGAGCTCACCTCCTGTGATCGTCGTTTTTCGAGGCCGGCGACCTCAAGGTCGTCCGTTCCCCGGGGAGGGGCCATCCCCCTCCTTGGTTGCCCGTTCTCTGGACCCCGACTCCTCGGCCGCCCGCTCATTGGACGCCGGCTCCTCGGCCGCCCGTTCGCGTTCGAGCACGGGCCGGACTCGTTCGAGGTCGGCTGGCGTGTCCACCCCGGCCGATGCGACCGGCACCTCCAACACCCGAATCGGCACACCCATCTCCAACGCACGGAGCTGTTCGAGGGATTCGAGCTTCTCCAGCGAAGAGGGAGGCGCCGCCACGACCCGTTGTAGCAGATCGAGCGGGTATCCATACAAACCAATATGCGCGCGCACGTGATCGCGAACTGCGGCGAACTGATCCTCCGGAGCCCGGTCCCGACTATACGGAATCGGAGCGCGGGAGAAAAGCAGCGCGCGACGATTCGCGCCGGTGACCACCTTGACGACCGACGGGTCGCGCCAGGCCGCTTCCCCGGTCAAGGGCGCCGCGCAGGTTACGATCTCTGGCGTTACGCCCGGCGCCTCGTCCTGCGGCACGCCCGGC
>CAZNJE010000004.1:0-1585 GCA_964573295.1 uncultured bacterium | reverse complement strand
ACGCCCGGCGCCTCGTCCTGCGGCACGCCCGGCATCCCGGCCGGCGTCTCGAGCGCAGCGCACACGCGTGAGATCAGCTCGGGATCGATCAGAGGTTCGTCGCCCTGGACGTTGATGACGGCCCGGGGTCTGGGCCACAGCAGCTCGGCGGCGGCGGCAACACGGTCGCTGCCGCTGGGATGGTCGCCGGTGTGGATGACGCTGGCGCCGAACCGGGAGGCTACCTGCGCGATCTCAGGGCTGTCGGTGGCAATCCACACACCGGCCGGGCCGCCGGCGGCGCGCGCCCGGCGATAGGTCCATTCGAGCAAAGTGCGCCCGGCTACCTCGTGCAGCAGCTTGCCGGGGAAGCGTGAGGACAGCATGCGCGCCGGTATGATGACGGCCGTGCCCCCGGAAGAGGGTCCCATCGCCTGCTGCCTCCTGTCCACACGTGGGCCCGATCGGCTGATCCGCGGGGAAGATAGGTCCGCGCGGCGAGAGGGGTCAACCCCCGAGTGCCGTCTGGGGGGCCGGCTGGGGGGGGGACGGCCACCTCCCAGACCTCACAGGGCGCCGTCGAGGCAGTCACCCCAGGGCGGTCACCGCGAGACCGTCGCCTCGGGCCCGTCATCGCGAGACCGTCACAGCGGGGCGGTCACGATCCGCGCTCGCCTGCGTCGGTTGTCACGCGTGAGTGCTGCCCGCACCCGGAATCCGCCTACGAAAAGACGGCGGGCTGGTCGCCGGACCGGTCCGCCGCCTCATTGATTCGATTGCCTCGTTGCGCCCGCGAGCATCAAGCCGCGGCGCCGCGCGCAGCTCGGACTAAGACTCGAAGGGGACGATGCTGACCTGCTTGCGGTTCTTGCCCTTCCGCCCAAACTGCACCGTGCCGTCGATCAGCGCGAAGAGCGTGTCGTCCTTGCCACGTCCGATATTCTCCCCGGGCAAGATTCGGGTGCCGCGCTGACGGATGATGATGCATCCCGCCGTCACCTTTTCGCCCCCGAACCGCTTGACACCCAGAAACTGGGGATTCGAGTCACGCCCGTTCTTCGAACTGCCAACACCCTTCTTATGTGCCATGACTGCCTCTCCTCTATGAGGTAGCGACCCCTGAGGTAGCGACCCCTAAGGCCGCACGATGTCCTTGATCTTCAGCTCGACCAGGTCGGCCCGATGGCCTCGCTTGCGACGATAGTCCTTCCGGCGCTTGTACTTGCCCACCAGCACCTTCGGGCCGCGCACGTAGCCGAGAATCTCGGCCTTGACCGCCGCGTTCTCGATCAAAGGGGTGCCGACCAGGACCTCATCGCCATCGGCAATGAGGCGCACGTCGTCGATGGTCACTTCCGACCCCGCCTCACCGTCGAAGGTGGGGACCTGAAGGATGGCATCCTTTGCCACCCGGTACTGGAATCCTTGAAGCGAGACAATCGCGTACACTGCTCCCTCCAGAGCCATAGAGACCCATGCTTTCAAAGGCACAAAGACGGGAGTATACCCAGATGAGCGCGCTATCGTCAAGCCTTTCGCTCACCCCGCCGCCCGGAACGCGGCCCGGTGCCGGGGGGCCGGAACGCGGCCCGGTGCCGGGGGGCCG
>CAZNJE010000003.1:181067-186104 GCA_964573295.1 uncultured bacterium | reverse complement strand
TTGTTGTAGTCATGCGCGACACCGCCTGCCAGGCGTCCGATCGACTCCATCTTCTGAGCGTGACTCAGTTGTTCGCGGAGCCGGCGTTGCTCCTCGGCGGCATGTTTTCGGGCCGTGATATCCCGGCAGGTGCCGAAGTATCCGAGCAAGCGTTCATCGGTATCGAAGACCGGTGTCGCATTGGTTTCACACACCAGGCAATGGCCATCCTTGTGAATCAAGGTCGCCTCGAGGGCGAGGAGTCGTTCCCGGTTGCGGATGGAGGTGCTGACCAACGAGCGGCTCTGGCAGGCATCATCCGGCGTCATGAGATCGAACAGTGTCTTGCCCATCAGCTCCTCAGGAGTGAAGCCGATGATGGATGTGCAATTCGGACTCGCGTAGGTGAATCGCGCCTTCGTGTCAATCTGCCAGACCCAGTCGGTTGTGGTCTCGACTAGCGAGCGGAACTTTCGCTCGCTGGCGGTCAACAGGGATTGGGCCCGTTTGGTGTCCAAGACGGCTTGGATGCTGTGGAGAAACGAGAGCAGTTGGCGGATGTCGCTCGAGTCGTAATCCTTGTCGCGGTTGGCCACGGCGGCCACCGAGACAATCCGATTCCGTGCGACGGAGGGAACGACCATGAGCTTGGTCAGAGGAACGTGGCCGTCGGGCAAGCCGTGCTTGCCCCGGTGGGGGCGTGCGTAGTCGTTGCAGATCAATGGCCTTCGCCGGCGTACGGCTTCCGCCCACAATCCAGCGTCGGCGATGGAAAACTCCGCGGGTTTGTCGACCATCGAGCAATGCGCCATCGCCTGGCCGGACCAGGAGTGGATCGTCATCACCGATTCGGCCTCATCGAGGAATCCGTAGAACCCGTAGGCGCTTCCGGTCATCTTCGTGATCGTCTCGAGGACGTGATCCGAGATGGCTTTGAAATCGGCATCCGAGAGGGTTGTGATGCTCCAGAGCGCCTCGAGCCGGGCATTGGCGGCCCGCAACGCGTCTTCAGACCGCTTGGCCTCGGTGATGTCGCGGGAGAAGCTCGCGATGCGGGAGACGCGGCCTTGGGGCTCGAACAGGGGGTAGATCGAATGCTCGATGACCCTGCCGTCGCGCTCGTCCTGGGTGATCCTGGGCCGGCCTTCGGTCGCAACACGGTCGACCCATGCCAAGCGACGCTCTGCGACCGAAGGGGCCAGGAAGCCGTAGATGTTTTCGCCGACCAAGTCGTCTCCCGGCCGATCGAAACGCGCGGCAAGTCGTTCGTTATGGGCCAGGATCGTCCCCCGGGGATCGATCAGAAAGGCCGCGTCGGTCGTGGCATTGATCAGTGTGCGAGCAGCCTCCTCACTCGCACGAAGCCGCTCGGCCATCTCTTCCCGATGGAGGATGATGGCGAGATCGCTTGCCAGGAAGCCCAGGAAAGCCTGCTCCTCGGGATCCTGCACGCGCTCGGGTGGTGGGGCACAGCCGAGCACTCCATAGATGCTCGTTCCGCAGGCGATTCGGTGGCACAGGACGGCCCGGTCCCGCGAGGGCGGGGACAACGGGCAGGTTGGGCATTGGGTCGTAGGATCCTCGATGACAACCGTTGTGTCGGCTTCGAGCGCTCGGGCAATGCACGGGGGGCAGTTGCCCTTGGCGAGCAGCGTCTGCATCTCTTCTGCCGGCGCACTGGCTGAAGGGCCCCGGATCATGAAGTCGGGCTGTGTCGTGGAGGGTGTCGTGGTTGGGGCGGTGGTCGACGTTCCGGGCAGCATTCCCGGCAACGACGCCACCCACACGACCTGGTGCAGCCGAGAGCCGGCCAGGCGGGTGCAGATGTGCTCGAACAGGCGGCGGGGATCGGCCTGGATCTCGGAGGTGTGGCTCACTTGCCGGA
The DNA here is from genome assembly GCA_964573295.1 of uncultured bacterium. Classification (GTDB taxonomy): domain Bacteria; phylum Eisenbacteria; class RBG-16-71-46; order CAIMUX01; family WJJG01; genus CAYQJL01. Next base: position 184,240 of record CAZNJE010000003.1, on the reverse strand, counting down.
GGTCGAGAAGGGCGTGCCATAGCTGGGCCTTGCGTTCGTCGCCCTCCGCGCGTTTCCGTAGCGCGGCCTCGGCCTGGCGGCAACGACGTTCCAGGGCCTGCCATTGGACGGAGGTTGCGTCCATGCCGCATCCTTTCTCATGTGGAGCCGACCCGCGCCTTCGGTGGGCACAGCCATCGCCGTTGGAACGGTGCCGGTTTCCGCACGCTAGCCGGTTTCGAGCGTCTTGCGAACCGCCGCTGCCAACTCCTGGCTGGAGAAGGGTTTCTGAATGAAGCTCAACCCGTCCTCGAGCACACCGTGATGGGCGATGACGTTGGACGTGTAGCCCGACATGAAAAGGCACTTCAAATCCGGATGGAGAGAGAGAAGCTCGGCGGTCAGCTCGCGGCCGTTCATCTCCGGCATGACGACGTCGGCGATGAGCAAGTCGAGGTTTCCGTCATGTTCGGCAGCCAGGCGAAGCGCTTCACGGGGCAGGGAGGCCGTGAGTACCGTGTAGCCCTGTCTCTCGAGCATGGACCGGGTCATGCGGAGAATGGAGGTTTCGTCCTCAACGACGAGGATGGTCTCGTGCGCTACGGGCGGGACGCGCCGCTCAGCGGGCGCTTCCGGCTCCTTGACCAGAGGGACCGCGTGGCACGGCAGGTAGATTCGGAAGGTGGAGCCCTGTCCGGGGTTGCTGTCCACGTAGATGTAGCCGTCATTCTGCTTGATGATGCCATAGACGGTGGCGAGGCCCAGGCCGGTCCCTTCACCCGGGCCCTTCGTGGTGTAGAACGGCTCGAATACCATCTCTCGGGTCCTATGATCCATGCCGCATCCGTTATCACCGACGGCCAGCAAGACATACTCACCGGGCTGTATGCCGGCGTGTTCGGCGCAGAAGGAAGGGTCAAGACATGCATGAGCGGTCTCGATTCGAATGGTGCCGCCGGCTTGACCGATCGCATCCCGCGCGTTGACACACAGATTGGCCAGGACCTGGTCGAGCTGCGATGGGTCCATACGCACATGATCGAGATCAGGCCCCGGTTTCCATTGAAGTTCGATATCTTCGCCGATCAGGCGGCTGAGCATGCGGATCATGGACTCGACGGTTTCGTTGAGATTCAACACTTGCGGCGCCACGGTTTGCCTGCGTGCGAAGGCCAGCAACTGGCCGGTCAGATCCGCCGACCGTCTGGCCGCCGCGCGGATCTCCTGCAGGCTGGCGTTCAAGGGATCGGCTGGATCCATATCATCGAGCGAGAGTTCGACATGGCCCAGGATGACCCCCAACATGTTGTTGAAATCGTGGGCCACCCCGCCGGCGAGGCGGCCGATCGATTCGAGCTTCTGCGATTGGCTGAGGTGTTCGTGCAGCCGGGTACGCTCCGCCTCGCCGCGTTTGATCTCGCTGAGATCGACGTCGATGCAGAACAGCTCGGGCGGCTGTCCGCGGCGCGGCAGCATCACATGGGTGGAGTAGACCCAGATGCGCGAACCATCTTTGCGCATGAGCTCGAGTTCGGAGGCGGGGATGGGCTCGCCCGTCTTGGCCATCACTTGGATTGCCTCGGCCACCGCGGCCCGCATCTCGGGAGGAATGATGAGATCCAGCAGATTGCGGCCCACGGCTTCATCGGACGAGTATCCATAGAGCTGCTCGGAGCCGCGATTCCAGTACAGCGTGGTGCCGTCGAGCCGGTAGCCCTGAACCGAGACCATCGCAACTTCGTTCAAGAGATGCTCGAAACGCATCTCGCTCTCTCGCATCGCCCTTTCGGCCTCTTTCCGCTCGGTGATGTCGGTCGCGATGCTGAGCACGGCTGGCCTACCGTGCCACTCCATCTTCTTGGCCAGGATCTCGAGCGGCACCACGGACCCATCCTGGCGGTAGTGGGCGGACTCGAAGCGAGCTTCCCCGACTTCGTTGATGAGACGGAATCGCTCGGCTAGAAGTGCTGCGCTCTCGGGGACGTCGAGGTCAGTCAGCGGGATCGAGAGGAACTCCTCCTCGTTCTCGAAGCCATGCAGGCGCAGGGTTTGACGGTTGCAGTAGACGAACTGCCCCTCGGTATCGTGAATCGTGATGGAAGCGGGCGCGTGATCGAGCATGCGGGCCAGCAAGGCCAGCCGGTCCTGGACCTGCATCCGCTCGGTGAGGTCCCGGCAGAAACAGACGAACCGGCCGCCGTGCTCCGAGAGGAACGAGCAGGAGACCTCGACCGGAAATGTGCTCCCATCCTTGCGGCGATGCTTGGTAAGGAAGACCTCCGACCCCTCCCGCTTGATCCGTTCGATGCGCCGGGCTGTGTCTTCGGGCCGTTCGAGGGCTTCGATTTGGGCAACCGTCAGGCCCAGCAACTCGTCGCGGGAATACCTGAGCAGATCGCAATAGGCCTGGTTGACCTCGATGATCCGGTGGTCGGCGTCGATGACCCAGAAGCCGTCGATCGTTGTCTGGAGAATGGCCTGGAGGTATCGCTCGTTCGCGCGCAGCTCCTCCTGGGCTGTGTGGCGTTCGGTGATGTCCTGCAAGGATCCGACCAGCCGATGGATACGGCCTTGGGAGTCGCGCTCGGCCTGGCCGCGGGCGATACAGTGGCGGATCGCGCCATCGGCACGGATGGCGCGCAGTTCCAGCTCGTAAGGAATCCCCTGGGTGATGCACAGGTCTGCGGCGGCTCGCAAGCCTTCCATGTCCTCGGCGACGTAGAGCTGCTCGTGTTCGGCGAAGGAGGGAGCGCCGCGGGCCGGGTCACGTTGGAAAATGCGAAAGAGTGTGTCGGACCAGCGGACCGTGTCGGTCTTGATATCCCATTCCCAGCTTCCGAGATTTGCGATTCCTTCGGTCCGGGCCAGCATCTGGTGGGTGTGGCGAAGGTCCTCTCCGGCTTGTTCCCGTTCCTGGATCCGCCGAGACAGATCGTCGAGCTGGGCGTGCTTTCGGCGAACCCACAGCAGGCCGAGTGCGAGCGCGACCACCGCGACGAGCGCGATGGTGCCCAGAACGAGAAGGGCCATGGGCGAAGGGGGCTGCCCACTTCCTGGCATGAAGCTGTCTCCCGACTCGCAGACCGACGATCACAATGAACACGCAGGACGAGAGCTGGGTGACTCTTTGTCCCGTCCAGCGCGAGACTAGACCAGAGACAGGAGGCATACAAGACGACATTGCCGGCGTCCCC